>DAOUDE010000128.1:0-10951 GCA_034431475.1 Thermomicrobiales bacterium | reverse complement strand
ATCGAAGGGCTTTGTTTCAAATCGCGAGACAGTCATCGGGGTGCTCATCGGGGCCTCCTACCGTGTCTTTGGTCGGAGCACCAGTGTGCCGGAGCTCGCGCCCGCGCACATCCTGCGGCTTACGGAGTCTCTGTGCTGCGTAGTGGCCGCCAGCGTGGCGCAGGGTCCGTAAAGTCCGCAAATGGGGGCGTTGCTGCTTGTGACCGCAGTGCCGCCACCTCCGGGTGTCCTGATGGAAGCCAGGGAATTCCGGCCTTGCCTGCCGCCACGGCAAGCGTGGCCGCCACCCTCAGGTGTCGTCCTGAGCTTGTCGAAGGACCTCGGCCCCCAACCAATGCGGACCGAAGTGGCAACCCCCTCCGGGTGTCGTCCTGAGCTTGTCGAAGGACCTCGGCCCCCGGCCAACGCGGAACGATGCCCGCGCCCGAGGGTGGGGGCGGCCTCGCACCCGCGCGGCCGGTAGCGCCGAGATCTCTCGACAAGCTCGAGATGACACCTGAGGGTGGGCAGTGGCCTCGCACCGTCGCGGCCGGGGAACGAGATCCTTCGACGTCGCTCAGGATGACACCTGAAGAGTGTGGCCACCTCGCAGCAATGTGGCTGGTGACGCGAGATCTCTCGACAGGCTCAAGATGACACCTGAGGGTGGGCGGTGAGAGGGAGATCAGGTCGGTGATCGAGATGACACCTGCGCGTGCGCCGAGATCCTTCGCCTGCGGGCTCAGGACGACACCCGGAGGGGGTTGCCGCCTTGAACCTGGTTGGCCGGGGGCCGAGGTCCTTCGACAAGCTCAGGACGACACCCGGAGGGAGCGGTGACAGGGCGCGCACAGACCGGGTGCGATGAGGCGTTCCGCCACCTCACACCAGCCCACGGCGGACGGCGAGCGCCGTGACCTCGACGCGGGAATCAACGCCGAACTTGGCGAAGAGGCTGGCTACATGCGTCTGGACCGTGCGCGGGCTGACCTGCAGCACCGCGCCGATCTCGCGGTCCGAGTGGCCCGCCACCAGCAAGCGCAGCACATCGATCTCACGTGGGGAGAGTAACCGCAGCGGCGCGGAGCCGGCCGAGGGCCGCATCGGCGCCGGGAGCGCCAGCACCCGCCGCGCCTCAACCACGGCCTGCTCCATCGGCAGCGCCCACCCCTGCGCCCAGGCCATCTCGAACGCCGCCTCACCCAGGTGGGCGCGCGTGGCGGCCAGCACGCGCTCGGCGTGAACGTGATGCGCCAGGTAGCGCACCCCCAGCACCTGGGCGATGCCCCAGGCCGTGCCCAGCAGGCGCGCGGCGGCCTCGAACTGGCCGCGATGATTGGCGACCCCCGCGATGCCGGCCAGGGTGCCCGCAATGCCCCGGCCGTCGTCGCTATCGAGCCAGAAGGCGAGCGTTTCCTCGTAGAGCCGGGCGGCTTGCACCTGGTCGCCGCGCTCACTCGCCGCTGCGGCAGCGGTGCCCAGCGCCTGCGCAATGCCCCAGAGGTAGCCCATCTCCCGCCAGCCATCGACAGCCTCGGCAGCGAGCGTGCCCGCGAGCACCGGGTCGTCGCGCAGCAGCGCGATATCGGCGAGATTGGCGGCGGGCACCAGGGACCAGTGCGGCAGGCGGTCCGGGTCATCCCGCCCGGCCATCAGGGTGCGCGCGGTTTCGTAGTGCTCGGCCGCGCGGTCGATCTCGCCCTGCCATTCAGCGGTGATGCCGAGGGCGATGTGCGCGCGTGCCTGCCCAAAGGCGTACCCCTCGTCCTGCGCCAGGGCCAGGCCCTGCGCGCTGAGCACGGCGGAGTGCGCGAAATCGCCCTGCACCTGGGCCAGCGCCGAGGCGGTGAACAGGGCGTCGATGCGGATCCGGGGCAGCGCGGCGGTATCTGCCGCCAGAGCTGCTTCCAGCCAGGCCTGCCCTTCGCGCGGTTCGCCGCGCGCGTAGGCAAAGGAGAGCACCGTACCCGCCATGCGCAGCACCGCCTCCGCCTGCCCGTGCGCCAGCGCCCAGGCGGCAGCGGCGCGCAGGTTGGGCCGGTCGCTGGCCAGGCGCTCCACCCACGGCGCGGAGCCGGCCACGATCAGGTGGGGCGCCGCCTCTTCGGCGAACCGGAGGTAGAACGCGGCGTGGGCGGCGCGCGCCGGGGCGTCGTCCTCGCTGGCGGCCAGGCGCTCGATGGCAAACTCCCGGATCGTCTCCAGCATCCCGTAGCGGGGGATGCCCACCGGCTGCTCGGATTGCACCACGAGGCTCTTCTCGACGAGCGCGCGGATGAGATCGAGCGTGGTCGTGGCGTCTGCGCCGCCGACGGCTTCGGCCGCCTCCAGTGTGAAGCCATCGGCAAAGACCGCGAGGCGGCGGAAGAGTCCCTGCTCGGCCGGCGCGAGGAGGTCGTAGGACCAGGTGATGGCGTCGCGCAGCGTCTGCAGGCGGAGCGGCTGGTCGTGGGGGCCGCCGGTCAACATGGTGAGGGGCGCTTCGAGATGAGCCAGCAGGGCTGACGGCGGCAGGTGGGTGGTGCGCGCGGCGGCCAGCTCGATCGCCAGCGGCAGGCCATCCAGGCGGCGGCAGATGGCGGAGATGGCCGCGACGTTGCCGGGCGTAACCGCGAAATCGGGCCGGGCCGCCTGGGCCCGCGCCACGAAGAGCTGCACGGCGGGCGAGGCCAGGGCGACCTCGGTGGTCAGCGCGAGGGCCGGGTTGGGCAGCGCCAGCGGCAGCACCAGGAAGACGCGCTCGCCGGTGACGTGCAGGATGGCGCGGCTGGTGGCCAGGATCGTGAGCAGGGGGCAGGCGGAGAGCAGACCGGCCAGGAAGGAGGCCGCCTGGGCGACGTGCTCGACGTTATCGAGCACCAGCAGCACGTGCTGGGTGCGCAGCACGGCGGCGATCTGCTCGGGGAGGGGCCGCTCGGTGGATTCGCGCAGATCGAGCGCCTGCGCCACCGCTGCCGGCACCTGCGCGAAGTGCGTGACCGGGGTGAGCGGCACCAGGGCCATGCCGTCGGCGAACTCATCGTTGACCGCTGCCGCGACCTCCAGGGCGAGTCGCGTCTTCCCCACGCCGCCCGGCCCCACCAGCGTCAGCAGGCGGATCGCCGGCTGGCGCAGCAGCGCGGTGAGGGCCGCCAGTTCCGTGTCGCGGCCAACGAGGGTGGTGAGGGAGGCCGGGAGCGGCGCGGTAGCGTACGCCCGCTGGGCAATGGTGCCCAGCGTTCCCCGTCGCAGTGGTCCAGATGGTTGGCGGTCGGGCGGCGATGTAGCCATGACGAGACCCACTCTGCCAGGCGCAGTCTGCGCTGCGCGCATCATGAGCATCGGCGCGGCAATCGTCAACGCTCGCGCGGCCCGGGCGGCGCTAGGGCGGACAGGAGACGGGCGTTGCCGCACACCGGGGGATCGTGCCGAAACAGTTGTCGCGGCAGTTATTGACCACGACCGGGGAGGTGGCCCCGCTGGAGCCTTGCAGGGTCACCGTGGACGACGTGTCCTTGGCGATGCCGCCGCCGTTGCCCGCTGGCGCCGTGTTCTCGATCACCCGGCACGTCTCGGCGATGGTGAGGGTCGCGGCCTGCACGGAGATGCCGCCGCCAAGGCCGGTATCGACCACGTTGTCGCGGACCTGGGTGGTGCCGGCCAGGCGGGTCGTCCCGCCGAAGACCGCGAGCCCACCCCCGGAGTCGCCCGCGTAGTTGTCCTCCACCCGGCAGTCGGTCAGGGTGGTGGTTCCCAGCGTGTACAGGCCGCCGCCTTCGCCAAGTGACCCCAGGGCGAAGTTGGCGCGGATGGTGCAGCGCGTCAGCTCCAGCGTCCCGCCGCTGGCCATGCCGCCGCCCACGCCGTCGCCGGTGTTCCCCTCGACCGTACACTCCGTCATGCGCAAGGTTCCATCGGTGTGGCGGATGCCTGCGCCGGGGGAGCCGAAGCCATCGGTGATGCGCACCCGTTCCAGCGTCACCAGCCCCACCCCGGCGTCGATATCCAGCACCCGCCCCAGGTCGTGGGCGTCGAGGATGGTGTTGCGGGCGGGGTCATCCCCCTCCCCCGCGCCGATCAGGCGCAGGCTCGCGAGGGGTGGGCCGAGCGCGAAGCCGCCCTGGTAACGGCCCGGGCAGGCGTACACCGTGCCCCCGCCGTCCAGCGCCGCCTGCAAGGCGGCCCCGCACTGCGCCGGCGTGCCGGTGCAGGTAACACTGCAGGGCTGGCAGGCTCCGCTGCGCAGGCAGAGCTGGCCGGCCGGGCAACTCCCTGGCGTGCACCCACCCGACGGCCGGACGCAGCGGTTCGCGGCGTCCTTGCTCAGCCCGGGGCAGCAGCGCTTGCGCTTCCTGGTGGTCGGTCGCCCGGCCTTCGCGCAGCGCTTCTTCCTGCGCTTCCGGTGCTTCCGGGCGGCGGCCGGGTTGACGAGCCCGGCCAGCCCGAGCCCGGCGAGGAGGCGCAGCGCGGCGCGGCGCGGGTACGCGGTCGCAAGGGCTTCGCGGAGGCAGATGTGAAGGGGAACGAAGCGTTCGGCAGCCATGGGGAGCCCCCTGCGTGAGGCGATGGCGACGAAGCAGACCCTGGCCACTACTGTACACCCGCTCGCCACCGATGGAAACTCCGCGCACGCGGCTCCCCGGTTCGCCCGCAGGCCAGGCGGATCAGGCGAGCTGAATCTCGCGGCGCGCCACGCCCGCCTTCGCGGTCTCCGCGGTCACGGTGACCTGCGTGCCCGGCTGCTGGCGCACCACCCATTCCGCCCGCGCCCGGTTCAGCGCCGGGTAGGTGTCGTTCCAGAGCAGCGCGCCATGCAGATTGGCGCGGCCTTCCAGGTGCCCCAGGTCCTGCTCGGCCTGGCCGGCCACGAGGGAGCCGCCTGCGTCCAGCGTGAGAGTGGCGGTCACCGGTTGCGTTACCCCCGCCTCGCGCGCGGTCTCGGACACATAGGTGGGCAGGAAGCCCACGTTGTGGACCACCGCCGAGACCCTGGAGAGCCCGTTGCCGAGTGCCTCCACCGTGACATCGCGCAGTTCCAGGCGTGGCCCGGTCTGGGCGGCGCGCAGCACGAACCGGGCGTTCGGCGCGGTGACCTCCTCCAGGAAGGGGCCAGGTGGGTTCGTCCAGGTGAAGGTGCGGTTCCAGCCGCCGATCTCCACCGGCCCCAGGTGCGGATGCACGAACGGCGTCCAGTCACGGAACCCTTCGCCGCCCAGGTCGTCATCCAGCACGCGCAGCATCGCGGCGTCAATCTCGTCGGAGCGGTTGCGGAAGAAGTCGATGAAATCGGTGACCTCGACCCCCGCCTTCGCCGCCAGGGACCAGAGCTCGGTCGAGAACGGGATTGCGCCGAGTTGCTCGTACACCCAGTCGAGCAGCCCGCCCCGCATCGGCTTCCTGGGGTCGTAGGCGAAGGCGTCGTAGATGCCGATGCAGGGGTACCCGGTCTCGTCTTCGCCCAGCTTGCCGATGGCCGCGTAGATGGCGCGGTCGAGGGCCGGCATGTCGGCCGAGGGGTGCGCGGTCGGCGGGCGCAGGATGCAGCCGGAAAAGGTGTGGAAGTGCTGCGAGCCGTGGATATTCGGATGCGCGAACAGGAACTCCGCGAGCGCGCGGGTCTCCGGCTCGGAGAGGGGGTACGCGCCGGCGCCCTCCTGCACCCAGTGCGGCGCCCAGTCTGCCGGGAAGTTGCGGTTGGCATCGAGGCCCAGTAGCGCCGGGGCGATGGGGATGGCCCCGCCATCCCAGTCCGGGATATCGCCCTCGGGCAGCAGGAAGTAGAAGTCGCCGTCCATCTCGTCTGGCCCACGCCGCGTCATGATGCGCGGGTCGTGCGCGGAGATTTTCCAGGGCCCGGCGGCGTCCTTGAGGCGCATCGAAACGATGGTGCCGTCGCCATCCACATCGCGCTCCACCAGCCCGGCCTGCTGCTCGGCGTGAGGAAAGGGCCGCAGCGAGGAGCGGATGAAGGCTTCCGCGTCCATCATGCCGGGGTCGATGCCATCGACATTTACGGCCGGCACCAGGTAGAGCGTCGTGGTGGCCAGCAACCGGTCGATCTCCGGGTTGTGGCCCGCCTCGGTCAGCACGTGGTTGATCAGCCAGAGGACTGTCGCGATGCCCGTGACCTCATCGGCGTGGATGTTGGCATCGACGAAGTAGGCCGGTTTCTCCTCGGGCGGCCCGGTTTCGCGGTCGGTCAGGGTGAGCGCCCAGATCTCCCGGCCCTGGTAGGACGTCCCGATGCTCTCGATGGTCAGCAGGGCCGGGTGGCCAGCGGCCCAGTGGTGGAGCAGTTCCGTCAGCTCGGCGTAGCGGTAATACCGGTCCGGGCGGTACACGCTCGAATCCGCGATCCACTTGCCGGGTGTGATCGGCACGGGTGTTCTCCTCCTGCCCTGCGCCAGCACGTGCAGGCGCGTGTACTCACCCTTGTTCAGCAGCGCGCAGCGTACTCGCTGGCAGGCGTCGCGGCGGGCAATGGCGGTGGCTTCCCGGCCGGGGATGCGGAGCCCTGCACCGGCTCCCAGGTCGACGATAAGCCTCTCGCCCTGCGCACAGGGAGTGTGGTTGGGGTGAGGGTCAAGCGGCCGTCACCGGCGCTCCGTGAATGACCTCCCCCTGTCAGCCGTGCATGCGGAATGCCGGGGCCGTGGAGGCAGCCTCTCGCGTCCTCAGCGCAGCGCCGGCAGACGCACGAACCCGGGAGCAGCGCCTTAGAATGGCCAATGCTGGAGCCGGGGAGAGCGGCGCAGGAGCCAGCCATCGATGCCCCACATGCGGCCAGCCGGGACGATCACCAGGATGATCAGGGGCACATATTCGTGAGGCTGCTCGAAAAGCCACCGGTTGCTCGAGGCGTAAACCAACGCCAGGAAGAGCTGCTGGCCCAGATCGAGCAGCGCTGCGCCGCGCGAGGCGAGCCCCAGGATCAGCAACAGCCCGGCACCTACTTCAATGATGACCACCAGCCACTGAAATACCCCCCAGTGGGCGAGCACCACGCCATTGACGAACGCGCGCAACCCCGGTACCTGGGTGCCCTTCGGGGCATCCTTGCGGATCTGCCGGTCGTTGATCTCAAAGTTGAGAATGCCTCGGGCGCCATCGCGCGTAATCAGGTTGGCGTGGTACGGCCCGGCATCCACCCGGCCCAGCGCCGGGTCAAGCTTGGCCAGCCCATTGGCGAAAATGATCAGGCCGAAGAAGATGCGAAGCACCGCCATCCCACGCGCAAAGAGCACCGGATCGAAGAGCGGGGCTTCCGGCGGTTCACCCGTGCGGTGTTCCATCATCATGCGTCCCCTTCTCGATGCTGGCCGTCCCGCGTGATCGAGGCCCAGGCTCGGGATGTCGCCGCGACGAGTGCGAGCGCCTGGCTGGCCCCATTGTCCGCCCCTTTCTCGAAGTCGTCTCCCGCTTGCGCCATCTGGTTGGTGACGAGCGCGAAACAAACGATGGGTTTGCGGCAGGCCCTGGCGAAGGCGTAGAGCCCGGCGATCTCCATCTCGACTGCCTGTGCGCCCGCTGCCCGCGCGGACGCGATCGCCGATGGCGTCTCCCGGAATGGGGCATCGGTGGTCCAGGTGCTGCCGGTGACCGCGGCAATCCCTGCCCGCTCGAGTTCGGCGGCAACCGCCGCCAGGAGTTGGGTGTTGCCCGTGACGCTCTCCCCAGGCGGAAGATAGGCATGGCTGACGCCTTCTCCCCGCAGCGCACACTGCACGAGGATGGTGCAAGGCAGCGGCAAGGTGGGGTCCAGTTGCCCAGCGGAAGTGACGCTGACGAGCAGCTTGCCCCCGGAGGCGAAGACCTCTTCGGCCACCAGCACCGCGAACGGCGCGCCGACCGCGTTGCCAATGACGCCGATGGTGCGGCCCGCGACCTCCGTCTCCCAGAGATCCGTGTGATAGCAGGCCCAGGTCGCGGAACGCCGGCCCACTCCTGTGGCCTGCACGAACCGGACGACGTCTCCATCCGGATCCAGGAGACAGACCTCCGGGATGTCGCCCTCGCTCAGGCGCCGCTGCCGGCGCGCTTCCCGCAGCAGCCCCTCCGGCACGAAGACGGACGCCTCCTGGTGATCATCCCGTTCCCACAAGCGCTGCACATGCCACCTCGATGCGCGAGATTACGCCGCCGTCGGCCCCACGCCGTGCGTGAGGCTGGGTGGGCGCGGCGCACGATACCGCACATTGCCGTTGAAGGCGGCGCAAGGCGGTGCAGCAACTCCGTCAGCTCGGCATAGCGGTACTAGCGGTCCGGACGGTCGTCACTCGGCTCCGCGAACCACTTGCCGGGGGTGATCGGCACAGGTGGTTTCCTCCTGCTCGGTGTCGCGCACGCTCGTGGCCAGCTTACTCGCTGGTGGGCGTGGCGGCGGGCAGCGGCAGTGGCTCCCCGGCCAGATACGCGAGGACAATCTGGTTGAAGATCGCGGGCTTTGCGAAGGGCGCAAAGTGGCCCGTACCGGGCATGAGCGCCAGCTCCGCGCCGGGGATCAACTCCGCCAGACGCCGCGTGTGGGCGGTCTTGACGGCCTCGTCGGCATCGCCATCGAGCACGAGGACTGGCACGCTGACGCTGCCCAGATCCGCCTCGCTGTAGTTCGGCGCAACCAGGTACAGCGCGTTGAGCACTTCACCGAGTTCCTCGAAGCGCTCCGGCTCCGGCGCCAGCCGCCGGTAGTCCGCGATGAGCCGCTCCCACGGCGGCACCTGATCGGTGAGCACGAACTGCACGCCGTCGGGGGTGAAGTTCGCCCCGTAGGCAACCACCCGGTTGAGGCGTTCCGGGTGATGGATGGCGAGATCGAGCGCGATGATGGCGCCGTCGCTCCAGCCGACGACATCGGTCTTGGCGATCCCCAGGTGGTCCAGGAGGCCGACGGCGTCTGCGGCCATTTGCTCGTAGGTGATCGGCAGGTCGCCCCAGGCCGAGCGGCCGTGGCCCCGGCTGTCCACGGCCACCACCCGGTAGCCCGCCGCGACCAGCACCGGGGCGAGGTTGACCCACCACTCGGAGTTGGAGAGACCGCCGTGCAGCAACAGCACAGGCTGGCCGTCCGGCGCCCCGTGCTCCTCGTAGTAGAGAGCCGCGCCGTTGATCGTCGCCGTCTGCCCGGGGGCCCACTGGCGCAGGGGGTCGTCGGCCGCCGGGGTGGCATCCTGCGCCGCCGCGGGCCGGTTGCGGCCGAGCCCCAGGGCTAGCGCCGCCGCGATGGATCGGGCCAGGACGGCGCGGCGGGTGCCTCCGGACGGTTCGTCCAGGCGTTCGCGCGGCGCGTGTTTCAGAGTACGCGGTTGGTGCATGTCGGTTCTCCCGTTGCTGTCAACATACGGCGGTCGTGCCGCTGCCTCTGCAATTCGCTTTAGCTGGTGGGCGTGGCGTCTGTCGCCGGACTCTCCGGGAAGCCGGAGACCCCGACCGCCATCCTGACTGCCGTCACCGGCCTCCCCTGTGGGCTGCCGGTGGGCACGATCTGGTTGATGATCGCGCCGCTGGCATCCCGCATGGTGATGGTGGCGAGCGACCCGTCGTCGATGAACGTCTGCCCGTCGGCGCTCACCTCGGGGTGTCCCTCGATCGTCACCGAGCCCAGGAGCGTGCCGTCGGGAGCCGACATGATCTGGACGGCGGTGAAGCTCCCGCGCTGGTCCGTTTCCGCTTCCCACAGGCCCAGGGCGGCAGAACTCAGGAAGGGGCCCTGCGGCCCGGTCTGGCTGGCAGGGAAGACCAGCAGCACGGTGCCGTCGGAGGCAAAGAGCGAGGTCGCCGGGAACTGGGGATCGTCGGGCAGGGGCGGGTTGGCCATCGCCAGCCAGGTCCCGGCCAGGGGGTGAGCGGCCAGGTCGTCGTCGTGCGCCCGGGCAGGGCGCAGGCCAGTGAGGCCAACGGCGGCGGCGCCCGCGCTGGCGAGGGCCACGCGCCGGTTCAGGAACGCGACGGCCGTGTGGCTGGAGTGGGTCATGCGCGTGCTCCATTTCCTCTCTTGATCCGGTCGTGTCGTGAAGCTGCCCAATCAGCAGGGCTGGTTGCGTGGCTGCTGCGCCTTACGGCAGTAGCAGCACCCCGAAGTGGTTGTCGACGACGCCGAGTTGGTCATCGACGAAGAAGTTGGAGGTAATCAGGCCGGTGGCTCCGGCGAACTGCCCCTCGCCCGCCTCTACCGTCCACATCACCGTGCCGTGCTTGCGGGCGGGGTCCGTGCTCGGGGCCAGGTACCCGCTGCCCACGGTGGAGAAGCGCAGCGTGTTGCCCGCGCCAAAGGTGATGACGCCCGTCTCCAGGAAGCTGGTTTCCCCGATGAAGGTCACCTCCGAGGTGAAGGTTGCCGCCTCCCCGGGAGCGGGCGTGATGGCGCTGGTCAGGCCATCCGGGCCAACGCTGCTCTTGATCGCGCTGCTGGGAGCGCTGGTGGCCGCGTGCAGCACGTTGCCCGCTTCCCCCACGGGCTGGGCCCGCCCCGTAAAGCGCATCGCGTAGATCACTTCGCGCATGGTGCTCCTCCTGATGCTGACCAGCGCCGTTGCTGCAGCCCGGGCGATCATGATTGGCCAGGGTCACCCCTGATGTGGTGAAGGACGCCACGCACACGGTGCCGCCCGGCGGCGTGAATTGCCACCATCAGCACTCACCCACTTCTCACCCACTTGCGGACTGTCCAGCCCGCTGTGGACTACAGTGCGCCTGCCACGATATGGCGCCAACGGAGGCGACCCATGGGCGATTCCCAGGCAGGGCAGGATGCGGCGCAACCCTCCTTCGCGGCGCGGCTGCGCCAGGCGCGCCGCGCTGCTGGCCTGACGCAGGAGGAACTGGCCGAACGCGCCGGCCTGACCCCAAATGCCATCAGCGCGCTGGAGCGCGGTGAGCATCGCCACCCGTATCCGGCCACCGTGCGCGCCCTGGTGCGCGCGCTGGCGTTGCCGGAGGCGCAGGGCGCGGCCCTGGCCGCGGCAGCGCCGCCACGCGGTGGCCGCCGGAACGCGCG
>DAOUDE010000127.1:0-10081 GCA_034431475.1 Thermomicrobiales bacterium | reverse complement strand
AAGCGGGAAGAAGTGATCCCAGTTCCAGAGCGTATCCGCGCCGCTCGCCTCTACCCGCTGCCAGGCGTCGCGAATCTGCGGGTAGGTGGCGTGCTGCTGCTGAATCTGGACTCCGACACGAATGGGGTGCATGACCGCTCCTTCGCTACTGATCGGCTGCGGGTATCAAACGTGGGCGCCGCGTTGCCCGCTCAATTGCCAGATTTCTGTCATTCCCCCCCACGGTCAGGTTGCGCAGGATAGCGACGTGAGATCACGACGGGTGATCTCGCGCCGGTGCGGGCTGGCCATCTGGCTACGACGTATCCCTCCAGCCTGCGCGCCGGATGCGTAGCTGCACGAATGCGGGAGAACGCGCATGAACGGATCCTTTCTGGCCGCGCTACGGCGCACGGTGAGCGACGGCGCCACAGAGCTCAGCAGCGCCAGAAAACGGAAGGGCAACAACAAGAAGAAGGGCAAGCAGTGCGGGACGCTTGAAGAACAGCGCTGTGCCGCTGACGCCGCCGTGTGCCAGCAGGTGCTGCTGGCGGAATGTGGGAGCAATGAGCAGTGCGTGGCTGACAACACCCCATGCTGCGAAACGTGCTCGGCGGATGGCTTCCTGGCCTGCGTCCTGAACAACTCGAACGCGAGCAGAACCACTATTGCCAGGTTTGGATAGGGAGATTGCGATGACCACGCCAACCATTGATGCCCTCGCGCACCGGACCGCGCGGCTCTCGCGCCGCCGCTCGCTGTTCACGCTCGGCGGCGCGGTGCTGGCCGCTGCGACGGTGGTCGCGGCCGAGCCGGGCCTTGCCCGGAAGCGCCGGAACAACAACAAGAAGAACAAGAACAGGAAGAAGAACCGGAACGGCGGGAAGGGCAACGGCGGGATCTGCCAGAAGCAGGAGCAAGAGCGGTGCAGCAACGACGCTGCCGCCTGCAAGTCGACGCTGCAGCCGCTGTGCAACGCCGACAACATCGCCGAATGCACGGCCATCAGGACCTGCTGCGAGGAGTGTTCGGCGGGCGGGTTCCTGAGTTGCCTGGCCGCCGCCCAACAGGTGTAGCCGCATGCGGTCCACGGGCGCGTCGTCCGTGGGCCGCGCCCCGAGCGCCGCAACACCCCCTCAGCCTATACTCCGCCCGGCTTATCGGGTACCCGGGGAGCGCTCAGGCTGGTGCAATCTCGCTCATCATTGCGGTCACCTCGGGTCTGGATTGGTATCCCGATCAGCCTGCTCTTCCTCTATTTCGCCTTCCGGGGCCAGGACCCAGGTGAGATCCGCGACGCCTTTGCCCGCGTCGACTGGCGCTACCTGCCCGTTGCCCTCGCCGTGCTCTACGCCGGCATCACGATTCGCGCCTATCGTTGGCACGTCCTCATGCGCCCGGTGGCGCCCATCTCCACGCGCGAGATCTTCCCGATCCTGATTGTCGGCTACGCCGCCAACAACATCCTCCCCCTGCGCACCGGCGAACTGGTGCGCGCCTGGGCCCTGGAGCAACGCTACGGGGTGCGCAAGACAGCCACCCTGGCCACGATCGCCGTGGAGCGCCTCTTCGATGGCCTGACCATGCTCCTCTTCATTGGCGGGGCCGCGATGGTCATCGGGCTGACGGCGGAGC
Organism: Thermomicrobiales bacterium; assembly: GCA_034431475.1. Lineage (GTDB taxonomy): Bacteria > Chloroflexota > Chloroflexia > Thermomicrobiales > UBA6265 > JACCXM01. Next base: position 8,467 of record DAOUDE010000127.1, on the reverse strand, counting down.
TCCAGCACGTCGCCCTGATTGCCGCCCTCATCTTTGCCGCCGCCATTGGGGGCATGGTGGCGTTGCTGGTCAGCGGCGGCCTGCGCGACCGCCTGCTGCACCTGATGCTCAAGCCCCTGCCAGACGCCCTGGCGACCCGCGTTGAGCAGATGGCGGACGCCTTCCTGGGCGGGCTGGGCGTGCTCTCCCGGCGCGGGGACCTGGCGATTGTGGCGATCACGTCGCTGCTGGCCTGGAGTTGCGAAGCCGCGATGTACTGGACCGTGGCGCAGGCGTTCGGCGCGCCGCTCAGCACCGCGATGTCGGTCGTTGGCGCGTACCTCACGACGGCCATCGGTAACCTGGCAACCCTGGTGCCCTCTGGCCCCGGCTACGTCGGCACCTTTGAGGCGGGCGTCCTGCTGGCGGTCAATGGCGCGCTCGGCGTACCGCGTGCCCTGGCGCTTTCCTACGCCGTACTTCTGCACGTCATTCTCTGGCTGCCGGTCACGGTGTGGGGCGCCATCGAGTGGTGGCGCATCAGCCTGCTGGGCAGGCGGCACATCAGCATGAGTGAAGCGATTGACGAGGAACTGGATCCCGCCGACACCTTGCCGGGCGCGCGGCCGTTCCCTGCACAGCGGGTTGAGCACCCGGGAGGACGCGCGTGACGATTCTGGAAGCGATCGTGCTGGGCATCGTACAGGGGTTAACGGAGTTCCTGCCCGTATCGTCCTCGGCACACCTCATCATCGTGCCCTGGCTGCTGGGCTGGGAATCGCCCGGGCTGGCGTTCGACGCCGCGCTGCACCTGGGCACCCTGGGCGCGGTCCTGATCTATTTCTGGCGCGACATCCTGGCCATGCTCGTCACCTTGCCGCGCGCCCTGCGCCACCCCGGACATGTGCTGAAATCGCACGATCCGCGTGACGTCATGCCGCGCCTCTCGCTGCTCATCGCGGTCGGCACCATTCCGGGCCTGATCGCCGGCTACTTCGGCCAGGGCGTGATTGACGCGGCCTACCACCAGCCGGGCGGCCCGCCCGACCGCATTATCGTGGCGATCGCCATGGCCCTGGCCGGCCTCGCGCTCTTCATGCTGGTGGGTGAGCGGCTGGCCCGGCACACGCGGGTGTTGAGCGACATGCGCCTGCCGGATGGCCTGGCCATCGGCCTCTCCCAGGCGGCGGCGCTGATCCCGGGCGTGTCGCGCTCCGGCGCGACGATCACCACCGGATTGTTCCGCGACCTGACGCGGGAAGACGCGGCGCGCTTCTCGTTCCTGCTCGGGGTGCCGATCATTGCTCTGGCAGGTGCGAAGGGTGTCTACGACACGCTTCATGCGGGCCTACCGCAAGACCAGCTCGCCATCTTCGTCATCGGCATCCTGACGTCCGGGGTGGCCGGCCTGATCGCCATCTCAGCCTTGCTGCGCTACGTGCAGCGCGCGACCTTCCGCATCTTCATCGTCTACCGGCTGGTGTTGGCCCTGGTGCTGGTGCTGCTGACATTGGTGAAATAGGCGCTCTCGCTGCGCTCAAGGTCGGGTTACCAGTGGCTGACCTTGGCGGCGAAGGTGTCGAGCGTGTCCCCAGCCTCCATCATGATGCGGGGGATGCCAAAGAGGTCGCTCGCGCCGACATAACAGGGAACCCCGCTCAGGCCGAACGCGGCCAGGATACCGGCATCTTTCGCTACCTGGACGACGTTGGGCCCGTAGTCGCCGAACGGCCAGGCCAGGAACTCCACCGCTTGCCCCGTGATGCCCGTAATGTATGCCTGGTTGTTGACAATTTCGGCACTTTGGGTCGCAGGGTCCAGTTGCGTCATGTACTGATGGTTGGCGGTATGCGCCTGCACCGGGCCATTCTGGGCCAGGTAGAGAATGTCCGAGGCGGCGAGCGGCGAGTAGTTGTTGATGAAGTAGTTGCCCATCATGCCGCGGGCGCTGAGCGTTTGGGCAAACGTGACCGCACTGGCCCAGCCGTCGTCATTCGTCAGCATGACCGGGTTTGCCGGCAGAGCGGCCCCTGAGGTAAAGGCATTCCAGAGCTGGTAAACCCCGATCGCGGTGTAGCCATTGTTCAACAACCACAGGCACTCGGCATCCAGCAGCTCCGGGGTGACGGCGTAGGCGCTGCCCGAATAGTCGATATTGTGATAGCAAAGGACCGGCACTCTTACCGCGTTCTGGGCGGCCACCGGACGTAGCGACTGCCGCGCCACCAGGGCCGCACCCGTCGCGGCCAGCGCCCCCAGCACCTGCCGCCTGCCGTGGCCGGCTGCACGCCGCGTCTCTCGCAACACCCTTCCCTCCCGCGAAGCCAGTCAGGGCGGGGTGCTGGCTATGCGCCGTGTTTCGACGAGTACGCCGAGGCGCATCGCCAACGTTATGGAGACACCATCTCCATACTACGGTGTCAGCCATGGGTGTCAAGGTTTCAATAGTGTCGCCCTGCGACACCATTGGCTATACAGTCCATGACGCTCTTGCCCGATCCGGCTTGAAGAGGGGTTTCCGTCACCATGCCACGCGCGCACCGGCGGTCCTGTTCCATACCTTCGCCTGAATGCCCTGGCGGTGCGCCGCACCAGCCGCCCCGGCGCGCCTCGCTCTCCCGGCGGCGGGCTTTGGCCGGCCTCAGTGCCCTGGGCGGGATCGCGTTGTTGGGGAGCGCCGTGGGGCGGCCAGCCCTGGCGCAGTCGCCGGAGAAGCACGGGCCGCACTCGCTGCAACCTGATCCCGGCGCAACGCCAACATGGTTGAGCTTCGTGCCGGGAGATCTGAGGGAACCGGACGCCTGGCGATCTGCAGACGGCGTACTCCGGGGTGACCTGCGCCTGGCCTACGCCTCGCCGGAGATCGGCGGCTACACGCTCAACCTGCGAGGGTACAACGGCGCGATCCCCGGCCCGACACTGCGCACGAAGCCAGGCGACCGCCTGGCGCTCACGCTCACCAATGCGCTGCCGCCAAACCCGGATCCCCTGCCCGAGAATCACAACCTGCCGCATCACTTCAACACCACGAACTTCCACGCTCACGGCCTGCATGTCAGCCCGGCAGGAGAAAGCGACAACGTGTTCCGGGCGATGGAGCCGGGCGGGCAGTACGACATCGTGATCGATATCCCGCCCGATCACCCGGCCGGCACGTTCTGGTACCACCCGCATCACCACGGCGCGGTCGATGCCCAACTCACCAGCGGCTGTTTCGGCGCCCTGATCGTAGAGGGTGACTTCGCCGATGTTCCCGAAATTGCCGCCGCGCAGGAGCGGGTGTTGCTGCTGAGCGAGGTGCTTTTCGACTACCTCGGCCAGATCGAGCATTACGACACGCTCTGGCCGGAAGCTTCGCCACGCTTCCTGGCGGTGAACGGGCAGCGGGAGCCGATCCTGCGCATGCGCCCCGGCGAGGTCCAGCGCTGGCGGGTGGTGCAGGCCGCGCACGAAGACAACTTCCGGCTCGGCCTCTCCGGGCACGAGCTCCACGTGATTGCCCGCGACGGCATTGGGCTGGCGGCGGTGGAGCACGTCCCCGACGTCGTGATCGCGCCGGGTCAGCGGGCGGACCTGCTGGTGCAGGCCGGCGAGCCGGGCACGTACCAACTCGCCGCCCTCCCGAACGACCAGGGGTACCGCTCGCCCGAGGGGCCTTTCGCCACGGTGATCGTGGAGGGGGAGCCGCTGCCGATGAATCTGCCGCAGCGTCTGCCTGCGCCGCCCTTCGCGGACATCACGGACAGTGAGCTGACCGGCGCGCGCACCCTCACCCTCTCGGAGTGGGCGCCGGAAAACCCGGCGGCCGGCAACTACCAGGAGTTCGCCTTCCTGGTCGATGGCCGGCAGTTCGATCCGGACCGTGTCGACCAGCGTGTGCGCCTGAACGCGGTGGAGGAGTGGACCATCGTCAACGACGATGTCAGCGACCACATCTTCCACATCCACACCAACCCGTTCCAGGTCACGCAGGTCAACGGGGAGGCGCTGGCAACCCCGGTCTGGCTCGATACGGTCACGGTGCCGCGCCAGGGCAGTGTCACCTACCGCACGCGCTTCCTCGACTTCACCGGCAAGCTGGTGCTGCACTGCCACATGATGAACCATGAGGAGCTGGGCATGATGCAGATCGTCGAGATCGTGCCGTAGCGGCACGATCTCGGCCGGCTGACGCGGTGCAGCCAGCCTCAGTGCGAGGACTGGCAGCAGGCGTCAGCGCCGCTCATAATCGCGCCAACTGCCCGAAATCGTGCTGGCGACCATCGCACCCTATGGCCATGCCTCTGCCACAGCACCCTGATACCCCTGTCGAAGAACACCTGACCGCGCTCGAGGCCGCCGCGCACCTCGGCGTCAATGAGCGCACCATCCGCCGCGCCATTGCGCGGGGAGATTTGCCCGCCGCGAAGCACGGCGGCACGTTCCGGATCGCCCTGGCCGACCTGGAGCGGTTTCAGCGGCGGCGGGAGCGCATCTCGCATCCCGCGGCAGAGCAGCCCCGCCCGGGCCAGCCGCTCGCCGCCCGCGCTGTGCTGCCCACGCCGCTCACCTCGCTCGTGGGGCGTGATGCCGAGGTTGCCGCGCTCATGGCCACCCTGCGTGGTCCTGAACGGCTGGTGACCCTGACCGGGCCGGGCGGCGTCGGCAAGACCCGCCTGGCACTGGCTGCAGCGGCGGCGGTGGTTGGGAATTTCGCAGGCGGGGTCTGCTACGTCTCCCTGGCGGCCGTTGCCGGCCCTGATCAGGTGGCGCTCGAGATTGCAGACGCGCTCGGCGTCCAGCAGAGCGGGGAGGGCGGTCTCGCGGAGCGGCTGGTGGCCTCCTTGCGAGAGCGGCAACTGCTCCTGGTGCTGGATAATTTCGAGCCGGTGGTTGAAGGCGCGCCGTTGGTGGCGACGCTGCTGACGGCGTGCCCCGCGTTGAACGTGCTCGTCACCAGCCGCATCCGCCTGCGTATCTCCGGCGAGAGCGAGCGGCCAGTGTCGCCGCTGCGCGTTACGCCTGAAGGGGAGATGGCCGCGGCGTGGCCGGCGAACCGCTCGCTAAACGCTCGGCGCAAGCCAGGCCTGCATTCGCCCGCTGTGCAGCTCTTCCTCGAGCGGGCGCAGGCAGTGCGTCCTGAGGTGGGCTCGTCACCGCAAGACGTGGCGACCATCACGGCAATCTGCCAGCGGCTGGATGGCCTGCCGCTGGCCATCGAGCTGGCAGCGGCCCGGGTGAATGTCTTGCTGCTGCCGGACCTGCTGGCCCGGCTGGAGCAGCGGCTGCCGCTGCTCACGGGTGGCCCGCGCGATGCCCCGGCCCGGCTGCGCACCATGCGCGATGCCATCGCCTGGTCGTACGACCTGCTCGACGACGACGAGCAGCGCCTCTTTCGCGGCCTTGCCATCTTTGCCGGCGGCTTCACCCTGGCCGCGGCCGAGGGCATCAGCGGGCCGGGAGTACCGCTCTTCGATCTGCTTGCCTCCCTGGTCGACAAGAGCCTGCTGGGGATGCAGGGAACAGCCAGCGGCGAAACCCGGTACCACCTGCTCGAAACGATCCGCGAGTTCGGGCTGGAGCAACTCGCCGCGTGCCGTGAGCACGAATCCGTTGCCCAGCGTCACGCCGCGTGGTATCTCGCGTTTGCGGTGGATGCCGGGCCGCGCGCCAAGCAGGAGGACGCCGCGGCGTGGCTGCCGCGCCTGCGGGCCGAGCACCCAAACCTGCTGGCGGCGCTGACGTGGTTCCAGCAGCAGGACGATGGCACGAGCCTGCTGCGGATGGCCGCCGCGCTCTGGCCCTTCTGGCAGGAGCAGAACCACTTCGCGGAGGGGCTGCGCTGGCTGGAACCGGCCCTGGAACTGGGCCAGGATGCGCCAGCAGCGGACCGCCTCCGCGCGCTGAGCGGCGCCGGCACGCTAGCCTGGTACCTGACCCAGGTCGAGCGTGCCACCGCGTGGCATGAGCAGGCGCTGGCGCTTGCGCGAGCACAGGGCGACCAGATCGCCGAGGCGCGAGCCCTCTGCGACCGCTCCTGGCTGCTGGCGGAGGGCGGCGACCTGGTGGGCGCGGTCACCTCCTGCGAGGCCAGCCTCGCGTTGGCCCGCGCCGCGGAGGTTGCCGACCCCACGGCCCTGGTGTTGCACAACCTGGCGTGCTTCAGCCGCATGGGTGGCGACCTGGTGCGGGCCAATGCCTGCGCGTCTGAAGCACTGGCCCTGGCTCGCGCGGCGGGCTGGGAGTGGCTGGTGACCATGATCCTGGTCGGCTACGGCTACACGGCGCTGGAACTTGGTGAACCGAGCCGGGCGGTGGCACTGCTGCGGGAGGCACTGGAACTGGGTGAGCGCCGGGGCGACCTGGTTGACGTCAACACCGCGCTCGAAGGGTTGGCCACCGTAGCAGCCGCTTCCGGGACGCCCGGGATGGCCGTCCGCCTCTTCGGCGCAGCATCCGCCCTGCGGGACGAAATCGTCATGCCCATGGCGCCCACCGAGCGAGCCTATTTCGTGCCCATCCTGGACCGCCTGCGCGCGAGCCTGGGCGACGAGCGCTTTGATGCCGCCTGGACGACTGGGCGCGCCTTGCCGCGCGACCTTGCCGTCGCGGAGGCGCGCTCGCTCATGGTGACGCCAGCGGCGCAGCCGCCGGCGCTGCACCTGACGCGCCGCGAGCAGGACGTCCTGCGGGAGTTGGCGGCCGGCAAGAGCAACCGGGAGATCGGCGAAACGCTCTTCGTCAGCCCGGTCACGGTTGCCACGCACATCGCCAGCCTCTACCGCAAACTCGGCGTCGATTCCCGGGCGGAAGCGATTGCCTGGGCTCACCACCACGATCCACCGTAGCCACGCCCCGGTGTTACCTGCAGCGCACTACGCCAGCAATGCCCCGGCCCGGACCTCCGCGAAGCGATCGCGCAGGTTCGTGGCCGCGCGCATCGTCATCGCGCCAATCGTGCTGGTGGGGTTGACCGCGCCGCCCGTCGGCATCACGCTGCCATCCGTCAGGAACAGATTGGGCACGTCCCAGGCCTGCTGCCAGGGCGTCACCACCGAGGTTTCGGGGTCACCGCCGAGTCGGGCTGTACCAAGCAGGTGCCAGGCGGGCGGGGTGTACTCGCCCGCCGCGCTCAGGAAGCGGTTCACGTGGGTATCGGTCGCGTCGAGGGCACGTGCCATGTCCAGCACGCGGTCGATGCCGAAGTCGATCAGCCGCCGGTCGTTCGGGTCCAGTTTGTAGGTGACGTGTGGCGCGGGCAGCCCGTCGCTGTCCGTTTCCGTAGCCGAGAGCGTCACCCGGTTGCTGGCGATGGGCAGGTCGTCCGTGCAGACCAGCACATTGAAACCATGCCCGAAGTGGCTGCGGAACCAGGTGTGGTGACCCGCGCCCCAGGGCATCACGTGCCCCGATTGCGACCCGGCCGCCTGGAAGCCTGCCCCATTCTGGCGGGTGATCTGGAGCGTCAAGCCATTGACGAACCCGCGTGCGGGATCGGTTTCCGCGAACTCCTCGCTGATGAAGACGGCCGAGATGATCCCCTGGTGCGAGTCGGTGCGTTCCGGTGTCCAGACCTCGACCACGGCCAGGCCGTGATGCATCAGGTTGCGGCCCACCTGGTCACTCGAATTGGCCAGCCCGTGCGGATGCTGGGCACTCTCGGAGAGCAACAGCAGGCGCGGCGTGCCGATCCCGTTCGCCGCCACGATAACGATATCGGCGTCCTGCTGGTAGCGCAGCCCGGTCTGGCGGTCCACATAGACCACCCCCGTGGCTCGCCCGTCTGGACCGGTTTCGATCAGCTCCACCCGGGCGAAGGTCCGCAAATCGGCTCCAGCCGCCAGCGCGGACGGCCAGACCGAAACCTGGTAGTCGTTGAGCGCGCCGGTGGGGCATCCACTCTGGCAACTTCCGCAGTTGTTGCAGGCCGGGCGGCCCTTGAACGGCTCACCCAGGATGGCACAGGGCATCGGCCAGTAGTGCCAGCCCAGCTTCTCGAAGCCACGCGCAAGCACGGGTCCCAGCGGCCCTGGCGCAGGGGGCTTCGTCTGGAAGGGGCCGCGCGGCGGAATGGCGGGGTCGCCGTCCCAGCCGCTGATGCCCACTAGCTCGTCGTGCGTGTCATACCAGGGCGCAAGCGTTTCGTAGGGGAAGGGCCAGTTGGGAGCCAGGCCGTGCTCGGTGCCCTTGCGAAAATCAGAGGGCCGGTAACGGGGCCACGCGCCGGTGTACACGACGGAGGAACCCCCGACCCCGTTCCACATCAGGGTGTTCTCATCGCGGGTATCAATCGGGTAGTCCTGCGTGCGCCGCCGCACATTCGGGGCCATGTTCCAGCGCGTGGCGCGCTGGTAATCCCAGTCGGGCGCGTAGTGCGGCCGGTCCTCGGGCCGCGTCCAGCCGCCCTGCTCCAGGCAGACGACCTTGAGCCCCGCCTGCGCCAGGATCATCGCGCTCAGCGCGCCACCCACACCCGCCCCGACGATCACGACATCGGCGCGCTCCGGTT
>DAOUDE010000126.1:0-7065 GCA_034431475.1 Thermomicrobiales bacterium | reverse complement strand
AAGCGGGAAGAAGTGATCCCAGTTCCAGAGCGTATCCGCGCCGCTCGCCTCTACCCGCTGCCAGGCGTCGCGAATCTGCGGGTAGGTGGCGTGCTGCTGCTGAATCTGGACTCCGACACGAATGGGGTGCATGACCGCTCCTTCGTTGCTGACCTGATCTCCGCATCATAGCGGTGGGGAGCAACACTTGCTGACAGGCTGGAGCACAGGATGCCAGGAGGATTGGAGCACCGCGCCTCCATGCGGTTTGTGTTGCGAGGTGACCAACTGGAATCCGACGGAATCGCAGCAGGCTGGTGTGCAGGCGGTCGCTGCGCACGCCGGCACTTCCAGGCTCCCAGTGCATGCCTCGTTTTGTTCGTGACGGGCATCCCTATTTCATGGTTACAGGACAAGCAGCAAGTCGAGATACCCGATGGTCTTCAGCTCGTGATACTTGGTGGCGATATGCCCGCGCCAGGAATAGCGCCTAGGTACGTTGGGTGTCAGGCGCTGCGTGGCGGATGCAGACAATTCACTGCGCAAGTTCCTGGGATGACCAACGTGCTGCGTCGGACGTACCACTATCTATCCTGAGTTCGTCAAGGCCTCATCCCTTGTCGTCAGGGTCGAAGTTCACGAGTGACCACGGGTCGGAGTCGTTTCTGGTCGCGTCCTCCCGCGCTACGCGCTGAACGGCGCGCAGGTCAACGCTGTGTGTCCCGAACCAGTTTGATCTTTCGACCTCAGCACGTGAGAAATGTCGCTAGGGTGCGCAGGATTCCGCTGAGCACGGAAGCGTGCCATTGCGGTACTCCGTCAGATCACCAACGCCGTCGCCATCGGTATCGGGGCTGAGCGGGCTGGTGAAGGTGTAGGTCACCTCTTCGTCGTCGTAGAGGCCGTCGCCGTCGGTATCGGGGTTGGTTGGGTCGGTGCCGTATACGTAGACCTCCTGCCCGTCTAACAACCAGTCGCCGTCGGTATCCGGCATGTACGGGTTGGACCGGAAGTCACTTTCGCGGTCGTCGGTGAGCCCGTCACCGTCAGCGTCGGTCGTATAGAGATCCGTGTCGTAACCTGGCTCCAATATGGCATCGGTGGCGGGGCCAACGATGTCCTCGGTCGACGGCACGTCGTCGGTCGTCATGATCCCGTCGCAGACGAACCCGCAGTCCTCCTGGGCGGCGCTGGGTGCAGCGAGGGCGGTGGTGCCGAGCAGAAACGTCCCGACAGCGAGGGTGGTCAGGTGAGCACGCATGTTCGTCTCCTCCTTGCGGCCGTGTGGTTCCGGGACAGACGTTTCAGGCACAGATGCCGAGACCGCCAGGGATCGCGGAAAGGCAGGTTCCGCTGCAACAGGCGACGAAGACATCTCCTCCGCAGGGTAAGCCGGCCGGATTGCAGAATGGCGCCCCACCAGACGAACCGCTCGCCTGGCAGGCGCTGCTGACGCAGGAAGAGCCGGCTGGGCACACGATGCCGCAGAAGCCGCAGTTGTTTGGGTCCGCCGTGGTGTCGAGGCAACTCCCATTGCAACAGTTGTGGCCGGGCATCAAACTGCAGGCGGCGCCACAGGCGCCGCAATTGTTCGGGTCCTGCAACAGGTTGGTACAGAATCCACCGGTCGCTGTGGGGCATTCGGTCAGGCCCTGACTGGCGCACTGGTCGTAGAAGTCGCCCTCGGGCAGATCCTCCTGCAAGCCGCATTCCGGACAGAAATCATCGTCAGGGGGTGGCGCGGCATTGTCGTTGACGAGCGGGTCGCTAGCGCCGCCCAGGCCGTTGTCCCGGTTGTAGATCTCCTCGCCGTCCCCTGTGCCGTCGCCATCGGTGTCGTAGGCATCCGGGTTGGTGCCATAGATGTCGGTCTCGTCTTCGTCGAACAACCCATCCCCATCGCGGTCCGCGCGCTGCCAGGCGCGGGCCATCGCGGGAGCGCGGTGGGCCAGTTGACCACCAAGCAATCCTCCAGCGAGCAGCCGCAAAGTGGCACGGCGACCGCATCGCCGCGCCATGGCAGCGGCCCAGCGATCGAATGCCTGCGCATCCATGAAACGCGGTCCTTTCGCTCTACGGCGTTGGTTCACGTCGTCCCGTAGTACGTTCGTTTCCCACCGCTCCAGGTGCCCCAGGCAGTGAGCGTGGAGAAGATCGGCCGGCGCCTCCGCGTTCCGTCCAGGAGGCAAACCCCCGGTTCTCCTGGCACGCTGTGGCTCATAGGCACTGACCGTTCGCGCAGCAGACGCCGCGGCGGCAGGAGCCCCCGAGCGGACACGAGTTGAAGCATGCGCCGCAGTGGCCCGCGTGGCTGGAGATGGAGACGCATTCTCCACCGCAGGTGGTCAGCCCGATCCCGCACGGACTGCTCGGCGGTGGCGCCACGCACGCCCCACCGAAGCAGCCGCCGCCCGGCCCGCACATGACGCCGCAGCCGCCGCAGTTGTTCACATCGGTCTCGATGTCGATACAGGACCCGAAGCAGGAGGTCAGTCCCATGTAGACGCACGCATCCGCGGGTTCGCTCTGCAAGGGCGGCAGAACGTCGATGAGGGGTGGCCGGTCCTGGGCGGCCGTTGGGCCGGGCCGGCGTTGGGCGAGCAGCCCGCCGAGCAAGCCCCCGGTCAGGGTGCGCATGACCAGGCGGCGTGAGGGACGCTGGGTCATTGCCACGGTCCAACGGTCGAACTGGTGAGTATCCATCGGCAGCCTCCCGGGAACAGTGGTGAGAACTGGGGTTCCAATCGGCGCCGTACCGCAACACATCAGGTGCATACCCCGTTGACGCAGGGGCCGGTCGCGCAGGAGTTGAAGCACGAGCCGCAGTAAGTGGCGTGGGTCAAGACATCGACACACTCTCCGAAGCAATTCGTGAGGCCGAGCGCCAAACAGACGAGATCGTCGTCCGGCTGGACGAGACCCGCGCAGGCCCCGGCGAAGCAGGCATCATCACCGCAGTCGACCGCGCAGGCGCCGCAGTTTCGCGGATCGGTGGTGAGATCGACGCAGAGGGCGCCGCAGAGGCTCAGGCCGGGAGCGCAGGGCGCCGGGTCTGCGATGCAGACTCCCGCCTGACACATCTGGCCCAGGACGCAGCCAACGCCGCACGCGCCGCAGTTGACCATGCTGGTCATCAGGTCGGCGCAGTAGCCGCCGCAGTCGGTCGTCCCAATAGGACATTGTGGCGCCACGCAGACGCCGGTCTCGCAATTCTGATCGAACCCGCACGCGTATTGGCAGGCGCCACAGTGGTCGATATCCTGGGTCAGGTCGCGGCAGCCGTCGGCCGCGCCGCAATACTCGAGGCCAGGCGGGCAATTTGCACGCTCACAGACGCCAGCGCGGCACTCCGCAGCGACGAGCCCACTCTCGCAGAGGACGCCACAAGCGCCACAGTTGTTCATGTCTGAGGCAAGATCGACGCAGGCGCCGTTGCAGTCGGTCAGTCCGGGCGCACACTGCGCCTCGCTCGTTCCCTGGCACTGACCGTTCGCGCAGCGCTCGCCCGCGGCGCACGCGGAGCCACATGCCCCACAGTTGCGCGGATCGTCGTTGAGATCGGCACAGTAGCCATCAATCCCCTGTGGCGCTCCTGGCGCCTGGCTGCAATCGACCCACCCCGCGGGGCAGGCACATTGCCCACCGGCGCAGACGAGACCGCCCATATCCAGACACAGGGTGTTGCAGGCGCCACAATGCTGGCGATCGATGCTGAGATCGACGCAGTCAGTCCCGCAGCGCGTCAGACCGGTGGCGCATTGGCTAGCCCCACCGTCATTATTTCCCCCGCCACTCCCACCCTGGCGCTTCGCCGCGGCGTGCCAGTCGCCGAGGTCGCCGGCCTCCGGCCCGGTGACCAGGCCGTCGGCCGCGCCGCGGCAGTCCGCGATCTCCCGCTCACCGACACCAACGGCAATCAGCGCGGTCTGCTCGCCGGTCGCGATGCGCAACTGGAGGGCGTGGCCAGTCGCCTGGCCGACGACGGAGAGGTGCTCCCCGCCTGGCAAGAGCAAGGCGCCGTTCTCCAGGCTGCCAGTGGCAGAGAGCGCAAAGCTCAACTCGCCTTTCAGTTCGTCCAGGCGCACACCCTCGGCCAGCGCCCGCTGTGCGGTCGGCCCGAGCCGCACCGATGCGACAAAGTCGAGAGTGCAGGTCTTTCCCTGGGCGCGAGCCGCAGGCGCGGCGCGGCGGATTCCGATGGCGCTCAGCACACCACCGGCCGCAGCCGCGCCAAGCGCGGTGCGGCGCGTTTGTGGAACTGCCAGGCGCCTGGCCAGGGAATCGAAGTGATGAGAGTCCATGATGCCTCCATAGCGGCAGCGACGAGCGAGAACGTGATGGAGTCAGCGGTGGCCTACTCGGGCGTGTCATCATCCGGCTTGACACGGGGGAAGCAAGTGTCCGGCGTGGCGTAGGTGCAGTCCTCTTCCGAGTTCTCGTCCTGAGGTATGGCGTCCGAGCCACCTTCGCTGCGCATAGGCTGGTCTGCCGTGTAGGGGTCGGTGCCATAGACGTAGATTTCGTACCAGTCCCAGACACCGTCGTAGTCGGAATCGACACCTTCGTAGCCGTCGGGCACGCCATCGCCGTCGGTGTCGATGCTGTACGGATCCGTGGACGAGTCATTCGGGGGAAGGGTCGGCGTGGGCACCGGAGCGGAGATATCGCCGGTGTGGTTCGGTCCGACGAGGTCGGGAAAGGGCGAAGGCGCGACGAAGATTGAGCCGTCACCAGGTTCTGTCACGATCTGGCAGGCAACGCCGCAGTCCTGCGCCGCCGCTGGCGGCGGAAGCAGCACAAACGCTGTGACTGAGCCCCCGACAAGGAGTGCAGCACGGTAGGCCATGAACGAGGATTGTCGAGCGGCGGCAAAACGCGTAGTCATGATGACTAACTCATCCTCTCGTCGTGCTTGGCGCCAGGCCGACCCCGTTAGGCCGCGCCCGTGCGTGCCATCGCAGGGCTAGATGCACACGCCGAAACAGTCGCCGCTGCAACAATCACTGTCGGCGGTGCAGAGTGTGCCGGGGCCGAAGCAGATGGCTCCGCAACTGCCGCTGGTGCAGACACCGGAGTCGCAGAGGTTGTGGCAGGCGCCGCAGTTGTATTCGTCATTCAGGAGATCGGCGCAGTAACCGCCGCAATCGGTCTCGCCATCCAGGCAGATGATTCCCCCACAAGCGCCGCCCTGGCAGGTTCCACCCAGTGGGCAGGCGTTGAAGCACCGCCCGCAATGTCCAGCGTGACTGGTCAGATCGACACAGCTCCCGCCACAGTCGGTCTGGCCGGCCGGACACGCCTCGGGCGCCGGAGCATCGCCGGGACAGACGAAGCCGATGTTCGTGACGTCGGTACAGCGGGTCGTCAGCGAGACGCCGTCGAAGCAGCAGAGCGCTGCGTAGTTTCCCTGGCAGCACTCTGCGTCACTGTTGCACCGTGCGCCGAGCCCGGCGCAGGAGGCGCCACAGAACCCGGAGGGGCTGCAGGGCTGCCCACTACAACAGCCGCCGGTGCCGATGCCGGCGCAGGCGGAGCCATCGCTGACGCACTCGCAGACCGCATCCTGGTTGCAGTAGCCGAGGCAACACTCGGCTACTGCACAGGATTGTCCGGTCTGGGCGCAGGCGAGGGGAGCGGGGCCGGCGTCGGCGGTGGCTGTAAGCGGGTCGGTGCCGTCGAAGACCTCCTGGCCATCGCCGACACCGTCGCCGTCAGTATCGAAGCGGTCGGGGTTGGTGCCGTAGATGGTGAACTCGTCGTCGTCATAGAGCCCATCACCATCCCGGTCCAGCCGCTGCGCGCCAGAGGCGAGCAGTCTTTCCCGGCGCCAGAGCAGCCCGGCAAAGACGGTGCCGGCCAGGAGGCGCACCGTCGCCCGCCGGGTAGGATGGCGCGCCAGGGTGCGGCTGAAGGCGTCAAAGTCATTGACGTTCATGGCAACTCCTTCAGGAATACCGCGGCGATCCGATCAGGTGTCCGTGGTGGCGTGCCGGAGATGCGTTCGCACTCCCTAGCACGGGCCGTCGGAACAGACGTTGACCACATTCGGGCAGCAGTGGAAACCTGGCGTGCAGGACCCTGGCCAGCAACATTCCTCGAACGGCCCGCCGCATTCGCCGCAAAATCCGCCGTCTGTGCAGTTCCCACTCTGACAGCTGTGATCGCGGCAGCAGCCCTGGCCAAACCCGCCACACTGGCCGCATTTTTGCTCCAACGTGCATCTCAGACCGCTGTCACACACGGTGCCGAAACAGCAGGCCTCGTCTGTACCGCCGCAGGGAGTGCACACTCCCCCCTGACACGATGTACCCATGGCGCTGCATGAGACACAGGCGCCGTTTTGGCACTGTTCGCAATTGCCACATGCCCCGCACGACGCTCCACAGCCATCCTTACCGCAGAGCTTGCCGGCGCAGCTCGGCGTGCATGGTGAAGGAGGAGGTGGCTGGGGTGGTAGTTGCGGAGGCGCCGGTTTCTTTTTCTTCCTCTTTCGCCTTCGTTTGGCCGACGTGTTGTCGAGTCCGAGCGGAGGTCCAAGATCCGCGAGCATGATGCAACTGGCGATGGCGCGGACGATGCCACGGCGAGTCTGACGTCGCACGACAGTCACGGTCCAACGGTCAAAAGCGCGAGCGTCCATGAGCAAACTCCTCACCCGATTGAACCGTGTCTCGTCACCCGGGTGCGGCCGCAGCCGGTTGCAGTGACCCAGTTCGAGCATGATGGGTTCGCGCCAGCCACACATGAGCAATCTGCGCAATCAGGCGAGGGACGGGGATGAGCAACTTGCGCAATGGAACGAACGAAGCCGAGTCGGCGGGATGGAATAGGCGACCGGTGTCAGGCGTTCTCAGACAAGGCCATCACGGACGGCGATGGCCGCGATGGCGGCGCGTGAGTGAGCGTCTAGCTTGGCGCGCAGCGCAGCGACGTGATTAGATGCCGTGCGGCGGCTGATGCCAAGCATGGCGGCGATCTCCTTGTCAGCGTGCCCCGCGCTCAACAGGCGCAGGACCTCACGCTCGCGGGGTGTCAGGAAAGAGCCACCGTCTGGCTCCGCTCCGGCAACTGGCATGCCGGGTGCGG
>DAOUDE010000125.1:0-60558 GCA_034431475.1 Thermomicrobiales bacterium | reverse complement strand
ACCTTGTCCCGCACGCGGGGATTGGCGACTTCGTCCATGCCGACGGCGATGTTGAAGAGGCCGATGAAGAGGATGGCGATGACGAGGATGGGCGGCACCCACCACCACCACCAGCCGTTGATGATCGCGGCGTTGTAGTTCACCCAGTAGATCGTCATGCCCAGCGTTGGGGATTCGAAGGGCCCGAGACCCAGGACTTCCAGGCCGATGGAGGCCAGGATCGCGGCGGAGACGGAGCCAACCAGCGATGCGCCCAGGTAGGGCAGCAGGTTGGGCAACAACTCCTTGACGATCACCTCCGGATTGCTCATGCCGGAGAGGCGAGCGATCTGCACGTAGCCGCGTTGCTTCATCGTCAGCACCTGCGAGCGGATGGTGCGCGTTGGGTACAGCCAGGCTAACAAGCCGACCACCAACGCCATCTGATCCACCGTCAGGCCGCCACGCACCCGCATGGCGATGATGATCAGCACCAGGAGGCCAGGAATTGTGAGACCGACATCCACCACCACCCGGATGATGGCATCGATGAAGCCGCCGTAGTAGCCAGAGATAAAGGCCAGGATCGTGCCGATCGTCAGGCCGATCACGCCCGCCAGCAGGCCGATGCGCAGGGTCAGCGGGGTGCCCAGAACCATGACCGCGTAGAGATTGCGTCCCTGCTTGTCACTGCCGAACGGGAGTTCGCGGGATGGCGGCTGCAATGGCCGCACCGAGAGCGGGCGGTACTGCGAGGTATCGACCGTGAAATGGCCAATCACCACAAAGAGCAGGAGCGCCACCAACAGGAAGATACCGACGCCCAGCGACGGATTGCGGCGGATGTAGCGGCCGAACGAGCGCGCGCCCTCCATGCGCGGACCACGCGCAGGCGCGAGGTCCATGGTGGTCACCATCTGCGCTGCACTGTTCATGGTTACCCTTTCTTGTAGGTAATCCGCGGATCAAGCAGCGGATAGATGAGATCCAGCACCAGGGTGGCGAGCCCAATGGAGAGAATCAGGATGAAGATGATGCCCTGCACCAGGAAGAAGTCGCCGCTCTGGATGCCCTGGAAGAGCACGTTGCCGATCCCGGGGTAGGAGAAGACCACTTCCACCAGGACGGCGCCCGCCACCAACTGGCCCAGCACCAACGCCAGCGCCGTGGCCTGCGGCAGCAGCGCGTTGCGGATCGCGTAATCGGAGAAGATGGTGCGGCCCTTCAGGCCCTTGGCGTCGGCGTAGGTCACGTAGTCCTCGCCGCGGGTCGTGACCATCATGGCGCGCATCCCCAGCGCCCAGCCGCCCAGGGAGACCAGGATGATGGAGAGTGCTGGCAAAACCGAGTGCCAGAAGGCGTCCTTGAAAAAGGACCACGATGCGGAGGGGAACGTGCCAGCCGTGTACCCACCGAAGAGCGGGAAAATCTTGAGGCGGAAGGAGAAGAGAAAGATAAGGATCAAGCCCAACAAGAAGAAGGGTATGGCGTTCAGAGACAGGAGCGGCGGCACCAGTACGGAGAGCCACTTCGGCGCCCTCGGCCAGCCCATGAACGCGCCCAGCATCGTCCCCAACACCCAGGAGATGAGCGTGGTGGTGGTCAGGAGGATGAGCGTCCAGGGCAGCGCCCGGGAGATGATGTCAATGACTTTCTGGGGATAGCTGGAGATCGAATAGTTGAAATCAAGCCGGCTCATATCGCCGAGATAGTTCACATACTGCTTCCAGAGCGGTTGATCGAGCCCGAACTTGGTGTTGTAGATCTCGATCATCTGCTCCAGGCCGGTCTGGACACTGCCACCGAGCGCGGCCTGCGCAATCATCTGCTGGCGGACAGGGTCCTGCCCGCCGAGCCGGGGCAGGAAGAAATTGATCGTTGCTGCCAGCCAGATAACCAGGAAGAACATCCCGATCCGTTTGGCCACGTAAGACAGTTGCACGGAAAGCTCCTCTGATCGCCGAGGGGGGCATCATTGCTGATGCGGCGCCTGCGCTCCCGGCATGCCGGGAGCGCAGGGTGTTTCAGCCAGTGAAGGAGCCAGTTCTAGGCAGAACCGGTCTTCGTGAGGGCGTGCACGACCATTGGCCAGGTCAGGTGCCAGTGCGCCGTGTTGACGTACGGGTTCTCCTGATCCGCCCAGTTCGACCAGTACGTCGTGTTCGTCGGGAGGCGGTGCATGCCCTGGGAGATCTGGATGTCCGGGTAACCGGGTAGCCAGAGGGCCATGCACTTCTTCCAGATGTCCATGACCTTGTCCATCTCGGTCGGCGAGATGCTGTACAGCTCGTCCACGAGCTTGTCGTACTCATCATCATGCCAGCGCGAGAAGTTGACGAGGTGGCCTCCGGGAATCTTCTCCGAGGCGCTCTGGTAGAGCCGCAGGGAGTAGTAGATATCGGAGCTGTAGCTGCCGCCGTGCCCGAAGAGCGCGCCGGTGTAATCGCCGGCGGCGAAGCGGTCGAAGAAGTTCGGTGGCTCGGCGTAGGTGGATTCGATGCCGGCCTGCTTCAACTGCTCGACGATGACCGGACCAACGGAGGTGAAGTCGAAGAAGCTGATGATCTCGATCGAGATCGGCTCCCCGGTTTCGTCCGTCCACATGCCGTCGCCGTTCTTGGTCCACCCCTTGGCGGTGAGGAGTTCATCGCCCTTGGCCGGGTTGTGCTCCAGGTACGGATACTGCTCGATCAGGTCGGCCACAGCCTCCATGAACGGCTGCAGCGGCGGGTAGTCCGGCACGAAGAGCGTGGAGGGCTTGCTGGCGCCCATCCAGGCGATGTCGATGATCTGCTCACGATCGAGGTAGTAGCTGAGCGCCCAGCGGACATTGGGATCGTCGAAGGGCTTGACTTCGTTGTTGACGTAGAAGGAGTGCGGCCACCAGTCCACGTAGCCGAACGGGGAATCCTGTCCGGTCCAGGTGGTGACCTTGTCGTTGCCCGCAAACACGGTCGCGAAGCCGGCGGGCTGGATGCCGGTGTCGATGTCGTAGTTGTTGGCGATGATGCCGGAGATCAGGCCCTGCTCGCCCGGGTCCGGCAGGTAGATGAAGCGCTTGGGCTCCGGCAGCTTGTCGACGCCGGCCGCAACACCCCACCAGTCATCGGCACGATCGAGAATCTTCTGCTCCTCGCCAGAGTACACGACCCGCCACGGGCCCGTGGTGACTGGCCACCCCTTCTCGATATCGAAGAAGGTGAACTCGGCGAAGTTCTGATCCTTGAAGACGTGCTCCGGCATGATGTACACGCCGATGTCGAACTTGTAGGCCACGAAGTCGAAGAAGCGGGGTGCAGGCACCTTGAAGTTGCAGACGAGCGTGTTCTCGTCGGTCACCTCGGCGGAGTCCAGGAACTGCTGAACGTCCGCGCCCCACTTGACCGCTGGGCCGACCTCGACCAACTGGTTGAAGGTGTAGGCCACATCGTTCGCGGAGAAGGGCTCGCCGTCGCTCCAGGTCACGTTCGGGCGGGTCTTGATGGTCAGGGTTTTGTAGTCGTCGGAGTACTCGTAGCTCTCGGCGAGCCACATGGTGGTCTTGTCCAGGAACGCGCTGTAGAAGGCCAGCGGTTCGGACGTCATGTGGGAGCCAAGTTGGTGGTTGGCGGCGGGCAGGAACGGGTTCCAGAGCTGGTACTCGTTAAACTTGCCCTTGACGCTGCTGCGCACCGCAACCAGCGTGTCCTCGCGCGGGACCTCCGCCACCTGCGCGGCGGCCCGCCTGGCAATCAGCTCCGGCGTAAAGGCGGCGTTAGTGGCGGCAACGGTGCCGACCTCACCACCCAGGGCGGCTCCCGCGCCGGCGGCCACCATTCCGAGCGCGGCAGCGCGCTTGAGGAACGAGCGCCGGTCGATGGCGCCGGTGATGAGCGCCTCGTTCAGTTCGCGAACCGGGTCTTTTCTGCCCATCGTGGAGTTCCTCCTCCATGACTCCGGCGGCAGTCCGTCCTGCCGCCAACCGCACAAACACTGTGCATCATCGGAGCCCGCCTGCGGGCGTCCTGCTGATTCCCTTGTGCCGCTCCTCTGACTCCGGCATTTTGCACGAATCGTGCGGGTTCGTATACCCGCCTTATCAGATCGTTGTCAATTTCGCGCCATGGCCAGACACCGGCCAGGCTCACGGCCTTCTCGTCGCACCCTTGACAAAAAGAACACATGTTCTATGATGGTGCGCGAAGCATGCCCTCCGGGCCCAACGCGCTGGCCTCCCCCGGCGGCGCACGGCGCAGCCGAGTTGCATCCAGACGGAGCTGCGTTCCGAAGCATGATTCAGCCGCCAGCGGGCCGTGAGCTTACACGGTTCGCTGGTGTTTTCCCCGCCATGGTTGCACTCCTGTCCGCCCAGGGGAGCAGGTGATCAATGGAAGGAGACCCAGTCCCATGCAGTCCGTGATTCCCACGCTGACCGTGCCTGATATCGATGCCGCCATGGCGTTCTACGCGAATGTCCTGGGGTTCGAGCCGACCTACACCATGGCCGGGCCAGATGGGCGCACCGCCCATGGCTCCATGAAGCGTGGCGAGGTGGCACTCATGTTCGCGCTCCCGTACGGGGATGACCCGCACGACCAGCCCCCGTATGGCAATGGCGTGGCGCTCTACACCACCATCGCTGAGGACGAAGACGTGGATGCGCTCTTCCGCCACGCGCGGGACAAGGGCGCGAGGATTCTCTACGAGCCGACGGACCAGTTCTGGGGCCACCGGGACTGGGGCATCGCCGATCCGCAGGGCTACGTGACGATCGTCTCCAAGGTCGTCAAGGAAGTCACCGAGGAAGACCTGCGCAAGGGCGTGGAGGCCATGGCCGGCGTCGCCGGCTAGGCGGAATCCCGCCTTCATCGCAACCCCTCTCCCGCCAGGGGAGAGGGGTTTTCGCTTGTGGCACACATCCGCGTGGCGTTGGCCGCACGCAACCCAGCCCTATCCTCAGCCAGCATCCTGTTCGAGGTGGCCCAACTTGGGCGCCGTCCTGAGCGCGGTCGAAGGATCTCGCCCCGCAACTGCCACGGTCCGAGGTCCCGCATTCCTACAGGTGTCGTCCTGAGCGCAGTCGAAGGACCTTGTTCCTCACTGCGAAGCAACGAAGCCCGCACCCGATGCTCGCAACGCCTTCACCCCTTTGTGGCCGGGGACCGAGATCCCTCCTTCGTCGGGATGACACATGAAGATGGATTATTCCTCGCAGCGCCGCGGCCGGGAACAACGTCCTTCGACTGCGCTCAGGGCGACACCCGGAGCGGGCGGCAGGCATGTGGCCAGCCGGGTCCGATGGGGGCTGCTGGTTTGAGGCTGACCCGAGATTTCCTCGCCTGCAGGGTCAGGACGACACTGGCAGGGAAATGACGCCCGCGCATCCAGCATGCCCGCACCTGCCCATCCACGGAGAGGCGCGGGCGTCGGCGCATCCCTATCCCTTTCGAGACATCCGGTAGAAGTTGTACAGCCCGATATTGATCGGGTTGAAGACGAATCCCTCGATGTCGCTGCGGATCATCGTCGTCCACTGCCGCTGCATGTAGTAGATCGCAGGGGGGTCGTCTTCCGTAATGATCTGCTGAATCTCGCTCAGTGCTGCCTGGTACTTCTCCGGGTCCGGTTCATCGCGCGTGGCGTCGAAAAGTTCCTGCACCCGCTCATTGCAGTAGTAGCCACCGTTCGTCCCGGCCGAGCCCCACTGGTCGCAGGCAATCTGCGGGTAGAGGTGGTTGTAGGCGTCGTTGTAGTCGGGCCACCAGAACCACGGCACGACCTGGGGCCGCTCCTCCGCGGGCAGATCGCCGTACATGGTGCCAGCAAAGGTGCTGAGGTCCGTTTCCTGGATGGTGAGCGTGATCCCGAGTTGCGAGAGATTCTGCTGGAAGAGCTGGACCAGGGCCTTGACGTTCTCGTCGCCCGACTCCTCCATCAGCGTCAATTCCGTGCCCTCGGCCACCCCGGCCGCCGCGAACAGCTCCCGGGCCTTGTCGAGGTCGGTCTGGTACTGGAACGTGTCGGCATCGAAGCCGGCCACCAGCTCCGCCACGCCGCCAACAGCCCGCTTGGCGTACCCCTTGTAGACCCCCTCGATCACCTCATCGTACGGGAAGGCCCAGCACATCGCCTGCCGTGCCTCCTTGCTTGCCAGCGGCCCGGCCACGGTGAGGATCAGGTAGTCCACCTCGGCGCTGTACGAGCGGTCGATGACAATGTCCGGGTTCGATTCCAGCGCCACCGTCGATTCCGGCGTCAGGTTGTCGACGATATCGACCTCGCCCTGCTCGATCAGCTGCCGCCGGGTTTCGTTCTCCGCGACCACGCGGAAGATGACGCGGTCGAAGTGGTTGCCGTCCCAACCGCCCCAGTAATCCTCGTACCGCTCCAGAATCAACTGGTTCTCCGGTTCGAAGGAGACGATGCGGTAGGGGCCGGTACCCAGCCCTTCCTCGTTGATCATGGCCCAGTCGTGGCCGAGATCGCCATCGACCTCGTTCGCCAGCACAGCATCGACATTGATGATCAGCGGGCCGTAGGCGCTGGAAAGGTAGGCCTCCAACAGGGGCTGCGGCTGCCCGCAGTCGAACACCACTGTCACGTCATCTGGCGCGGTGATCTGGGCCGGGTCGGCGATGAAGCGGCGCAGCGCGCCGGAAGGCCCCAGGCCCAGGGTGAGAAAGCGCTCGAAGGAACGGCGCACGGCTTCCGCCGTCATCGGCGTGCCGTCGTGAAACGTGACGCCACCGCGCAGGGTGAAGGTCCAGACGCTCTTGTCCTCGCTCGGCTCCCAGCTTTCCGCCAGCACCGGAATGTACGTGTTGGTGGCCGAGCCATCGAGCGCGATCAGGGTCTCGTAAGGGCCGCGCAGCGGCATCGCCGAGCGGTAGTCATAGACCGAGTGCGGATCGAGGTCGGTTGGCGACCCGTTCATGGCGATGGTGAGCGTGACCGGGTCGCTCTGCCGGCCGAGTGGCGCTGCGTGCGCACCCGGCGCAAGGCGCGTCACGTGTGAAGCGACGCCAGTCGCCACCGCGCCCTGCAACAAGCGCCGGCGGTTCAGATAGGCACGTAGCATGGGATCTGCATCGGAAGGGAACACCACGACTCCTCCACCGTGCGGGCCAGTTCGCCAGTTGTGCGATACGGGGGATCGTAGCAGGCCAGAGGAATCGACTGTGCCGGGAGGTTACGTGCCCCGCTTCCCGAGCGCCTTGACGATGGCCGCGGTCCAGGCATCCGCCGGAGGAATCCCCGGCTCGATCCCCACATTCAGGATGCCCGCGCCCGGAATGCGGAGCGCCAGGGCCTCGGCGTTCCATTGTTCAGCGTTGCGGCTGTCGCGGCGCACCAGCATGGTGACCGGCGTGCGTACCGCTGCCAGTGTCTCATCCGTGGCACTCTGGCCTAGCGTGGTCAGCAGGGCCCCCAGGCTGGGAGCCGCGCGGCGGATGGCGCCCAGGCGCGCCTTCGGGATGTGGTCACGCCAGCCCGTGCCCCAGCGTACCCCCGGGTACAGGTCCAGCGCCCGGTCAATAAGCCCCTTGTAGGACGCGTCGGCGGCCTGTGACAGCGCTTCCAGGTGGGCCGCGCCGTACTTCTGCGCCTCCTCGTTGGGGTGCCCCGCCAGTAGGGCGGGCAGGTAAGGCTCCACCAGCACGATGCCCGGCACGCGTTCCGGAAAGCGGGCCGCCAGCTCCAGCGCGATAAGCGCACTCCACCCGAAGGCGACGACCCGGGCCGCCGGAAGCCCCTCCGCGTCAAGGATCGCGATGGCGTCCGCAGCGAGTTCCGCCGGTGGAAAGCTGGGCCCGGCGATGAAGGGAGATGCGCCATGGCCGCGCACGTCGGCCAGCACCGTTTCCCACCCGGCGGTCGTGAGCGCATCCGCCAGGTCGCGCAATTGGCCGCGCGCCGCCAGCAGATCATGCAGCACCAGCACCGGAGGCGCGCCGGCTTCCCCGCGCGATTCGTAGCTGAGGCGATGCTGAACACGCGGGACAAAGCGCGAAACGCCGGGACCACCCGGGACACGCGGAAGGTGCTCGCTCACACGGTTATGCCTTCATTGGTCATTGGCGTGTTTTCTGTCCGGGGAAAGGCGGCTGGCTGCGTCCACGCCAGGCGACGCGCCACCACCTGCCACAGCGCCCCGAACACCAGCCCCCCGCAGACCGCATTCGCTACGAGCACAGGCAGCAGGTAGCGCGAGAAATCGGCCCGCATCCCGGCAATCACCAGTGCCACCTCGCCCGCCAGCACCAGCAGCGCCATGGCCCAGCGGCTGCCCAGCCCGTGCCGCACCGCGAGGCCGAGCAGGATGGCGCCGCCGATGAGGGCCAGCGCCAGATCGAGCCACATCGGGCGAAACGCGATCCCGAGCGGTTGGGTGATATTGCCGATGGCCTCTCCAGTCACCGAATCCACCACACCCAACCAGTTGTAGATGCGGGAGGCGGCATCCACCGGGCCATCGACCTTGAGGTCGCCCCAGATGTTGCCCTGGCTCTGCATCTCCAGCGTGCGGAAGCGCAGCAGATCGAGCGTGCGACCGATGGGGTCGGGCCAGAGAAAGGGATACGAGGCCACGAACGTGGCCGCCGCCACTGGGGGCAGGGCCAGCAGCCGCCAGCCGAGCGCACCATCATGCTGCGCCGCCGCGTCGTCACCGCGCCAACCGCGCCAGATCAGGACCAGGCCAGCCGCAGCCAGCGGCGCGATCAGGCCAAGCGGGCTCAGCTTGGCCGAGCCGCCCAGGCCGAGCAGGACGCCCAGCAGCACCGCGCGGGCCCAGGTCGGGCGGTGCGCCAGGAACATGGCCGCCAGGGCCGCCCACGCCACCAGCAAGGCCACGATGGCATCTGACCCCGCCAGGCTGGAGAGATAAATGGAGAGCGCGTGGGGAATGAGCAGCGCCGCTCCGGCGATACCCGCGACGGGGTTGAGCAGCCCGCGCCCGATCAGGTAGATGGCCATCGCGATGAGCGCGCCAACCACGCTGTTGGTACGGCGCGCGGCCTCCAGATCGAGCGGGTCCGGCAAGTTGCCGTGGCGGGCGTTCCAGTCCTGCCCGTAGTGAAAGTCGTAGTAGCCGTTCGTTTCCAGGTCACGGCCCTGCAGCAGCAGGCCAAGCCCCATCAGGTAGGAGCCCAGGGGCGGCTGGCCAATGACCAGTTCGCTCTCCTGCCAGTAGGCTCCCGTCGGGTTCGCGGCCTGCTCCAGGAAGCGCGCCCGGTGCACCCAGCGCGCTTCATCCCGGTGGAACTGCGTGGTGGGCACCGAGTGCAGGTTGACGGCCAGCGCCACCACGAAAACCAGTGCGGCCAGCAGGGCATCCCAGCGGGAGTACATGCCAGGCGTTCCTACGGCGTGGCGGCGTCGAGGACGTCGAAGAAGCGCGGGAAGGTCTTGGCGACGCAGCCAGGATCGAGTACCTGGATGCCGGGCGCCCGCAGCGCCGCAATGGCGAAGCTCATGGCCATACGGTGGTCATCATAGGTCGCGATCGCGGCCGGGGTAATCGGCCGCGGGGTCACGCGCAGGCCATCCGGGAACTCCTCGACTTCCTGTCCCAACTTGCGCAGTTCCGTGACTAGCGCCGCCACCCGGTCGGTCTCCTTCAACCGGGCGTGGGCAACGCCGCGTATGGTGGTCGGGCCATCGGCGAACGGCGCGATGGCCGCCAGCGTCTGGGCCGTGTCAGAGATGGGGCCGAGGTCCAGGTCCACCCCGCGCAGGTCGCCGTGCGGCGGCCCCTGCACCTCCGTCGCGTCGTCACCGACGGCGACCTCCGCTCCCATGGCGCGCAACACCTCGACAAAGCCCAGGTCGCCCTGGGTCGAACCGCGCCCCAGGCCCTCCACGCGCACCCGGCCGCCGGTCACCGCCGCCGCCGCAAAGAAGTAGGAGGCGTTGGAAGCGTCTGGCTCGATCTGGTAGTGCCGCCCGGTGTAGTGCTGCCCCAGCCGCACCCCGAGCCGGGCCCAGTTAACGGTATCCAGGTCGGCCTGCACGCCAAAGGCGGCCATCACCGCCGTTGTCATTGGCAAATACGGCTTCGAGACAAGGTCGCCAATGACCCCGACCTCGACGCCGTCGCGTGCGTACGGTGCGGCCATCAGCAGGGCGCTGAAATACTGCGACGAGAGATCACCGGCCATCTCGGTGCTGCCGCCCGGCAAGCCGCTGGCGTTGAACACGATGGGCGGGCAGCCCGTACCCATCTCGCTCTGCGCGTCCGCGCCGAGCGCAGTGAGGGCATCGAGCAGCGGCGCGATGGGACGCAGGCGCATGCGGGGCACGCCGTCAATACGGTAGCGCCCCCGTCCCAGCGGCAGGGCCGCCGTGAGAAAGCGCATGGTGGTGCCGGAGTTGCCAACGAAGAGTTCGGCTTCTGGCACCGGGAAGGTGCCGCCGCCCCCCTGCACACGAAAGGTCGCGGCCTCGGCGTCGTGCACCACGGGCACGCCGAGCGCGTTCAGCGCGCCGGCCATATAGAGCGTGTCGTCGCTCTCCAGGGCGCCGGTGAGCACGCTTTCGCCCTCGGCCAACGCCGCCACGAGCAGGGCGCGGTTCGTGATGCTCTTGGACCCCGGCGCCACCACGGTCGCCTGGATCGGGCCGGATGCCTGCCGCGGGGTGAGCACCGGTGGGTAGCTGCGGTCGATCGTGGTGGAAATGACACGCCTCCTGGACGATTGCGGGTGAAATCCTCACTGTTTGCGCCAAGGGTAGCAGCAGCCGCCGTGCCAGCAGGCATCCGCTCCCGGCATATCGTTCGTACCAAATTCAGGGAAGTGTCTGGGACGTGTCGCCCCGGTGCCGAGGGGGATTGCGCACCCGTCGCTATACTCTGGACGGGCCGACGGGCCAGGGATGCCCTATCTGGCCGCTCGCGCGCACACCTGAGGGCGCCTCCACGGATGGAACCACGACCGCCGCGACCACGCACGTCGCGCCAGTTTGACGCACAACCGGCGCCTCCCAGTTCGGGCATCGGGGACCGCCTGTACCCCGCGAACAGTGAGCCTCCGTACTACGGCAACGCCACGGGCGACGCCTACGCACCCGGCATGGCGGGCGAAGAGCCGCTGCTGCCGCGCCAGCAGCGCCGCCAGCGCAGCGCCCTGCGTGGGGTACTGGGGACGCTACTGGTGGTGGCCGTTCTGGCCGCCGTGGCGTGGTACTTCCGCGCGCCGTTGCAGAACCTGATTTCCCCGGCCGCGCCAACTCCCACCGTGGTGGCGCAGCCCGTCAGCACGGGTGAAAACCCGGCGCCGCCGGTCGCGGCCACCCCCGGAGCTACGGAGGAAGCGCCAGAATCCGCCGCCCTCCCGAATGCCCTGGCGACCGTGACACCGACCGCCGCGCCCCGCGCGACGACGAGCGCCGGCCAGGCCGAGGACACGGAACAACCAGCGACGACGGAAGAGACCCCGACTCCCGCCGAGCCGGATCGGGATATCTCGGCGCAAACGTTGCCGCTCCTGGACTTCCTGCCGACGCAGGATCAGGTGCCAGCCGGGCTGGTGCTGGCGGACGAAGCGGAGCGCAGCAAGCAGGATGTGGCGGCGGCGCTGGGCGGCACGGATGAAGCGGTCCAGTTGCTGGATGACTGGGGCTGGAGCGGGAATGCCTTCCGTGACTTCGTGCTGCCCCAGGACGCCGAACCGGGTCCCAGTGGGACGACCTTCCTGAATGTGAGCGTGCACCGTTTCGCCGACGCCGAGTCGGCGGCCAACGCACTCGTCTTCTTCTCGGACCAGGTCGTGATCAGCCAGGGGCTGCAGGATGTGGAGGCCCCGGCCATCGGCGAGAGCGCGCGGCTGCTCGTCGGCGCGCCCGATGGGGTGCCGCTCACCATCCTCTATGTGCAGGATGGCCCGATCATGTACCGCATGGGCGGTTCCAGCGCGAACGCCGATAGCGACCCGACGGCGGATGTGCTGGCCGTCGCGCAAGCGATCATCCCGGGGCAGTAGCCGATGCTGGACCGCGAGAACCTGCCCGGCGTCATCCTGCTCGCGCTCTGCACCGTGGTCGCGGGGGTGCTGATCTTCAGCATCGTTACCGGTACGCGCTTTGTGTGGACCGGCCCCGGCTGGGTCGCCACGGTGCTGGCGGTGCTCTTCATGGGCGCGACCGCCTGGGGCTTCATCCGCCAGCCGGGCCGCCGCTGGCGCTGGCCATGGAACCGGGATCGCTAGCGCGACCGCCCCTGCTTCCTGTTGAGCACCAGATGCATCTCGATTGATGGAATAATCATGAGATGTTGCACTGGGATTGGCAGTGATCCATTCGGGCATCGACTGGTCTGGCAGCCCGGACCATGATTCGTCCGTGTTCTATGCGATGGTCCATCTCGCAGGCCATCACGTCCCCGAGTTGGAAGCTGCGTTGCGCGCCGCCAACACACGCCTTCACGTTCCCGAACATCACGCGTTCCGGCATGTCGGCTGCTCTGACGCAGCACATCGGGCCTTCTACGATGCGGTCTCCGAGATTCCGTTCGAGGCGCGCCTCCTGATCGTGCCGCCGATTCCGCGCGCAATCCCGATTCGCGGCCATGAGGAAATCAGGATGGCCATCGTCCGGTTGATTCTGGATTGTCCAAACGATGTGGTCGCAAAGCAGAGGCTCTACATTGATCTGGAGCGGCGAGACAGCAAGCAAGTGAGGGACCTCCGCACACGCGTACGTCGGGAACTCGCCGCAGTGGGTCGCCGAACATTTGAGAACATCCAGCCCTGCCCAGATCACAGAAGCGAGGGCGGAATTGTGCAACTTGCGGATATGCTCGCTGGAGAACTTCGGGAACACGGCAATGCAGGTGGGCCGTATCTCCCACGAATCAGCCGTAAGCTCATACAGGTTGCCTAGAAAAACAAAACCCTGTCGCTAGCCGGGTGTCCCACGGCCCGCCCCGACCCGTGAGCCAGGACACCTTCGCGACAGGGAAAAGACGTTTCCAACGCATGTTGCGACTGGACGTTTTCTGCGTGCCATTTGCCCGGCCGCCAGGCTGTTCGCAAGGCACCCCTTTGCGCGAACACCTTAACTATCTCACCAGCGGCCCGCCGTGTCAAAGAGCGTGTTCCGGATGTGGCCACTAGCATTCAACCCGGCTGTGTACGTACACTTCTCGCTCCCGCGCTCTCCGGCTGCAATACTGATCGCAACGAGGGGACGGGGCATGGCAGAGGCAAACGCGATTCTCGACGACTTGGACACCTCTCCGCCAGCGTGGCCCTTCGCATCCCCGGAACCGGTCGTCACCCTGCTGCGTGAGGAATCGTCGCAGCACCCGTTCGCGCTGGCCGTGGCTGCCGCCTGGAGCTGCTACGGGGGCAAGCCGGGGCGCGTGGAGACCGTGCGCAAACTGGTCTATGACCCCGCTCCGGAGAGCCTGAGCCCGCTCAAGGCCGCCGACCGCGCGCACCGCCGCGAGCGCGCCATGAAGCTCTACGCCGATCTCTTCGCCGCCGGCCACCACACCACGCTGCAACACGCCAACTTCGTGTTCATCCTGGACAATGTCTCCCGCCTGGCCATCTGGAGCTTCTTCCACGCGCACCCGTTCTACAACTCGGAGCAGGTTTCGCAGCGCTACCGCGAGGTGAGCGGCGAAACGATGGTCGCTCCGGCGCTGGCGCCAGAGGCGCAGGCCATCTACACCCAGGCCATCGCGCGCGCGCTGGCGGGCTACCGCAACCTGACCGACATCCTGTCGCCAGATATGTTGGCCCGCTACAGCGCCGTCTTCCCCGGCCGGGCGCGGGCCAAGACGCCCGAGGCCGAGAGCAAGCTGGCGGACGCCATCCAGAAGCGATCGCAGGAAGTGGCGCGGTATGTGCTGCCGCTGGCAACGCCGGCGCACCTCTACCACACCGTCAACGGCCTCACGCTCCTGCGCTACCACGTCCTGGCGAACCAGCCGGATGTGCCGTCCGAGGTGCGGTTCATCGTCTCGCGCATGATCGCCGAGGTCCTGGCGGTCGATCCGTACTTCCTCGGCGCGCCGGGTCACCCACTCGACCTCAAGTTGCTGGAAACCGAGGACACGCTGGAGGCGCAGGCGCTGGGCTCCTGGCGTGCGGCCGGGCAGCGCGATTCGGCGGCAGATGCCGCGCGGGCCGCCTTCGACACCCAGCTTGGGGGTTACGAAAGCCGCCTGGTTGGCTGTGAGGAGGACGCCGAGCACGTCATGGCGGAGGCAGTGCGCACGGTGCTCGGCGTGACGGCGGACACCATGAGTGATGACGCCGCGCTGGCGCAGGTGCTTGATCCTACACAGAATCACTCCCTGGGGCATCCACTTTTCCTCGGCATGCAATCGAAGCTGATGCAGACGATGAACCATGTGCCCTTCACCTGGGCCAAGCGCATCAGCATGGCGGAGGATGCCCAGAACCAGCGGCACCGGGGCACCACCGGCTCGCGGCCCGCACTGCTCGCCTGGAACAGCCGTGAGTCGGATGTCATCGTGCCGTGGGCCATCCGCCAGAACCCGGCGGCGCTGGCAGAGTACACCGCGACCATCGACGCCCTGACCCAGGCGCGGCAGCAGTTGCTCGATCTGGGCGCGCCGGACGAAGCGATCCACTACCTGTTGCCAAACTCCCAGCGCATCCGCTTCTACGAGAGCGGCACGCTGCTGGACTACTACTGGAAGTGGGTGAAGCGCCTCTGCTTCGATGCCCAGCGGGAGATCTTCGAGACGGCGCTGGATGAGGTGGCGCAGGTGCGAGAACACTTCCCGCGCATCGGGCAGTACGTTGATGGCCCACCCTGTGTCATGCGCTCCCGCGCCGGGGTGGCGCCGATCTGCCCGGAGGGGGAGCGCTTTTGTGGCATCCCTGTCTGGCGTCATCACCGGTTCGAGGATCTGGAAGCGAAACGGGTGATATGAGCGAATGTGAACTGCTGACCGTAACCCCAGCCTGGTACGCGGCACATCCTGGCGCAACGTATGGACTGATTGCCTTCCGGGGCGTGCAGAACCCGCCGAGCCACGAGGGCATCAACGCGGCGGCTGAAGAGCTGGAACGCACCCTGCGCGAGCGCTTCTCGGCCGAGGAGCGGGATACCCTGCGCGCCACACCACCGCTGCCTGCCTACGCGGCCTACTACAGGCGCTGGGGGCAGCGCTATCACGTCGGGATGCAACTGGAATCGGTGGCGCTGAAGGACAAGCCGATCCCGCGCGTGGCGGCGCTGGTGGAGGCCATGTTCGTCTCGGAACTGGCGAACCTGCTCCTGACGGGCGGCCACGATCTGGACCAGCTCTCGCTGCCGGTGATGCTGGATGCCGGGGCAGGGCAGGAGTTCACCGCGCCGAATGGCAAGACGCAGGCGGTGAAGGACGGCGACATGTTCACGGCAGACGCCAGGGGCCGGGTACTCTCCGCTGTGATTACCGGGCCCTCGGAGTTCGCCCGTATCTCGCCGGAGACAACCAGCGCGCTCTTCTACGCCTACGGACCACCGGGAATCTCCGCCGATGCGATGAGCGCGCACCTCGACGCCATTGAGCACAACGTACGGCTGATCAGCCCGGAAACAGTCACGGTCGTCCGCGAGATCATCTCCGCGCCCTGAGCGTGCGTATCGCCGTTTGCGGCACCCACGCCACCGGGAAATCGACGCTGGTGGCCGCGCTGGCCGATGCACTGCCGGGCCACGCCGTGGTGCCCGAGCCCTACGAGATCCTGGAGGAGCGCGGCTATGCGTTCGCGCACCCGCCCACGCTCGATGACTACGTGGTGCAACTGCGGCAAGCGCTGCTCAGCCTGCGCCGCGCGTCACCCAACCTGATCTTCGAGCGCAGCCCACTCGATCTGGCCGCGTACATCCTGGCCAGCCCAGACGCGGGCGACTTCGATCTGGAGACGTGGCGAACGCCAATCACCCGCGCCCTGGGCGCCCTCGACCTGATCGTCACGTTGCACCCTGACCCGGCGCACAACCCCGGCCTGCCACCGGAGGAGGCCCGCTTTCGCGACGCGGTCGATGACATCCTGCGCGACCTCGTCAACGACGATGAGTTCGACCTTGACGGGCGCGTGGATATCCTCACGCTCGATGGCCCGTGGGAGTCGCGGCTGCAATGCGTGCTGGCGGCGATCCCCGGCTGACCGTTCGCCCGGCTGCGACTCGCGAGACAGGATTCCACTTCGAAGCCTGGCGGCCGGGAGATGAGGTCCTTCGACCTCGCTCATGACGGCAGATGTGGGTGAGCAGGCGCGAAACGCCAGCAAGCCGCCTCCGGCGCCCGGCTACGACTTCGGGCGGAGTGCCTGGGCCAGGCCGTCGCCCAGGAGGCCGAACCCCGCGCCAAGGATGAGCACCGCAACGCCGGGATAGGTCATCAACCGCCAGTCGCGCAGGAAGAAGTCGCGCGCCTCGGCCACCATCAGGCCCCACTCCGGGTTCGGCGGCTGCTCGCCGAGGCCCAGGAAGGAGAGGGAGCTGGTCACCAGCACGTTGAGCACGATATCCGCCATGGCGAAGACGATGGCGGCGGAGATGACGTTCGGCAGGATGTGGCGCAGCATGATGCGGAACTCGCCCATGCCCACCACCCGCGCCGCTTCGACGTACTCCAGGCGGCTGGCCACCAGGGTCTCCGCGCGCACGATGCGGGCGTAGGCCACCCAACCCACGATCCAGATGGCGTAGACGATGTTCCAGACGCCCGTGCCCAGGATCGCCACGATGGCGATAACCAGCACGAGATAGGGCATGGTCAGGAAGAAATCGACCAGCCGCATCAGGATGTTGTCGAACCAGCCACCGTAGTACCCCGCCATCAACCCGAGCACCGTGCCCACCACCAGCGTCACGAGGGTGGCGGTGAGGCCGATCATGATATCGGTGCGCCCGCCGTAGGCCAGGCGGGTCAGCGTGTCCCGCCCGAAGTTATCGGTGCCCAGCGGGTGCGCCCAGCTTGAGGGGGCGAAGGTGGGCTGCAGGAAATCGGGATCGCGCGGGTTATAGGGGCTGACCATCGGGTAGATCACGACAAAGAGCACCAGGAGCAGGATCACGGCGCCGCCCGAGATCAGCAGCGGATTCAGGACCCGTTGCAGCGTGCGCTTGCGGTCGCTCGATTGCCGTGCGGCGGCCGCGCTCAACGGCGCGGGACCAGCGGTCAGCGTTGCTTCAGCAGCCATCAGTATTTGATCCGGGGGTCGAGCACGGCGTAACTAAGATCCGTGGCCAGGTTGATGAACAGGACCATGATACCGACCGCCAGGGTAACGCCCTGGATGATCGGGTAGTCGCGGTCGAAAATCGCCTTCACGATCAGGGAGCCGATGCCGGGGATGGCGAAGATCGACTCGATGATGACCGTGCCGCCGACCATGAACGCCAGGTTCACCGCCAGGATGGTGGCCGTGGCCATGGCGGAGTTGCGCAGCACGTGCCAGGTGAAGACCGAGCGCCCGCCCAGGCCCTTGGCGCGCGCGGTGCGCACGTAATCCGCGCCCATCGTCTCGATGATCGAGTTGCGCAGGCTGCGGATCAGGATGGAGGAGACCGCCAACGCGAGGGAAAGCGCGGGCAGGAAGAGCGATTCCAGGTGCCCGAAGAAGCCGTCGCCGTAGCCCGCCACCGGGAAGATGTGGGCCTTCACGGCGAAGAACTGCAGCAGCATCATGCCGATCCAGTAAGCCGGCATGGCCAGCGCCAGCAGCACGTAGATGCGCACCGCCTGGTCCACCCAGGTGCCCCGCCGCAACGCCGCCACGGTGGCGAGGGGCGCACTGAGCAGCACGGAGAGGATGCCGGCGTAGGCGACCAGGAAGAGCGTGGCTGGCAGCCGCTCGCTCAGGATGTCCATGACCGGGCGCTGCTGCCGCAGGGAATCGCCCAGGTCGCCGCGCAGCATATTGCTGAGGAACGTGCCGTACTGCACCCAGAGTGGGGCATCCAGGTGCAACTTCTCACGCAGCGCCGCGACATTCTCGGGCGTGGCGCGCTGTCCGAGCATGATCGATGCGGGATCACCCGGGACCAGGCGCACCATGAAGAAGACGAAGAGGCTGATCAGGAGAAAGACCGGGATCATGTACGCCAGGCGGCGCATGACGTACGCGGTCACCGGCCACCTCCCTGTGGAGTTGCTTGTGTCTGGCCGGAGCGAGCGCGGGCTACCCGCGCTCGCTCACCGTTGGACCACTGCAATGGCACGTTGCTGTCCAGGCGCCGCAGGCTACTGATCGGTCCGCCACACTTCCTGCAGGCGATAGTTGCCCGTCGGGAGAATGTGGAAGTTCTGGATCGCGGCCTTGGTGCCGGTGCGGCCCGAGGGGTAGTACAGGAAGATGAATGGCGCGTCTTCCGCGTGGATCGCCTGGATCTGGGTGTACAGGCCCATCCGCTTCTCGACATCCATCTCCGTCTGCGCGGCCTCGATCAAGGCGTCAGCCTCGTCGTTCTGGTAGCCGGTCCAGACGGCGTCTGAGCCGCCCTTGCTGTAGACCGCGAAAGCGGTCAGCTCATCCGGGTCGATGATGTCCGTGGTGTAGTACGCGAGCGTGACGTCGAAGTCCTGGGTCTTCGTCACGCGCTCGGTGGAGATGCCCGGCTCGACCTGCTCGATAGTGATCTTGCCACCGATCTGCTGCAGCGAGGCGGCCACAAGCTGCGCCACCTGGGAGCCAACGGCGTCGCCGACCGTGGTCAGGATCGAGAACTCGAAGCCGTCCTTACCGGCCGAATCCGCGATGAGCGTCTTGGCCTTCTCGAGGTCAAACGGGTAGCCCACCGCCTCATCGTCGTGCCCCAGCATCAGCGGCAGGTAGGTGGTGGCTGGCGCACCCGCGCCGAAGAGCACGTTCGTGACGATCAGGTCCTTGTCGACGGCGTAATTGCAAGCCTGACGCAGGTTCTTGTCCTGCGCAAACTCACGCTTCAGGTTGAAGCCCATGTAGACGATCTTGGCGACCGCGTCCGGCACCAGGTTGAAGTCCGGGTTGGCGCTGAGGGGCTCGATCTGGTTGAACGGCACATCGGTGGCGATATCCAGTTCGCCGCCCTGGAGTTGCAGCAGGCGGGCGTTGGAATCGGTGAGGACCTTGAACACCACCTCGTCCAGGTAGGGCTTGCCCTCGTCCCAGTAGGTCGGGTTCTTCTTCAGCACCATCTGGGAGCCCTTGTCCCAACTGTCGAACATGAAGGGCCCGGTGCCGATGGGATGCTGCCAGAGGTCCTCGCCCTGCGCCTCGAATGCCGCCTTCGGGAAGATCGACGCGCCGTAAAGCGCCAGGTCGGCCTCGAACGGGGCCCAGGGCTGCTTCAGGGTGATGACCAGGGTGCGCTCGTCAGTCGCCTCGACCGTATCGACGGCTGAGAAGAGGAAGGCCCACCCGGAGTCACCCGGCTGGATGACGCGGTTGATGCAGAACTCCGCGTCCGCCGAGGTAAACGGCGTGCCGTCGTGGAAGTTGGTCTCGCGCAGGTGGAAGGTGTACGTGAGGTTATCGTCGCTCACATCCCACGATTCCGCCGCGCCACCCTCCAGTGAGAGGCCATCCGGGCCGACGCGAATCAACTGATCGTAGATCAGCAACATCGTCCAGATCGACATATTGTCGAACGGCACAATGGGGTCGAAGGACGCGACATCGTCGTCCGCCAGGCTCATGGAGACCGAGCCGCCCATGACCGGGGCATCCTGCGCAGCGGCTGCCGTGGCCTGTGGCCGCCCGGCAAAGACACTGCCAGTGAGCGCCAGCGCGCCTGCGGCAGCGCCGGCCTGGCCCAGGAAGCGACGGCGAGACGCGCGCCACTGGGCCCACTGGTGCGCCGCCAACGCGGCGTCGGCTGGCTTGACTCGCGACTTGAACGGGGATTCTCCGTTGTGCGCCACGTTCTGGTTCCTCCTCACAACTGCACGGTCAACTCACCGCCGGGCGTGGTAGGGCAGGCGCCCACACTCCGTGCAACTGTCTGCGTACGATGATCGTAAGCGGAGTGTGGCCGCCACACAAGCCGTTTTGGATGACTCACTGGATGTTTGGCGCATGTTTTGTACGCTGAGCACACGAGAACGTGGTGCCGAGGGCGCCTCTCACTGCGGACGGCAAAGTCCGCTATGATCCTGCCGCGCCGGAAGTTCGCCTGAAGGCCCCGGCGCTGCTGCGGCCACTCCTTCGACGCTCCTGCCGCATGTCCTGTTGCGCCCGCTCACCCGGTGAGCGGCCATGGTGCTGTGTGCTCACAGCCGGAGTTGGCTCACATGTCTTCCACCCCGCGAGATCGTTTGCTGGAAGCCCTCAAGGCCCGGGACGACGTGCCGTTCAAGCAGTTTGAAACGGGCATCCCGATGCGCGATGGCATTGAACTCGCGGCGGATGTGTACCTGCCGGACGCGGCCGAACTCCCGGCGCCAGCAATCGTCACGATGACCCCGTACGACAAGAGTAGCTGGTTGGCCGCGCCGGAAGCGCGCATGTACCAGGAGCGGGGCTACGTCTTCGTGGCGCTCGATGTGCGCGGACGCGGCAAGTCGGAAGGCGAATGGCGCGCTTTCGTCAATGACGGGGCGGACGGGCACGACGCCGTGGAGTGGATCGCCGCACAACCGTGGTGCAACGGCAAGGTGGGCACCACCGGCCTCTCCTACATGGGCTGGACCCAGTGGGCCACCGCTGCCGAGCGCCCGCCACACCTGACCTGCATGATCTCGACCTCCGCCGCCGGGCGCTGGCAGCAGGAGATTCCGTACACCGACGGCTGTTTCCAGCTCTACTTCGGCTGGTGGGTGTTCGCGGTCCGCCGCCGCATCTCGGAGTTGTACGCCATTGGCCAGACCGACTGGGATGACATCCTGACGCGCCTGCCCCTGGAGGCAATAGGCGAGTTCATCAACCCCAGCGGCCAGACCTGGCGAGACATGATGGACCACGACACGCTGGATGACTTCTGGGCTTCGCTGCGCTACGACGACCGCTACCACACCATCGATGTTCCCTGCCTCCACGTGACCGGGTGGTACGACCTGGAGGACCTGCTGGGTGCGTTTCATCACTACGAGGGGATGATGTCTGCCTCCCCGGCGCGGGAGTCGCAGCGCCTGATCGTGGGCCCGTGGAGCCACGGCAACTCGCGCCATCCGCACTCGGCCTACGGCGGTATCGAGTTCGGGCCGGAAGCGGCGCTGGAAATGGACCAGATCCACCTGGCCTGGTGCGACTACTGGCTGAAGGGAATCGACCACGGCGTGATGGATTCCCCGCCGGCGCTGCTCTTCGAGACTGGCACGAACCGCTGGCGCGATGCCGCCACCTGGCCGCTCGCGACCGGCGACTGGTCGCTCTACCTGCACGGCGCGCCCACGGGCGGCGAGCTGGTCGGCACGCCACGGCCCGAGCTGACCACCACCACGTACCGCTACGATCCGCTCAACCCGGCCCCGACCCAGATGGATGTGCGCAGCTACCCGCTGGAAGATGTGCCGGTGATCATGAACCCGGTGGAGGCGCGCAGCGATGTGCTGGCCTACACCAGCGAGCCGCTGGCGGAGCCGGTCACCATCTCCGGCTGGCCGCAACTGGAGTTCTGGGCCAGCAGTGACCGCGACGACACCGAGTGGCACGTGAAGCTGACCGATGTGGACGAGACCGGACAGTCGGTGAAGGTCTGCCAGGGGTGCCTGCGCGCCTCCTATCGCAACTCGCTTTCCCGCCCGGAGCCGCTGACGCCGGGCGAAACGCACCAATTCCGGGTGGAACTGTGGCCGGCGCACCACACCTTCCTGCCGGGGCACCGTATCCGCGTCACCATCACCAGCAGTGACTTCCCCTGGTTCGCGCGCAGTCTGAACCAGTTCGGGCCAATCAAGAACCAGAGCGAGCCGCTGGTGGCCACCAACTCCATCCACCACGGGCAGGAGTTTCCTTCTCGCATCCTGCTGCCGATCGAGGTGGCGGCGAAGGAAACGGCGTAAGGGCGCGGGCGTGGCGTGATTCGCTGCGGCGAGCCAATGTGGGAATCTCAGGCAGAGCGTCCTTGCCGCCGGAGGCTCAAGTCCTCCGGCTACACCCACTCGAAAGCCCCGTAAATGGGGCTATTGCCGCATGCGTTCGCGGAATTCACGCGCTTTCGCCATCCCAGGCTCGGTCTGTCTTGGGCCCATTGATGGGCCTTCCGTCGGGTGTAGCCGGGAGTTTTTAGCTCCCGGCGGGCTGGACACGCCTTCTCGCAGCATCGCGGCGTCACGCCGTGGATTGCCCATCAGGCGTACTCCATCATCCGGGACGTGCGCATGGGCCCTCGCGCTACAAGCCAGTTTCTGCCAGCAGCGCATCCACGTAGGGAGATGGCGTGACTGCCTGACCAGATTGCCACTCCCCGGGCCACCAGTACTCCAGCAGCACCCGCCCCACCAGGCCATTGATGATGGCGGCGGGGTGCTCGCTGCGGTAGGTTTCATCCGGGCCGGTGTCGCAGACCACGCTGAAGGCCATGAGGTCCGATTCTCCCACCCGCACCAGGCCGACATCGGCGCGCAGGCCACCGTTGGCGCCGGTCTTGTTCAGCAGACGCAGCAGGCGCGGCTGCTCGTTTTCGTCGGCGTAGGGGAGCAAATACAGGTAGCGCGGAAACTGGTCATGGGAGTGCTGCCCGGCCATGATGGCGCGCATCTCCCGTGAGGCGTCAGCCGAAACCAGCGTGCCCTCGGCCAGCCTGACGGCCAGCCGCAGCATGTCCTGCGGCGCGGCCTCGGCCACAGGCCCGCGCGGCGCGCCGCTGAAGATGAGACGGCGGTTGACCACTATCGAGGGCAGATCCAGGGCCTGCATGGCGGCGTTGACCGCCGCTGGCCCGCCCACGCGGTCCAGCAGCATATTCGTGGCGCTGTTGTCGCTGACCACGATCATCAGCGTCGCCAGGTCACGTAGCGTCGGCTGCACCCCCGGCTCCAGATCGCGTAGCGTCCCGGAGCCGCCCACCTGATCGTCCGCCAGCAACGGCACGCGCTGATCCAGGTCGAGCGTACCGGCCTCCGCCTGCGCGAAGATGACCGCCAACACCGGGAACTTGAACGTGCTGGCAGTGGGCATGCTGCGCTCTGCCAGCAGAGTGATCTCCTCGCCGGTTTGCAGGTTGCGCGCCGCCACCCCAAGCGTGCCGTGCGCGCGCTCCGATAGCACCTGCAGGAGCCGCTCGACCTGCGCACGCGTCGTGATCTGCTTCGTGTCTGCCATCTGTTGTCCTGGTCCCCAACGCACCCGGTGGTGCGATCCTGCTTGCTGCCCGAATGCGCGACAATCGCGCACAGAGCGAATGACCGATGGGATTGTCACATCAGGAGACCCCGCCATGAACTACACCGCGCTGGCTCGCGCCGCTCTCGACAAGATCGCCGCCAGCAAGCCACTGGTGCACCAGATCACGAACATCGTGGTCGCCAACGACTCCGCGAACCTCACCCTGGGGTTCGGCGCGCTGCCGGTAATGGCCTACGCACCGCAGGAGGTCGCCGACATGGCGGCGATTGCGCAGGCGCTGGTGCTGAACATCGGCACCCTCTCCGAGGAGGAAGTAGGCGCCATGCTCATCGCGGGGGAGGAGGCGGGCAAGCGCGGCATCCCGATCATCCTGGACCCGGTTGGCGCAGGCGCCACCAGCTTCCGCACCCAGAGCGCGCTGCGCCTGCTGAATGAATTGCCGATCACGGTGTTGCGCGGCAACCGGGGCGAGATCGGGGCGCTGGTTGGCTCGGGCGAGGTGCGCGGGGTAGAAGCGACCGGCTCCGAGGACCCGCGCGCCGTGGCCGAGGCGGCCCACCAGGCCTTCGGCATGACGGTGGCCGTCACCGGCGCGACGGATGTCATCGTCGGCAAGGATGCCACCTACCTGGTCCACAACGGCACGCCGCTGCTGGGCATGATCACCGGTTCCGGCTGCATGGCGACCGCCACCATCGGCATCTTCAACGCCGTGGGCGATGACGCTGCCTTGCAAACGGCCCTGGGCCTTGCCGCCTACGAAGTTGCCGCCGAGCGCGCCGCCGCCGGCAACCCCGGCCCCGGCACTTTCCGCGCCCGCCTGCTGGACGAGGTCGCGGCGCTGCAACAGGGCGGCGACGTGCCGGTGCGAATCGAGCCCTTGGCGCGCGAGCGCCACCAGGAATGACCAGCGAAGAAGGGAGGCTCCGGGAGATGGCGTGCTGCGTGTGAGCTGGAATGCCATTTTCAGCATTGCCGTTGTGGCGGCCAACCCCCAGCGTGCGCTGACGCCTCCTGCCCTTCTCATCTCCACACACCACTGGAGTGCGTAGGGCGACTGTATCCCGGTTGAGTTCATCCCGCCTGGGCAGTAGGTCAACTTCTGGCAAGTTGGATCCGAGCCGGGCATCCATGCCATTGGCGTACTGGATGACGCGCCCTCGCCCCCGCGCGGCGTTCTGACTCGTGCGGCTACGGGAAGGTGTCAGGCGTGCTTCCAGGCTCAGGGCACGAGATCGTTCCCCCCTCGCCTCCACCCGGTCACCGCCCCGCCGCCCGCCCTCGCGTGTCATCCTGAGCGCAGTCGAAGGATCCGGTTCCCCAGCCGCGTACGTGCGAGGGCGCGCCGCCACTTCCGTGCGGGTGCCGTTAACAAAGGCTTGACAACTGGGCACGCAGGGTGTACGTTCACTGCACACCAGAAACGGACGGGAGCGATCCCCGAAACACCCGGTGGAGCGAACGCCGATGGATCAAGCGCGCAAGCGTGCGATTTGTCGGCGTTTTGCGCAAGCGTGCGATTTGTCGGCGTTTTGCGCGAGGGTGAGCCGCCTGCTTCCCGTGTGCGGCCGACCAGTCGTGCATGGGGCTTGCCTGCTGCGGCAAGCTGGGCCGCACCTGCAACGGAACCGACAAGTTCTGCTGCCTCACCGGCAATCTGGCATGCGAGGCTGGCAAGTGCTGCGTGAACAACGACGGGCTATGCACCAGGACCAGCGACTGCTGCCAACTCGGCTCTGAGCGAATCTGCGCCAACGGCAAATGCGTCGTTCCGACCGGGCTGTCATGCCAGCCCGGCGGATGTGCCAGGGAGATCGAGGCTGTCCCGAAAGCGAAATGTGCGGGGACCCAGAGGATTGCACGGCGCCCTACGCGGAACAGGGGCGGTGCTCAGAGAAGTTCTGCATTGGGGTCCTGAATTGCCGTACGGCAGCCACGTTTGCGGACTGCAGCGGGGCTGAGGATTTTTGCGGGTGTATTACCGAAGGCGGTGCGTGCACAAGAATAATGCTCTCGCGTGAAGGAACAGCATCGGACCTGGGCTGCGAAGTCCGGGAT
Organism: Thermomicrobiales bacterium; assembly: GCA_034431475.1. GTDB lineage: Bacteria > Chloroflexota > Chloroflexia > Thermomicrobiales > UBA6265 > JACCXM01. The sequence continues at coordinate 35,305 of DAOUDE010000125.1, read as the reverse complement.
ACCTGCAGCGATGCCGGCAAGCGGGTGAGATGCGTTGTTCATCTCGCCCGCTCGCCCAGAGCCTGGCGCTGTCCCCACTCAGTCAGGCAACTGAGCCAAAGTTCGTGGTCCAGCGGGTGATGCCGGCGCCGTCCGTCGCCTGCCCCACACCGATACGGGTGTAGTTCGGGCTGAGCATGTTGGCGTTGTGGCCGGGACTGTTCTTCCACCAGGTGAAGGCGGCCTGCGCCGAGGGATCATTGGGCGCGCTCTGGAACACGTTCTCGCCCCAGAAGCCACTTTCGGGATAACCGGCAGCGTTCAGGCGATCGCGGACGCTGCTGCCATTCGAGCCGGTGTGAGAAGAGAATCTGTTGGCCGCCATATCGTCTGAGTGCTTCTGGGCGGCCTCACCGAGCCGATCATCCCAGATCAGGGCCGCCAACCCGTTGTCCTCCCGGTGCGCATTGATCAGGTCCAGCAGCTCTTCCTCGACCGTTGACGGTGGGGGTGGTGGGGGAAGCGGATTCCTGCCGCCACCGCCATCACCTCCGCTGCCATTGCCCTTGCCACCCTTCTTGCCCTGCCCTTTGCCTTTATGGCGCTTTTTCTTGCCCGCTACCTGTTCGGCGCCGGGCAGCCCCGCCAGCCCGGCGGCGAGGACGCCTGCGCCGAGCAGGGTGAGGAGGCGGCGCCGGGTCGGGCGGCCGCTCATCGGTTCGATGGTTGTGACCAATGCGGAAGCCGCGTGATCCGTCATGTCGTGCATGGTGTGTCCCTTCGCCGTGTGGTAACCAGGTGGTCCGCTGACGCGTGTGTCGTGCGTCGTGGGGGTCATTCTGGATTTGGGCGCAGGGCGTCACATCCGTACAAATACGGATTTCCCCAGGGTGGGCTCTGGGATACGCAGGGTTACCCGGCGATGTACCGGAACAGGACGACGCCGCCGACCAGCCCGACGGCCAGGCAGACCAGCGCGGCCAGTTCGTGGTGCTGATCGTGAAAAACGTTCTCCACGATCCAGAAGAGGATGCCCGCAATCAGCATCCCGCCCACCACGCCGCTGGCAATGGGCGCTGGCACCGGGAGATGGATGGCGAGCAGCGGCGCGGATCTGTTCATGAGCACGGGCATAGCGCCCTCCCTTATCGCCGGTCATGCGGCGCAACAGGGAACGTATACCGCCTTTCGGCCTGTTCGTCTATGGTTTTGCGCGCCGTTTCCCGTACCGGGCGGAACAATCGTCTGCCAGCAGGAAGGCCACGGCCTTCTCCTGGTGCGCCTTGCCGATCCGTGAGACGCAGGCACTTGACGCCGCAAGTGCGCTGTCACGTGCCACACGCCAACACGAAGGAACTTGAGTTGTCCCGCTCGCTACGGCGTTCCACAAATCCCGGTAACGCAATCGTTGCTGCAACAGAACGCGATTCCCGCGCACCCGCCCGGTGGGGCCTCAAAGTCAGGCACGCAGGCACACGTGCCGTCGGTACACACCTGTTTCCGGCCATTGCCATTCAGCGGGCAGTCGCTGTTGTCGCAACAGGTAGCGTTCGCGATGCAGGTACCCTGGCACAGGCGCTGCCCGGCCGGGCAGGGGAGACATTGCCCGCCCACACACACGCCGCCGTCACAGGCGGTGTTATCGGGCAGGATTCCCTTGCACTTGCCCTTCTTCCGCTTCCGGCAAGCTGGGCAGGGCTTCTTCTTGTGCTTTTTGGCCTCGGCGCCGCCTTGGGTGAGCAGGGCGCCAGACCCGAGCACGGTCAGGAAGCCAAGGCCACGCCGCCGGGAGAAACCGGCCGCCAACCGCGTCGTCAGATCATCGAACCGGGTGCCGTCCATAGCATCGCCTCCACTGCGCGTTAATGACACTCACGCACAATAGCGATGCCGATGGACGCCCACATCGGTAGAACTACCCATTTTCGCGGCTGCGCCCTCCCTGTCCCCGTTTCCCTGCCTTCCGCCCTTTACCCCCTGAGGCCCGCGGGCCGTTTTCCCCTGAGGCGCGTGAGCGCCGCCTCCCCCTCGCCTAGTACCCGCGCGCCTTGTCCACCACGTTCACCAGCGGCTCGCCAGCGGCGTAGCGAATCAGGTTCTCGCGCAGAATCTGCACGCAGCGCTGTTCCTTTTCGCTGGAGTCACCGGCGGTGTGCGGGGAGATGATCAGGTTCGGCGCGTCCCAGAGCGGGCTATCCGCAGAGAGCGGCTCCACCTCGGCCACATCGATGCCCGCGCCTGCGATCGTGCCGGCGGTCAGTGCCTCGGCCAGCGCGCTCTCCTCCACGATGCCGCCGCGCGAGACCACGATCAGGTAGGCGTTCGGCTTCATCAGCGCCAGCTCCTGCGCGCCGAGCAGGTGGTGCGACGCGTCGGTGAGCGGCGCGGAGATCGCGACCACGTCCGATTGCCGCAGCAGATCGGGCAGGCGGTCCATCCCCCACACCTCGTCCACGAAGGGTGCGTCCGGGGCCGGGTGGGCATCGACCGCAATGACATTCATCTCGAACCCGCGCGCCCGCTGCGCGATGGAGCGGCCAATCGCGCCGTAGCCGATGATCCCCATCGTGCGCTGATAAATCTCGTGGCTGGTGTAGTAGATATCGCTCCAGGCCCAGCGCCGCTCACGCTGCCCCTGCAGGCAGCGGTCCAGGTGGCGCGTCAGCGCGAAGAGAAGCGCAAACGTATGCTCGCCGATGGAGGGGCCGTGCGCGCCGCGCGTGTTGGTGAGGAGGATGTCGCTCTGCACCAGTTCCGGCATGTGCTGCAGGAAGTTCACCCCGGCGCTCGGGGATTGAATCCACTTCAGCGCCTTCCCCTGCCGCAGCACATCCGCCGTCGGAAAGCCGTAGAAGACCTCCGCGTCGCCAATCTCCGCCGCCACTTCGGCGGGGGTGGTGGTCTTCACCAGTTCCAGGCCGGGGATCTCCAGATCATCCAGCAGCCCGAAATGCTTGTACCCTTCGGTCTTCGTGAGCACGACCTTCATTGCGTCCTGCTTGCTCCGTGATGGGGCGTTCCTGCCCGCGTTGGCCGGCCTCGGTGGCCGGCGGCTCCGGCGCGCAGGGTACCGCGATTCGCGCCGCGGTGCGCGGCGAACCGGGCACCGCTCCGTACCGTAGGTTCCTGGAGGGCGCCCTGCAGCAGATCCTGAACCCCTGGCTCGCGCGCTGGCAGCTTGTGCCGGACGGGCCGCCAATCACCACGCACACCAGCGCCCTCCTGCCGGTGCTCGCCGCCGGGCAGCCGGCCATGCTGAAGGTCGCTACCGTACCGGAGGAAGAGCGCGGCGCGACCGTACTCGCCTGGTGGGGCGGGGAGGGGGCCGCCCGCGTGCTGACGCTGGAGGGCGAAGCACTGCTGATGGAGCGAGCCACCGGGCCCCGCTCCCTCGTGCAGATGGCGGCCTCCGGCGACGATGACACCGCCACACGTATCCTCTGCGCCACCGCCGCCCGGTTGCACGCACCGCGCCCGCAACCTCCGGCCAGCGCGGTGCCGCTCGCGACCTGGTTCGCCGGCCTGGCGCCCGCCGCCGCGCGCGAAGGTGGCATCCTAGGCTGTTCCCAGGCGGCGGCCACCCATCTGCTGGGAAGCCTGCGCGAGCCAGTGATCCTGCACGGCGACCTGCATCACGGCAATGTGCTCGATTTCGGCGCGCGGGGATGGCTGGCCATCGACCCCAAGGGGGTGTCTGGCGAGCGCGGCTATGACTTCGCCAACATCTTCTGCAACCCGGATGCAGCCACAGCCACCGCGCCGGGCCGCCTGGCGCGGCAGGCGGACATCGTGGCGGAAGCCGCCGGCATCGACCGCGCCCGCCTGCTGATGTGGGTTCTCGCTTACGCGGGATTATCGGCAGCCTGGTCCATGGAAGACGGTGACGACCCCGCCCTGGCGCTCGCAATGGCCGAAATCGCCGCAGCGGACCTGTCCAGAGCGCATGGCATCTACTTCTGAAACCGATGCATAAATAAAATCAATATGGATATTGACATCTATGATCCCTAGGCGTACATTGTTGACACGCACTGGTGCTGACCAGTCGCCGCCGTCAAGAATTCGCCGTTTCCACAGCAGGGAGAACACCCATGCGCCACACCAACCGCCCCCGGGGGTCCTCGTGACCACGCACCCGGTCCTGGGCCGTTGCCCCGTCTGCAGCCACGAACTGCATGTCACTCGCCTGCAGTGCGGCAACTGCCAGACGCAGATCGAGGGGCGCTTCCACCTCGGGCGCTTCCAGCGGCTCTCGCCGGAGCAACTCGCCTTCATCGAGGTCTTCGTGAAGAATCGCGGCATCATCAAGGATGTCGAGGCGGAACTGGGCATTTCGTACCCCACCGTCCGCGCCCGCCTGGATGATGTGCTGCGCGGCATGGGCTTCCCCACCGGCGGCGATGATGACCCCCGTGTTTCCCCGCGCGATGCCCGCAACCAGGCCCGCGAGGAGCGGCGCCGCATCCTGGAAGCGCTGCAGAAGCAGCAGATCAGCCCGGAAGAAGCAGCCCGCCGCCTGGCCGGCTGACACCCCCACCCACCCGTCAACCTGGAGGCCTCTGATGGACGCAAACGCCGTCTACCTGGACAACAACGGTCAAGCGAACATTGCTATTGATTCGTCACAACCGCTGACGCTGCGCCTGGAGGGCAACAACGGCAGCATCTCGGTGCGTGGCAGTGCGCGCTCCGACGTCCTGGTGACCGCCGATGACTACGATGGCGATGATGACGAGTTCCCGCTGCTCGCCATCGAGGCGCGAGGAAACGTGATTACGATCAAGCCGAACACCGCCCCGGTTGAGATGCCTCCCATCGACCTGGGCCCCGATCCGGCGAACGTGCTGCGGAAGGCGGCCTCCTGGATTTCGCGGTCTGCCCTGGGCCGGCATAGCTGGCCCGATCTCACCGTGGAAATTCCGCGCAGCGTGGCCTGCCGGCTGGAGGCGCACACCGCTTCCGGGGATATCGAGATCGAGGAGGTTTCCGGCACGTTCGTTCTGCGCACGGCCTCCGGTGATCTGCATCTCGCGCGCCTTGTGGGGCAGCTCAATGTGCAGAGCGCCAGCGGCGATGTCTCGGTCGAGACGTCGGTTGTCGCCCTCACTGCCCGCACCGCCAGTGGTGATCTGCACGTCAGCGAGACGGTGCTGAATGGCGTCCAGGCGCAGACTGCCAGCGGCGATTGTTTCCTGGAGGGCACCTTGCAGGGCGGGCACAGCGCGCGCGCCGAGACGGCCAGTGGGGATGTGCATCTCTCGCTGGAGCAGCCGGAGGACACCGGCGTCACTCTGAGTTTTCGCACCGTGGCTGGCAGCTCGAACGTGGATGAGCCGTTCCGCCGCGTGGGGCGTCGCCGCTGGCAGATGGGCAACGGCGAAGGGTCGCAGATCGAGGTGGCCACCGTCAGCGGCGACCTCAATGTCGATGCCTCGTTCACCTCGCGCCTGCTCAACGGCAAGGAGGTCTCACGCTACGCCGAGATGGCCCCGAGGTTTTCACCACCTGCACCTGATGCCCCGGACGCCCCCGTCATGCCTGATGCGCCCGACGCACCCGACGCGCCTGATGCGCCTGATGCCCCAGCCGCCCCGGTGTTCACCTCGGACGATCCCCTGGCCTTCGCGCCGCCAGTGCCCGATTTGGCGGACTTCCTGGACTCGACCGTCAGGGAGGACACGCCGGCCCCGCAGCGCTCACCGGAGGAGGCCGCACGCATCGCCCTGCTGGAGGCCGTAGCGCGGGGCGAACTGGACATCGAGGAGGCGCTGCGGCGGCTCGATGCCGCTGAATCATCGAACGCCTGACACACGGCGACCGCCTGTGCGCAGGGCTCTCGCTGAGGAGCTGTTCCATGAACCATTCACTGTGGGAACTGTCGCTCTACAACCGCCATCGGCACGACGAACTGCTTGCCGAGCGCCAGATGTGCGCCGATCTCTCCCTGCTCCCGGCGCCTTCGGCCCTGGCCGCCCTGCGCCGCACGGTGGGCCTGCGCCTCATCAGCGCCGGCCGCGCCCTCGCTGGCGCCGAAGCGCTGCATGAGGCCAACCGCCCCCTGCGTCCTGCGGTGTAGCGTGGCCTGCCAGGTCTTTCACCCTGGCGGCGACCGGGCGCCCGCGGCACGTTGCGCGACTGCGCGCTACCGGCCCCAGGATGTCACAGGTGGTGGGCGGCCCGTGCCGCCCCCGACTTCTTGGCTACGCGGGTTTCGTATCCCAGCGGAAGAAGCGCACCGCGATCACCATGGCGGCCACGAAGAAGAGGAGCAGGACCACCAGATCCTGCCAGATGGCAGCGAAGCCGCCGCCAAAGGTGATCGCCTCGCGCAGGGCGTTCACCAGGTAGGGCAGGGGCAGAATCTTCGTGATCGGCTGCAGCCAGGCGGGCGCATTCTCCATGCTGAAGAAGATGCCGGAGAGGAAGAGCATGGGGAAGGTGATCAGGTTCGCGTAACTCGCGGAGGTCTCCGTATTCGGCGCAATGCCGGAGATCGCGAACCCGATGGCCAGGAACGCCAGCGCCCCGATCAGGATCGCCACCAGGGTGACGATGAGGTTGCCGCGCAGGTGCAGCCCGAAGAGGGCCCAGGCCATACCGAGCAGGATCACCGCCTGCAGCAACGCGATCAGCAACTGCGAGATCACGCGCGCCAGCAGGAACGAGGTCAGCGGGAAGGGCGTCACCCGGATGCGGCGCAGAATCCCCTTCTCGCGGTAGGTCACGAACCCGGTGGCCAGGCTGATCACCCCGGAGTTCATCAGGCTCATGGCCAGGATGCCCGGCGCAAAGACATCCATGAAAGAAACATCGTCGCCGGTCACTGCCTGCTCCGTGATCTGCAGCGGCGGCGTGCCACCCGCCGCGCCCGTGAGCACCTGGCGCATCACGCCCACCGCCACCTGGGAGACCGGCCCCTGGGTCGCGTTGTAGTAGATCGTCACCGCGGGCAACTGATCGGCGGCGCCACTGTCCGCAAAGACCGCGACCACGCCGCGTGAGCCGGTGGCCAGCGCCCGCAGTTCTTCGTCCTGGCTGCCCTGGGACACGGTGAAGGTCGGGCTTTCGCTCATCGCCTGCACCACGCGGTCCCGGTAGGCAGATTCTGCCCCGGTCACCCCGACGTCGAAGTGCACGCTCTCGCCGCGCCCGAACACGACGCCGAAGATGACGATGAAAAGGGCGGGGAAGGCCAGGTTCCAGAAGAGCGCGGCCCGGTTGCGCAGGCTCATCGTGAAGTTGGCGCGCACCATTGCCAGCAACGCCGTCATGGAGATTCCCCTCGTCTCTACCCGCTACCCGTTCGCCGCTACCCGCGCCGCCGGCGTCCACGACGGCCAGCAGCGGGTTCGTCGCTGGGGGTCTCGGGCGCGTCCTCGTACTGGCGGCCCGTGCGGGCCAGAAAGACATCCTCGAGCGTGGCCTGGGCCGATCCCAGGCCAGAAAGTGTCACTCCCTGGCTCCGCGTCAGCTCCAGCAGGGCGATAAGCGTGGCCTGGGCGTCGGTGGTGCGGAGTTCCAGCAGTTCCTGCTCGCCGCGCGCGTGCAGTTCGGCGCCCACCACGGCCGGCAGGGCAGCCAACTGCGCGCGGGTGAGGGCGTTGCCCTCGATCTCCGCCCGGATTGTCGCCTCCGCGCCCAGGTCCCGGATCAGCGCCCGGGGCGTATCACAGGCCACCACCCGGCCCCGGTCCATGATGGCGATGCGGTCGCAGAGCTGTTCCGCCTCTTCCATATAGTGCGTGGTCAGCACCACCGTGGTGCCGGCCGCGCGGATATCCTGCACCGTCCGCCAGAGCGTGCGCCGCGCGGTGGGATCGAGCCCCGTGGTTGGTTCGTCGAGGAAGGTGATGCGCGGGGAGTTCACCAGCGCCAGGGCCAGCGCCACCCGCTGCTTCTGGCCGCCGGAGAGCGCATCGATGCGGGAGTCCGCCTTCTCCTCCAGCCCCACCAGCGCCAGCAATTGCTGCACCCGTTGGGGCGAGGCATCCGCGCCGTACAGGTTCGCGAAGAGCGCGATGATCTCCCCGGCACTGAGGTAGTCGAAGAGGGCGGTCGATTGCAGTTGCACACCGATGACGCGGTGCACCTGCTCCGCCTGGGTCACCGGGTCGAAGCCTGCCACGCGCAGCTCGCCGCTGGTGGGCGCGCGTAACCCTTCGAGCATTTCAAGCGTCGTGGTTTTACCGGCCCCGTTCGGGCCAAGGATGCCGAAGATCTCGCCCGGCCAGACCAGCAGGTCGACCCCGGCGACGGCAGTGGTATCGCCATAGCGCTTGACGACGTCATGCATGGCGATAATCGGTTCAGGGTTTGGCGCCGTTGCTTCAGATGCGCTGAGTGAGTTCGTCTGGATCAGCCTTTCGCGTGCTCTCGCCCGGATTGTAGCGCCGGGCGATTTTTGGCGGCAGGATTTTAGCGGCAGCATGGCTGCGGCGGCGAGTACGCTGACGCAGGCATCCCGCACCACACGTTCAGTGCGCTCGTTCCCCGTGCAGGCATTCGCAACAAGGAGTAGGCATGCCTTTGTTCTCCACACCGCGCCAGGTTTCCCCACGCTCGCGCATCTTCCAGCGTCATGGCACGGCCCTGGCCTTCGTCCTCGGCGGCGCGCTGATGCTGGCGCCCGCGGCATCCTGGGTGCTGCCCATTCCGGCGGCCATGGCCCAGGATGGCGCCACCGCCCAGGAGGCCACCGGAACGGAAGTCATTGCCCAGGGTGTGACGAAACTCCCGAAGGGCACCGTGGCGTGGCTCATCAACAAGGACGCCGTGCCCGGTGGTGACGGCGCGCCCGTCGCCAGCTTCCCCGTTGGCTTCGGGCTGACCGACGATGGCTCGGTCGAGGTGCGGGACGAGGACGGCGGCACGCTCGCGGTCCTGGACCATGGCGAGGGCGTCTTCCTGCCCTCCGGCAAGGGTGGCAGCCTCGTCAGCCGCACGGCAGATGATGCCGGCTTCTTCGTGATCCTGCTCGTATCCGGGGAAGCTGCCGCCGGCGGGTCGCTGCCCGGCACGGTCGTCGGCGAGCCCTTTGCCGCGCCAGAAACGCGCGATGTCGAGCTGGAACTGCGGCGCGGCGTGTTGCGCAATGACGACGAGGCGATAGTGCCCGTCGCCGCGTCCCAGACCCCGAGCCTGTTGGTGGTGACGAGCGGCACGGCCCAGGTCACCGGGCCAGATGGCCAACCGGTGACGCTCGGTGAAGGGCAGTTCGCGCTGCTTGCCAGCGATGTCACCGTGCGCAGCGCCGACGGCTCCCCGGCCGAGTTTGCGGTGGCGAGCATCGGCGACTCCGTCACGGCAGGGAAGGGGACTGGCGAGAGCGACGGCCAGGCGAAGAACCGGACCCGCACCAGTAACGCGGGCGCAACGGCGGCTGGCGGCTCATCCGGCGGCCGTGGTGGCGGCGGTGGCGGTGGCGGTGGCGGTGGCCGTGCCGCCGGTGGTTCAGGCGGTGGCGGCCAGCAGGGCGGCGCTGCGCCGGGGGCCGAGGCCACGCCAGACGCTGGCCAGAAGGCGGCGGATCGGGAGGCCAAGCGGCAGGCACGCGAGGACAAGAAGAACCAGAACCAGGCCGAGGGCACCCCGACAGCAGTTGAGACGCCCCCGGACGTCACGCCCGCCACGCCATCGCCGGTTCCCGATGATGCGACCGACGATACCGTAGACCAGGGCGACGACGATATCGTCATCGTGGATCAGGACGACACCGTGGTCGATGACACCGGCACGCAGGACGCCAGCGATCCGGGCACGGGTGACGACACGCAGGTGGTGGAAACACCAGTCACGGACGATGGCACGACCGCTCCGGTCGACGAGACGCAGCCGGAAACGCCTGCGGACGAATCGCCGGTGACGGAAGATCCTGTAGTGGATCAGACCACTGGCGATGAGGCGGCTGCGGACGAGACGCAAACGGTGGATCCGAACGCCGTGACGCAGGACCCGGCGGCCGAGCAGACGGACACTGCCCCGGAAGAGACCGTGGTGGAGCAGGCCGCGCCAGAAGAGGTCGTTGTCGAGCAGGCTGCTCCGGACGACGTTGTGGTCGAACAAACCGATCCGGCAACCGGCACGGGTGACGCCGCACCCGCGGAGGGCGCGACGCCGTAACGAACACGGGCCTGGCGGGAGTGGCCGGCCACTCCCGCACCCCTGTTGCTCTGCCGCGTATTCAGCGGTACCCTCCTGCAGCCAACAGCGTGAGGTAAAGGGATGAACGGCGGCAGGTAGCGGGCGGCATGGCGAACGATACGCCGGCGGAAACTGACCCGAAACCCGAGGGCGCGGACGCGCCAGCCGGGCATGATCGTGTTCGGCACCGGCGCGTCCGCGTGCTGCACCGCATGGCCTGGGTCCAGGCCATGCTGCTCCTTGTGCTCGTCGTGCTTGCGTTGCCGATCGCCTTTCGCAGCATGGGCGTGCAGCTCAACGACAGCCAGGTACGCACGCTCTACCTCTTTCCCGAGGGCACCCCGCTCACAGCCCAAACCGTGATGGACGAAAGCAAGTCCGAGAGCTTCTACAACGTGGCCGCGATCAATATCGACGAGGGCGCCGGGACGGTCACGCTGGCTGTCTCCGGGCAACGGGCCTGCGCTGCAAACTGCGCCACGATGAAGTTTCACCTGGTCTCGCTGGATGATGATGCCGACATCCGGCGCGCGCTGCCACCCTCGGTGCCGATGGAGATACAGTCCAGCGACCAGATCTTCAGCGCCACGGCCGAGCTGCCGCTGCGTGGGCAACCCAGCAAGTATCCCTTTGACGACTACGTGCTCTGGCTCGGCATTTATGGCACCCGCACCGAAAATGGTGTCACCAAACCGCTGACGGAAGACAACATCCGGGGCCACGCATTCCTGACCGTCCAGAACCAGCTCCGGGATTTCACGATGCGAACGCCCGTCGAGATCAATCCTGACCGAGCGCAGGCCACTACGGATGTCTTCAATTTCCTTGGTGTCCAGGAGTTGCGCTTCGAGCGCCCCATTCACATGAAGATCCTCACGGTCCTGCTGCTGCTCCTGATCACGGTCTCCGCGCTGACCGCCGTCGCCATGCGCGATGTCAGCGACCTCATTGTCGGGGTGGGAAGCCTGGTAATCGGGATCTGGGGCGTGCGCTCGATCCTGGTCCCGCAGCCGATTCCGGTCGTAACCAGTGTTGACCTGGCGCTCTCGGTCGTGATCCTGTTCGTGCTCCTCGGGCTCCTGTTGCGCACGGCACAGCATTTGCAACGTACGGCGGAACTGCCATTCGTGGGGCGGCACGACAAGCAACCCTGAGCCTGCGCCCCGGGCCAGGACAGCGACCGCAAGGGGAGCGCGGAGCATTGAGCACAATGACGGGCGATTCAGTGGGGAGGGCGGGTGAGGCCACCAGCCCGTCCGGTATCAGCGGGGTCATGGCGTCACTCAAACAGCGCCATGCCCAGCTCGCGGCGACGAACACGGCCTACGCCATCGTGGCGGAGATCGTGCAGGGATTCCAGCGGTACGAACCATCGTTGCTGGCGCGGCAATCGGCTTACTCGCTGCTGTACGCCGTCCCTTCGCTGCTGATCATGCTCCTCTCGCTGGCGGCCATCGTGGACCAGAACACTGGCTCCAGCGTGTCCGGGCCACTGCGTGAGTTCATCTCCGAGGAAGCGCCGAAGGACTTGCAGCCGCTGCTGGATGGCCTGGTGGAGTACGCGCTGGTGGAAACGAGCCAGAACACCGCCCTGGTGGCCGCACTGGTGGCGCTGGGCATCGCCATCTGGAGCGCCGCCGGCGGCGTGGGCGCGATGATGTACTCCATCAACACGGTTTACGGCATCAAGGACACGCGCTCCTTCATCAAGGGCGCGCTGATCCGGGTCGGCCTGACCCTGCTGGGCGGCATCATGATGATCGTCGCTTTCATCCTGCTGGCGCTGGGGCAGATTCTGCTTGAGAAGTTGCCGGGTCTCGGGGTCGATCTCGGGGTAGTTTACGGCTTCCTGTCGTCGGGGCCCGTTGTCGCCTTCTTCCTCCTGTTCGGCGGCCTGCTCCTGCTCTACAAGGTAGGGTTAGATGCCCCGGCCACGATCAAGTGGCTGCTGCCCGGCACGCTCCTGGCCAGCCTGGCCATCGGTCTCCTCGTCATCCTGATGGACCTCATCCTCACGTACACCAACCCCGGCGCAGCCTACGGCGTGGCCGGGAGCGTGCTCATCCTGCTCTGGTCGCTCTATATGGTCAGCCAGATCGCGGTGATTGGGGCCATCGTGAATGCGGTGCTCGGCAAGCGCTACGATCGCAAGCTCATCGAGGCGCTCTACCGCCGCCCGGCACGCCTGGCTACCAAGGATGCCATCGCGGTGTCGGTCTATCGCTAGTCGCCCACGTTTCTGTGCCATCCGCCATCCTGTGTCATCCTGAGCCCACAGGCGAAGGATCTCGTGCGCCTTGCCTTGGCGCCCAGCGTGCTGCCGTTCCGCCCACCCTCACGTGTCATCTCAAGCGGAGTCGAGAGATCTCGGCGCTGCCGGCCGCCAGGGCTTGAGGCTGCCCCTGGGCTTTGGGTACAGGGCGCGGTGCTTGGCGGTCTGCCAGGCTGAGATTTCTCGACTGCGCTCGAAATGACACGCGTGATTGAGCGGTGGAGGCGGAACTGGCTGGGAAGGCGAGTCACTGTTCGGGCGAAGGCTGGGCCGAGATCTTTCACCTGCGGGCTCAGGATGACAGAGCAGAGTGGATAACACGGCAGGGTGCAGAGCGACGCGAGAAAGAGGATGACAGGGAAAGATGGACGACATCTTGACCGTGGGCCGTGTGGAGTGCCCGCCGCCAGCGAGAGACGCCGCGCGGGTATATGCGGTACGTTGCCAGTGTGCCGCGGCTGATCACGGTGCATCCGCTCATTGGGGAGAGACAGGGTGAAACTGGGCCTCGGGCTGTACCGCCAGATGCTGACTCCGGAAAACTTCCGCTTCGCGCGGCAGGCGGGGGCGACGCACATCGTGGCGCACTGGGTCGATTACTTCAGCAGCGGCCCGCGCATCCCGCAATCGCACAGCCGGGACCAGGGTTGGGGCGTCATCCAGAACCAGGGGAAGCTCTGGAGCGTGGATGACCTCACGGCGCTGCGCAAGGCGGTGGAGGCCGAAGGACTGACGCTGGCCGCCATCGAGAACCTCGACCCATCCCACTGGCACGATGTCCTGCTGGACGGCCCGCGCAAGGCGGAGCAACTGGAGGACGTGAAGACGATCATCCGCAACATGGGCGCGGCGGGCATCCCGGTTCTTGGCTACAACTTCAGCATCGCCGGGGTCTGGGGGCACGTGGTGGGGCCGTGGGCGCGTGGCGGCGCGGAGTCGGTTGGGTTCTCCGCCGCGCACGGCCCGGCGCAAGCGCCGATCCCGCACGGGATGGTCTGGAACATGACCTACGATCCCGCCGCGCCAGATGGCGACATCGGCGAGGTCACGCCGGAGCAGCTCTGGGCGCGCCTCGCCGATTTCCTGCACGCCGTCGTGCCGGTGGCCGAGGAGGCCGGGGTGAAGCTGGCCGCCCACCCGGACGACCCGCCGCTGGCGAGCCTGCGCGGCGCAGCGCGGCTCGTCAACCGGCCCGAGCTGTACCAGAGGCTGCTCGATATTTACCCCAGCCCCAACAACGCGCTGGAGTTCTGCCAGGGCACCATCGCCGAGATGCGCGGCGAGATGGATGTCTACGAGGCGATTGACCGCTACAGCCGGCAGGGGAACATTGCCTACGTTCACTTCCGCAATGTGCGCGGCAAGGTGCCGGAGTACCACGAGGTCTTCGTGGACGAGGGCGATGTGGACATGGTGGAGGCGCTGCGCATCTACCACCGCAACGGCTATGACGGCGTAATCATCCCGGATCACACCCCCCAGATGACGTGCGATGCCTCCTGGCACGCCGGCATGGCCTACGCGCTCGGCTGGCTGCGCGGCACCCTGCGCTTTATCGAGGCCGAGCCGGTCCCAGCCTGACGTTGAGCGGGAGAGCGCAGGGTGCCGCCCTCCCGCCGCCCGCTCTTACGGCGCTGGCGTGCCCTCGGCTGCGCTCAGGGTCCCGCCCGGCGCAATCAGGAAGATCGTTCCCTCAGCCACGTCGTCGCCATCGTTGCGGATTTCGCCCGCGATATTGCCCGGAACGTACACCACATCCCCTTCCGCCAGGGTCGTTTCCTGCCCGGCGGCGATCATCTCGAGATAGGAACTGTCATCCATCGCGCCCGCAGCCATCGCCTCCTGCATGGCCTGGCCGCGCGTCACGGTCAACGCCGAGGTCTTGTTCACCACCGTGAACTCCCCCGACTCCACGTAGAGCATGCCGCCCGTGGGGTCTGCCTCCAGGAACGTTGAAACGGCCCCCGGCTCCATCTCCAGATCGACCAGGATGAGATCACCCTGCGCGGGAAGGGCGACGCCCGCGGCAAAGCCGAGTGGGGTAAAGGTGACGCCCTCTTCTTCGGGCGGCGGTCCTGCCGCCGGGGTACCATCCTGCGCCATGACCCCGCGCGGACCAACCAGGGCGGCCAGTGACACAAGAACGAGCGCGAAGACAGCCAGGAACGATGCACTGCGGCGCATAATGGCCCTCCACGATGGAACAACAGAGCCCAACTTGGCTCGTGCACATCATGGCACCGATTTTCGCAACGTCCATGCGTAGAACTACGGAATTGTTGAGCGAGCATGCCCCAGCTTGTTCAGGAAACGCGTGGGGCGCGTGCCGCGTGGAGCGGCGATTGCCGCATGAGGCCTGCTACTCGGCGCGCTCTCCGCGCAGGGGCAGAGCGACCCCGGCTGACGCTGCGCTGCCGGGACGCGGCATGGAGCGCGAGCCGGGCAGCACCAGCATGACGAGCGGCAGCAGCGTGTTGAGCGAGGCAAAGATGATCAGGGCCTGGAACAGGTCCACCTTGTCCATGAGGGCCCTGTACGCGAGGACGCCGAGCGGCGGCGTGCCGGCTCCCAGCGCCAGCCTCGCGCCAAAGACGCGGGCGCGAAACCCGGCGGGCACGCGCTCCTGAGTGATGGCCATCATCAGCGGATTGATCGGCTCGAAGGAGACGGCGCCTCCGAAGATCCCGGCAACAGTGACCGGGAATGCCCCGGCAGCCACCGTGATGCCGGTCTGGCTCGCGCTGCCCGTTGTGGTCAAGACGAACCAGGGGATGGCGATGAACGTGAGGGCATTGCCGATCTGGGAGATGACGTTCGCCCCGAGCAGGGCCAGGAGCGACAGTTGCGTGTTCCCCGCGAACGTCCTGCCGTGCCTGCTCACCTCTCCGAACGCCTTCCCAGATGTGAAGCGCCTACGATTCGCGCCGCATCCCGCTATGCAATCCGGGCGCCACCGGTGGCTTCATGCCCTCACGCGCAGTCTCGCAGCCTGGACGCAGGGCATCGCCCAACTCGTTGAGCGCTGCACTCAACGCGGCATGATGAGGTAGCGGAGGGAATCCCCATCTACCCGCCTTCCACCAGCCGCGCCAGCTTCCCGAGCAACATGCGCCTATTGACGAGTTGCGTTCTCGGCGACCTCACGAAGGACAACGCCAGGCTCCACGACTCGCACGCCAAACCTGGCGGCAATGTCGTCGGCGGCATTGAGCAGATGGCGACGGTCGAAGGTGACAACTGTCGCACAACTGGCAACGATGGCGGCTGCGATCACTGGGGCGTCCTTCCCTTCAATGACGCGAGCAACATCAAACACCAGATCATCGGGCAAGTCGACCATCTGCCAGTCGATGACGGTAAGCATCTGTTCGAAGAAAGGGACCGCTTTCGGAGCCTTGCGGGACAGATTTCGCGTGATCTCCTCAATGATGTAGTCGCAGGAAATTGGCTGAAGTTCAGCTCGGTGTGCGCTGAAGAGGAGTTGGCGCGATGCGCCGGACTCAGACACCAGTCCGGCAAAAATTACGCTTGTATCGAACACCACAGGAAGAACCGCTTGGCCAGTTGTGTCAGCCGCCACGGGCGTACTTCTATTCGAGCACGTCCGTCATCGCTGTTTGTGCGACGCCGCCTTGCCCGCGAAGCGTTCATGCCAGAGTTCATCACGAATCTCCTGGCTGCTCTCGGCCAGGTCGTCCAGCGATATCCCGGCGTTGCGCAGGGCCTCTGCTGCGCCGTCGAGCGCCTGGGTCAGCGGATCATCCTGCACCACGAGCAGAATGCCATCCGCCGTCTCCCGCGCCTCCAGCACGTCTCCCGCCTTCACGCCGAAGCCTGTTGGCAACGAAACCAATCCACCTTCCTGTACTCTTACCAGCTTACGTTCAGCAGCCATCTCATGCCTCCTGCTGCTCGTTTTACCAACTCTGGATCCTAACGTTACTCCCCCTCCACCAGCCGAGCCAGCTTGCCGAGCGACATGCGCCAGCCAGTGGCGTTGTCCTCCGGGGAGACACCCGGGGGCAGATGCTCATGCGTGGCGTGCAGATCGGTGCCGCCGCCGGGGGCATCGGCCAGGGTGCAGGTGATCAGCATCTCGCCCTGCATCGCCGGGTCATCGCTCTCGAATTCGACGGCCTGTACCACGCGCTCGTCCGGCACCAGGCTCACGAAGCGGCCGTGGTGGGTATCTGTGTGGGCCGTGGTCTTCCCGGCGCTGGTTGGCTCGTCGTAGGTGAGTGAAATGCGGAACTGCCCACCCTCGCGCCCCTCGAAATAGTGGACTTCGCTGGTCATGCCGTCCGGCACCATCCACTGCTGCACCGCCGCCGGGTCAAGCAGGGCCTGGTACACCCGATGGCGTGAGGCCTGGATGTGTTGATGCAGCACGGGTGTTGCCGATTCGCGTTCAGTCACGGGTCGCCCTCTCCGTTCGCGCCGGGAGGGGAGCCTACTCCTTCCCGGCGGGTGCGCTTGCCTGATACACCGCATCAAGCCGATCCAGCAGCCAGTCGGCGCTTTCCGTGCCGTCCGCCAGCCACTGGTGGACGAGCTTGCCCGAATCCTCCTGGCACTCCATGAAGCCGTGGTAGCGCGGGCGCAGGTACGCGTTGTCCAGGTTGGCCAGCGTATCGCGGAAGAAGTTGCTGGAGGCCCTATTCACCTCGTCATCGAGCCACGCGGCGCGGTGCCCCGGTTGGCCGCCGCTCGCGAAGTAGACCCCACGCTGCACCTCCGGGCTGGCCACGAACGCCGCGAAATCCGCCGCTGCCTGGGGCTGCGGCGTGTGCGAGGAGATGGCGACGCCTGCGCCACCCAACACGCCGCCGCGCGGTTCGCCGCCGCCAATGGTTGGAACACCGGCGAAGCGCACCAGGTGCTCGCGGAAGCCGGGGCGGCCGTAGTTCGAGTAGCCGAAAAGAAGCGGGATGAAGGCAACCTCATCCGTGCTGCTCATCAGGTCGAGCGAGCGGGGCGGGTTGCGCTGGAGCGATTCCGGGTGGGCGGCGCGCACGAGGGCGCGCAACACACCCAGCACCTGCCGCCCCACGCTGCGCGAAACAACGCGATCATCCTGCTGGTAGGCCGGCTCACCAGCGGCGGCGCAGAGCGACAACACACTCATGATGGCGTCGATGGGAATCAGCGGGTGCAGCACCCGCGCCCGTGCCTGCCCCTGCCGCGCCTCAGCCAGGGCCAGCACATCCTCCCAGGTGTGGGGGAGGTCGCCGATCTCCTCGATCAGGTCGGGCCGGTACGCGGAGACGTGCCCGGCGGCGTCCGTGGCCAGGCCCCACTGGTGGCCGCCGTAGTGGTAGCTGCGGTGACTGGGCCCGACGCTGTGCGCTGCCTGCTCAGCGAGAAACTCAGCGGGAAGCACCGTTTCCAGCGGCAGCAGGCAGCCATCATCGGCCGCGAACCCGACGAAGGGATGGTCGATGATCAGCAGGTCGTAGGTCTCGGCCAGCTTCTGGATCGGGAAGTCGCCGAACGCCTGCAGGCTGCGCGTCTGCCAGGTGATCCGCACGTCCGGGTGCAGTTCCGCCCAGGCAGCGGAGGTGGCCACCACGCAGTCATGCCCACGCGGATGGTCCCAGCTTACGCCGCGCAGTTCGATGACCATGTGGCTCCCTCGCAGTGAGCTGCCTGCTACTCGCGGACGCGCGCGTTCCGCCCGTAGACGAAGAGCATGAGCAGGATGATCAGGCCGTACAGGATCTGCTGACCCGCCGGCTTGATCCCCACGATCTGCAGCACGTTCTGCAACAGCACGATGGTAATGGCGCCGGCGATGGTGCCGATGTAGCCACCCGAACCGCCCAGGATCGAAGTGCCACCGACGACGACCGCCGCGATGGCAGGCAGCACGTAGGCCTCGCCCATGCCCAGGTAGCTCTGCTGTGAGTACCCCGTGAGCATGATGCCGCCCAGGCCGGCGCAAAGCCCGCAGAGCGTGTAGGTGGCCACCAGAACCCGGCGCACCGGCACACCGGAGAGATACGACGCCTTGACATTGTTGCCGATGGCGTACAGCCGCTTGCCGTAGATGGTGCGCCGCAAGAGGAAGATGAGCCCGGCGCTGAAGAGCGCCCAGAACACGAGCGCCCAGGGCAGCACCCCGCCAATGCGCCCCACCGCCAGGTCCCGCGCGAACTGCGGCGCTTCACCCTGCGGCGTACCGTTCGTGAACACCAGCGTGTAGCCCGCCAGCACGGCGTTCATGCCGAGCGTCATCACCAGCGAAGGGATGCGCAGGTAGGCCACGCCCAGGCCGTTGATCAGCCCAACCAGCGAGGCCGCGCCCAGCGCGATGAGCGCAGCGGTGGCAACCGGCATCTGCGTGCTCAACTGCGTGAGCAGGATGGCAGAGAGGTTGAGGTTCCAGGCCACCGAGAGGTCGATACCGCCGGTGAGAATCACCAGCGTCTGGCCGCCGGCGATGATGCCCAGGTAGGACGCCAGCACCAACTGCTGCGTCAGATTGCCAGGCGAGACGAACCCCGGGGCACGGATTGCCGCCGCCGCCAGCAGAATGGCGATGAGCAGGTACGGCACGAGGTAGACCCGGTTCTGCGCGAACCACGATGTCTGCTGCGCGGGCGAACGCACGCCGGCATCGGCGGCGGCTGTTGCGCCTTCCATGATGGTCGTATCGGGCTGAATGCTCACAGGCGATCCAGGCGGTTGCGCACGCGCAGGAGCCCGATGGCGCCCAGCGCGACGGCGACGAGCAGGATGGAGCCCTGCACCAGGTCCTTGTAGAAACTGCTGACCCCGTAGAACTGCAGCACGCTCGGGATCACCGCGATCACATACGCGCCGGCCAGCGTCCCCAGGAAGGAGCCGGCCCCGCCGGCGAGCGCCGCGCCACCCAGCACCACAGCGGCAATGGAGTTCAGCGTGAAGATGGCTCCGCCCAGCGCGTTGCCGGTGGATGTCTGCCCACTGTTGATCAGCCCGGCGACGCCGGCGGCGAGGCCAGCCAGGGTGTACGCCGCCAGGAGGGTACGCTGCACATTGACGCCGGAGAGGTACGCCGCACCCTCGCTACTGCCCACCGCGTAGATGCGCGTGGCCAGCGGCGTGCGGCGGAAGAGCACCCAGAAGATCACCATCCCCGCGATGATGAATGCGGCCCTGGGAATGGGGATACCCCAGCTCAGGCCACCCGGCAGGACCGCCGGCTCCTGGAAAGCCGTGCCAGAGATTAGTGCGCTGAAATCGGGCGGAATGAAGCCGCCCGGTGAGGGGCGAATGTAGAGCGCGATGCCGGTCCAGATGGAACCGGTCGCCAGCGTCACGATGATCGGCTGTAACCGGCCATACGCCACCATCGCGCCATTGATGAACCCGCCGAGCGCGCCCACGGCCAGAGCCGCGAGGGCCGCCTTGACCATGCTGCCGCCCGGGTTCTCCTTTTCGGTGGTGGCCGAGGCGATGCTGTTGGTAAGGCTGACCATGGGGCCAATCGAGAGGTCGATGCCGCCGGTCAGCACGACCATGGTCTGCCCCAGGCTGGCGGCCGCCAGGGTCAGGCCGGAGTTGGCGATGGTGCGCTGCTCACGCGGGCGGAACTGCGGCACCACCGCGATGTACGCCAGCAGGATGGCCACCAGCAGCGCCCAGGCGAAGAGCACCCGGCCATTGCGCGCCACGAACGAGCGGGGCCGCACCACGCGGTCCTGCCCGGCCCCGGGCAGCGTCGCGCCCGCGTCAATGCTGGCCATCAGCGGGCTCCCCTCATGCCAGCGCGGCCGGGAGCCCTCACCGCCAGCGCCTCTCCCGATGCGCGGGAGAGGGGAGCCGGCCCGCGCTGGCGAGGTTTGCTATTGGCTCGAGCAAGTCGGACGTGAAAGACGCACTCGCAGCCGAGAGCCCCTCTCCCGCGCATCGGGAGAGGGGCTGGGGTGAGGGCCGAGCGGTACACAGAGCTCGGGCAGAGGAACATCACACCAAGCGTTCTACTCATGCCAGGGCGGCCTCCCGCGCTTCGGCAATACCGACCGCCGCGCTGACCAGGTTCGCCTCGGTCAGCGCTGGGCCGCGCAGTTCCCGCGCCACCCCACCCTCGTACATCACCAGGGCGCGGTCGCAGAGGCCGACCACTTCGGCCAGGTCGGTCGAAAAGAAGAGGATGCCGTGCCCCTCTGCCGTGAGCCGGCGCATGAGTTCGTAGATCTCCTGCTTGGCCCCCACATCGATGCCGCGCGTGGGGTCGTAGAGCAGGTAGACATCGGCGTCGGTGAGCAGCCATTTCGCAATAGCCACCTTCTGCTGATTGCCACCGCTAAGGTAGCGCACCGGCACTTCCGGCCCCGCCATGCGGATGGAGAGGCTGTCGCGCATCTCCTCCGTTTCGCGCAGCACCTCTGTGGTAGACACCACACCGTTGCGCGATACCTCCGGCAACGTCGCCAGGGTGATGTTCTCATCCACCGGCAGTGGCAGAATCAACCCCTGCGTCTTGCGGTCCTCCGGCACCAGCGCCAGGCCGGCGGCCATGGCCGCGCGCGGGCCCACCAGCCGCACCGGCTCCCCCTTCAGGGACACCGTGCCCGAGGTCCCGATGTACACCCCGAAGAGCGCAAAGAGCAGATCGCCCTGGCCCTGGCCCTCCAGTCCGGAGAGCCCGACGATCTCGCCCTTGTGGATGGTGAACGACACATCGCGCAGCCGGTTCTCCCAGCCGAGATTCCGCACCTCCAGCAGCGGCTCTTCCTGCACCGGGCGCGGTGGGCGCGGCGGGAATGCCTCTCGCAACGGGCGGCCGATCATCATTTGCACAATGTCGTCGTCACTCGCCGTCGCGACATCGACGACGCCCACGCTCTGGCCATCGCGGAAGATGGTGGCGCGGTCGCAGAGGGCGCGCACCTCATCCATGCGGTGCGAGATGAAGACGACCGAGACGCCCTCCGCGCGCAGGCGGCGCACGACAGCGAAGACCTGCTCCACCTGCCGCCGGTTCAGCGCCGAGGTCGCCTCATCCAGGATCAGCACACGCGGCGACCGGCGCAGCGCCTTGGCAATCTCCACCAACTGGCGGTCCGCCAGTGAGAGATCGCGCACGATGGCGCGCGGATCGATCGCGGAGAATTCCAGGCGCGCAAAGAGGTCCGCCGTCTCGCGGTTCATGCGGCGGCTATCGCTCAGGCCAATCCGCGTCCGCGGCTCCTCTCCGAGGAAGAGGTTCTCGGCCACCGTCAGGTCCGGCACCAGCGAGAGTTCCTGGAAGACGGGCACGATGCCCGCCGCCACCGCCTCGGAGGGGCTGCGGAAGCTGATTGGCGCACCCGCCAGGGTCAGTTCCCCCGCATCAGGGGCGTAGACCCCGCACAGGATCTTGACCATCGTGCTCTTGCCCGCGCCATTCTCACCCAGCAGGGCGTGAATCTCGCCCGGCTCGCAGGCAAAGTCGGCCTGGCGCAGCGCACGCACGCCGCCGAACCGCTTTTCGATGGTGGTGGCGCTGAGGAGGGGCATCGCCCGTCAGTACTCCGTGACTGGAGGAGGGGGTGTGACACAGGAGCGGCAGCACGCTGCCGCTCCTGGCCAAATAGTGCAACCCGGAAACTAGACCTGCTGCGCGTCGACCTCCTCGAAGGTCAGGTTCACCCCACACTCGGGGATCGTGGTCGCCGTGAAGAAGTTGTCCGGCGCGTCCGGGAAGACGTTGACGCCCGGCACCAGC
Organism: Thermomicrobiales bacterium; assembly: GCA_034431475.1. GTDB lineage: Bacteria > Chloroflexota > Chloroflexia > Thermomicrobiales > UBA6265 > JACCXM01. The sequence continues at coordinate 13,223 of DAOUDE010000125.1, read as the reverse complement.
TCGGCCGTGGTCGCCATCGGTAGCGGCACAGAGACGGCGGACGGCACCGGCTCACCCAGCAGCAGGCTGAGGGCCGCGCGCATGGAGACCGCGACCAGGCCCGGCGTCTGCCCGATGGACAGGCCATTGAACTGGTCCTTGTACTCCAGCATCTGCTTGCGGAAGCCGTTTTCCGCCTCTCCCGCGATCGGCGGGATGGGGATGCCGGCATCGAGGAAGGCGCGAACCACACCGTCTGTCCCGCCCTGGCACCAGACGCCGGCGAAGTCCGGGTTGGCGGCCAGCGCGGTGGCGGTGGCGGTCTGCGCCTTGCCCGGGTCCCAGTCGCCGACAACCTCGACGATGCTGATGTCCGGGTTCTGGTCCCAAACTTCCTGGGCGCCCTGGCGGCGCTCGGTGTCGACGCCCGTACCCTGGACGCCGTTGACCATCAGGATCTTTCCCTTGCCGCCGGTCTCCTTGACCAGGAACTCGGCCAGGAGGCGGCCCATCTCGACCTGGTCTTCATTCACCGTCACGCCGGTGTCGATGGACGGATCCGGCGGCTCCGGGTGGACGGTGGTGTCGAAGGAGACGATGACGATGCCATCAGCGCGCGCCTGCTGCACGGTCTGCACCAGGGCGGTCGGGGTATTGGCGAGGATGACGACGGCCTGGGCGCCGTTCGAGATCATGTTCTCGATAGCGGCCTGCTGCGCGGCGTCATCACGGTCGTTGGTGACAGCGGTGAAGAAATCCTGGTCGATCAGATCGGCGACATCCGGCGACTTGCTGTAGGCGTACGCCATCTTGATCATCTGGGTGCGCCAGACATTGCCGATGTAGGAGTTCGAGACGGCGATCTTGTACGGGGGGTCGGCCAGCTTCTCGTACTGGACCGTGGTGGCTCCGGGAAATGGCCGGTAGCACGCCGCCGGGTCGAAGGTGCCGGCGGCCGCCGGGGTGGCATCCTGCGCCCAGGCGAACTGGCCGTAGTACCCGACCCCACCCATGCCAAGGCTGACCGCCCCGGCGCCGATGGCCGCGCCGCGCAACAGGCCACGACGATCGATGGGACGCCGCATGAACTGATCCATCGAAACCTCCGTCTACCACTGACGGCGAGCGCGTCACCCATGGACACGCACCAACGCCTCAGCCTCCAGGCTGGCGGGCAAAATGGACAGGTGTTGGCCGCCGCATGGTAACAATGCGCGTAGGGGCCGTCAACTGCATGATTTTTCACTGGACAGCCTGGCGCTACTGCATCCGCTCCAACCCGGAACCGAGCGACTGCCCGTTCAGCCGTTGGTGCATGTCGATGACCTGCCCCTCGCTCATGGAAGCAATGTAATCGGCCACGACACGGAGCCGCTCCTCATGATCCGGCGCTGCTTCCAGCATCTCCCGGTAGAACGGCGGGAAGATCTGGACATCCCGACCAGACTCCGCAGCCTCGCGAAGCGTCCCGAAGAGGCTGCGGATGAGGGTGCGCTGTCCAAAACGCTGAGACATGAGCGCCGGGCTGTTGATCACGTAGTACCAGGTCAGCCCGTTCAGGAGTTGCACTTCGCGCTCCGTGTGCCTGTCAACGACGGCAACTGGCGACCCGTCCTCTGCCCGGCCCATGGAAACAGCGTTGATGTAGCGGCCAATCAGGCTGGAGGTGAAGCTGCTGAGGCTGGCGCGATCCAGGCGCGAGCCGGTGAACGGGCCGTCACTGGGCAGCCACTGCGCCATATCTTCGAAAATCTCGCGCAGGTGCTCCCGCTCATCGGGGCCCAGATCAAGCCGTTGCGCCTCCGCCGCCATGAACCGCTCTCGCTCCCCTTCGTCGTTGGCGAGGCGATCCAGTGGAATCAAACCCGCGCGGTAGAAGTCGCTCACATCGTGGACGGCATAGGCGACATCGTCGGCCCAATCCATGAGGTCGGCCTCCAGGCAGCGCTGGCTCGTTTTGCCGCCAGACAACTCACGAGCCCAGAAGAAGTCTGCGGCCTCGCTGCGATAGGCGCCCCACTTCGCCGGCCGAGCAGGATTCCCTCCGCGCAGCCAGGGGTACTTGAGCAGCGCGTTGAGAACGGCTCGGGTCAGGTTGAGGCCTGGAACGACCGGATACCGCACGCCAAGCTTCGTGACAATGCGGAAGGACTGCGCGTTTCCTTCGTAGCCGTCCTCGACTCCTGCCGCGACGAGGACACGATCGAGTTCGCGCTCGGCGACATGGCCGAAGGGTGGGTGCCCCAGATCATGCGCCAGCGCCGCGACCGCCACCACCATGGGGTCAAGTCCACCGGCCTCCGCAATGAGGCCCCGCTGGTCTGCCCGGCGCAGGAGCGTGTTGGCGAGCCCCTGGCCAATCTGGGAAACCTCCAGGGAGTGTGTCAGGCGGTTATGGGTGAGAAAGCGATCATCGGGAGAAACGACCTGGGTGACGCGCGCCAGCCGCTGAAAGTTCGAGGAGTAGAGAATGCGGTCGCGGTCCTTCTCGAACGGAGAACGCTCATCCGCGTCCGAGCGGCTGGACGGCGTCCGGTGACGCCGATCCTCGCGCTCAGTCATTCGTCGCCGGGCCAGCCGGCTCCAGGGTGAGCCGCCAGTTTGGTGTGAACGCAAGCCGCCCAGAATCGACGAGGAACCAGACCGCAGCGCGAGCAAGGCTCTCCGGATACCCCCGTTGCCGCAGGATGCCGAACAGATCTCGCGCCTGGTAGGGCTGCTCCGCCTCGCGCATCACCAGGAGAATGGCATCCTCGACGTGGCGCAGATTGTCCAGTTCAGACGGTGTCACGGCTTCGCTTTCCCATTGGTCCACGACGAACCCGGGGCCATTCTACGAAACAGGATGACTGACATGGGAGACCTGGGAGACTTTAGTAGGGTTGAATAGGGTTAGGTTGAGTTTGCTGGTTCGTTCCACCTTCGCGTTGCCTCTGGAGATCGCCCATGTTGCCGAAGACTGCCCAGGTTTTCACTAACCGCGACAGCCAGAGCGTGCAACTGCCCGCTGGAATCCGTTTCACCGGGTCCTCCGTGCTCGTTCGCCAGGACCCGGATACTGGAGAGGTCATCCTATCGGAGCGACCCAAAACATGGGACACGTTCTTTGCCGCACGCGACGCGGCGGCGGCTGGCGAACTCGACGAGGATTTGTTGGACTTCGCGGAGAGAAAGCGGGATCGTCCCCGTCCTGATCCCTTCTCGTCCTGATCCCTTCTAAGGATAGCGACGAGTGACTCGCTACATGCTCGATACGAACATTGTCAGCCACTTCTTGCGTCGCCATCCGGCTGTCGACCGTGCCATGGGTACGCACCCATTGAGGCATTGAGCATCCCCGCAATCACTGCGGGCGAGATTCACTTTGGTATCGAGGGTATCGAGAGGCGTCCTGCCGGCTCTCACTCCGCGGTGGAAGCTATGCAGTTTTTGGCTGCAATAGAGATCCTGCCTTGGGATAACAGGGTCGCCGCTCCCTATGGTCAGTTGCGAGCATCGCTGCAGGCGTCCGGTATCACGCTATCAACGATGAATCTGCCGATCGCGGCGCATGCGTCATCAGTGGGCGCCGTGTTGGTGAGCGGCGACCGAGCCATGCAGCAGTTGACAATGCTCACAGTAGAAGACTGGACCTCGGACCCTGCGTAGCCTTGAAGCCGAACCGTCACCATCCCTCGACCAGTTTTCGGTGGGACGCCACAGCCTCGCGCTCCGGCATGGAGGCGATGCAGTCGGCGATGAGGCGAAACACCTCGGGCGCGCCGGGCGCTCGTTGCAGGGCGAGCCGCAGTGATGGCGGCAGTGATTCCTGGCTGTTGGGGCTGCCCACGGCGTCCACGAGTGCCAGGAACAGCTCGCGCACGAGCTGCCGCTGTTCCGCGCGAATCGGCGCCAGCATCGAGCTGTCGATCACATAGTGCCAGGTCAGGCCTTCGGTGAGCATGATCATGGCGTGCTGCTCGGGGGCCGTGTGCAGCGCAGCCATGCCATCGTCGGCAGCGCTGAGCTGCACCCCGCTGATAGCCTCATCAACCAGGTGATTGGCAAAGCAACGCAACCCGTTCCGGGCGCGGCGGAGATCGTCGCCAGGGGGCGGGCACTCTGCGAGGATGCGGTCAAGCACGCGCGCGTACAGCTCCTGCTGGTCGGCAGGGACACCTCGCCGGAAGTACACGAGGTCCAGCAGCCACTGCCGCTCCGCCGCACTGGCACGCAAGCGCGCCAGGGGGATATCCCCACTGCGCACGAAGTCCTCAAAATCGTAGACCGCGTAGGCCAGGAGATCGGCCCAGTCCATGAGCCGCGCTTCCAGGGATGGCTGCCGCGTCGCATCCGCGCCGTTGTGGACCCAATCGAACGCTGCCCGCTCGGAGGCATAGGCGCCCCACTTCCCGGGATGACGCGGTTCCTCACCGCGCAGCCACGGGTATTTCAGGATGCCCGCCAGCGTCGCCCGCGTCAGGTCCAGGCCGCACGGTGCACCGGCACCGGCCAGCGCGCAGACGACGCGAAAGGACTGCGCGTTCGCCTCGAAGCCGTCCGTCACGCCAGCGGCGACCAGCAGGCGGTCGAGCTCGTCCTCCGCATCGTGGCCGAATGGGGGGTGCCCCAGGTCGTGCGCCAGCGCAGCGGCCTCCACCACGGCCGGGTCCAGGCCGCCCACCTGCTCTGCTGCGGCGCGCGAATGCGGATCGCGGAGCAGCGCCCCCGCCAGGGTGCGGCCAATGCGCGCGACCTGCAACGAATGGCTGTGCCGGGTCTGGAATTCGCCCGGGCCGCTGGGCGCCATCACCTGCGTCACATCCCGCAGCCGCGCGAACTCTGGCGCGGCCAGCAACACATCACGGTCACGCCGAAAGCGGCAGGGCCCCGGCTGTTCGGCACACATGCCACGCCGCTCGGAGCGACGCAGATCGGCAGTGGGTGGAGCGAGGGGATAGGCAGGCGACACGGGCGAACTCGACGACGGCTCGGGCACAATGACCATGCGGCCAGCGAGCCGCATGGTCAGGGTACTCATGCGCTGGATACCCTGTCGATTCCCCGCGACCGCCTATTGGTCCCGGGTGCAGACCGGGCTACGCCACAACGCGGTTCCCCGCCGCATCGAAGAAGTGCAGGCTCTCGGGGTCCACCGTCAGGCCGACGGCGCTGCCAATCTCGTATCGGCGGTTGCCGGGCACGCTGGCGCGCAAGGCGCGATCACCCGTCATGACATCGAGGTACGTCACTGGCCCAACCGGCTCGATCAGTTCGATGCGTGCGGTCAGGTCCCCGTCGTTCGCGGGGGCCAGGGTCAGGTGCTCCGGGCGGATGCCCACGGTGATTTCTGCCGAGTGGCTCGCGGCGACGGCGCGGGGGAAGTCACCTGGCAGCGAAATCTGGAACCCGCCGGTATCCAGCACCGTGCGGCCCTCGGTGGCGTGCAGCGTGCCTTTCAGGAAGTTCATGCGCGGGCTGCCGATGAAACCGGCCACGAAGGTGTTGACCGGCGCGTTGTAGGTTTCGTCCGGGGTGCTGTACTGCTGTAGCACGCCATCCCGCATGATGGCGATCCTGTCGGAGAGGACCATCGCCTCTTCCTGGTCGTGGGTGACGAAGATCGTTGTCTTGCCAAGTTCCCGTTGCAGGCGCTTGATCTCGGTGCGCGTGTTCACCCGCAGCAGAGCGTCCAGGTTGGAGAGCGGCTCATCCATCAGGAACACGGTCGCGTTGCGCACCAGGGCGCGCCCCAGCGCCACGCGCTGCCGCTGGCCGCCAGAAAGCTGGGCGGGGCGGCGCTGCAGGAAGCGGTCGAGCCCGAGCAGGGAGGCCACGTGCGTCACGCGCTGCTTCGTCTCGCTGGCGGGGGTCTTGCGCATCTTCAGCGCGAAGGCCAGGTTGTCGTAGACCGACATGTGGGGGTAGAGCGCGTAGTCCTGGAACACGAGCGCCGCGTCGCGGTCTTTCGGCGACATGGTCGTGACCGGGTGGCCATCGAAGTAGATCTCGCCGGAGGTGGCTTCCTCCAGGCCAGCGATGCAGTAGAGCGTGGTGCTCTTGCCGCAGCCCGATGGCCCGAGCAGCGTCACGAAGCTGGCCTCGGGGATTTCCAGCGAAATCTCATCGACGGCCTTGACCGGGCCGAAGTGCTTGCTCAGCCGGTCCAGTGTCACACGCGCCATGTGGTCGATTTACCTCCGGAAATTGCTGGTGGACAGGCACCGCATCCCCCGCACGAACTCTCACCCCAACCCCTCTCCCGGTGCGCAGGGCGAGGGGCTCGCGGTGGCGCAGAGAACTGGTAACCAGGCGCGCGGCGGCCACGTTGGACGCACAGCGCGCTCAATGGCTCCCCTCGCCCTGTGCGCAGGGAGAGGGGCTGGGGGTGAGGGTTCCTCTCAGGAGTGCCCAGCGTTCGCACCACTATCCCTTGACCGACCCGGCCGTGAGCCCCTGCACCAGGAAGCGCTGGAAGACGAACGCCAGGAAGACCGGCGGGATGATGGCGATGATGCCGGCCGCGAAGAGCGTGCCGTAGTTCTGCGGGCCGTACAGGATGACGCCGAAGATCTGGGCGATAACGTAGGTCACCGTCATCGAGTCCACATCCTGCGCCAGGATGAGCGCGAAGATGAACTCGTTCCAGGAGGCGATGAAGGCGAAGAGCCCGGCCGCGATCAGCCCGGGTACCGCCAGGGGCAGGACCACCCGGTACAACGTTTGTAGCCGGCTGCAGCCATCGATAGCCGCTGCCTTTTCCAGGTTCGTGGGCACGGTATCGAAATACGTCTTCATGATCCAGAGCACGAGCGGCAGGCAGAAGCTGACATAACAGATGATCAGCCCCTGCTTGGTGTTGGAGAGCCCGAAGGTCTGGAACAAGATGAACCAGGGCACCAGGATCGCAAGGTTCGGGATCATGCGCGTCATCATCATGCCGAGCAGGGTCGGCTGCAGGAACTTCACCTGGCTGTAGCGGGAGAAGGCGTAGCCGGCCAGCGAGCCCAGGATGAGGCAGATGATGGTGGTGGAGACCGCGACGATCGTGCTGTTGACGATGGCGTTCGGCAGGCGCTGCGCCACCAGTGGGACGCCGGCGGTGTTTGCCGCGGATGCGCCAGAGAAGACGTTGCGGTAGTTCTCCAGGGTGATATCCGGCGTGAAATCCGGCGGCTTGCTCAAGAGCGTGGTGAAGGGTGAGACGCTGCAAATGAGGAGCCAGACCACCGGCGCCAGGGACCAGAGGAAAATAGCCGCTACCGGGATGTAGATGAGGAACTCCCTGAAGCCGCGCGCCTGCTTCGAGGTCGACCAGCCCTGGCCTTGCGGCTTGAACTCGCCGGAGCCGGAGGCGCGGCTCAGTTCCGCCAGGTCCAGGGTGAACTGTGCGGAGCGGCGCTGCAGATCGGCGTCGAGGTCCTCCACGCTGGCTTCGGCCGCGCCGACGCCCGCGCCGAGGTCCTTCGGCTTGCGGTCCAGCATCCGCATATAGATGTAGGCCAGGATGAGGGCGACGAGGGTCAGCACGAGCAGAATCGCGGTACCCTGCCCGAACTGGAAGAAGCCAAAGATGGTGTTGTAGCCCAGCCAGGAGAAGACCGTGGTTTCCATACCCGGGCCACCCCGGGTCAGGAAGTAGATGAGATCGAAGGCCATGATGCCGCCAATGGTGGCGAGGATCAGCACCAGTTGCATGGTCGGCATGATCCAGGGCAGCGTGATGTAGCGGAAGCGCTGCCAGGCCGAAGCGCCATCCATTTTTGCGGCACGGTACAGATTGTTGGGAACCGCTTGCAGCGCGGCGAGCAAGAAGAGCGCCGCCATCGGCGCGCTGTTCCAGACGAAGGCAATCACCACGAGGTAGAGGGCCGCCTGCCCCAGGATCGGAATATCGAAGTTTGCCAACCACGGAATATAGGTATCGATGATGCCAAGCTGATAGAGCACACCATTCAGCGTGCCGTAGCCGCCGTCGTAGATCCACGCCCAGACCACGCCGACCACGGTGCCGGACATGGCCCAGGGCACCAGCAGCACGCTGCGCATCAGGCCGCGCCCGAAGAAGGGCTGGTTCAGCACCAACGCCATGCCCAGGCCGAGCAGCACGGTGAGAATGGTGACGGAGGCGGCGAAGCGAAAGGTCACCCAGGCGGCAGAGCGGAATTCCGGTTGCACGAACACATTGCGGTAGTTGTCCAGCCCGACCCAGGCGTTCATGCCCATGGCCGGGTTGATATTGTGCAGCGAGGTCCAGATGGCGTATGCCACCGGGTAGATGCTGACGCCGATGACCACGATGATCGCCGGCAACACCAGCCAGAAGGCAAACCACGCGTCACTCTGCGCCGCCCGCGACTTACGCGAGGGCTGGGCCGCGGGAGCCATTGGTTGGTCGATCACCACCGGGTTAGTAGCCATGGGCGTTCACGTTTCCCATCTTGACTGAACAGGAGCGAACTTCGGCATGAAGCGGGATGACCACTGTGGTCATCCCGCGCACTACCGTGTCATCCCGAGCGAAGTCGAGGGATCTCGTTTCAGCACGAGGTCTCTCGACAAGCTCGAGACGACACGGTTGGTCGGTCTCTAGAACGTCGGGTAGAGCTGCTTGGCCCCGTCCAGGTTGTCCTTCATGGTCTTGAGGACGGTGCCAATGTCGTTCTTGCCGAGGACGAAGTCCTCGACCAGGGCGAGCGTCTTGAACTCCCACTCCGGGTACCAGAGCTGCTTCTGGACGTTGCGCGGCTTCCCAAGCTCAAGCTGCTTGTTGTACAGGTCCACGTCGCGCCACTCGGAGAAGGAGGCCACCACGTCCGGCATGTTCATGACGTTCGTGTCGATGGTGCCGAGGCCCTCTTCCAGCACCCAGCGGATGGCGACGTGGTACTCGCCGTCCTTGTACTGCGATCCATAGAACTGGGCCAGGTCGTCCTGGACCTCGCGCGGGGTCTGCACGTTCTTGCCGAAGACATACATCGGCGAGATGGCCGTTGTCTCGTGCGTCTTGCCCGGGTTGAGCATGTTGTGCGCGTGCCCGGCGATCTTGGAGACGGACGGGTCGTTGTTCTTCTTGTGGCTGTAGTCGTCGTTCGCACAGATGCTGTGATCGCCGGTGTTGAAGCGCACCGTCGGGTCACCGATCTGGAAGGCATCCGGGGGCACCGCGCCGCTGTCGTACAGCCGCTTCCAGCGCTCCAGCATCTCGCGGAACGGCGTGTCGCCATCGGCGACGGTCAGGTTGTACTCGTCGTCGAAGATGTAGTCTCCGTCGGAGTAGGACTCCACGAAGAGCGACCAGCCGAGCGCCCAGAAGTCGTGCCGCCAGTAAGGGATGTACGGGTTGGCAATGCCGGCGGCCTGGAGCTGCTTGCACTGCTCCTCGAACTCCTCCCACGTGTCCGGGGCCTTGTCGATCTTGGCCTTTTCATAGTGGAGGTCGTTGTAAATCCAGTACTTGGTGCCGGCCCAGTAGGGGAGGCCGATCATCTTGCCGTCGAAGGTGCTCATGTTCTCGATGCCCCACGGGCGGAGGTGGGACTTCATGTCCGTCACCCAGGGGAGGGCTTCGAGGTCGTCGCGGATCCAGCCCGCCTTGTACCAGCGGTTGAGCTGGTCGCTGTGGCAGTACATCATGTCCAACTGCTCGCCACCGAGGAACTTGGCGGCGATGACGTTGGCGTACTCATAGATGCCCGGGATGTCCGCGAAGGTCGGCTGCGGCTGCCCGTTCATCTGGGCCCAGATGTTCAGGTTGTCGGAGACGATATCCGGGCGGTAGGTCCAGACCACCACGTTCGCGCCCACCGGCGAGGCCGGCAGCGGCGGGAAGTCGGCAGCAGCAGCCTCTGGCGTGCCCTGGCGGGCCGACGCCTCGGAGAGCAGATATTCACGCACCGGGCCGGGTGCAGCCGCTGCGGCCGCCAGGAACCCGGAGCCCAGCCCGGCCTTGGCCAGCGAGCGCCGCGAGAAACGAGAAGAGGTCATGATTCCCCCTTATCTGCTGATTCTCGTGCCCCGGCACACTTCCGGGGACTTCAGTTGTGGTAGGCCGTCACGTTAGCAAATTGCACAGCATCGTGCATAGGGCCATCTCGCCCAAATGCAGGACCAGGACCCAGCCTTTACGTTCGGTTTCCCAGAGGGAGAGCAGACACGCAACGGATTTCCTCCAACCTGGAGGCAAGGAAGGCAAGGTGATCGGCAAGTACCTCAAAGGCTGAATGTGATGAAGCTTCAATATGATCAGGAGACAGATGCGCTGATCATCGTCTTGCGGGAGACGCTGATCGCCGAAAGCGACCAGGTCGGCCCCGGGCTGATCGCCGACTTTGGTGACGACGGTGAGATCGTGCGCCTTGAGATTCTGGATGCGTCCCGTGAGGTCGATGACCTCGACCATATCGACCCGGCCCGCGGCCGATAGCCAGCAGGCGCATCCGCAGCGCGTGTCGTAACGCCCGCTACCCGATGCCCGCATGCTGGGCACGTTCTTGCGGGCTCACTGCATGGGGGTATTGACGCCCGCCCGCGCGGAGCACCCCCTGGTTGCCGCCCGACGGAGAACCTCCCTGCACCCGCGAACGCTCCGCACCACGGTCAGCAGCCTGCACCGGAGATGGACCACCCCCTCGCCGCTGCTGGCTCCGGCGCGGCAACCCGGAAGGAGAACACCTTGATTCTGCAACAATCGCCCACGATGCGCCTTCCCGACCAGGCGGTTCGAGCGCTGGAGCAACACTTGAGCGGTTCGGTGATCCGCCCGGATGACGCAGCCTACGACCAGATACGCCAGGTCTGGAACAGGGCAGTGAATCGTTACCCGGCGCTCATAGTCCAGCCAGCACACGCACAGGATGTGCGCCACGCCATCGCCTTTGCCCGCCAGCACAACCTGCCCATCGCCGTCCGCAGCGGCGGACACAGCCCGGCTGGCTACGGCACGGTCAACGATGGGCTGGTCATTGACCTGAACCGGATGAAGCACGTGGATGTAGATGTTACAAACCGGACAGCGACAGCAGAGTCCGGTCTCACCTGGGGCGAATTCAACCAGGCGACCTACGGTGCAGGGCTCGCGACACCCGGGCCGGATGTCGCTGCTGTCGGCCTTGGCGGGCATACGCTCGGCGGCGGGTTCGGCTGGCTCTCCCGGAAGCACGGACTGACCGTCGATAACCTGCTTGCCGCCGAGTTGGTGACCGCGGACGGCGCGGTCATCACGGCGTCGGGGACCGAAAACCCGGATCTGTTCTGGGCGCTGCGAGGTGGTGGCGGCAACTTCGGCGTGGTCACCAGCCTGCAGTTCACCCTGCATCCACTTGGCGACGTCACGGGTGGCGTCCTGGTCTATCCCGCGACCCGCGACATCCTACGGGCGTATGCCGATGCGGGCGTGAACGCCCCGAACGAGTTGACGACGCTGGCCTCTGTCACGCTCGCCCCGCCGCTCCCGTTCATCCCTGAGCGCCATCGCGGCACGCCAGTCCTGATGATGATTGCCTGCTATGACGGTGATCCGGCAATGAGTGACGGCGCATTCGTCGCGTTTCGGCAACTGGGAGGAGCGCAACCAATCGCCGACACCATTGGGCCAGTGCCGTATCTCGCGCTGTTCGACATGACCGCACGCGGCGCCACCCACCAGCCGCAGGCGATCCGCGCCGGGTTCATGGACGAGTTTTCGGACGACGCAATTAACGCCATCCTGAACGCGATTGCCCATGCCTCGTCACCGACTAGTGCCGTCATGCTGCGCGCGCTGGGCGGCGCGATAGCCCGCGCACCCATGGATGCGACAGCGTTCTCTCACCGTGATAAGCCGCTGTACTTCGCGGTCAACAATTCCTGGGAGGCCACCCCCGGCGTGGCGGGGGATATCCACGTCGCCTGGACAGAAGCGCTGTGGGCGAAGCTCGCGCCACACACGGCCGGTGCCTACGCGAACTTCCTGGCCGGCGAAGGCCCAGCCCGCGTGCAAGCGGCGTATTCGCCAGCGCACTACGCGCGGTTGGTGGAAATCAAGCGACAATACGACCCCGGCAACATTTTCCACCTAAACGCCAATATCCCGCCTGCGCCAACACGGCATACTTCGGTGCGTTAAGACCAGTGGCAGAGGAAACAGCCGTCCACGGCTCTTTCTTCGTGTCTGGAGCCTGCCGAGAGACCTCGGGCAGCGGTGCGGCCCGCCGGAGGCTAAAGACCTCCGGCTACATACGACGGAATGCCCAGGAATGGGCCTGAACACCACCGTGTCTTGTGCGGTGTAGAGGTTGATATGCTGAGGTTACATCGGGAATGAGCCCTGTTTACGGGGCTTTCTGGGTAGGCATAGCCGGAAATCTTTAGCCTCCGGCGGCAGGGACGCCTCGCTCATTTTGCCCACAGTGTCTCGCCGCACTTCGCACCGGGCGTTCTCGACTCCGCGCGAGACACGAGGGGGAACCGACGGTAAGGTCTCTTGCAACTCACTGCAATCGTCAAGGACGGCAACATCGAAGACTTCAGGAGCGCAATCCACGGCCACACGTGAACTCGCACCACGCCAGTGGAGGACCTATCCCTATGCCCGACTACGACCCGGCGTCCTACTTCGGCCCGGAGGCCGCCCGCCGCTACGATGACCAGCCGCGCGGCGATGAGGCGGACGCCGCCCGCCTGCTGGCGGAGCTGGCCGGAGACGGCCCGGCGCTGGAGTTCGCCATTGGCACCGGGCGCATCGCGCTGCCGCTGGCCGCGCGTGGGGTAGCGGTGCGTGGCATCGAGCTTTCTCCGCACATGGTCGAGCAGTTGCGCGCGAAGCCGGGTGGCGCGGACCTGCCGGTAACGCTGGGCGACATGGCCCGCACGCAGGTTTCGGGCACGTTTCCGCTCGTGTACCTGGTCTTCAACACTATCTTCAACCTGCTCACCCAGGATGACCAGGTCGCCTGCTTCCAGAATGCCGCCCGCCACCTGACCGACGACGGCGCGTTCCTGATCGAGGCCGCCGTGCCCAGCGCCTGGATCGATCCGCGCAGCTACGTCAAGCCGGAGTGGATCGCCGCCGACGCCGTTGGCTTCGACGTGGTCCGCTACGACCCCGTGACCCAGATTTTCGAGGAGAACCACGTCCGCATCACCAGCGAGGGGATTGCCTTCGGCCCCATCGTCTGCCGCCTTGCCTGGCCGGCGGAACTCGACCTGATGGCGCGCCTCGCGGGGCTGACGCTCGCCGAGCGCTGGGGCGGCTGGCACAAGCAGCCATTCACCGCCGACAGCCT
>DAOUDE010000124.1:0-68028 GCA_034431475.1 Thermomicrobiales bacterium | reverse complement strand
ACCCCGGGCCGGAGCTGCACGGCCTCGGCTTCTTCGCCAACCAGTATCCCCAGTCCGCGACTCGCCGCCCAAACCACGACTTCTTGCCTGAACTGGCGGGGAGCAGCATTCCAACCCTGATCGTCAAGGGGCGCTGCGACTACCTGTCGTGGTCCTCGGCCGTGGCCTATCTGCAAACGCTGCCCGCCGCTCAACTCATCTACCTGGAAGAAGCGGGGCACAACGTCTATCAGGATGAGCCAGACCGATACCTGGCGATGATCCGCGCGTTCCTGCTTGACCAGCCCCTGCCCGAGTCTCCGTACGCGGGTATCGAGTCGCCACCGGGCTACGAAGGCCCACGGTAAGGACAAGCCAGCAAGCCGGTCCTGGCATCAGCGCGCAAGCTACTTGATCCCCGTTGTGGCAATCCCCTCCACGATCAGGCGCTGGAAGAGCAGGAAGAAGACGAAGATCGGCGCTAACGCCAGCGAGGCCATCGCGAACATCGGGCCCCAGGACGAGGCGTTGGTCGAGTCCAGGAAGAGGCGCAGCCCCAGCGCGACCGTGTAGTTCTCGACGCTGTTCAGGTAAATGAGCGGACTCAGGAAATCGTTCCACGACCAGATGAACGAGAAGATGGCGGTGGTCACCAGCGCGGGCCGGGTCAGCGGCAGGATGATGTCCCAGTAGATGCGGAACGGCCCCGCGCCGTCCAGCATCGCCGCCTGGTCCAGGTCGCGCGGCAGGCCGCGCATGAACTGCACGATCAGGAAGACGAAGAACGACTCGGTCGCCAGGAAGCTGGGCACCGTCAACGGCAGGAACGTGTTCAGCCAGCCAAAGGCGCGGAAGAGCGAGTACTGCGGCACGATCAGGACGTGGAACGGCAGCATGATCGAGACGAGCATCAACGAGAACCAGAGCCGCTTCAGTGGGAAGCGCAAACGCGCGAAGGCGTAGGCCGCCATCGAGCACGACAGCACGTTCCCCACTGACGCCAGCAGCGCGATGATCAGCGAGTTGGTGAAGAACCGCCCGAACGACACCCCGATGCCGCGCCAGCCGACCTGGAAGTTCTCCCACTTGAACTCGGAGGGCCACAGGCTGAGGTTGCTGAAGATCTCGTTCTGCGGCTTCAGCGAACTGGCGATCATCCACAGCAACGGGTAGATCATCACCAGCGCCACGGCGATCAGCACGACGTGAATCAGCAGGTGACGGCGCGACCGCATCGCGCCGGGCACGAGGGCAGGGCTAGTCTTCATAGTGCACCCAGAGCCGGCTGGAACGGAACACCAGTGCGGTACACGCGGCGATGATGAGCAGTAGCACCCACGCCATGGCAGAGGCATACCCCATCTCGAACTCGGTGAACCCCTTCTGGTACAGGTACAGGGTGTAGAACAGGGTGGAATCGAGCGGGCCGCCGTTGCCGCCGCTCACCACGTAGGCCGAGGTGAACGCCTTGAACGCCCCGATGATGCCCATGATCAGGTTGAAGAAGATCACCGGCGTCAGCATGGGCAGCGTGATGCGGAAGAACTTGCTCAGCGGCCCGGCGCCGTCCACAGCGGCCGCGTCGTAGAGATCCTGGGGGATCTGTTTCAACCCGGCCAGGAAGATGAGCATGGACGCGCCGAACTGCCAGATGTGCAGGATGATCAGGGTGTTGAGCGCGAATTGCGGCGTCGAGATCCAGCTCGGCCCGATGATGCCAAAGAGCGCCAGCACCTGGTTGACCACGCCCTCCTTGCCGAAGACCTGCCGCCACAGGATGGCAATGGCCACGCTCCCGCCCAGCAGCGACGGCAGGTAGTAGATCGCCCGGTAGATGCCGATGCCGCGAATCTCGCGGTTCAGCAGCATCGCCACCAGCAGCGCGAACGCCAGCGAGAGCGGCACCGAGAACACCACGTAGCGGAAGGTCACGAAGAGCGCCGCCTTGAACCGGCGATCCTGCGTGAACATCTGGGCGAAGTTGTCCAGGCCGATCCACTGTGGTGGGGTCAGCAGGTCGAAATCCGTGAACGAGAAGTAGAGCGACGCCAGCAGCGGGCCCAGCGTCAGCACGAAGAACCCGATCAGCCAAGGCAGCAGGAACACGTAGGCTGCCAGGCTCTCACGGGACCAACCAGTACGCGCGCGCAGGCCAACCTCTGGCCGCCGGGCAGGTACGGCAAGGGCTCGTTGCGTCATGGACGTATCCCTTCTCGCCTCATCGCGATCGGCGTCACATGCTCCAGGGCGGCGCCACGCCCTGCGGTCGTCGCACGCGAGAACACCACGGTCACCCACCACCTCGTGGCGCCGCGGTGACCTTGCCGGGCTGTGAAAGGCGGCTGCCCAGCCCAGGCACACCCAGGTCGCGCGCGAGGGCGTCGAGGTCCGCCAGGTCCGTTGCGCTGAGAGGGATACCAGCCAGCGCAGCCTGCTCCGCCGCGAGGCGCTCCTTGTCGCCGGGCAGCAGAATCTGGTCCACACCCGGGGCACGCGGCTGCAGCCGCACCTGCGCGGCGTACTGCGCTACGCGCTGCCGAAACACGTCGGGCGGGCATAACGCCGCGACATCGATGGCGATGAAGAAGTGCCCGAGGTCCTGGTGGCGCTCGCTGCGATCGTACAGGTCAACAACCTCCTGCCCGGAGGCCGCGCCGGTCAGCACGCCCGAGAGGAGGTCGATCATCATCGCCAGGCCGGAGCCCTTGTAGCCGGCCATCGGGAGCACCGCGCCCAGCAGGGCTTCCGCCGCGTTCGTGGTCGGCTCGCCGCTGCCCGTCATCGCCCAGTCCGGCGGGATCACCTCCCCGTGTTTGTCGGCCATCACGATCTTGCCGCGCGCCACCACGCTCGTGGCCATGTCGAGCACAATGGGCTGCTCCGACGTGGGACCCGGCACGCCGAGGGCGAACGGGTTGGTGCCCAGGAAGCGGCTGCGCGCGCCGGCCGGCGGCATGTTTGGCGTGGCGTTGCTCATTGCCAGGCCCACCATCCCCGCCCGCGTCGCCTGCTCCACGAAGAACGCGCCGATGCCAAAGTGCGAGCTGTTGCGCACACCCACCGCGCCCACGCCGTGCTCCTGCGCCAGCGTCACCGCCAGCCGCATGGCCTCGGAACCAACGACCTGCCCCAGGCCGGCGTCGCCGTCCAGCAGCGCCACGCCGCCCGTGCGCTGCACCACCCGGATATCCGGCGCAGCGCGAGTTGACCCTACCTGGAGCCGCCGCACGTAGACGCCGAGGAGGCGCGCTGCGCCATGGCTGGCAATCCCCCGGCTATCGGCGGCCGTAAGGGAGGCCGCGACACAGGCGGCGTCGCCCTCCGCGACCCCGGCAGCCTGCAGGACGTCCCGGCAAAAGGCGTCCAGGACCACAGGCGGCGCCTGGATACCGGCTTGCACCGTCTCAGCCATGGTGGGCCTCACCCGGCAGCTTGCCGCGCAGGTGCAGGATATCGAGCGTCAGTTCGCCCTGGGCCAGCCGCGCCATGAGTCCGGTTTCCGCGTCCTCACGAGCCTGGGCCGCCGCCAGCACCTCGGCGGCGCGGTCGGGCCGCACCACCACAACGCCGTCGTCATCACCCAGCACCAGGTCGCCCGGGGACACCAGCGCCCCCGCGCAGATAATGCGCTCCCCGATCGTGCCCAGCACCTCCTTGACGGCGGCCTTCATCGAGACGCCGCGGGCGTAGACCGGGAAACCCCGCTTCGCGGCCGCCGCGACATCGCGCACGCCACCGTCGATGACCAGCCCGGCGACGCCGCGCTGCATCGCCGCCACGGTCAGTACCTCACCCCAGTGCCCCGCTTCGGTGAAGCCGGCGGCGTCCGCCACGATGACGTCGCCCGGTTGCGCCGCAGCCACCGCCGCGTGCAGGGTCAGGTTGTCGCCCGGCTGGCAACGCACGGTCAGCGCCCGGCCAAAGAGCCGCGTGCCCGGATGGAGCGGCCGCAGGTACGACGCGAGCGCGCCCGTGCGGCCCGCAGCCTCATAGACGGTGGACGCCGCCTGCTGCGCGAAGAGGTCCAGGACCTCAGCCGCCACGGCAGCGGGTGGTGCGGCCTGGCTCATGCCACGCTCTCCTTTGTCTCGGTGGGTGATCCGACGTTGGCTCCCGGCAGGAAGGTGGCCAGGATGGCGACATCCTGCTCCCCCAGCCCGGCCTCCTGGGCGGCCGCCACGATGCCCCGCGTGGCGTCGGCCAGCGCGTGGGAAACGCCACTTTGCTCGCACATCTCGGCGGCCAGCCGCAGGTCCTTCGCCAGCAGATCGAGCTTGAAGCCCGGCGTGAAATCCTGGGCAAAGAGGTTGCGCGAAACGCGGCGGAACATGAAGCTGTCGCCGGTGGAGCTGGTGATGATCTCCTGCAGGACGTGCGGGTCAACCCCTGCCCTGGTCGCGGCAGCATAGGCCTCCAGGGCCGCTGTCAGGTGCACCCCGACCAGCATCTGGTTGATCAGCTTGACCGCGCTGGCGCTGCCAACGTCTCCCACCCGCACCACGGAACTGGCCAGGGTATCCAGGATCGGCTGCGCGCGGGCCAGGTCCGCCTCGCTGCCGCCCACCATGATGGTCAGCGTGCCACCCGCCGCGCCCTTGACGCCGCCGCTGACCGGGGCCTCCAGGAAGCTGCTGCCGTATGTCTCCGCGACGGCGGCCAACCCCTTGCTGGTGGCCGGGTCGCCGGTGCTGAAGTCAACAAAGAGGGTTCCAGCCGGGGCCGCCGCCAGCGCGCCGGCCGGGCCGAGCAGCAGTTCGCGCAGGGCCTCCGGCGTGGCAACGCAACTCAGCACCACCTCCGCCGCCGCCACGGCGGCCGGAGCAGATGCCGCCGCGGTCGCGCCCATGGCCACGAGCGCGGTGGCCCGGCCGGGAGTGCGGTTGTAGACGGTGACGTGGTGACCTGCGGCGGCCAGGTTGCGAGCCATCGGCTCGCCCATCGCGCCCAGGCCGAGAAACGCCAGGTTCATGAAGTGCCTGTCCTGTTGTCGTGAAGGCGCTCAGCCCCCGAGCGGGCCGCGCTTGTCCCAACCGGTGAAATCCACATTGTCCGCCTCGACCAGCACGATCACCGCGAAGGTGAGAACGCGGCACCCTTCCTCGATATGCCCGCCAAACGCGCTCTCGGTGTTGCTGAATGCGACGTGCGCGTGCACCTCGCCGTTCACAATCAGGCCCGTTACCGTGAGGATGTCGAACGGCCCTTCGCCCTGCACGAACACGTTGCCCGGCGGCATGTTCGTAGTCTTGACGACGTGGTAGTGGTAGTGCGAGAGCGACCCGACCCCGGAGAGAATGGCCGCATTCTGGATGTTCTGCTCCTGCGCGGCCTGGCGCAGGGAGAGCAGTAGATCGTCGCCGGGGTCCAGCCGCAGCGCCCAGTGGCGGGAGGTGCTGAAACTCTGTGCCTTCATGTGGTCTCCCTTCTGAAAAGCCCTCACCCCAACCCCGCTCCCGGTGCGCGGGAGCGGGGCTCGCGGCCCCGGATGCAGGTGCCGGAGCCGGCGTGATGGAGCCGGTTTCGGGCGGCGCACCGGCCATCGGCTCCCCTCGCCCTGTGCGCAGGGCGAGGGGTTGGGGGGTGAGGGTTTGAGGTCACACCCGCCTACACCGGAAGCTGCTGCTCGATCAGCGCCGCCTGCTCCTTGATACTGGCCAGGTTGTTCAGCACCGCCTGGTAAATCCCCTCGGCGCTCTCGCGCGGGGTGCGGCGGGAGACGGTGTACGGATCGTTCGGCAGCTCGGCTTCCACCACGTCCACCCAGCGCTGTGGCACCGCCTCGATCCCGCGCAGCGCCCCTGAAAGCCCACCTGCGATGTAGGCCTTGCAGTCGGTGTCGCGTCCCAGGTTCACGTTCATGATGATCGCCTGCTCCGGATCGCCGTCGGAGAGCAGGAAGGTCGCCAGACCGGCCGAGAGCATCTCCACCGCGTTCGAGATGCGGTGCCCGTCGTACTTCTCGTCGTACTTGACCCGCAGTTCCTTCCAGTCAGTCGCGTTGCGCGCCCAGCTCAGGCCCAGTTCTACCTCGGCGCGCGGCACGGAGGTCAATTGGCTCAGGGCCACATCGATGATGCCACCAACCGTCGCATCCGGTTTCAGGGCCTCGGCGGTAGCGGCGGCGATGCCCGCGCACACCTCCAGGGCGTAGTTGCCCGGCACCCCGCGCATGTCCTTGATGCGCCCGACATCCAGCGCATCCAGCGCCGCCTGGCGCGGGTTGCAGGCGTTGACCAGCCCGATGGCGATCATCATCTTGCCGGTGCCGATCAACGCCGGCCAGATGGCGTAGCGCCCGGTTTCCCACGGCGGGATACCCGCCTTGAGGCTGTTGTAGATGATCTGGTCCTGCGGGCCAAGCAGGTAGCCGAACTTCTCCGGGTCAATGTCCCGCAGCCAGGTGCGCGCCAGGTCCTCGACCGTGATTCGCCCCCCCTTGTCGATGATGGTGGAAACGGCAAGCCGGTGCCGCTCCATGCCATCCTCGGTCATGCCCGGCGGGCGGGTGTGGGCGTGGTAGATCATCACCTCGCCCCAGTCCGACGCGCGCACCCGGTCGGGCTTCTCCTGGGCGAGCAGTTCGGTGACGTAGCCGTACCGCTCTTCAATCTCGCGGTAATGCAGGCCTTCGGTGACATCGCCCATCGAGTTGGCGATGGTGGCCGCAGCTTCGGCGCCGTAGATCTTGTCGAACAACGTGGGCACGAACGGGTCCTTTCGGTAGCGAGCGAGGGAACGGTCGATCGCTCCCTCGCGAGAACACGCGCTGGGGCTCGCCTAACCAAGCTCGGCGGGAGCTTCAACGAAGACGCGCTCCACTGCCGCCTCGATCGACTCCTGGCCGAAGCCGATGCTCAGGTTGGCCTGGGTGATCACGTCGGTTGCGGCCCGCCCACCTGGAGGCGTCAGCACGTTGGTCTGGGTGGCGGTCGCCGTCACCTCGTCGATCAGTTCGAACGTCTTGCGCTCGGTGTCGTCCACATCCTCCAGGAGCAAGGCGCGCACCTGGGGTGAGGCCGGGATCCCGCGCGCGGTGCGCAGGATCGCCGCCGCATCGAGGTCGTTGAGCAGGAAATTGATGAGCTCCGCCGACTCCTGCGGATGCTCCGTGGCCGCCGCCGCGCTGATGTAGAGCGCCGGGCGGATGAACTGCGCGAGTTCCGAGCCCTCGGGGCCGGCCGGGTACATGCGCAGCCCAAGGGTGTGCGGCTGCAGGCCCTGGAAGTTCACGAACTGGCTGGCGGTGGTGAACTCGATGGGCGCTTGCCCCATCACCAGCGGTGAGTTCTCCGGCAACGTCTGCGTGGCCGCCGTCACATCCGCAGGTGGGGCCGCGCCAGCCTTGCGCAGGTCATCCCAGTAGGTGAACCAGTCAATCAAGTCTTGCTGCTCGAACCCGAGCGACAGGCCATCTTCACTGAAGAGCCGCTTGCCGCGCTGCCTCACGAATGTCTCCAGCGCCTCGTAGCTGCCGCCGGCGTCTTCCGTGCCCCAGTGGCCTTCGCCCAGCGCGGCGGCCAGATCCTTAGCCAGGGTGGCGAACTCCTCCCAGGTAACGGTTTCGGGCATCTCGATGCCCGCCTCCGCGAAGACCTCCTCGTCGAAGATGATCGCGTAGGTATCGATGCCGATGACAATGCCGGCCAATTCGCCGTCGATCAGGCCCAGGTCGCGCGTACCCGGGTCCCAGCCGCTCAGGTCGATGACATCGGGGACGAACTGATTCAGGTCCAGCAGTGCGCCCCGCCCCGCGTAATCCAGGATGTACTGGCCCGACATCTGGAAGACATCCGGCGCTTCACCTCCGGCAATCTGCACCGCCAGCTTGTCGAAGTGACCATCGAAACTGGCGACCTCCGAGGTTACCCGGATGTTCGGGTACCGCTCCTCGAAGAGCGCGAGCGCCTCATAGGTGCGCTCGTGGCGCTCCGCGGAGCCCCACCAGGCCAGGCGCAGCAGCACCGGCTGGTCCTGCGCGCCAACCGGCGAGAGCGGCAAACCACCCAGTCCAACCGCCGCCACTCCAGCAAGCTGGAGCAGGTTCCGTCGATGCATTCTGTGCGTCATGTTCATGCTCCTCAGCATTGAGCCTTCGGGTGGTCTTCCACCGTGTCGCGTTCCTGTTGGGCCGTGAGCATCCCTCCTCTCCTCTCCTTCCTGAACAGGCTGCGCTGTTGGTTATGGTCAAACGGCCTGGAGCGTGCCTCCGGCCTTCAACGTCTGGTGCGCGTCTCGCCACTGCGCCCGGGAAACGACCCGGCAGGGCAGCACGATCGTCTCTGCCTCCTGTGGGCGGGGGCGTTCCAGCAGATCCACCAGGAGATCCACGGCGCGCTCGCCCATGGCGTGGGTTGGCTGCGCAATGAGCGTGAGAGGCGGCTGGTAGAGCCGGGCCTGCATGAACGCCCCGAACCCGGCGATATCGACATCGTCCGGCCAGCGCAGGCCAAGATCCTGCAGGGCCAGCACCGCGCCCTGCGTCATGACGTTGTTGTGGACAAAAATCGCGTCTGGCGGTTCCGGCAGTGACATCAGTTGCGTGGCCGCCCGGAACCCCCCCTCGAACTCGGCGTTGCCCGAAACGCGATACTCTGGCGGTGATGAAAGACCCGCGCGATTGAGCGCGGCCTCGTAGCCGCGCAGGCGTCGCTGCGTGGTCGAGGCTTCCGGGATGCCCAGGACACAGCCGATGCGCCGCCGGCCCTCCTGGATCAGGACATTGACACACGCCTCCGCGGCCTCAGCGTCGTCCGCCACGATGGCCGGGCAGGGTGCGCCCTGCAATATGCGGTTGATGAGCACGACCGGGAAGGCTGGCTCGAAGAGATACTGGCGCGACGCCACGTCGCCAGGCGCGGGCGCCAGGATGACGCCCGCCACCAGTTGCTGGCTGAGAATGGAGAAGTACTCCTGCTCGCGCTCCAGCTTCTCATCGGTGTTGCTGATGACGAGGTTGTAGCCGTGCCTGATGGCCGCCTGCTCCGCCGCCCGCGCGACTTCCGTGAAAAACTGGTTCTCGATGGTGGAGACGACGAGGGCGATCAGGTTGGAGCGGCGGGTACGGAGCGAGCGCGCCACCTGATCGGGCCGGTAGTCCAGCACGCGCACGGCATCCAGCACCTTCTGCCGCTTCTCGGGCGTGACGTGCGGCGCACCCATCAGCACCCGGCTGACCGTGGCCACCGATACCCCCGCGTGGATTGCGACATCCTTGGCTGTCACCATCGCTGTGATCCGCCCGCGTCCGTTCGTTGAAATCGATTACAAGACTGTAATCGATTTCAAGAACCCCTGCAAGGGCGGTGAGATCACCTCGAGCTGTGGCTGCGGCGGTTGGTCTCCGTGGCGTGTCGATCAGAACCGGGCAAGAACGTAAGTATTGCTACCGATGCGCGCCATGTGGCCCGGGACGCAAGATGGTCCCAGGTCGCACGCGCGGCCCGTTGCCGACCGCAACGACCCCCCTGTTCCCCCACGGCTTCCGGCGCGCCCAGCCACCCGCCGGAACGCATCCACACGCCGCGCCTCCATCCCGGGCGCGGTCCTCCTCCCTCCTCCGAGCATGGCCGCCTCCCAGCGGCCATGCTCTCCTCCCTCTCAGGAGCACCAGCATGGACCCCACGCTCACCGTCATCCTCGCCGTTATCCTGATCTGGATTGGGCTGCAGCCCGCGCCGCCACGCACCTGACACCCCCTGTTGAATTGTGAGGCGTGGTTGCCAGTGGCAACTCATTCCGGTCGCAACGGCGGTCCCTGAGTACGAGCCTGGGCATAAACTCCGTACTTTCTACGGTAGTCGTGCTTCATGAGTGGTCGTATGCTGCGAAAATGAAATAACGATTGCAGCGGCTCACCATGGCAAAGCAATGCACACTTCCCCTGCGGTCATGCTGCGAATCCAGGTCCTGGGTGGCTTTCTGGTGTGGGTCGCCGGTCTCCCGGCGCCGCAAGCCGCCTGGCGGCAACGCCGTGCCGCCGCCATCCTCAAGCTGCTGGCCCTGGAACGGGGCCACCGCCTGCACCGCGAGCAGGTGCAGGACACCCTGTGGCCTGAGCTTGATCCCGATGCCGCCGCCAACAACCTGCGGGGCGCGCTCCTCGTGGCTCGCCGCACGCTGGAGAGCGCAGGCGCGCCACCCGGGGTTTTCCTGACGCGCGACGGCGACACCCTGGTGCTCGGCCCGCTGGAGCAAATCCACGTGGATGTGGCCGCGTTCCAGGCGGCCGCCAGCCGGGCCTGGCAGGGTGGTGATATCGCGGCCGTCGAGCGCGCGCTGGCGCACTACGCCGGGGATTTGCTGCCAGATGACCCGTACGAGGAATGGGCCGAATCCCGGCGGCACGGGCTGCGCGCCACCTACCTCACGCTGCTGGAACGCCTCGCCGGCATGCAGGAGCGCGCGGGCGATGGCAGTGCCGCCCTGGCGACGCGCGAGCAGGCGCTGGCGGCCGATCCGCTGGATGAGGCGCAGCACACGGCCATCATGCGCTTGCTGGCCCACCTGGGTCACCCGCAGCTTGCGCTTGCGCGCTACGCCCACCTGGTGCGGCTGCTGCACGAGGAACTCGGCGCACGCCCGGAGCCCGCCACCACCCGCCTGGCCGAGCAGATTCGCTCCGGCGCGGTTCCGGCATTGCTCCCGGCTCCGCCGGATTCCCGGCAACCGGACGTCTCACCGCTGTTGTTTACGTCTCTCACCCCGATGCACCGTGCCCCGGACGACGCGCTGGCTGCCAGCCAGCCGCCCGCCCAGCCAGCGCGGCCCGCCTTCTCGCTCGCGCCGGGCGCGAAACTGCCGGCTGCGGTCGACGCCCTGGTGGGCCGCGAGCGAGAACTGGCGGACATGACCCGCCTCCTGACTACCGCCCGCCTGATCAGCCTCACCGGGCCCGGCGGTACGGGCAAGACGCGCCTGGCGCACGAACTGGGCCGGCGCTGGGCCGCCCAGGAAACCGACACGGTGGCGCTGGTCGATCTCGCGCCGCTGCGGGAACCCGATCTGGTGCTGCCCGCCATTGCCCGCGCGCTGGGGCTGGAGGAGAGCGGCAGTCAACCGGTGGCCGCGTACCTGGCGGAGGCTATCGGCGCGCAACGGCTCCTGCTTATCCTTGACAACCTGGAGCAGGTCACCGCCGCCGCGCCGGCGGTGGGGGACCTGTTGCTCACCTGCCCGGAGCTGGTGATCCTGGGCACCAGCCGCGTGCGCCTGCGCCTGCGCGGTGAGCAGGAGTACCCGGTGGCGCCCCTGGAGGTGCCGGAGCTGGCCAATGGCCAGACCAGCGATCTCGACGCGCTGGCGGGCGTGCCGGCGGTGGAGCTGTTCCTGCGCCGCACGCAGGCCGCCCGCCCCGGCTTCGCCCTGAACACGGCGACCCAGCAGGCGGTGGCCGGCATCTGCCGCAAACTCGAGGGCCTGCCGCTGGCGCTGGAACTGGCGGCGGCCCAGATGCGGGTGCTGACGCCGGAGCAACTACTGCGTCGTCTGGATAGCTCCTTCGATGTCCTGAAGAGCACGTCGCCCGACCTCCCGCCGCGCCAGCGCACGCTGCGCGAAACGATTGCCTGGAGCTACGACCTGCTCTCCCCCGGCGAGCAACGCCTGTTCGGCCGCCTGGGCCTCTTCGCCGGCGGCTGCCGCCTGGACGCGGTGGAGGCCATGGCCACGCTCGACGGGGAACCGCCGCTGGATGCCCTGGAAACCCTGGCGAACCTGATCGACCACAGCCTGGTCCAGATGCGCGCCCAGCCCGCCGAGGCCGAGGCGCGCTACGGGATGCTGGAGACGATCCGCGAGTACGCGGAGGCATCGGTGCGGGCCAGCCCCGAGGCGGCCACGATTACCGCTGCATTCGAGCGCTACCTGTTTGACTTACTGGTCCGCGCAGAACAGGGACTGCGCGGACCTGAGCAGATCGCCTGGCTCGACCGCCTGGCGGATGACCACGACAACCTGCGCGCGGCCCTGGGCGCGATGCTGGAGCGCGGCGACGGCCACGCCGCCCTCACCCTGGCCCCACGCCTGTGGGAGTTCTGGCGCATTCGCGGCTACCTGGCGGAAGGCACGTCCTGGCTGCAACGCGCCCTGGCCGCCGCGCCCGACGCCGATCCCGCCGACCGCGCGGCGGCGGAATTTGGCCTGGGCAAGCTAGCCATCGACCTCGGTGACTACGACGCGGCGGAATCGCATTTCCGCATCAGCGCGGGCATCTGGGAGATTCTCAGCGACCAGCCGCGCCTGGTCGATGCCTGGAACGCGCTGCTGATCGTCAAGCTGAACACCAACGAGCTGGCCGAGGCCCAGGTGCTGGGCGAAAACGCGCTGGACGTGGCGCGCGCCACGGGCGACACCTTCAGCACCGCCACCGCCCTGTTCAACCTTGGCCTCGTTGCCCGCACCGAGAACCGCCTGGAAGAGGCCGTCGCGCTGCTGGAAGAAGCGCTTTCGCTCTGGCGGACGCAGCAGAATCCGAAGTGGATTGCACTCACGTCCGAGGCGCTGGGTATCTCCTACCGCCGGTTAGGCAACATCTCGCAGGCCACCACACTATTTGCCGAGTGCCAGCGCATTTTCACGCGGCAGGGCGACATTATTGGACTCGGTGTGATCGCAGGTGAGTTGGGCCTCATGGCAATGGATCAGGGCGACTTGCTAACGGCAGTGGAACGACACCTCGAGGCTCATGCCTTTCACAGCCAGGCTGGGTCGCTGCCCGGCGCAATAGAGGCATTGGAGTGGGTTGCGCTTGTCGCTGGCAAAGGCGGCCTGCATCAGCCAGGCGTGCATCTCTTCAAGATCACAGCAGCACTCCGGATACAGATGGGCATCGTACAGATCGCCGAGGAGGCACTGCCCTTTGAGGCAGGCATTGCCCCTTCGCGTGATGCGGTGCAGCAGTGTGGCGAGGTCATGCAGATACCGGCATCGCCGCTTTCACTGGAAGTCGCCCTTCAACTCGCGGGAAATGTTCGGGACCAACTTGCCCAACACAGCGCCGCGTCGGCCTTGATGGCGTAACGCCCGCTGAACTACCCGCCGCGGCAGTTGGAGCCGGGATTGAACGCCCAGGCGAAGCGTGACTGCCCCTGCGGCGCGGCCTTCAGCGATCCCGTCGTCGTCTGATCTGTTTCGAGTTGGGCGTGCTCCGCCCGGTCCCCAACCCAGCTAAAGCCGCCCCGGTTGTTCGTGACGATATAGGTCTCCAGCACGCCCGATTCAAAGGCGGGAGCGTTGGCGACTTGAGCGGTGGCGGCGTTGATCAGGCACCAGAGGCACGTCGTACCCTCCGGCACGAAGATGAGATCGCCCGCATTGACACCGACGGCAATGCTGGGATCGATGGGACAGCCCACCGTGCAGTCGGCGCCGTCAGGTGTGTACACGCTCGCGAAGTCATATTCGATTTCGGTGGAACTCACAAACGTGCGGCCATACGTGTTCACCGGGTCAGCCGAGACCAGCAACACGGAAATCGCCTGCTCGTTGTCTGGAGAGGGCGTCGCGCCATCGCTTTCCAAGAACTGCTTTGCGCCGATGTCCATCACGAATTCGCCGGAGCGCACCCGAACCACCATGAACTCGGTTTGCTCCAGGAACGGGTTCGACACCGCGTTCTCGTCAATGAATTCCACGGCATAGCCCTCGAGAAACTCAAGGCCGCGGATGGGATTCGCGATCTCCGCTCCGGTCAGTTTGACTGGCTCGCAGACCCCGAACCACCAGGTGTCCGGTGTGGTGATCTGAGAGCAGGGCGCGGGCTGCGCGTTCACCTGCGGCGATCTGGCCAGGGTTGGCGCCAGGGCAAGGGTGAGCAACGCAACGATCAACACGACACGGCGCATGTTTGGCTCCTGTTTCTGGCGACGACGCGATCAGTGAGAACAGGGGAATTCGCGACCAGGACACGCGCGGCGAAATGTCAATATATTTCGCCAGACCTGTAGCGCAGCATACGTCTTCGCACGCCGCTGCGCAACAGGTCTGGACAGATGTGAGGGAGCCAGATTGTGACTAAAGCTCGACCTGCGCTCCGGGTGCAGCCGGCTCGGCGGGGCGTTCGGCAAGCCAGCGGCGGATGTCGGCCTCGTGCTCGTCGTGCAGGTGGTCGAAGAGCGTGCCGGAGACGATCGCATCGCCTAGGGACTGGCCTTCGGTCCATGCGAAGTAGGAGCCGTCGGTCAGGGCTTCGTCCGGAAGCTGCTGCACCACTTCGGCCAGCCGGGCGTAAGATGCGCGCGATTCGTCCAGCACCTCGCCGAGCAACTTCTCCTCCGACTGCTGCTGGAACCAGGCGTTGATGGCGTCGAGATCCTCGTCGTTCTCATATTTGAAGTCGGCTGGCCAGGGTGGCGGCGGCTCCGGCTGGCCGTGCGCCGCCGCTTCCAGGCGCCGCAGGGTGCGCTCGCGCCAGGCGGTCAGGTGATCGACCAGGTCCTTGAAGGTCATGTCGCCCATGGGGCCGGGCTCCAGCATGCGGTCCTCGCCCACCTCCGCGAGCAGAGCATCCCAGGCCTCGCGCTCGCGGTTGATCGCGGCTACCGCCTCGCCCTTGGTCACCGTTGACTTGCTCACCGTCAATTCCTCCCATCGCGTTGGCGCCGCAGTGTGTGGTGACACAACGCGCCATTGCCCGGTTTGGGAGGTGAAGAGCGCAAGGAATGTGCCGCCCTACGGCGGCTTGCTCAGGAGTTGGCGCGTCGGGCGAACTCCGTCGTGTCTCGCGTGAAGTCGGGAGACCTCATCCGCACACCGGCCGACAAGGTGAGGTATGCGGCATCCCGGGGCCTGCCCACGAGCAACCCTCACCCCCAGCCCCGCTCCCTGCGCACAGGGAGCGGGGCTGGGGGTGAGGGCCCGTTCGGCGCGAAAACCCGCGTTCCTCGCAATTCGCCCCAAGCGTTCTCGACTCCGCTCGCGACACGAGTTCGTGGCGAGCAGGCCAGATCTGCGGCACTCCCCGTCAGGGCGCAGCCGGGTGCGCCGTGAACAGCAGCGGCAGCCGCGCGAACTCCAGGAAGGTGGCAGCCACTGGCGGAACCACGATCCCGAGCAGGCGTTGGCCGCCTTCCGGCGTCGCCTCCAGCGGGGAATCCGTGTGGCCGCCGATCGAGGCCCAGTGTCCGGCGCGCTCCAGGCGGTACGGCGTGCTGGGCACGGCCGCCTGGGCGATCTCCCCGGCGCTGCGCTGCGGCAGCGGCGTGCGCACCAGATCGGGCCGGATCGCCATCAGCATGGCGGTCTCGAAGTAGCCGGCGTGACCCGGCAGCCGCCCGGTGACCTCGGGCGCGTGCTCGTCCAGCGCGGCCCGGGCCAGGTCCCAGTAGGATGCCGCCGCCAGGTTGGCGTCGTACTCCAGCACCAGGTCGCGCACGACTACCTGGATCAGTTCGTGGTTCCCGCCGTGCCCGTTGATCACGAAAATGCGCTGGAAGCCATCCCGGATCAGCGAGACCACCAGATCGCGCACGGCCCGGTAGTATGTCTCCGACGCCAGCGAGAGGGTGCCGCCGAACGGGAAGTGATGGTGCGACGCGCCTATCGCCAGCGTGGGCGTCACCAGCACGTCGATCTCGGTGGCGGCCAGCGCCGCCGCCTGCCGCGCCACCGCCTCCACCAGGAAGGTGTCGGTGCCCAGCGGCAGGTGCGGGCCGTGCTGCTCGGTCGCGGCGACCGGCACCACGGCCAGGGCGCCCGCGGCGCGCTCGGCGCACTCATTCCGCGTGATCTCGTTGAACAGCAGCGCCCGTGTGCCCATGGCCTAGAGCACACCGAAGCGGTCGTAGACATCGCGCAGGTACGCGCCCTCGCGTAGCATGTCGCGGCTGGCGTTCTCGCTGGTCACCTTCGTGTGCGCCTTGCTCACCACCTCGGCCAGGTGCTGCGGCGGCACCACCACGATGCCGTCGAAATCCCCGAAGATGATGTCGCCGGCGTGGACCACGACGCCGCCCACCTGCACCGGGCAGCCATGATCGACCACCGTACCCCGGTAGGAGGAATCGACCGGGCGGAAGCCGGTGCAGAAGAGCGGGAACCCCATCTCCATGATGCGCAGGGCATCGCGCGTGTGGCCGTCGATGGCGCAGCCAGTCGCGCCCCGGGCCGTGGCGGCGGTGGAAAGCAACTCGCCCCAGAAACAGGTGCGGCTGCTGCGGTTGGTGTCCGCCACCATCACGTCGCCCGGCTTGAGCGCGTCCACGGCCGCGATCTCCGAGTGGTACGGATCGTCCGAGCGCTCGTAGATATCGGCAGTCATGACGGTGTGGGCGCGCCCCACGAGCCGCATCTGCGGGCTTAGCGGGCGCAGACGGTCATCCATGGCCTGATTGAGCAAACCGATGGAATCGAGGACATCGGAGACCACCGCCACGTAGAGGTCGTTGCGCATGATGTCGAGCAACCGATCCTGCTCGGTACGTGCTGCGTCGTCCACGTCCACCCTCCCCCACCTGCGCGTTGTTCACGATTCATACCGTTCGCACTGCCTGGTTCGTTCAGAGAACATGGTATCACGCAGGCCGGCCCAACCCCGCCCACTCGCGACCGCGCACAGCCGGGACCACTGTCGAGACAATCTGGCCTGGGAGAAGCACGCGACGCGCCCGATTTGACAGGCTCCCTGGCATCGGCTTGATAGCCGGGCGACCGCGGCCGCCATAGGGTAGGGCTACATCCGCAATGGCCGGATGAGGCGCCCTCACCGAAGGAGGCCCAGGTGGACCACTCACCATCCCCTGCAACGCTTACCACCCGTGTTCAGGATGACCTCTTTGATTCACTCACGCGCTCACTGACCGTGACGCTGCCACGGCGCGGCGTGCTTGGTCTGCTCGCCGCCGCCCTTGTGACCGGCGGCGCCGGCGCGCTGACCACCCCGGCGCGCGCCTCGCGCCGCCGCAAGCGGGGCAAGCGCCGCTCCGTCCAGCACGGCGTCGTCCTCTCCGAGCGCGCCACATCGATTCCGCCGAACTGCATCTACGTCTGCTGTGACGGTACCTGCGATTCCTGGAAGATGTGCATGAAGTGCGTCAAGTGGCCGAAGCCAACCACCACGGGCGGCGTACTGACCCAGGCGTGAGACCCTCACCCCAACCCCTCGCCCTGCGCGCAGGACGAGGGGAGCCGTGACCCACACGGAGTGGGGAACCGCTGCGTCATGAAGCCGGAGATGCCAACCCAGCGCTGCCAAAAGCCCCTCTCCCGCACGAGTGCTTCGGGAGAGGGGCTGGAGTGGGGCTCTACGCAGACAACTCCGGCAGTGGGGAACACGTCCACCCTGCCGGAGTCCCGTTCTGTGAGCCTACAAGTCGAGGTTGACGACCTCGCGCGCGTGGGTCTGGATGAACTTCTTGCGCGGCGGGACAGCCGCGCCCATCAGCATGTCGAACGTTTCGTCCGCCTCCACGGTGTCCTCGATCGTCACCTGGCGCAGGGTGCGCACCGCCGGGTCCATGGTGGTGTCCCAGAGCTGGTCGGGGTTCATTTCGCCCAGACCCTTGTAGCGCTGGATCTCGGCCTTCTCCCCCAGCTTCTCGAGCGCATCCCGCAGACCCTCATCATCGTACGCCCAGGTCTCCTGCTTGCCGGCCCGCACGCGGTAGAGGGGCGGCTGGGCGATGTAGACATGCCCATCGAGGATCAACTGCTCCAGGTGGCGATAGAAGAAGGTCAGCAGCAAGGTGCGGATGTGGCTACCGTCCACGTCGGCGTCGGTCATCAGCACGATGCGGTGGTAGCGCAGCTTCGTGGGGTCGAACTGCTCCCCGATCCCCGTACCCAGCGCCGTCAACAGCGTGCGGATTTCGTTGTTCTGCAGCATCTTGTCGAGCCGCGCCCGCTCCACGTTCAGGATCTTGCCGCGCAGCGGCAGGATCGCCTGGAAGCGGCGGTCGCGCCCCTGCTTGGCCGAACCGCCGGCGGAATCGCCCTCGACGATGTAGAGCTCGGCCTTGGCCGGGTCGCGCTCCGTGCAGTCGGCCAGCTTGCCGGGCAGGCTGAAGCTGTCCAGGCCGCCCTTGCGCTGCACCAGCTCCCGCGCCTTGCGCGCGGCCTCGCGGGCCCGCGAGGCGGTGAGGCACTTCTCGATGATGCGGCGGGCCACCTGGGGGTTCTCCTCCAGGAACGCGCCGAGCGAATCGTTGACCACGGCCTGCACCGCGCCCGCCACATCGGCGTTGCCCAGCTTGCCCTTGGTCTGGCCCTCGAACTGCGGCTCCGCCAACTTCACCGAGATGATCGCCGTCAGGCCCTCGCGCACATCTTCGCCGGTCAGCGCTTCGTCCGGCTTCAGGAAGCCGTTGCGCTTCCCGTATTCGTTCATGGTCCGGGTCAGCGCCGCGCGGAACCCGCTCAGGTGGGTGCCGCCGTCGATGGTGTTGATGTTGTTGGCGAAGGTGTGGGTCGATTCCCCGTAGGTGTCGTTGTACTGCAGGGCGACTTCCACCATGCCTGTGGGCATCTCGCGCTGCACGTAGAACGGCTTGTCGTGCACCACGGTGCGGTTACGGTTGAGATGCCGCACAAAGGAGACGATGCCACCCTCGAAGTAGAAGGTCATCTCCTTGTCTTCGCGCTCGTCGATCAGGGTCAGCTTCAGGCCGCGTGTGAGGTAGGCCGTCTCCCGGAACCACTGCACCAGGTAGTCGAAGCTGTAGTCCAGCCCGCCCGTGAAGATCTCGGCGTCCGCCATGAACGAGGTGGTCGTGCCGTGATCGTCGTCGGTTGTCGAACCGACCACCTTCACGGGGCCGGTGGGTACGCCGCGCTTGTACTCCTGGCGGTGGATCTTGCCGTTGCGGCGCACTTCCACGCGGCACCACTCGGAAAGCGCATTCACGACCGACGCGCCCACGCCGTGCAGACCGCCGGAGACCTTGTACCCGCCGCCGCCGAACTTGCCACCGGCGTGGAGGATGGTCATGATCACTTCGAGGGCGGATTTGTTCTGCTTGGCATGCTTGTCCACCGGAATCCCGCGACCGTTATCGGTCACGGTCACGACGCCATCGGCGGCAATAGTGGCGACGATGGTGTCACAGTGCCCACCGAGCGCCTCATCGACCGAGTTGTCGACGATTTCGCGCACCAGGTGATGCAGGCCGCGCTGATCCGTGCTGCCGATATACATGCCGGGGCGGCGGCGTACGGCTTCCAGGCCTTCCAGAATCTGGATGGAGGAGGCATCGTACGAGGGGGTTCGAGTCTTTGTGGTCGCTGCCACCGGCGCTTACTCCTTCAGTGCACTGCGTGATAGGTGTCAATTCGCTATTGGGCCTAGCCCAACCCAAGTTCTTCGAGCCGGTCCTCCTCGAAACCGAGGTGATGACCAAGCTCGTGCATGACCGTGATCCGCACTTCACGGGCAATCGCCTGGGGCGAGGCGCACGCCCGCTCCAGCGGCCCGCGGAAAATGGTGATTCGGTCTGGCGGAACCAGGTGATACTCCCCACCACGCTGGGTGAGTGGCACCCCCTCATACAGGCCGAACAGGGAATCCTCACCCCCTGCGGGGGAACCATCGAGCCCGGCTGCGGCGCGAGCCTGAGCGATCTGATCAGCGGTTGGCTCGCGCTCAACGATCACATGGACGTTGTCGAGCATGGCCAGGACCTCGGTTGGGAGGCCATCCAGCGCCCGGGCGACGATCCGCTCGAACCGTTGCTGCCGCGCGTGCTCAACACGGTGCCGAACCCGGTCTTGCATACGGCCAATGATACCAGTTTTGGCGTCATATCGCCAATTTATGGTGAGCACGAACGCGTACGTACAGCGTTGGCATCTCGTCGCACGATGCCAGAAAACGCTGGAATTCGCGCGCCGAACGTAATACCGGCGCTACACTGATGGTTATGACCAGTGAGCCGTTTCCACAGGGCATCGTCACCTTCCTGGTGACCGATATCGAAGGCTCCACGCGCCTCTGGGAGCGTGATACGGACGTCATGTGGCGCGCCGTGGAGCGGCACAACACACTCCTCAGCGAGGCGATTGCGACACACCACGGTCACCACTTCAAGACCATTGGCGACGCCTACCAGGCCGCCTTTGCCAACCCGGCGCAGGCGATCACCGCCGTGGTGGCGGCGCAACGCGCCCTCGTCGCCGAGCCGTGGCCGGAAACAGGTCCGATCCGCGTGCGCATGGCCCTGCACCTGGGCGATGCCACGCCGACCGCAGCGGGCGACTACCAGGCGCCCGCCCTGAGCCGCGTCAACCGCATCATTTCCGCCGGCTTCGGCGGGCAGGTGATCGCCTCGAAGGCGTTGCACGCGGCGGTGGCGGATCACCTGCCCGCAGGCGTGACGTTCCAGCCGCTGGGGCGGCACCGGCTGCGGGATCTGCTGGAGCCGGAGTCGATCTGGCAGCTCAATATCCCTGGCCTGCCGCAAACCTTTCCACCCCTCAAGAGCCTGGAGACCTTTCCCAACAATCTGCCGGTGCAGCCCGCGCCCCTGATCGGGCGCGACGCCGAGGTGCAGGACCTGCTGCACCTGCTGGCCGATCCCGGCATTCGGCTGCTGACCCTGACCGGCCCCGGCGGGGTGGGCAAAACGCGGCTGGCCCTGGCGGCCGCCGCTGAAGCGCAGGACCTCTTTCCCCAGGGCGCGTTCCTGGTCGCACTCGCGGGCATCGAGGACGCAGCGCTCCTCCTGCCCGAGATCGCCACCATCCTGGGCGTGCGCGAAGGCGGCGGCCTCACGCTAGAGCAGAGCGTGGTCCACTACCTGACCGGCAAGCAGGTGCTGCTGGTGCTGGACAACCTGGAGCAACTGCGCCCGCTGGACGCCGCGGCGGCTGTCGTGAGCAGCCTGCTGGAGCAGGTGCCGACCCTGCGCGTACTCGGCACCAGCCGCGCCCCGCTGCGCGTGCGCGCCGAGCGCGAGTGGCCGGCAACCCCGCTCCTGGCGCCCGGCGACGCGGCCACGGTCTACGACGACGAGGCGCTGGCCGCCCTCGCCGCCAACCCGGCGGTGGCGCTCTTCCTGGACCGCGCCCGCGCCGCGCGCCCGGCCTGGAACCTCCTGAAATCGAACGCGGGCGATGTCGCGGAGCTGGTGCGCCGCCTGGACGGCCTTCCCCTGGCGATTGAGTTGGCCGCTGCCCGCGTGCGCGTGATGACCCCCGCCGCCATTGTGGAGCGGCTTGGCGGGGCGCTGGATGTGCTGGCCACCGAGGAGGGTGGGCGGCCCGACCGCCAGGCCACGCTCAATGGGGCCATCAACTGGAGCCACGATCTGCTCAGCTTCGAGCATCAGGCCGCGATGCGCCGCCTGGGGGTCTTCGCGGGCGGCTTTACCCTCGAAGCGGCCGAGGCCGTCCTGGCAGACTCGCCTGACCCGTGGATCGACGGCCTGGACGCCGTGTCGATCCTGGCCGAGCAGAGCCTCATCCGCGCCGAAACGGACCGCCCGGGCGACACACGCTACCGCATGCTGGAGACCATCCGCTCCTTCGCCCGGGAGCGCCTGCTTGACGTGGGCGAGGATGCCCCGGTTCACCTGGCGCACGGCAACTGGGTGAGCGGCCTGGTGCAGGATATCTACAAGGTCGTCCTCAGCCCGGAGGCCGCGCATTGGCTCGATATCTGCGAACGCGAGCACGACAACATCCGCACCGCGCTAAGCTGGTCACTCGAGCATCACGATTTCACCCTGGGCATCAACATCGCGGATCGCTCCTGGCGCTTCTGGGAGATTCGCGGGCACTACACCGAGGGGCGCACCTGGCTGGAGCGCTGCCTGGAGTCGTTCACGGATGCCCCGCCGCGCCTGCGCGCGCTGCTGCTGGACGGGCTCGGCAACATCACCTGGAAGCAGGGGGATATCGTCACCGCCGCGCGCGCCCTGGAAGAGAGCCTGGCAATCTGGCGGGAACTGGGCGAAGAGACGGCCCTGAACGCCACGCTCTCGAACCTTGGCGCGGTCATGGAACGCCTTGGCAACCTGGCCCGCGCGGAGGAACTCCAGCGGGAGGCACTGGCGCTCGCGCGCAAATACGGGGATGAGCAGGATATCTCGCTGACGCTCAACAACCTGGCCACGGTGCTCTGGAACCAGGGAGACCTGGATGGCGCCCAGGAACTGCTGGAGGAGAGCCTGGGCATCAAGCGCCGCATCGGCAACATCTTCGGCCTGGCCGTCAGCCTGACCAACCTGGCGATCCTCACGTCAAGCAAGGAGAACCTGGATCAGGCGATCAGCTACATGGAGGAAGCGCTGTCACTGGACCGGCAGGTCGGGAACCGCGATGGCATTGCCGATTCCCTCGGGAATCTCGCGTCACTTGTCGCGCAAACGGGTGATCTTGCCCGCGCCGCCCAGCTCGATAGCGAAGCACTGGAGATTCGCCGCGAACTTGGCGACAGCATCAGCATCGCCTACAGCCTGGAGAGTATCGGCGGCACCACCGCTCGCGCCGGGGACTGGGCAAACGCTCTCCGCCTGCTTGCTGCGGCAAACCACCTGCGGGACGAGATTGCGGCTCCGCTGCCCGCCGCCGAGATGGAGGCCTACGAGTCCGCCGTTGGCCTCAGCCGCGATGGCCTCACCCGCGACGCCTTTGACCTCGCCTGGGCAGAGGGCCAGGGCCTCACGCTGGAAAACGCCATGGACCTCGCCCAGCGATTGGCGACGCAGATCGCTGGGCGCTCGGCATGAGGATCGCCACGGGCTGCCATCTTCCGCCGACCAGCGGTGGTCATTACCGAATTCCGTATTTCCACGGAGGCCCCACTCGCTCACCCCTGACACCATGATCCTCAGTCGCGGAGTACGCAGGAGGATCAGGCAGTGTTTGCATCACGCGACACCATGGCCCGCCGGCTGAGCCAGGCGGCGGGCCGGCGGACGCTTCTCGGCCTCCTGGCCGGCACCACGGCGGGGAGCATTCTGGCCACACGCTCATCACCAGGACGCGCCGGTAAGAAGGCAAGAAGCACGGCAAGGGCAAGAAGGCGAACAAGAAGCAATGCAAGGCTGGAACGCGGCCATGCGGCAAGCGATGTATTCCGAGCGATACCTGCTGCACGCACACCGACTGCGATCTCTGCAGCCACGAATGCTGCGAGCACGGCCAGTGCGGCTGCACCGGCGGTAAGGTGCGACACAACGGGGTCTGTGGGTTTGTGCCCAGATGCAAGAGTGTCAGCCAGACCTGCACCAGCGACGACGAATGCTGCTCCCGCACGTGCGACATCTTTGATGGCGCCAGCTACCGCTGTAACACGGGCGTCGAACAGTGCATCGTCGACATCGATTGCGTGAGCGGTAATTGCCGCGGCTCCATGTGCCCCGAGTTCCTGGCTATGACCCTGGACGGCGTGTGTTGATCGCCAGGCTCCTCCGCTGGCCTGGCGGGCACCGCCTCCCTATGGCACATGGTCACAGTACCGTGGTTGGTCGCACTGCCGGTTCCACCAGCTCGGTGCCGCGTCCCAGGACCTTGCGGCCACGCCTCCTGCCTGACGGCAGTACCGCACCCCGACCACGCCCCGCAGCCACACGGCGCACCGAACCATTCGGCGCGCCGTGTGGCAGCGCTCCACGTCGCGAACGCGTGCGCCACTCGCCTGAAGCGGACCTCAGAACGGGCAGATTGCCGCGCAATGGTCCGGGCTTCCGCTGGTCCCAATGATGCACCAGGGCCGGGATATGCCGAACTCATCAGGGCCGTATGCCACGCAATCGGCGTTGGTGCTGCAGGTCAGGTGGCCAGCAGACCAACTGCAGTAGCTGCCAGGACCCAGTGGGCCATTCTTGACAGCGTTGGGGCTGCACCCGGTTTGATCGCTACACAAGCCGCAGGACGGACATGTCACCGTTTGCCCGCAGACCTCCGCGCTGGTGCCACACAGTCCTCGGCAGTCCGGAATCCTGACGGTGTCCGCAATCGGGGCGCAGGCGCCGGCATCACACCACTCGCCACTGTCGCACGGGCCCACGCAGGCATGGCGCAATGCGGCATCCGCCACGCACTGCCCGGCCTCGCACGTCTGGCAGGTGGGGCAATCGGCCACGCACGTCCCGTCCGCCTGGCAGCATTGCCCAACCGGACAGGGGTGATCCGCCGAACAAACCCGGCATGATGCTCCGTCACAGACGGGCATCGGGTTGGCGCAACTCTCCGCATCGCACGCGCATGTACCGTCAGCCTGGCAGCGCTGGCCAGCGCTGCCGCAGGCATCCGCCACCTGCGCGGGATCGGCGACACACCGCCCTGCGGTATTCAGCCCTGCCTGGCAGGTGAGGCAAACGCCGCACGATGTCTCGCAGTCGCAGGAGCCACAGTCAACCGTCTTGCCGCAGGTCTGGCGGCTCTTGACCGGGCCGCAGGTACCTGCGCACAGGAGCGCGCGGGATGCTGGCCGGCAGCGCGACTTGCGGCGCTGGCGCTGGCGCTGGCCGGCCGCCTTATCCTGGCGGCTCTTGTGCCGGTTCTTGCGCCGGCGGCGGCGCTCCTTGGCAATCCCCTCCTCACCATCAAGCATCGGCAGGAGCGGCACAGCGGCCAACAGCGGGAACACGCGCCGGCGGGTGCTGTCGCCAGAAAGGACACGCGCCAGGGCATCGAAGCGAAGATGATCCATGGGCCAGTTCTCCCGTGCGAACATGGTGAGACCCACACCGCCGGAACTCGCAGACACGCTCTGCCAGATGGCGGCTGCGACAAGGCGCTCCCGCAGGCTAGCGCCCGGACATCCCATCCGCACCAGCAGAATCTGCTGGGTTCTCAAGCACGTGTCACTCGAAAGGTGTCCGAACTGTCCGCGTGGCCTGAGACGCGGTGTTGCGGAGCACTGTCTGCGCTGGTTACGCGCATCGCGACCATGCCGCGCGCATTGAGGCCGGAATCTCAGGCTCCAGCCAGATCAGCCTTGCGAACGCGGCTCACGGTTGCATGTGAACCAGGAAACACTGTGAACAACGACGATCTCGATCACCTCGCTCGAACGCTGGGCACGGCAGCGCAGCGGCGCACGGCGGCGGGCTCGCTGGCTCTCGGCGGCCCGGCGGCGCTCTCAGGCGTGCGTGCGGCAACCGCTCGCGGCCAGCATGGCCAACCCTCGGCGGAATAGACGCGGCGGAAGAAAGGCAAGCGCGGGCCAACAGGGCCAACCGGCCCGGCTGGAACGGGCGGCGGTGGCGTTACGGGCCCCACCGGTCCGGCTGGCGCCACCGGCCCGGCTGGCCCATCGGCGGGCGCGGTGCTGGGCAACGATGGCCAGACCGCCATCGCCTCGCTCGTCAGTGGCGAAGCAAAGACCATCGAAGCCAGGTGCCCGGACAACACCACCGCCGAGCAGTTCTTTGCCACCGGTGGCGGCTTCGTGACTGCGGCGAACGAGCAGGTCTTCATCATCTGGAGCCATCAAACAACCGATGGCCTTGGCTGGCAGGTGCGGGCGCGCAACAACAGCACTGTGGCCGCGACAGCAGTAGCCTGGGTCATGTGCCTGCGCGCGAGTAAGGGAAGCGAGTAACAGCACAGCGGGTGCGGCATCACCGCGCTCGCATCACCGCTCCGCCAGCACCATCAGCCCGTAGCCCCGGCCGCACATCGACCAGCCGCTCTCCAGCCGCGCGACCCGGGCCGCAGCCTGCTCAATCGCCACGTCGTGCGTTTCGTCGCAGCGCAGCCAGCGCCAGTAGAGATTGCCCGCGAGACGCACCACGTCCTCCAGCCCGATGCCAGTTGGCGTAATGTGCAGGACCCGGAAATGCGGCTCCAACAGGCCAATCAGGTCGGGCCGGGGGTAGTGCCGGCGCCACCCCACGCCGGCCACGGCGGGGTGGCGCTTGCCCCGGCGGCTCGTTTCCTGCACGTAGCGGTAGACATTGAAGCCGTCCAGCCAGGCCAGCCGCCCCGCAGCCGGCACGCGCAGGAGCAGCCGGCCGCCGGGTCGCAACACCCGGGCGGCCTCCGCCAGGGCCTCTTCCTCCTTCACCGTCAGGGCCAGTTGATCCAGCAGCACCACGGCGTCGAAGCTGGCGTCCGGGAAGGGCCACTCCACAACCGGCGGCGTGAACGGGATACCAGCCAGTTGCGCCAGCGGCCCCATATCCGGCGCGTGGCGGGTGATAGTGAGCCCGGCCCGCAGCAAGTCGCCGGCTTGGCGGTCGTCGCCACCGACCAGCAACACGGCCCCGCCGCGCGGCAGGTGCTCGGCCAGCGGGAGCCCCGGAACGGACATACGATGCATCATGCTGGCTATGATAGAGAGCAGGAGTGTCAGGAGCCGGCATGAGCGAATTCGCCACACTGCATCCCTATGATCCGCACTTTGTGCGCGCCTACGTCGCGGCGGTGCGCGGGGAACTGCCCGGCGCCGACCTCCTCCCGGCCGCCCCGGACTGGGCCAACCGGGAACTGGCGCGCGCCAGGCGCGGGTACCAGCGGGCCCTGAGCGGCGACGAAGCGGGCGCGAACATGGTCAGCCACGAGCTGGCGCGCCTGCTCGGCGCGGAAATGCCGGTGTACTTCGTACCGGGCGCGGGCCTGACCCAGCTCGAGGCGCGCTTCGACCGTGGGCTGGGGATGATGCTGCGCCCGCCGTCGCGCCTCTTCATGGACGCCGGACTGGAGTCGCTCGCGGCGCGGCGGATGCCGATCCGGCTCGATGCCTCCGGCGGCAGCATGGGCGGCGCGTTCCTCTCCCCGGCCCTCGTGCCGCAGTTTCGCGCCCACATCGAGGCCCGCCTGGAGCGCCTGGCCCGGCGCATGGCCGAGGCCGAGATGGATGCCCCCGCCTACGTCGGGATTCTGCTGGAGGCCACCACCTACGCCGAGTCACGGGGCCTCGGGCTCTTCGAGGCCGCCGATGTCGTGATACCGGGCGTCGCCGAATCCGAGCCACCCGGCCTCACGCTGCTGCGGCCCGACCGTAAGCGGCTGGACAAGCCGCTGCGCCAGCAACTGGAGGAAGCCGCCCGCCCGCCGAAGGAGCCCGGGCTGTTCGCCCGCATCTTCCGTGGCGCGAAACCGGCCCAGACCCACATCGCGCTGGACGACCCCCGGCTCTGGCGTGGCCTGAACGACGTCACCCCGCCGCCGGAACCGCTGGACCCGCC
This sequence comes from Thermomicrobiales bacterium, assembly GCA_034431475.1. GTDB lineage: Bacteria > Chloroflexota > Chloroflexia > Thermomicrobiales > UBA6265 > JACCXM01. The sequence goes on along the minus strand of DAOUDE010000124.1, from coordinate 40,984 downwards.
AGAGGAGGTCGCCTGATGAGCCAGGTCTGGGCCCGAGACCCGTTTCAGCCGCAAACCTGGCCGCGCCTCTTCACCCTGCCCGAGGCGAACGACCTGCTGCCGGAGGTCATGCCCCTCCTGCTGGAACTCCGCTCCCACAAGGTGACGCTCGATTCCGCCGTGGCCGCGCTGGCCGCACTGACTCCGGCCATGCGCCAGAACGGCCACGCCGCCCCGGCCCGGGAGCTGGAAGCGCGTATCCAGGAGATGACCGAGGAACTTGCGGCCGGCATTGATCAGCTCACCACGATGGGCATCGAGATCAAAAGCCTCGATCACGGCCTGATCGACTTTCCCTCGCTCCACGAGGGGCGCGTGGTCTTCCTCTGCTGGCGGCTCGGGGAAGGTCCGGTCATCCGCTTCTGGCACGATATCGACGCGGGCTTCGCGGGCCGGCGTCCGCTACCCGGTTAGCCATGCCGCCGCTGCCCATCGCCGTCATCGGGGCCGGGATCATTGGCGCCAGCATCGCCGCGCGCCTCGCGGAAAAGAACGCCCCGGTGCTGCTGCTGGACGGGGGCGAGCCGGGGCAAGGCACGACCAACGCGTCGTACGCCTGGGTCAACGCCAACCGCAAGCTGCCCCGCGCCTACTTCGACCTCAGCGTGGCCGCCATGGCGGAGTATCAGCGCCTGGCCTGGCAACACGCGCCGGCCACCTGGTACCACCGCGACGGCAACCTGGTCTGGTTCGCCGACCCCAGCGAGGCCGCCGCACTGGCCGAGCGCGTGGCCCGCCTGCGGGAGTGGGGTTATGCAGCCGAGTTGCTCCCCGCCGCCTCAGCCATCGCCGACCTCGAACCCCTCCTCGGCGGCGGCGACACGAACCCCGCCTCGCAGATCGCCTGGTTCCCGCAGGAAGCGTGGGTCGAGGCCCTGGCGATGACCGACCGCCTGGTGGCGACGACGCGCAACGCGGGCGGGCGCGTGCTGACCGGCCCGGAGCGAGAGGTGACCGGTATCTCGCGCGAGGACGGCGGCGTGAGCGCCATCAGCCTGCGCGGCGGGCAGACCCTGCCAGTGCGCGCGGTGGTGAACGCGGCCGGGGCGGCCGGCGCGGCGGTCTCCGCCCTGGTGGGGCGTGAGCTGCCGTTGCAGGATTCCCCCGGCATGATCGTGCGCGCCACACTCCCCGAGGGCGTGGAGAGCCTGACCCGGCTCAACGACCGGGACATCATCGCCATGCGGCCCGATGGGCCGGGCCGCGTCCTGATCGCGCTCGATGTGGAGGAAGTGGCCGAACTGCAGGGCCTCGCCTACGGGCCGCTGCCGACCGATCACCCGCTGGTGGGCCGCGTCATGCGGCTCGCGGCAGACGCCGCTCCGGGGCTCGCCGTGGCCCGGCCAGTGGACGCGATCGTCGCGCCGCGCCCCATGCCGGCCGACGGCTACCCCAGCGTGGGCAGCGTTTCCGCCATCCCTGGCTACTACGAGGCCATCACCCATTCCGGCGTCACTCTGGCCCCGCTGATCGGCCGCTCCCTTGCCGCCGAAGTCCTGGGCCAGCCGCCCGACCCGCTCTTCGCGCCCTACCGCCCGGATCGATTCGCCGGCTGACCACGGTGTTGACCGGGGTCAGGTACGCCTGGGGTGCTTTTCGCGTGTCCTCGCGACGAACCCCCAGCCCCTCTCCCTGTGCGCAGGGCGAGGGGAGCCGTGACCCGAGAAGGTGGAGAACCGCCTCGTCTCGCACCCGGAACAGCGCGCCCTGCGCTGCCGAAGAGCCCCTCGCCCTGCGCACAGGGAGAGGGGCTGGGGGTGAGGGTCCTCCGGAGCCGGCCCGGCCCCGACCCAAATCCCTCTCCCTGCCAGGCCCGCACACTGAAGCAGCCCTACGCCGTGTGCCGCTGCAGGAACGGCACCACAACCTCCAGGAAGCGCGCGGTAGCGTCGCGGTGCAGGCCGTGCCCAGCGTCCATGATCTCCACTACCTCGCCGTGCGGCAGGAACTCCTGGAAGCGCGCCGCGTCCTCCAGCGTGGCCATACCACCCAGCTCCGGGTTGCCGCGCAGCAGCAGGGCCGGGCTCTGGACCCCGGCCAGGATCGGCGTGCGGTCGGTGTCGCCCCTCGCCAGGGCCTGGGCCGAAGCCGCGCGCAGGTCCGCGAAGACCCCCGGCGCAGTGCCCGCGATCGCCTCCGCGCGGCGCAGGCAATCCTCCCATGTCCAGTCCGGGTACTCCTGGTGGTACCAGGCGGCCGCCTGCTCCGGCGTGAGTGATGCAAGCTGAATCCAGCCGTCGAAAGCGTCCAGGATCTCCGGCAGCGTGTGCAGCGGCGGGTCTTCCAGCACCAGAGCCGCCGCGTCCGCCGGGTACTGACTGGCCCAGTAAAGCGTGACCAGCCCGCCCAGGGAGTGCCCCATGATGGCGGGCCGCTCCAGCTCCAGGGCGTCCAGCACGCCCTGCAGGTCCTCGGCGAAGACCTCCACGGCGTACCCCTGCTCCGGCTTGCCCGATGCTCCGTGCCCGCGCAGGTCGAGTTGGTAGAGGTGGAAGTGTTCAGCCAGCGCGTCGATGACGGGCCACCACGAACTCCCCCGGCTCCCAATGCCGTGGAGCAACACGAGCGGCGCTTTGCCGGGCGCAGGGAACTCCGTGACCGCGATGGAGGTCCCGTTCGCGGGGATGGCATGTCCACGAGAAGCCGCTGCTGGTGTACTCGTCACCTTGTCGTCATCCTTTCCGCAGGCAATCGCACCGGGCAACGATAGCCGGACCACTCCAGGGGTAGGAGCATCAACCTCACCGCCGCGGGTAACGCGGTAAACTCCGCTGTTGGGAGGTTGATATGCCCATCGCTGCTGCTGTGGCATATCCGGTTGCGCAACGCATCGCGTGACGGCTCGCCGCACGTGGCGCACCGTCTGGCGAGACGTCGCGCTGTGTAGATGCGGAGGACTCAGTTGATACGAGGAACGGGACGTCGCTCTGGCGCGCTGGGCGCGGTAGCGACAGTTGCCATGCTGCTGCTCTCTGCCTGCGGCAACGTCAGCGAAAACGCCATGACTCACGACGCCATTACGCGCGTCCCGGAGATGAGCGATGCCGCCGCTGAGGCAACGCGGACGGCCGGTACTCCCGGTGCGGGCGGGGGCGGCGGGGCCGCCGTGCCAGCGGGCGAGGTCGCGCAGGAAGTGACCGTCGCCATGCACGATATCTTCTTCGAGCCGAAGGAGATCACCATCCCGGCCAACACGAACGTCAAGTTCATTCTTCCGAATCAGGGCGCGGCCCCACACAACTTCTCGATTCCTGACCAGGACATCAGCGTTGACGTGGCGCCGGGCGAGACCAAGGACGTCGTCGTCAACCTGCCCGCGGGTGAGTACGCCTTCGACTGCAACGTGCCGGGCCACAAGGAAGCCGGCATGATCGGCACCCTGAAGGTGGTAGAAGGCGCTGGCGGCGCAGCCCCGGCCGCTGCGGGCACGCCGGCAGCCGGCACGGAAGCGACGCCGGGCGCGGCTGGCGAGGAGGCCCCGGCCGCAGCAGCCACGCCGGGCGAAGCCGCCGCTCCGGCGGCAGCGGCCGAGCCTGTGACCATCGTTTCGCATGACATTTACTTCGAGCCCAAGGACGTCACCATCCCGGCCAACACGGACGTGACCTTCGTTCTGCCGAACGAAGGCGTCACCATGCACAACTTCTCCATCCCCGATCTGGGCGTCAGCGTCGATATCCAGCCCGGCGAGACCAAGGAAGTCGTGGTCAATGCCCCGGCGGGGACCTATGCGTTTGACTGTAACGTGCCCGGCCACAAGGAAGCCGGCATGGTCGGCACCCTGACGGTGGAAGAGGGCGCGGGGGCTGCCGCAGCGCCCGCCGCCGCCACCGCCGAGCAGGCTGCGGCCAGCCCGGCCGCGGCGGAAGCCACCCCGGCAGAAGCTGCGGCGCCTGCAGCGGAGGCAGCGGCCCCGGCCTCAGCGGAGCCGGTCACGGTCGTTTCGCACGACATCTACTTCGATCCGAAGGAGATCACGATCCCGGCCAATACCGACGTCACCTTCATTCTGCCGAATGAGGGGGTGACCCTCCACAACTTCTCCATCCCTGACCTCGGCGTGGATGTCGATATCGCGCCGGGCGAGACCCAGGAAGTGGTGGTGAACGCGCCCGCCGGGACCTACGCGTTTGACTGCAACGTGCCCGGCCACAAGGAGGCGGGCATGGTCGGCACCCTGACCGTCACCGAGAGCGCCGCCGCCCCGGCAGCACCCGCTGCCGCCACTGCCGAGCAGGCGGCCACGCCAGCCGCCGCAGCGCAAGCGGCTGAGGCGGCGACACCGGCCGCAGAAACCGCCGCTCCCGCTGCCGCCGCCGAACCGGTGACGGTGGTCTCGCACGACATCTTTTTCGATCCGAAGGAGATCTCGATTCCGGCCAACACGGATGTCACCTTCATTCTCCCGAATGAAGGCGTGACGATGCACAACTTCTCGATCCCCGATCTGGGTATCGATGTCGACATCAATCCCGGTGAGACCAAGGAGGTCGTGGTCAACGCCCCAGCAGGGACGTACGAGTTCGACTGCAACGTGCCCGGCCACAAGGCCGCTGGTATGGTCGGGACGCTGACGGTGACAGAAGGCGCGGGCGCTGCTGCGGCAGACACCGCACCTGCGGCAGCCACCGCCGAGCAGGCCTCGGCCAGCCCGGCGGCGGAAGCGACCCCGGCCGAGGAAGCCGCGGCCCCGGCGGCGGCCGAGCCGGTCACGGTCGTTTCACACGACATCTTCTTCGACCCGAAGGAGATCACGATCCCGGCCGATACCGACGTGACGGTCTCCCTGCCGAACGAGGGGGTGACGCTGCACGACTTCTCGATCGACGAACTGGGAATCAGCGTCAGCATCGACCCCGGCGCGACCGAGGAGGTCGTCATCAACGCCCCGGCTGGCACCTACGAGTATTACTGCAACGTGCCGGGCCACAAGGCCGCCGGAATGGTGGGGACGCTCACCGTCAAGTAGCCGCCCCTGTTGCGCAACGCACGCCCTGTGGCCCGGTTCACCCACGAACCGGACGCCACGGGGCGTTTTATTCTGGGACAATGAGGGCCGGAGATATTCGCGCCTGTTCACCGCCCAGGAGGCTTCTCATGGCATCCACCGAGTCCGCAGTTACGACGCAAGCAGTCGCCCCGTTCGACACCGTCCACGACTTGCTGGCGGGCATTGATGGCGTCGTGGCCGTCGATCCCGCCGGGGCCGTCACGGTGCACGATGCCGGCGCCCTGCGCGCCACGGTCATCGACCGCCTGGTGGCGACCGCCGTCTTCGCCGACGGCGCAGCGCGCGACGCCGCCCGCTGGCTCATTCGCCTCGCCGCCGCCGAGCTTGGCGCCTGGCCGGCCTCGATCCAGGACGTCTACCTGGCGGCAGGGCGCGGCGAGTACACGCACCGCACCGCGCCCGCCATCAACGTGCGCGCGCTCAGCTTCGACACCATGCGCGCCGCCTTCCGCGCGGCGCTGGCCAACGACTGCAAGATCATGCTCTTCGAGCTGGCCCGCTCGGAAATGTCCTACACGCAGCAGCGGCAGGGCGAGTACGTGAGCAACGCACTCGGCGCGGCCATCAAGGAAGGGTTCACCGGCCCGGTTTTCATCCAGGGTGATCACTACCAGGTCAGCGTCAAGAAGTGGGCGACCGACCCGGACGGCGAGATCGACGCGATCAAGGAACTGATCAGCGACGCCATCGCGGCGGGGTACTACAACATCGATGTCGACGCCTCGACGGTCGTCGACCTCGCGCTGCCGACGCTGGAGGCGCAGCAGGAACTGAACGCCCAGCTTACGGCCCAGCTCACCGAGTACATCCGGGACATCGAGCCGGACGGCGTGACCGTCTCGGTCGGCGGCGAGATCGGCGAGGTCGGCCTGCGCAACTCCACCGTGGAAGATCTTCAGGCCTTCATGAGCCAGTACGAGGCCCTGCTCAAGGAGCGCGCCAGCAAGGCCGGCAAGGAGCTGGAGGGCATCTCCAAGATCAGCGTCCAGACCGGCACGTCGCACGGCGGCGTGGTGCTGCCGGACGGCTCCATCGCCGACGTCGCGGTGGATTTCGACACCCTGCGCGACCTCTCCGACGCTGCGCGCAAGGACTACGGCATGGGCGGCGCGGTCCAGCACGGCGCCTCCACCCTGCCCGAAACCGCTTTCGGCAAGTTCGCCGAGGCGGGCGCGGTCGAGGTGCACCTCGCCACCGCCTTCCAGAGCATGATCTACGATCACCCAGCCTTCCCGGAGACGCTGCGCGACGAAATCTACGCCTACCTGACCGCCAATCACTCCGATGAGCGCAAGGCCGGTCAAACCGACGCGCAGTTCTTCTATGGTGCGCGCAAGCGAGGCATCGGCCCGTTCAAGCGCCAGATGTGGGACATGCCGGTTGAGACGCGCGACGCCATCGCGGCCAGCCTGGAGGAAACCTTCGGCCAGCTCATGCAGCGACTGCAGGTCGCAGGCAGCGCCGGTATCGTCGATAAGGTGGTGCAGCGGGTTGATGTGCCCGCGCCGATCCCGGCCAGCCTGGTCGCGGCGCTGAAGGGGGAAACGGTCGAGGTCGGCGGCGCGGAAGCCGCCATCGAGGAAGTCGAGGGCGAGTAGTCACCAGACGGGAGCAGCGTGCCATGGGTTCAGCACTCAGCGGGCGAGGGGCGCGCCTGCTTCTCGCGGCACTGTTCGCGGTCGCCCTCACCCCTCCTGCGCTGCCCGCGGCGGCGCAGGGGGAGTACACCTGCCAGGGCACGGCGCTCGTGGATGACGGCCTCTCCTCCGCCGCCATGGGCCTGACCCGGGGCGAGATCGACGCGCTCTACGGGGCGGGCAACGCGACGCAAACGGGCTGGCTTTGGGAGTTCCAGGGCTTCGACTTGATCCAGACGAACTGCGACCTGATCGTGAGCATCGACCCCGCCAGCAGCTTCGCGGACCCCGCGCAAGCGGCCAGCCTGGTCCGTACGCTGCTGCCGGAGGACGCCGAGAGTGCCGGGAGCTGGCAATTCGGCACCCTGCAAAGCCCACCGCAGGACGCCGAGCTCTGGATCAGCACCCAACTGGATAACCGCCTGGAAACCCTGAACGAGCCCTATCTGGGCCAGGTGCTCGCGCTCTACACCTACGATGGCGACGCCTACAACCCGGGCCACGTCATCCGGGTCGAGCTGCGGGTGGCGCCGCTTCCGGGGCAGTAACACCGCGGCCCGACAGAGAGGTTGGGGGTGAAGGTTACGCGCCCTGGACCAGGCCCATCGCCGCCACCAGCAGGTCGCGGCCGATGGGCAGCGCCACCTGTCCCCCGCCGCCGCCCGCCTCCACGATCACCGCAACCGCGTAGCGCGGGGCCTCGCCGGGCAACCCGATGAAGCCGATGAACCAGGCGTGCGGAGCTTCCCCGGCGGTCTCCGCCGTGCCCGTTTTGCCGCCGATGGCGTAGCCGGGCACATATGCCCCGCCGAGCGCGCCCAGCTCGACCGCGTTCTGCATCAGGGCCGCTGTCTGCTGCGCAACCTCGCGGTCAACGGGCCGCCGCCAGGTTTGTGGCGACACCGTGCGCAAGGTCTCGCCATCGGGTGCGGTGATGCGCTGCACCAGGTAGGGGCGCATCACCTCCCCCTCGTGCGCCACCCCGGCCGCCACCAGCGCCATCTGTAGTGGCGTCACCAGCAGCTCCCCCTGCCCGAACGCCGTTTCCGCGACCGCGAGGTCGGTGTCCAGAAATCCGGGCGTCACAAAGACGCGGCTTGGCTCCGAGGGCAGGTCGAAGGGGATCACGCTCTCCCAGCCCCAGCTCCGCGCGGCATCCGCCAGCGCGGGGCCGCCAATCTGCAGCCCGATCTGCGCGAAAACGACGTTCAGCGACCAGGAGAACGCATCGCGCAGGCTCCACTCGGTGATGCTGTCGTCCGGGCGGTTCGCCTCGATCAGCGTGTGGCCATCAATCGTCAGGCTGCCGGCATCCTCGTAGACCGTGTCCGCCGTGGCCAGGCCGCGCTGCAGGGCCGTTGCCGCCGTCACCGTCTTGAAGGTGGAGCCAGGCGCGTAGAGGCCGGATGTGGCGCGCTGCACCAGCGGCGTGCGCGGGTCCGTGGTCAGGGTGCTCCACGCGCCCTGGGCCGCCGCGCGGTCGGCGTCGGTCAGGGCGGTCAGCGCGTTGGCGTCGAACGTCGGGTTGGAGGCCAGCGTCAGGACCGCCCCGGTCTGCACGTCGAGCAACACCACGGCTCCCGGCCGGCTGCCGAGGGCCGCGTGCGCCTGCTGCTGCAGCGTTGCATCCAGCGTGAGGTGCAGGTCGTTCCCCTGTGGTGGGAGTCCGCGCAGCGTCTGCAGCGCCTGCCAGAACGGATTGCCCCCGGCGTCGCCCAGCAGGACATCGTCCCAGGATGCCTCCAACCCGGTTGCACCGTAGAGCAGCGGCGAAAAGTACCCGGTGACATCCGCCGTGTCCGGCGTCTGGTACCGGCGTGCGTAGACGCCGTCCTGGGCAACCGATGCGGCCAGTACGACGCCGTGGCGATCGAGGATCGCCCCGCGTGGCACGCGCAGCGCGGCGTCCGCCAGCAGCGGGTTGCTGACCACCGCCCCCGTCGCGGGGTCGACCTCTACCCGGTGGCTGATCACATCGCTCATCACCACCTGGATGCGCAGCAACTGCACCGCGCAGAGGGTGATGACCGTCAGGAAGATGGCGACCATGCGCAGCGTGGCGCGGTTCACCTGCGGCATCTGGGGCGAGAGCGTGGGCCAGAGCGCCAGCGCGAGCGGGATTGCGCTCAGCCAAAGCAGCGCGATCCACTGGGCGTCGGTGATGGCGTCCCGCGCGGCCAGCCCCAGCCCGGCCAGTAGCAGGAAGAGGGCTCCGCCCACCCGCTGACGTACCCCGGTCGCAAGCCGTGTTGCATTCTGGCTGGAATCACGTGCCGTGGGGAACGCACGTCGCGTAGGCCGCATCTCCGGAGTCTACTGCCTGCCGGCGCCTTGCGGTCAACGCCGGGGCTATCATGCCCGGGCCCGGCGGGACGCGCCTGGTGGGACAAGGGCCGGGAGAAGGAAGCGCCCAACCATGGTCTGGATCGCGATCTGGGGCCTGGCGGTCGTCCTCAATGTTGTGCCCGCCTTCATGCCGCCGACCTGGGCTGTCCTGGCCTACTTCCACCTCTACCATGCGCTCCCGGTCGTCCCGCTCGCAATCGTGGGTGCGCTGGGCGCCACGACAGGACGCGCGCTGCTCGCGATGGGAAGCCGCGCGTTCGGGGCCAGGTTTGTGCCCGCACCCTGGCGCGCCAACATTGAAGGGCTGGTCGAAACACTTCAGGCTCAGCCCACGCTGGCCATTTCCTCCCTGGTCCTGTTCACCCTGGGGCCGTTGCCAAGCAACCAGTTGTTCATCGCCGCTGGGCTGGCGCGAGCACCACTGGCTCCGATTCTCCTGGTCTTTGGCGTCGCCCGCTGCATCAGTTATGTCGTCTGGATCAGTGCTGCCGAGGCCGCCGACCGTTCGCTGCGCGACGTTCTTGGTCCGCGAATTGGTGGTTGGCAGGTCATCATGGTCCAGATCGCTGGCTTTGCCCTGATTTTCCTGCTCTTGCGCATCGATTGGCGACGTGTGCTGGGAAAGTGGTGGTCACCACCGCACGTGCCTGCCCCTGCACCAATGAACCCGGATCGGGAACCACGCGCACAGGATGGAGACACACCCAAACCAGCAGCCTGATCCGTCTCAGCCTGCCGGCATCGAGACGTGCCGCCGGGCGGCGACGGCCTGCAATTCCGGCCGGGCGTCTGGATGCGCGATGCTGATGAGTAGCTCGGCGCGCCGACGGAGGGACTGCGCTCGCAGGTCGACCGCGCCATACTCCGTCACCACGTACTGCACATGGCCCCGGGTCGTGACGACGCCGGCCCCAGGTTTGATCACCGGAACAATCCGGGAGGTCGCCCCGCCTCGCGCGGTGGAGGGCAACGCGATGATGGCCTTCCCTCCAGGCGCCAGGCTCGCACCCTGCACGAAGTCCATCTGTCCTCCGATGCCGCTGTAGATTCGCTCACCAATGGAATCGGCAACCACCTGGCCGGTCAGGTCGATCTCGATCGCCGAGTTGATCGACGTCATGCGGTCGATCTGGCGGATCTCTCGCGGATCGTTGACGATATCCGACCCGTGGAACTCGACGAACGGGTTGCCATCGACAAAGTCGTAGAGCCGCTGGCTTCCCAACGCGAACGACGTGACAATCCGGCCGCGCCACGTCGTCTTGAACCGGTTGGTGACAACGCCAGCCTCGGCGAGCGCCAGCAATCCATCAGAAAACATCTCCGTGTGGATACCCAGATCTTCCCGTCCACCGAGGCAGCCGAGAACCGCATCAGGAATGGCGCCAATCCCCAACTGCAGCGTGGCCTGGTTCTCCACCAACGCGGCGACGTGCTCGCCAATCTGCCGTTCAATCGGGCCAATTGCCGCGGGAACCGTGGTGGGGAGTGACCGGTCAGCCTCGACCACTGCTGCGAAGCGGCTGATGTGGACAGCCGAGTTACCAAGCGTGCGCGGAACGCGTGGGTTCACGAGGGCGATCACCGTTGTCGCAGCGTCCACAGCCGCACGAGCGCAGGCGATCGACGTGCCCAGGCGGCAAAAGCCATGGCGGTCTGGCGGCGAAACCTGCAGGAGGGCGACATCGAGCGCGAGGCGTCCACTCGCAAAGAGCGCTGGGACTTCGGACAGGAACACCGGCGTGTAGTCGGCCCGGCCATCATTGACCGCGTCCCGCACGTTGGCCCCGACGAACAGGGCGTTGTGCCGGATATTCCTGGCGAGCCCAGGGGCAACGTGTGGTGCTGCGCCCTCGGTGTGCAGAGACACCACCTCAACGTCAGACACCTCATGTGCCCGCCGTACGAGTGCGTCAAGCAACTCGTGCGGGGTCATCGCCACCTCGTGCAGGTAGACCCGGTCTCCAGATGTGATCAGGCGTACCGCGGCGTCAGCACTCATGACGCGCGGCCACAAACGGCTCCCGGTTTCAGCGGGTCGGCTCATCAATCCTCCACGGCATCATGTCGCGCCCCACCGGGCGGCGAAACGCACGAGGTCGAGCGCGTGCGCTGAGGGCGATGTTGGCAGAAATCGTGAACCCGGGATAGCACGATGCGACCGCGCCACGGTTGCCCGCACCAAACCGGTCGCGCCAGGTTGCGTTGTGGTGTCCCAGGCGCGGTGGTGCCCAGGCCGCGCAGCTTCGCCTGCCGCCGTGATCACGGCCAGAGCGATGGCGCGACACGCACCCGGCACACAGGGTCCAGGGGAATCATGGGGAGGACAAACTCAACTGCCCCGGACGCAGCGGCATGAAGGGGGCCTTCCCAATCACCGACCCCGGCACGCGCGCTGGATCATGAAGCGCGCTCGTCGACCAGGAAACCGTCATCACAGCCGGTCACAACGCGTGGATGCGCACGTCCCATCAACGCGGCGAATGACAACTCCAGGCCAGGGGCGCCGGCCGCAGGGATTTGGGGCTCACTGCAGCCGGCGTCATGGGGATGGAAGGCAGGCCGCCCACTCACTGGCGAAACGGCCAGGAGCGGAGCGTCAGCTACACCCGCTATCCCGGCTGTGACAACGAGGCGCCGCCGTCGCACCCATGGGTGCGGGCCCCGCCCCGTTCGTAGCACCGGGTGGACCGGGCCGTGCGTGGCCGTCATGCAACCGCTCCCATCGCTGTGGGGTGGTCAGCCAGGACATGAACGAGGGTTAACCGGTCAGCAAGCCCGGGCGTAGCCACCTCATCCTTCCGTCGCGCTGGCGCCGTGTCAGCGGGTGCTGGCGCGCTTTGCCCCGCGCCGATCCCGACCGTACGCGCCAACTCCGCAACGCACGTCGCCGGAATGCGGTACCCGGTCGCACAGCCAGGGATGTAGCCACAGATCTCATCATCGCACTCATACCAGCGGATGCCGTGTCCGCCCGCCCCGTGGGGGCTAAACGCGTCGGCGTCGCGCATTGGCTCGGAAGGAAGGCCAGTCCCGCAGAATGCCGCAAGCTGCTCGCCGAACGTCGATGCACCGGCATCACCGCGCCAGTAGCCCGACATGTACTCGAGATAGGCCCTCGCCAGAGCCTCGGCCCCTGGGCCCTGAACCCTCGATGTGACGTTCGGAAGCGGATCAGTGAGCTGCGGGGCACAGGACATGGCGCGAACCCTTCCCTTTCGACTGGCGTTGGTTCTGCCATGACGGTACGCCCGGGCCGGTTGCAGGGGCGACCACGGGAGTCACGCCGGTGTTGCAAAAGGGTCGCGATATTCAGTGTCGGCGTCACTCCGACGCAGCAGATGGCGATGGCAGGCACGGCAACGGGGCGTGCGGCGCGACCGGGGAGAGCTTGAGATTACGCGTGGTCGCCGGTTGTCCAGCCCCTGGCGATTGGGAGCGTGACGGTGAACGTCGAACCCTGGCCCAGGCCGGGAGAACTCGCCTCGATCGTGCCGCCCTGGGCGTCAATCAGCCCCCGGCAGAGATAGAGCCCCAGGCCCATCCCTCGCACCCGGTTGTCTCCCCCGACGCGGCGGAACCGCTCGAAGACCCTCGCGACGTGCTCCGGCGCGATCCCGATTCCCTCATCAGTGACCCGGATAACCACAGCGTCGTCTCGCACCTCTGCGGTCGTCAGCACCCTGCCCCCGTGCGGCGCGTACTTGATGGCGTTCTCGTAGAGATTGCGGACCACCTCTTCCAGCAGATCGGGATCGGCCTCGGCGGGGGGCAGCATCCTGGCCATCTCGATGCCAAACGTGTGCTCGGCACTGCGGTTCTGGAAGTCTGCAACGATCCTGGTGATGAGGGGCTCCAGCAGGACCGGCTCCAGCGCAGCCTGCAGTCGGCCAGCCGTGATGTCGGTCAACGCCAGGAGGTTGCTCAGCAACCGCTCCAGGCGAGCACTCTCCGCCACCACGTCGCGGAGCAACTCCAGCCGGGTTTCCTCATCAAGGTGGGGTTTGTTGACCAGCACCTGGGCGCCGCCATGAATCACGCTCAACGGCGTCCGCAACTCATGGGAGACCAGCGCCAGGAAGTCGTCCTTGAGCTGTTCAGCCTGCCGCAACGTGGTCACATCCTGCACGAAGACGATGGCGCGCCCCGTCGCTTGTGAATGCGAACGCAACCGCGTTGCGTGGATGGCAATGGGCGTGGCCGTACCATCCGCCCGCGTAAGGAGCAGTTGCTGGTTCCACACCCGCTCGCCGTGAAGCACACGTGTCCCAGGCCGCTCGCTGACGCCCAGTGGGGCGCCATCGGTGTGCGTGAACTGAAAATCCTGGCCATAGACAGGGAGCCGTGTGCTGGCGTGATCTGCCCCCCAGACCAACTGGTTCATGGCTACATTTGCAAACTCGATCCCCGCGTTTGGCGCTGTCATGAGCAACACCCCGCCGGGGAGCGCGTCGAAGATCTCCTGCAGCGCATCCCGCGCCGAAGCGGCTGCCTGTGCCGCGGCGTTGGCCACCGCTTCCCGCTCCAGGCTGACTGCGCGCTCCGCTTCCGCATGCTTGCGGTCAGTGACATCACGGAGTGCCGAGATCATCCCGACCCGCACGCCATCGCGGACTGCGAAGCCGGCGCGGGATTCCACGATCCGCTCTGCGCCGGAAGAATGAAGCACCCGGGATTCATAGCTGGGCACAGGCTCGGCAGCCTGGAAGATGTCCTGGTAGCGGGCCGGTGTGCCTTCTCGCACATCCGGGGGAAGCATCACCGGGAACGGCCTCCCGAGAACGTCAGCTCGATCCAGTCCCAGGAGCTTCTCGTAGGCGGGGTTGGCGTCCCGCACCATCCCGTCCGCATCAGACAGGACCATCGCCTCGGTCGTCGCTTCCCAGAAGGCACGGAATCGCATTTCGCTCTCACGGAGCGCGACCTGGACCCGGCGCCGTTCGACATAGTCCGCAGCCTGCCGCGCCAGAATATCGAGCAGCCGGAGCTCCTGCTCGCCAGGCGTATGCGCGTGTCTCCAGCCGGTCGTAATCATCCCGACCAGTTGGCACTGGCGCGTTGTCAGCGGCGTCGATTGCACCGCGGTGATGCCGTTCGACGCATCGTATGTCAAGCTATCGTCGCCAGGAGAAACGTCGCGGGAAGACACGTCAGGGACGACGAGCCGTTCACCGTGGTGCAGCGAAAGGCCACGAGATGTTCCGGTTTCGCCTGAGATGATCTGCGAGAACGCGGCCGCATCGGGATGGACATTGCGCCACGCCACAGGGTGGAATGCGTTTCGCTCGGGATCCAGCAATTGCATACTCCCGAACTCCGCTCGCATGATGGCCATGGCGGCGTCGATGATTGATTCGTACAATCCCGGGCTGCCGTCATCCTCGATCAGCAGGCTGCTGATCGCTTGCAGGCGTTTCGTGTCTTCCAGCTCGCGCGCGAGCTGGGAGCGGCTCTCGTGCAGTGCTGCTTCAGCTCGTTTGCGCTCCGTGATATCCCGGTTCGCCTCGAGAACGTAACGCCCTCCCTGGTCTTCGACCAGCACGTGCCGGCTTTCCACCAGGACCTCGCTCCCGTCACGACGCCGGTGGCTCACCTCGCCTTCCCAGACGCGTTCCCGTTCAAGCGTGGCCGCAATCCCGGCAAAATCACCCGCGTGTCGCGTGGCGAGCAGATCGTGAATGCGACGGCCAACGGCCTCCGTTGATGCATAGCCGTACAACCGCTCTGCTCCAGCATTCCAGAATGTGATTTCGCCGTTCCACTCCCACGTGACGATCGCGTCGTAGGCAAGGTTCAGGAGCTCGACCTGGCGCTGGAGCGCGGCCTCCGCCGCGTGGCGTGCCGTGATATCGCGCACGATGGCCATGTAATAGGGGCGCCCGTCAACGTCGACCCGCGCAATGGTCGCCTCGACCGGGAATTCCTCACCGGTGGCCCGGAGCGCCCGCAACGGGCGCACATGGCCCATGGAGCGTGTTGTATCCCCGGTTGCCCCAAAATCGGCAACGTGCTGCCGATGCATCCCGCGGTAGCGCTCAGGGAGAAATCGGTCGTGTGGCTGGCCCAGCGCCTCAGCGGCTGAGCAGCGGAACATCTGCTCAGCCGCCGGATTGAACGCCACGATGCGTTGCTCGCCATCCAGGGCCAGAATGGCGTCCATTGCCGAGTGGACCATGGCCCGGAGCAGTGCCGCATGGGGCTCCGCCGCCAGAGAACCGGACATCGGTGTGACGAGAGCATCACCCTCCATGGCCATCTCCGCTCCTGGCGCCAGCAAGAACAACATCCGGGATCGGCAAGTATTCATCCCTCATGGTGGATGAGCAACAGGCGCACACGACTTGCGACGAAGTTGCAACGTTGGATCACGCAATTGTGCCTTCATGGTGCATCGATACGAGGGATGATGACGTCCGGAGGTCGACGGAAGGCTCCACTGGATTCGATAGCCATGCAGTCGCCAGCCTCACCACGGATCATCGTCCTGGCAAGGCCAGAACTGGCACGCGAGGTGGAAGCCATCTTGCGCGGCGCCGGGCATGAGGTGTATCGCACCCCCGATGCCGCAGGTGTGATCTCCCTTGTTGCGCGCATCAAGCCACACCTGGTCATCATCGCCCTGGATCTTCCCTGGGCGGACGCCGCCGAGACGCCTTACAACGTGGCCTGCCACTTGCGCCAGGTTCCCGTCCTGCTCATCGACGCAGTCAACGGCGATGGGGACGCCTACAGCATCCCCCGGCTGCCGTCTCCGGTCGATCACGCTGTCTTGCAGCGGATGGTCAGCGAACTGCTGCAGTCATCGGCGGGTCAGACTGATTGACGAACCGCGACGGCCTGCGGGCAACCTTACCCGCCGGCTGGCGACTCGAGGCGGTACCCAATCCCGGGATAGGTGGTGATCAGTGATGAGTCCTCAGCATGTGGCTCCAGTTTGGCCCGCAGGCGGCTGATCCACATGCGCAAATAGCGCACTTCGTCGCGAAACTCCGGACCCCAGATACGGCTCAACAACTCGCTGTGGAGCATCACGCGCCCGGCGTTTGCCGCCAACTGCTCCAGGAGTGCCCATTCTGTGCGGCTGAGCCGGACTTCCTTGCCCTCAACCAGGACGCGGCGCCGCTCCAGATCGATCTCCAGGCCCGGGTAGCGCAGCAGCGAACGGCCGCCGGCCGGCGCCCCGCCCGATACCCGGCGCAGCACGGCGGCGATCCGGGCCGAGAGTTCTTCCGGATTGAACGGCTTGGTCAGGTAGTCATCCGCGCCACCCTGCAGGCCACGGAGCTTGTCGGCATCCCCTGCCCGTGCCGTCAGCATGATCACCGGCACCTGGCTTTCGGTTCGAATCCGCCGCAGGGTCTCGAACCCGTCGATGCCCGGCAGCATCAGATCGAGCACGACCAGATCCGGGCGCTCATCATCCAGCCGGGCGAGCGCGTCTTCTCCACTCACCGCCGTGATGACCGCATAGCCTTCTGACTGAAGTTCTGTCCGCACCAGGCGGACAATAGCCGGCTCGTCGTCGACAACGAAGATGAGACGTTTACGCATCGGCTCGCCTGCTGTCCCGAGACGATCAGTTGTCGGACTGCTCCGGTCCTGCGTGCCTTGCGGCACGCCCGGGGAATCCCGGCCGATCCATCGTCTGCGCGTGGAGCATAGTTTACGCTGCGACGTGCCGAATGATGTGACCAGACCACTATCCACAGCGGTCACGCGAGTGGCAGCAATGCCGGCGTGAGCACGTGCACCTCGCTTCCGTTCACGGCGTACCGGGCGTGGCCCTCTTCGTGCTGGCGCCGGCCAGACCCGTGTCCCCCTGCACGTCACCGCACTGTTCGATGGTCTTGTCTTCGCTTGCCGGCAAGCAGAGGCCGGCTCCGCATCCGTCGCCGCTCGTGTCCAGGCAGAGCAGCGAGCCGCAACAGTGTGCGTTGCTGCCGCACAGCCCACCTTCACCGAGACAGCAATTGAGCGGTCCATCCTCGGCAAAGCCGTTGTCAGCACACGTGATCGGCCCCGCGTCGTAGCACCCCTGGAATTGGGAGCACTCGCTGCTCACCGTGCAAGCTCCACCGAGCGGGATGTTTGCCGGTCGGGTGGCTTGTGCAGCCACACGGGCGAGGCCTGGGCACCACGCCAGCAGCCCGGCAGCGAGGCCAAGCACGCGCCTGCGTGTTGCCGGGTACGCGCACGCGCGGGCCAGGTCATCGAACTTCATGGTCTCCATGGGAAGGCATCCTGTGATTGCCGGCCTTGAACAAATTGGTCATCCATCGTCATCAGGCATCTTCGGGGATGGCCCGTCACACAGGTGACGCCAAATGGCGCGGCAACGTTGCAGGAGTGTTGCAGTCAGGCTCGCCTCGTGTGGTCGGCTGGTGATGGGTTGCTCAGGGCAGATTGCAGCCGACCGGGCGCGGCTGGCCAACCAGATCACCGCTCCTGCGATGAACTGGCCAAAACCATCGTGACCTCATCAGCAGTGTGGCTGGTGAAACGGCACTCCTGGCGGCCAGGGCAAGGACCGCGTGCACTGGTCCGGCGCCTGCGGAGGGAAGACCCGAACCTGTAACAAAGTTGCAACGCCTGGCGCGCCTACTGCGCCGCACCTGTGATCGGCAGAAGGGCAAAGTGCTCCCTGAGGCAGACCGGCTGCTGCCTGCAACGACCCGACGAGTGTTTGCCAGTCTGTTCCACGACCAGGAGGAGCCATCATGGACGCCAGCCACTTCGATCGCCATATCCAGCGGCTGGGCGAACCGGGAACCCGGAGACGCGTGCTCCAAATGCTGGCCTTGCTGCCCGTAGTGGGCGAGCTGAACGCTCTCGCCTCAGGCATTGACACGGCCGTCGCTCGCCGCCGCGCGCAGGAGAGCGGTCAGCCTCAGGCGATCCGCGTCGAAAAGCACAAGAAGCGCAAGAAGCGCTGCGCCAAGGCAGGCCAGCCCACAAACCAGAAGCACAAGACGTGTTGCAAGGGGCTGGTCAAGGGACCCGACGGCCGGTGCACGGCGCCGGTATCGAGCTGCGACGTGTGTGCCAGCGGTTGCCGCTACGCCACGATTCAAGCAGCGATCGGCGACCCCGCGGGGCCGCGCACGATCCGCATCTGCCCCGGCAGATACCGCGAGAACGTGAGCACTGGCAAGAGCGTGACCCTCGTTGGGGCTGGCCAGGGGAACAACCCGGCAGTCGACACCATCGTGGATGCGACAGGGACGAACGACATCGCCGTGAACATCAGTACCGGCATCACGGTCGCACTCCAGAACCTGCGGATCACCGGTGGCGGCCCGACGGCAGACGGCGGCGGCATCTTCAACGGCGGCGCCCTGCTGACCGTGACCAACTGCACGATCACCGGCAACCGCGCCACCAATGGTGGCGGCATCTTCCACCTCGATCACAAGCTCACGCTGAGCGGCTGCACCATCACCGGGAACAACGCGGACCAGGGCGGCGGCATCTTCAATGGCCCCGAAACCGTCTTCGAGTTGATCAACGGCACCGTCATCAGCGGCAACACGGCGACGCAGCCGGTACCGACTGGCGGCGGCATCCTCAACGAGGGAAGTGTCAGTTGCCCTGGCGGCACGGTCGGCGGAAACACCCCGGACAACTGCGTGGATTTCGTCCCCGGCAGCGGCTGCGAGAGTTGCCCGGCCGCGTAACCTCACCGGAAGCATCGCGAGGCAGCAACGGCCATGAACGCCAGCCAATTCGATCAGCAAGCCAGGAAGCTCTCCGCCGGCGGCACGCGCCGCTGGCTCCTCCACCGCCTCGTGCTGCTGCCGGTCCTGGGTCTCCAGCAGGCGTTCCTGACCGTGGAGCCCGCTCGCGCGCGCCGCCAGCAAACCCATCACGATCACCGGGCAGGTGGCGAAAAGAAGCACCGGAAGAAGTGCGCGAAGGCAGGCCAGCCGACCAGCAAGAAACGGAAGAAGTGCTGCGCGGGGCTCGTCACAGGCACGGATGGGCGTTGTGCGCTGCGCGTTTCGCCAACCTGCGCCGGCACGTGTGCCGGCTGCTGCGCAGGGGCAACCTGCCAGCCCGGCGCCGCGAACACCGCGTGCGGCACTGGCGGCGCTGCCTGCAGGAGCTGTACGAACCCCCTCCCCGTCTGCGTGAACAACGCCTGCGCGGCGTGTTCAGCCGCACATCCCTGCCCGGGCGGTCAAATCTGTTGCAGCGGGTCCTGCTACAGCGGCATGTGCTGCGAGAGTGCCGAATGCACGCCCACAGGCAACCAGTGCAACGGCCACCAGTGCCAGTGTTTCGGGGGTCCGCCCTGCGGCGGCGACCCGGAACTCTGCTGCCGCGGCGACGGGTGCACCAACACGAACACCGACCACAACAACTGCGGAGCATGTGACAACCGCTGCCCGGATACCGCACCGATCTGCTGGAATGGCGCCTGTGTCTGCGGCGATGTCTGCGCGAGTGGCTGCCGCTGGCAGACAATTCAGAATGCGATTGTTGGCATTCTCCCCAACAGCACCATCCAGCTCTGTGCCGGCGCCTACACCGAAAACCTCATCATCTCCAAGGACCTGTCGATCGCCAGAGCGGTTGCGGGAACCACCACCCTCCGTGGCGCCGGCGGCGGAAGCGTGGTGCACGTCCAGAACGGGGCGGCCGTGACATTTGCAGGGTTGACGATCACCGGCGGGTCAGGAACGAATGGCGGCGGCATCCTCAACGACGGCGGAGCCGTGACCCTGTTCAACTCCGTCGTGGCCGGCAACACGGCCCTCAACGGCGGCGGTGTCTTCAATAACGGCGAACTCACCATCACCCACGGCAGCAGCGTAACAGGCAATCACGCCAGCATCGCCGGCGGTGGCGTCGACAATGCAGGCACGGTCTCCTGTAGCTTCGACGGGACGGTTGCCGGCAACACCTCGGGGACCGCGGGAACGGAGAACTGCTGGAACCATGGTGGCAACGGCTGCGTCACGTGCCTGGCGACACCTTAGCGGTGAACCCGCCGCACCGGTGGATGCGAGCGCGCCCTGCTGACGCCTGCATGGGTCGCGGCGCTGCTCGCCCACATGGGGGGATCATCTGGCGAGCGGCCCTGGCCCTGAGCCGTGACCCAGGGAAGTCAGCACGGCGTCCTGCCGGGAGAACACCTTTCATGCATGTAGATCCAATTGCAACGCCGTTGCAACCCTCTGCCCCCTGATGATGGTGCGCAGGCAACTCCGGCGCCTCTAGTATCGTAACCACGCGGAGCCGCCCCAGCGGAGGTAGCCTGCCCCAGAACACGCGAGATCACGTGCGGCAACGGCGCTCCTTGCACGCGTGTCCGGGGCCGAGGGGCATTGGCCGGTGGCGATGCAGGTGGTGCGTCAGCCTGGTCTCGTCAGTTTCACGGTGGCGGACCGGAAAAAGGGTTCGTGATGGTGACAGCAGCAACTCCGCCAGGCATGCCAGAGCGGGAATCAACGAGGGACCGTGAAGCGCCTCCTGAGACGGCGCCACGCACCGGCATTCGGCCGATTCTCGTCCCCCTCGATGGCTCAGACCTTGCTGAGCGCGCCTTGCCCTACGCGGAGGCGCTCGCCGCTCCGGGGTGCCAGCTCATCCTGCTGGAAGTTGGGCAGGATGAAGATGAGTTCCAGATCCTGGATCGGCATGCAGACACCTGCGCCCACCTGGAAACGGCGGTTGGCGATCCTGCCCAGCAGATTCTGCAGGTCGCCATCCAGGTGGGCGCGGGCCTCATCGTCACGACGACGCACGGCCGTGGCGCGCTCGGGAGGTGGGCCTTCGGCAGCGTTGCCGATCAGGTCGCCAGGACCACGCCGGTACCGGTAATGCTGATCCGGCCAACAGCCGGCGCCCCACCCGCTCCGGCAATCCGGCGCATCGTGGCGCCACTTGATGGCTCCCCCCGCTCCGAACTCGCGCTGCCGATCGCTGAGGCCATCGCGCGCCAGATGCATGCCCCCGTGCACCTGGTCACGGCCATCGACCTGACGCGGCTGGCGCCCACGGAGCTGATGCCCACGGCCGCGTTCAACGCGGACCTCTATGAGGAACAGGTCCATCAGGCGCAACGCGACGCAGAGGAGTCGCTCTCGGAGGCGGCCGCGCAACTCCGCCGTGGCGGCGTCGAGGTTACCCAGAGTGTGCGCCCGGGATCGCCCATTGCCGTGATCCGGGAGACAGTGCAGCCAGGAGATGTCATCGTGCTGGCGAGCCACGGCCGCCACGGCGCCGCCCGCCTCCTGCTTGGCAGCCTTGCCGAGCAGCTTATTCGTGACGGTTCAGCACCGGTCGTCCTGGTTCCGGCCACGGATCGGGCGCCTGGGCACCCCCCCGCTCGCGCTGTTCCCGTGGGGGCGGACGCGCAGTAGGTCCCGAGTTGTCGCGCAAAGGAACGGAGTGTTGCCGTGGTTGATCGCATCCTGGTTCCACTCGACGGCTCGCACGCGGCCGAGGTGGCGCTGAAGATTGCCGCGCAGATTCCTGGCCGTCGCATTCAGCTCATTGGTGTCGAGCCTGACTGCACCGACCTGTCGGAGATGTGCACTGGAGCACGAGACCGTGAGAGGTACCTGGAGGCTGCCGCCACGGCGCTACGCGAGCAGGGCCATCATGTCACGACCATGGTGGCGTTGGGCGATCCCGCCGAACAGATCAGCGCGATGTCCCATACGGCGGACCTCATCGTCATGAGCAGCCACGGGCGCGGGTCGATGGAACGTGTGCTCTTCGGGAGCGTCGCCGACTCGGTCATCCGGCACGCTCCCGCGCCGGCACTGGTTGTGCGCGGAGCGCAGTGGCAAGCAACAGCGTTGCAGCGCATTGTCGTGCCGCTCGATGGGTCCCCGCTGGCCGAGCAATCGCTGCCGCTGGCGGTCGAGCTCGCCCGTGCCCTGACGATTCCTGTCCACCTTGTACGCGTTGTTGACTTTGACCAGGTCGAGGCAAGCGTACTGGCAGGACTGGCGGCCGCCGAGGCGTGCGCGCGGCAACAGGCGGAACGTGCGCGCGAGGCTCGTGCCTATCTGGTTCTGCGGTCACACGAGTACCAGGCGCCGGATTGCACGGTCACGAGCGAAGTCCGGATCGGCGACCCCGTCGCGGAACTTCTCGCCGTCATCCAGGCTGAGGATCTGACCGTTCTGGCAACGCACGCCCGGGGTGGCCTGGCCCGTTGGCTGATGGGCAGCGTGGCCGAGGAAATTGTCCTGCAGAGTGCTGGTCCCGTACTCCTGGTGCGGGCCGATACCGCTGAGCGAGGCACGTCGTGACAACACCGAATCGCGAACGCTACCTGACCAACCTGCAGGCGGAAATCGACGGCGCGGCCCTCTACCGCGCACTCGCGGACCTCGAAGCCGCATCGGACCTCGCGCCGATCTACGCGCGCATGGCGGAAACGGAAGAGCGGCACGCGGAACTCTGGCGCGCCAAGCTGCGCGAGCTGGGCGTCACGGACCTGCCCACCCAACCGGGGTGGCGCACGCGCACGCTGATGCTGCTGGCGCGGCGCTTTGGGAGTGGCCTGATCCTGCCAACCGTTATCCAGCAGGAGCAAGCGGACAGCGCCAAATACAACCAGCAGGATGAAGCGCGGGAGTTGGGCCTGGGCGCGGAAGAGCGCTCGCACGCGCTGGCCTTCCGCGCCATTGGCGAACAGACCTCGGGCCTGCAGGGTGGCTCGATCGCCCGCCTCGAAGGGCGACACCGCGCCGGTGGCGGCAACGCCCTGCGCGCTGCCGTGCTCGGCGCGAACGACGGCCTGGTCTCCAACGCGAGCCT
Organism: Thermomicrobiales bacterium; assembly: GCA_034431475.1. Taxonomy (GTDB): domain Bacteria; phylum Chloroflexota; class Chloroflexia; order Thermomicrobiales; family UBA6265; genus JACCXM01. The sequence goes on along the minus strand of DAOUDE010000124.1, from coordinate 18,175 downwards.
GGTGATGGGTGTGGCCGGGGCCGAGCTGGCCGGGCGCTCGATCCTGGTCACCGGGCTGGCGGGCCTGATGGCCGGGGCGCTCTCGATGGCCCTGGGCGAGTGGCTCTCGGTGCAGAGCGCGCGGGAACTGTTCGCGCACCAGATCGGCATCGAGCGCGAGGAACTGGAAGCCTCCCCGCAGGAGGAAGCCGAGGAGCTGGCGCTCATCTACCAGGCCAAGGGACTGCCGCCCGATCAGGCGCGGGCCATGGCCGAGCGCCTGATCGCCGATCCCACAACGGCCCTCGACACGTTGGCGCGGGAAGAACTGGGTATCGATCCTGAAGAGCTGGGCGGCTCGGCGTGGGTCGCGGCCGGCACGTCGTTCGTGCTGTTCGCCATCGGGGCCATCATCCCGGTGGCGCCCTACTTCTTTGTCGAGGATATGACGGCGGTGATGGCCAGCATCATCCTCAGCATGATCGGGCTCTTCGCCATCGGCGCGGCAATCACCGTCATCACCGGCCGCAATGCCCTCGTCTCCGGGTTGCGGCAGGTGCTCTTTGGCGTTGCGGCAGCGGCGATCACCTTCGGCGTCGGGCGGCTGGTTGGCGCGAATCTCGGTGGATGACGCGCCGTAAAAGAATGCGGGCGCGACATGGCACAACTCACGGCCGATGATGGAGCGAGACCGCAGCCTGGCTGGCGGCCGTGGCGCTCGAAAGGGCTGTGGGGCGTCATCGTGGGCATGGTGCTCTTCCGCCTGGCCGCGTCGTGGGTCTTCCACACGCAGAATCCTGTCGTTATCGGCGGCATCAAGCGGTTCAACCACCGCTGGCTCAACCCCGTGATGCTTCACGTCGCGGGCGGTCCCCACTGGTACGCGGGTCGCCTGGAGCACCGGGGGCGGCACACCGGGCGGCCCTACGCGACGCCACTCCTGGTCAATGCCGTACCCGGGGGCTTCGCGCTGCCCCTGCCCTACGGCCGCGACGTGGACTGGGCGCGCAACCTCCTTGCCACAGGTGAGGGGGTGATCCAGGACCACGGGGTTCGCACCCGCGTGGGCAACCCTCGCATCGTGCCAGCGGCCAGACTCCTGCCCGAGCTGCCGCTGGCTATCGACCGCATCATCGCGACCTACGGCATCCGCGAATTCCTGCGCGTCGACGCACAGCCCGGCGGGGCCACCGCCACGCAGCCGTGATGCCGCCGCCGGCGGCATCACGTTCGACGCGAGCACCACGGGCGGCACCATCTGTGCCGCCCGGCCCGCAGCCCATCGCCTGCTCCAGACCGCAGCCTGGAGCAGGCTTCCGGCGGCCTACGATGACACTGCGTGCGCGGTGCGCGTGGCTGCGTGCGCGGTCATCACCCACGCGGCGGTTGCCACGAACAGCCCTTCCACCACCAGGCTGAGCACGCCGATCGGCTCCGAGAACTCCTCCCAGGAATTCTCACGGAAGCCGGGGAACCCGATGGTGCGCGTGATGAGGTAGGCGAGAATCGAGCCGCCCGCGACCAGGGCGCCAAGCTGCCAGCCCCAGCGTTCGCCTCGCCAGATCCCGATGGCGGCCGCGACGGCGCCGATGACACTCAGCGCGAAGAGGACGCCCATGTACTGCACCTCCCCGAACATCTCCTGGGCTCCCAGGGCGTGAATCGCGCCACTGGCCAGGATCAGGCCGATGCCTGCCCACGTCTGGATCGTTGTCGCGTTGACTTTGCTCATGTCCTGCTTCTCCCTGGGCATGTGCCATCGGGCCCGTCCCGCCTGGCATTCCCACGCCTGCAAGGAGCGTAAGCCGCCAACATTTGAGGTGGATTAGTGGCGAGCCATCCCGCCGTGACGTTGCCGGTAAGCGGTGGTCAGGGCGCCAACGCCAGGGGGAGCGTGAACCAGACCGTGGTTCCACGCCCAGGTTCGCTGGTCAGGCCAATCTCGCCAGCGTGCGCGTGGACCAGGGCACGGGCAATCGCCAGCCCCAGCCCGGCGCCGCCCGTTGCCCGTGCCCTGGCCCGGTCAGCCCGGTAGAAGCGGTCGAAGACGCGCGCCTGGTCCTCCGGCGCGATGCCGGCGCCGGTATCGGTGACCGTGAGACGGGCGCGGGAGTCTTGCCGTTCCACGCCGACCTGGATCGTCCCGCCAGCAGCGGTGTAGGCGATGGCGTTGTCAAGCAGGATGCGCAACACCTGCCGGATGCGGTCAGGATCGACCGTGGCGAGCACGCCCTGCGGCGCGGAGACCGACAACGACAGCCCGCTGCCCTCGGCCAGCGGCGCGACCGCATCCACGGCGGCCCGGGCGAGCTCGCCGAGATCCGTGGGTTGACGGCGCAATGGCAACTCCGCGCTATCGACGCGAGCCAGCACCAGGAGATCATCGACCAGGCGGCTCGTCGCGTCGATTTCGTCAAGGACGCCCCCAAGCTCCTCGCGCACGGCGGGCGAGGCATCGGGCAACCGTTGCACATACTCGGTCGTTGCCCGAATCAGGGTCAACGGCGTGCGGAACTCGTGTGAGGCATCGGCGACAAAGGCGCGTTGCCGGGCGAAGGCGAGGTCGATCGGCCGCATGGCGCGGCGCGCCAGAAACAGCCCGGCAGGCAACGCCACCATCGCGCCGAGGCCGACGCCGATGAGGCTCATGAGCCCGACTAACCGCAGTTCGGCCTGGTGCTCCCAGTCGTCGCGGGCGGCCTGGACGGCGCCCAAGATGTGGCCGTCGTCGTGGACGGGCGCGGTGTAGACCCGAATCGACTGGTCGCCAACGGTGATGGTGCGCGCATCCGTCTCGCCCGCGAGCGCCGCCCTCACGCCGGCAGGATCGGGGAACCCGGGGATGGGCACATCCCTCGCGTTGGCCAGGAGGCGGCCATTCGCGTCAACAGCGAAGAGGAGTGCGTCTCCGCTCTCCAGGAGCTCCCGGCCTTCCTCATGATCGCCGTCGTCGCCGTGGTCTCCGTCTACCTTCTCCCGATCTGCCTCTGCGGCGTTGCTCGCTGCCGGCGGCCGGGCGTCACGGAAGAGGTTGTCCCAGGCTCGCTCCGCGTCGTGCGCCCGGGCAGCCAGCGCGCTGTCTGCCTCGCGGTTGAGGCTCTCGCGCAGCAGCACGTAGGTGACGGCTCCCACCAGCGCGATCGTCGCGATCACGACGGCGGCGCTCAGCAGCGCCAGCCGCCGCCCGACCGAGGCGAAGGTCGGATCAGGCACCGGGCACGACGTAGCCCGAGCCCCGCACGGTACGAATCACCGGCTCGGCATCAACGCCATCAGGGTCGAGTTTGCGTCGCAGATAATGCACATAGAGATCCACGATGTTCCCCTGGGGTTCGGCTTCGTAGCCCCAGACCCGCTCCAGGAGTTGATCGCGGCTCAACACCTGGCCCCGGTTCCGCGCCAGCGTCTCCAGCAGCGCGAATTCCCGGGGCGACAGCTCGATCGGCCTCCCCTGGCGGAGCACCGAGTGCGCCGCGAGATCGATGATCACCGGGCCAATCGTGACGCGGGTATCGAGCAAGGGGCGCTCGGCGCGCCGCGTGAGCGCGCGCAGCCGCGCCAGCAACTCCTCGAACGCGAACGGCTTGCCGAGGTAGTCATCGGCGCCGGCGTTCAGTCCCTGGACGCGCTCGGGAAGTTCGCCGCGCGCGGTGAGCATCAGCACCGGGGTATCGACGTGCTCGGCGCGCAGCTCGCGAATGAGCTGCACGCCATCTTTTCCCGGGAGCATCCAATCCACAATGAGCGCGTTGTAGATGCCGGTGAGCGCGGCCTCAAGGCCAGCTTCGCCGTCGGCGGCCAGGTCGACATCGAAATGCTCCTGGCGCAGCACACGCTCCATGATCCGGGCCAGGCGTTCATCGTCTTCAACAATCAGGATGCGCATGGTTGATCAGCGGCTCACTGTGGCATGCCGCGCCTGCCGGGTGGCGCTGCCCGCAACGGGTGCACGCGCACCGGCACGCAAGAGGCGATAGCTGGTCAAGAGTACTACCGCCGATCCGGTGGCGAGATAGAGCGCGGCCATCCAGGGCGACCTCGTATCAGACCCGGCGCCGACGCCGTGCAGCAGGGCAAGCAGGTAGATCGGGAAGGTGAGCCAGTGCAGGGCCCGCCACGCGCGCTGGCCAATGAAGCGCTTGAGCGTGAAGCTGGCCCCGACGAGCAGGATGAGGCCTCCCGCCAGAATCCCGAAGCCGGTCCACGGCTCGCGTGATCCCGAGATGAACGGCACGAGTACCTGCTGCGGTGTGAAGCGGATCGTGGTGTCGGCAGCCAGGCTGAGGAAGTGCAGCGAGAGGAACCCGTATGTCAGATTGGTCGCGTAAGCGTGCAGGCTGAAGACCATGCCTCGTCCAGGCCAGCGGTCGAACAGGGCGGTCGTCAGGCCGAGCCCGGTCACCACCGCTGTCCAGGCGAGGAGGTAAAGCATGATGCCGGCGGCACGCGCCAGGTACCAGGTGAACGGGCTTGGGGAGCGGCCCAGCCACGCGGCGAAGGCAACCAGCGCTGCCACCAGCACGCTGCTGCCCACCAGGATGGCAAGCGAGTAACCGCCGGCTGGATCAGGCCGCGCGCCCGGCCTCTGTGAGATGGTCGATGCCATGATCTGTTCCTCTGGGCTGTTGCAGAAGCTCGACGTGTCCATCCGCCGCCATCAGGGCCGCGGCGGACGCGCCGAAGAGATCGGTGATGGGTGGCGTGGCGGCGGCCAGCAGCACCGCCTTGGCTGCGACTTCGGCCGCCATTGCGCTCTCGGCGAGCGCGGTAACGCTGTGCAACGCGCTCGTGGCCGGGCGCCGTGTGTGGGGATCAATCAGGTGATGCACCTCCACACCGCCTGCCTGCCAGCGCCGGCGATGCGTACCCGAGGTGGCGACACCGGCCCGCGAGCCTGACGGCACGTCGATCACCAGCGCGTCCTGGGCCAGCGCCCCCGGAGCTTCGATGCCGATGCGCCACGCCTGGCCATCCGGCGCGTTGCCCCACACCACGACATCCCCGCCCGCGTCGACACTGCCCCCTGGCCAGTGCGAGAACTCGGCCGCGAGCAGATCGACGAACGCGCCCTTGGCAATGCCGCCGAGATCGATGCGCATACCCGGCGGCAGGGCGACGACGCCCGCCCCGTAGTCGATGCGCACCCTGGCCCAGGCGCCGGCGCCGGAGCTTTCCGGCGCCGCCGGCACGTGGCGCGGCTCCGCTGGAGCCGCCCGGACCTGGTCGATGCTGCGGTCATACCCCAGCGCCTCCAGCACCGGCAGGACAGACGGATCGAAGCGGCCGCCGGTCTCGCGCACGGCCTGGACCGCGCGCGCCAGCAGCGCGCAAAACGTGACATCGACCGGGAGCGCCTGGCCACCCGCCGCGTTCAGGCGGCAAAGCAGACTCTCCGGCCGAAACCGGCTGAAGCGCTGCTCCCACGCCTCGGCAAGCTGGCGGGCGCGCTCCGTCGCGTCGGCCATGGCTGATGCGGTGACCCCGACCCCGATCAGGGCGACCGAGGTGCTCATGGCCGGGAACGACCCGTGCGTCACGTGCGCGGTCATCAGGAAGCCCTCGTGCGGATATCAGGCGCCGGTGCGTTCTGCGCGGGCGCCACGATCCGGACGATCGTCTCCACCCCCCGGCCGTCAACCGGCTGAATGGGGATCTCCGCAACAACGCGCTGCCCCGGGGATTCAGGCGTCTGGGCGGGCTGGGCGAGACCTGGCGTCGGCGATACCCCGGCGGATACGGCGACGATCCCGAGCGCAGCCGCAAGCCCGGCGACGGAGGCGACGAAGAGCGTCCGCTTCGCGCGCAGTTCCCGCTCCAGGCGTTCCTGCAGCTTTGGTGACGCTGAACCTGGGAGCCGGGCTTTCTGCGCCTCACTCCTCTCGGAAGGAGCCGGTGTCTCAGTCATCGTCGTGCTCCTCGTCATGGTTGGATCGCTCATTGTCCTCGTGGTCATCCCGTTCATGATCGAACGAGCCTTCTCCGCGCTCAGCGCGGGCTTCCGTTGCGCCACCGCTCGTGGTCAGCGTGGGCGGGAGTGGGACCGTGACGATACGCGGGACGGTCCTGGTCAACTGGCCAGCCTGGCCGTCACCGGGCGACTGCGCGGCCGACGAGGTGACCGCGGACGAACTGGCGGCATTCTCCGGCGCAAACAGCCGGTCACGCCCGGCAAAGACGCCCGCGCTGACCGCCAGGGTCAGGACGATCGAGAGGACAAGTGCGACACGATGGGTCATGGCGTTCACTCCAGAAGGCGAAAGAGTTTCCAGTCGGTGGCGGCAAGGGACCGGATTTACCCGGTGCGATGCCGGGATGCCATGCTCATGTCGTCTCCCTTTCGAGCAGCGTTGCGCCGCCGTGCCGAACTGCCGTGGCGCTCTACGCCTATCCTGGAGCAGCGAGATTTGAACTCCATTTGAGTGCGCAACCTGCCACGCTTCGGTGTGCTGGCTGGCGCGGTAGCCACCTCTGGCGATGGGAAAGAGGTTCGCGCCAAACCGGGAGAGCAAACGGCTCGCCCGGGCGCCGCGTGCGCCACGCCCGGCCGGCGTGCAATGCCAGCCCGGGCAAAACGGGCATGGAGACCCGGTCAGCCCGCGCAGTCCGGACCCGAGTGCGCCATCCCGGCACGGAGCGCCGCGTTCGGGCCCACGAATCTGCCGCACGCCGCGCGCGGTGGCGCACCGCATGATCCGGTTCACCGGACCATGCGGACCACGGCTTCGGCCTGGACACGCCGCCCCTGCGAACCACCGCGCGAGATTCATGGAAATTTCAATATAGATAACATTGAACTATCAAATGCATCATCATTTCACGTAATTTGAATTGCCAACAGGCCACATTCAGCATTCTGACTGCGTACATATTGACTTTCGCGCTGTGTCATATATGATGTCGATGTTATCTGCGCATCTTATCGCAACATGGCATCGCTGCCCCGACGCCATAGGGCCGTGAGCGGCCCGCCCCAGGGCTACGGACACGGCATGGAGCCGTGCCCGGCGATGCGCGCCGTGAGCAGTCGCGCTTACGGATCGGTACAGTGAGGGGAGTCGTCGTGACAGGATCATCAGCAGACGCCAAACCAGAGTACGGCGGACATCCAGACGGGGTCCACGCTTCCACTCCGGCGATCACCCCGGCGCTGACCGAGCCGGAGTTCGACACACCGGGGCAGGCGGCCGCCAACCCGACGGACCGCCGCGACGCCATGCGAGCCCTGGGTGCGGTAGGGCTGGCCGCCCTGGCTGGCCTGGGCATCAACAGCGACGACGCCGAGGCGAAGAAGAACGGCGGCAAGAACAACAAGAACAAGAAGAACAACAACGGGGGCGCCGGATCGGAGAAGAAGAAGAAAAAGAAGAAGAGCGGGCCCACCGGACCCACCGGACCCACCGGAGCTACTGGACCAGCCGGTTCGGTTACGCCAGGCGGCCCGACGGGGCCAACCGGACCAACCGGATCTCAGGGCCCCGCCGGGCAGGACGGCACAGACGGCACTGACGGCGCCCAGGGCGCGACTGGACCGACCGGCCCCCAGGGACCGGCTGGGCAGGACGGCACCGATGGAACCGATGGTACCGACGGCGCGCAAGGACCAACCGGGCCACAAGGCCCCGCCGGGCAGGACGGCGCCGACGGAACCAATGGCACCGACGGCGCACAGGGGCCGACCGGGCCCACTTGACCACAAGGAACGGCTGGCGCAGACGGCACGGACGGAACCGATGGCGCGCAAGGTCCCACAGGACCGACCGGGCCACAGGGGACAGCTGGAACAGACGGCACGAATGGAACTGACGGCGCGCAAGGTCCCACGGGACCCACCGGGCCATAGGGACCCGCAGGTGCTGACGGCACCGATGGCACCGATGGTGCTCAAGGCCCGACTGGCCCCACAGGAGCAGACGGCGCCGACGGCACAGATGGCGCGCAAGGTCCAACCGGTCCCACCGGGCCACAGGGACCCGCTGGGACAGATGGCACGGACGGCACTGACGGTGCACAAGGTCCCACAGGACCGACTGGGCCACAGGGAACGGCTGGAACAGACGGCACCGACGGTGCACAAGGACCGACGGGACCGACAGGGCCGCAAGGCCCCGCAGGCGCTGACGGCACCGATGGCACTGACGGTGCCCAGGGACCGACAGGACCCACCGGCCCCCTAGGACCCGCCGGCGCCGATGGTACTGACGGGACCAACGGCACCGACGGCGCGCAAGGGCCGACCGGTCCCACCGGCTCACAGGGACCCGCCGGGACAGACGGCACGGATGGAACAAACGGAACCGACGGCGCGCAAGGGCCGACTGGACCCACCGGACCCACCGGGAGCGCCGGCGGCAGCGGCGCCCAGGGGCCGACTGGTCCCACTGGACCCACTGGATCGAGCGGTGGGAGTGGCGCCCAAGGGCCGACAGGTCCCACTGGATCGACCGGTGGGAGTGGGGCCCAGGGGCCGACAGGTCCGACAGGATCTGCTGGGAGCATCGGGACCACTGGCCCGACTGGCCCGACTGGCGTCACTGGGCCAGCTGGTACAGCCGGAAGCAATGGCCCAACCGGACCGACCGGTGGCACAGGGGCATCGGGACCAACGGGCCCGACTGGTCCAGGCGGCAACACGGGCGTAACGGGCCCGACGGGCACAGGCGCAACTGGCCCAACAGGTCCGACGGGCACAGGCGCAACTGGCCCAACAGGACCGACGGGCACAGGTACTACTGGTCCAACCGGCCCCACAGGAGCGACTGGTCCCCTCTCGTCAATCACACGGGTCACCGGCACACAGGTTGTAGTGCCCAACAACGGCTCGGCATCTGCCACGGCATCGTGCACTACCGGCACAGCGATCGCGGGGGGAGTGATTTCCTCCAATACAGCGTGCTGGGTGGTCCAAAGCACCCGGGCCAGCACGACGCAATGGAGCGTCACGGTGCGCTGTCCATCCGGCGGGAACACCTCAAACATCACGACTGAGGTGATCTGCCTCGCGTAAGGCGAGAGGTCTGCGGGATCGCCGGGGAGCACGCCTTCCCAGCGATCCCGTAGCCGATTGGCAGTCCAGGTGGGCGTGGTGTGCGAGACGTCGTGCGGTGCACTAACGGGCAACCGGGATGCCAGGATGGAGTCCATGTCCATCGTATCCAGGGGCGGCCCACGCCTACCGGACGTGAACCCGGCGGTGAGGCGCTTACCCTGACGCGCCGGGCCAGTTGCCACCTCGTTCACCTGCTCCACCACGACCAGGAACCAGCATCCAGATGCGACGCGTACCGTCTACGTGATCTGCCTGCCGTAGGAGCGGCAAAATCTCAGGAAAGGGGCAGCCCTCAGCGGGGCTGCCCCTTGTCATGTCGCCAGGATGCGATTCCTGGCAGCCCGGCAGGCGTACGAGAGCGAGGCTACGAAACGCGCTCGAGACCTGTAAGCTGCACCGTCAACTGACCCGGTCCGACGGACGCCCGACCCAATCTGGGAAAGCTCACGAGGGGCGACATGGCGCAACCATTGACGATGGAGGACGTGTTCGCGGCGCCGGCCTATGTCATCAATCTCGATCGCCGCCCGGAGCGGCTGCGCACAACGCTCCCTGCGGTCATCGACGCCGGGTACCGCCACGTCGTCCGGTTCGCGGCGGTGGATGGCCAGCAGCCGGATGACCTGCGTCGCTCATGGGCGGCGCTTGGCAACCCGGGGTTCAGCGATGCTCCCCGGCACCGAGACATGCGAAGCGGCGGGCACCAGGGCTGCTTTCTCTCGCACGTGCTGCTCTGGGAATGGATAGCGCGGGATTCGCATCCGGTCGCGACCATTCTTGAAGACGATATTCAGTTCCATCCTGCCTGGCGCTTCCTGGCCCCACAGTACCTGGCGCGCACCCCGGCGGACTGGGAGCTCGTCCATTTCGGCCACCACGCGCTTCGCGCCATGGGCAGCGCATGGGCTTCTCGAGTCCCTGTGCAATCCACGGCCGCGTACATGGTCACCCGCGCGGGAGCCGCCGCCATCGCCCACGCGATTCGCTCGCAGCCGGCGGTTGGGGTGATCGATCAGATGATTCCCGAATTGCAGGCGCGCGAGCTTGATGGCGGCGTACCGGCAGGGTTCCGCTGGTACGCCTGGAATGGCACGTTGCATGCGGGCGTCGATATGACGGGGCTGAGTACGCCAAGCGGGCTCGTTTTTCAGCGAGTGGCCGAGTTTGGCTCCGATACGACGGTCGCTGGCTGAGCGGGGCTTCGTTATGGAAGTGGGAGGTCTGGCGGGGTATAGAGCGTGGCTCGCACCTGCCGTATTTCCCTGGCAACCGATTCCGCATTCCCATCCCAATAGTCTTGATGAATCCAGGGGAACGGCGCGCCGCCATAGGCCGCGTACTGTGCGCGGAGGATCTCATCACGCGCCGCATGCAGGCGATCGACGAAGAGAAAGGTGTTCTGCACGTACCAGTGCGCCACATCATGCCTCCGGCAAATGAGCGGCCGGATGGCATCGATCGTGACGAAGCCGTACTCCGCGAAGAGTTCCGACCAGTACCTCGGCCATTGCAGATTCCGGTGATCCGTGCCCCCCTGCCCCGGAACTGCCGCGGAGAACACCACAACAGGCGCCAGCCGAACCAGAGACGCGACCAACGTCGTTGCGCACTCAGGCGCCAGGTGCTCGGCTGTCTCCAGCGAGACCGCGAGATCGAAACGTCGCCCGAGATGCAAAGGCCTGCACAAATCGTGCGGCGTGAAGGTGTCCTGAGGAATCTGCAGCCGGTGCCCCGGCACCCAACTGCCGTCGACGCCCAGGATATCCTTCACACCGTGCTCAGCAAAGGCGGCAAGCCAGACGCCAGTTCCGCACCCGAGATCAACCACACTTCTGGGACGGACCAACTCCATGACGAACGGGACGACCGCTTGCGCCGATGTGTGGGAGGTTTCGTCGAGGAACGCATAGAAGTCTTCGTCGTAGACCTCGGATCTCCCGGCGTGGCCGCCCGTCGGTGGCTCTTGCAGCATCGTGCGTCCAGGGTCTTGCACAGGCGCCGGTGTGATCGCGGCATCGTCGCTCTGGAGTCGCTCGATGATGGTTTCCGGCCGCAACACGGGCAATGCGTCCACGCGGACATCACCCGGATCGGGCGCTGAGGCAGGAGCCCACCGCTCAAGGACGGCGAGCAACCCGTCAGGCATCGGAAACGCGAACGGACCCATGGGCGCAACCACCGGTACCGGCTGGAGCAACGCTGTGAAGTCGGCGATATCCACGGTCGCGATGTGTAGCGCCCGCCCCTCGATGACGAACGTGAACGCCACGACGCCGTCGAGGATCGCCAGGCCAGCTACCTCGGTGGCTGACTCATGGACGCGGAATGGATGACTCACGTGGGTTATGCGAAACGTATCGTCACAGCGAACAGCCCGATACAGTCGCGTTTGCTCGCCATCGTCCCAGACCACCGCATCCTGCGCCAGGCAGATGAAACCGTCATCGAGGTTCACCCACTGCGACACGCCACTCAGGGTGTTCATGACATACGGGGCATCATGAAATGCTGTGAGCGTCAGGGCGGATGGCGAGGGGTCAATCTCAAGCGCGGAGGTCGCTCCGTGCAGATCGACGAGGGAGATCGATGCGGGGCGGGTGACCGGCATCCAGCACGGCATCGCGCGAGCATGCATGACAAACAGCGGACGCTCGCTGCGAAACGATGGGTCACCCGGGACGAACTCAAGGAGTGCGAGCTCTCCCGGTGCTTCGGCATTCGCCGGCGCGGTTGCCTGCGCAGCAACCCACATGTCCCCCACTCGCGCAATATGGCGGTAGCTGGCATGCCCGGGCGCGCTGCCTGACGACCCGGGAACGCAGGCTGCGCCCACGACACGTACCGGCGCCGCGACGACGTGAAGATCAGCATTCACGCGGGTGAGCATGCAATCGGTTGGAACCTCCACCTCACCCGTGGCATCGCCAGTCGCTCCCTTTGGCGGCGCCGATGGACCTGAGATCGTGTACAGGACGAGCCAATCAGCACCCTCGGTCGTCATCGTCGGATTGCTCAAGGTGCTGTCGACAGCCATTGGCAAAGCAATGGCTGCCTCTCGATAGCTGGGCACGAGGTGCTGCAACTGCTGGGCATAATGCACCTGGTTCGTGCGCGTGACCGCTCGGACATGGTGCGGCAGATCAGGCAGACAGAGAAGCTGATCGCAGGCCAGCCGGCCTTCCGCGAACTCGCCTTCGTAGAAGGCGTTGATCGATCGATCCAGGAGTGCTTCCCATGCGTTCGGATCACGCATTTCAACGCTGCCTCCGCGCCACCGCCAGATCAGGACTTGCTGCTCGCGCCTGCGTCCCACGCGGCATGCACGCTCATTGCGCCCAGGCCAGCGCCACCGGCCTGGACGCAGATTCCGGAACATCTCACCTCGCAAGTCCCCGCATGATAACGCAGACGTGCTGGCGCACGGCCGTGGCGCCCCGGAAGCGGTTACTTGACGCATCCCTGCGCTGATCCCGGCGATTTCCCTGCCAACTTGCAGCGCGTTCCCAGCAAATCCCCAGTTTCGAACCCTACCGTGTGACGCGAGCACGACCGCAGCGCGGGCTGCGGCAACGAGTCACGCACACGGCGCACACTGGCCTGCTTACCGGGCGCGCCGTCCAGGGATCCGCTCATGTGCCACGCGCCATAGCCCCGCCACCGTCGACACCGCGCCAGACCGGCATCGTTCGCCCGAATTGCTACCCAGGGGAAGACCTCACCATGACCCGTGCACCTCACACGCTCACGACACTCACGACCCACCCGCTTCACCGCCGCTCGCTGCTCACCGCGGCACTCGGCGCTGGCCTGGCGCTCGGCCTCGGCCAGCACCTGACCTTTGCCCAGACGCCCGCCGCCCAGACGGCGAGCGCCGTGCCCGCCAACGCCGCGGCCTGGCCCAGGTTCAACCTCAACTCCGCGACCACGGAGCAGTTCCAGGCGATCCCCGGTGCGGGTGACCGTATGACGCGCGAGTTCGAGGAGTATCGGCCCTACACCAGCATCGGCCAGTTCCGGGGCGAGATCGGCAAGTACGTCTCACCCGAAGAGGTTGCCGCATTCGAGGCGTACCTGTTCGTGCCCGTCGATCCCGACCAGGCCGATGCCGATACCCTGCAGCAACTGCCGGGAGTTACGGCGGATGTCGCCAACACCCTGATCTCCGGCCGGCCCTATGGCTCTCCCCAGGCCTTCCTCGAGGCGCTCGGGAAGCTGGCCCCGGCGGAACTGGTCGCTGCCGCCGGCACCTTCCTGGCTCCGGATGCCGGCCCGGTGGCAACCTGGATCCGGTACAACCTGAACACCGCCAGCAACGCGCAGTTCCAGGGGATCCCGGGCGCAGGCGAGCGCATGAGCCGTGAGTTCGAGGAGTACCGGCCGTACACGAGCATCGCCCAGTTCCGGGGCGAGATCGGCAAGTACGTGAGCCCGGAAGAGGTCGCGGGGTTCGAGCGGTACCTGTTCGTCCCGGCCGGGCTGGACGCCAGTGATCCCGACACCCTGCAGCAACTGCCCGGCGTCACCACGGATGTGGCCCAGGCCCTCCAGGCCCAGGGGCCGTTCGATAGCCCCGAGGCGCTCAAGGCCGCTGTGCTGGCGGCTCTCCCGGCGGAGTTGGCCGCGTACGCCACGGGGTATCTCGCATCATGAGCGCGCAGGATCGCCTCTCCCGGTTGACGGGGTTCCTGTACGGGCTGGCCATCGTCATGTTTGGCGGCACCATCCTGGAACTGATCGCGGCCAAGCACTTCCAGGAACCCATGCAGATCGTGCCCTTCGCCCTCTGTGTGGCCGGCATAGGGGCCGTGTTTCTTGCCTGGCGGCGTCCCGACCGGCGGGTCATCCTGGGGCTGCGCGCCCTCATGCTGCTGACCGCGGCGGGCACGGCGCTCGGTATCTGGAAGCATGTGGAAGGGAACATGGGCTTCATCCTGGAGATGCACCCCGGCACGAGCGGGTGGGCGCTCATCTCCGGGGCGCTCACGGGCCGCGCGCCGCTCCTCGCCTCCGGCGTCCTGGCGGCCTCGGCCGTCATCGCCATCGCGGCCACGTTCGCGGCCGGGTGGGACCTCGCCGCGCTCGGCAGGTCTGAATCCCTCAGCCCGGCACGACAGCCAATCTCCACGCTTTCATAACGAGGCGGCGTATCCCTCTCGCGACACAAGCGCTCCGGGGTGCCCTGGCCAGGGCACCCCGGAGCTGCATTTCCGGACAGACGGTCTACAGGCCTTTGCCCCTGGCCTGCCAGAAAGGCGACCCAGAGATAGGCCGCCAATACGGCGGCAACTGGCTAGCGCCGCACGCCCTGGGACTCGATTTCGAGCTGCCGAAGCGTGACTTCCGTGCCGACGGCAGCGATGAGATCACCACTGGCCATCCGAAAGTCCGTGCGGAGTGGGGAGATAGCCTGGCCATTGCGCAGAACGGCGACGAAGCTGACGTGGGGGACATGCGCCTGCGCCTCACCCACGGTCATGTCCACGAGCGGCGATCCAGCAGCCACCTGGATGTCTTCGACCACGAGGGTGCTTGACGGCCCCTTGAAGAGATCCTCGATGAAGTCGACGGATCCTGGCCGCAGTGCCAGTCGCGCCATCTGCCGGCTAGCCGCTTCATAGGGTGAAACGACCTGCGTCGCGCCCGCGCGCTGCAACTTGTGCGCCGCACTCGCGTCGTTCGCCCGGGCCACGATGGGCAGCGTTGGGTGCAGGGCGCGGGCTGAAAGCGTGACAAAAACATTGTCCGCGTCGCTGCCAAGGGCAGAAACCAATCCTGCCGCTCGGCCCAGTCCTGCCTGGGTGAGCACGGAATCTTCAGTCGCATCTCCCGCCACGAACATGAGTCCAGCATCGGCTGCATCCCGGGCTGCGGCGGGATCCTTCTCGATGACCACGACCTGATGGCCCAACCCGGAAAGGACATGAGCCGTCTGGCGGCCTACCCGGCCGAAACCGGCCACGATGTGGTGACCGCGAACGTGTTCCACCTGATCTTCCATCCGCCTCTCCTCCCAGCGCAGGCCCAGCTCGCCCTGCAGCGCCACGCTCACGAGGGTGCTGAGCGCATGCCACATCGCGGCCAGCCCCACGACGAGCAACAGGATGGTGAAGAGCCTGCCGCGCTCAGAGAGTGGCCGCACTTCGCCAAACCCAACGGTGGTGATCGTCGTCGCGGTCATGAACAGCGCGTCGGATAGCGGCCACCCCTCGATGGCGATGTACCCCACCGTCCCGATCGCCAGCAGCGCCGGGAACGCCAGAATCGCGTACAGCAAGCGCCGTCGCAGGTTCGGGAGATGATTCGACGCAGATCGCCTTTCGCCCTTCGCCATTCCTGCATCGTCGCAAAAGCAAGCGACCGGAGCAAGAAGGAAACCAGGTGACCGTCGATCAGGCGGAGTCCTCTGCTTTCTCCGGAGGCGCCTCAACGATGTGGATGTCGACGTTGTCCAACTGATCGAGGAGTGCATCGATGAGCGACGTCTCGAACACATGCCGCCAGCCAGCCACGCGGATATGGCGCATGACCACCAGTGTGGCGTGCTCCTCGCGGACCGCTTCGGCGATAGCCGGCGCCAGGTTTGTGGCCTCGATCAGGCGGACGCGCGCGCCCAGGTCCTCAGCCAGGCGAACGTTCTGTTCCAGGGTGCGCTGCTCGGCAGCCGGCAGGCGGCCGCGCCCGCCAGGCGGGCTGAGGACCCCGGCAACCAACTCGCCCCGCAGGGCACTGGCCAGCCGCCAGGCACTGCGCAGGACCGCGCCAGCCGCAGCGCCCCCATCGACCAGCACCATGACGCGTTCCGCCGCCGGCCAGATTTCCTCGATCCGGTGCTCGTGCATGTAGCCGGTCAAGGCGTCTTCGACCCCGGCGGCCGTGTGACGGAGCGCCATTTCGCGGAGCGCCGTCAGGTTGCCCGGGCGGAAGAAGTGCTGCAACGCTTGCCGCGCCTGCTGCGGCGGGTAGACCTTTCCCTGGCGCAGGCGCTCGATAAGTGCGTCTGACGGGAGATCGACGAGTTGCACGCTGGCATCGTCCAGGACCCGGTCGGGGATCGTCTCCCGCACCTCGATGCCGATGATCCCGGCGATGACATCCTGCAGGCTATCGAGGTGCTGGATATTGAGCGTCGAGATAACGTCGATGCCCGCGTCCCGCAGCCGGTGCACATCGTCATAGCGCTTGGCGCGCGCCGAGCCGGGGGCGTTGGTGTGCGCCAGCTCATCGACCAGTGCGATTTCCGGCTGGCGGGCCAGGATGGCGTCGGTATCCATGTCCTCGATCGTCACGCCGCGGTAGGGAATCCGGGCGCGCGGGATGACCTCCAGGTCGCCGACTCGCGCCGCCGTTTCTGACCGCCCGTGCGTCTCGACGAACCCGACGACGACATCGTGCCCTTCCGCCCGGAGCTGGCGGCCCTCGGTGAGCATGGCCACGGTCTTGCCCACGCCCGGCGCAGCCCCGAGGAAGATCCGCAACGAGCCGCGTCCAGCGCGCCCGGCATCCTGATCGCCATTGCGCCGGCTGCTCATGGCTGCGGCGTTGCCTCCGCCCCGGCAGGACCCGCCGCGCCCAGGGGCGCGGCAGCATCGAGCGCCAGATTGAGGTTCAGGACATGGACACGCGGCTCACCCAGGAATCCGAGCGTGCGCCCCTCGGTGTTCGCGGCGACGAGCGCCCGCACCTCCTCCTCGCTCAGGCCGCGCTCGCGCGCCACGCGCGGCGCCTGGAGTTCCGCCGAGGCCGGGCTGATGTGCGGATCGAGGCCGCTGCCAGAAGCCGTCACCAGGTCCACCGGAATCTGCGCGTTCGCTGGCAACCCATTTTCCTCGCGGATGATGGCCACATCGGCGCTCACGCGATCGACCAGCGCCTGATTGGTCGGACCATAGTTGGAGCCAGACGAAACCAGGGTGTCGTTGCCGTCACCGGGCGTAAACGCGGCGGATGGACGGCCACGGAAGTAGCCCGGCAACACGTGGCCCGTCCCGGCCTGCACGAACGACTGGCCAATCAACTCGGAGCCGATCACCGTGCCGTTGCGCACGATGAGTGAGCCACTGGCCTGGTACGGGAACAGCACCTGGGCCAGCGCGGTCATGGCCAGCGGGTAGGCAAGGCCGGTGAGCACCGTCAGCGCCACGAGCATCAGGAACGCGGTGCGCAATTGCTTCAAAACCATCAGGATATCCTCAGTCCCTCGCGGGAATAACCGCCAGCGGCCGCACCCTACTTCAGGCCCGCGGCGGTCAGGAGGAGGTCGACGGCCTTGATCCCGACGAAGGGCGCAATGATGCCGCCGGCCCCGTAGATGAGCAGATTGCGCCGCAGCAACGCCGCCGCGCTCATCGGCCGGTAGGTCACACCCCGCAGGGCGAGCGGGATCAGGACCACGATGATCAGCGCGTTGAAGATCACGGCGGAGAGGATGGCGCTCTCCGGGCTGCTCAGGCGCATGATGTTCAGGGCAGACAGGGAGCCGGCCTGCCCCTCCACCGCGTAGGCCCCGGCGAACATGGCCGGGATGATCGCGAAATACTTGGCGACGTCGTTGGCGATGCTGAAGGTCGTCAGCGCGCCGCGCGTCATCAGCAACTGCTTGCCGATCCCGACGATGGCGATGAGCTTCGTCGGGTCGGAATCGAGATCGACCATGTTGCCGGCTTCCTTGGCGGCGGCCGTCCCGGTGTTCATGGCCACGCCCACGTCTGCCTGGGCCAGGGCCGGCGCGTCGTTCGTGCCGTCGCCGGTCATGGCGACCAGCCGCCCCTTCGCCTGCTCGTCGCGGATGAGCTTCAGCTTGTCCTCCGGCGTCGCCTGGGCCAGGAAGTCGTCCACGCCCGCCTCTGCCGCGATGGCCGCCGCCGTCAGCGGGTTGTCGCCGGTGATCATGACGGTGCGGATGCCCATGCGGCGCAGCTCCAGGAAACGCTCCTTCATGCCGCCCTTGACGATGTCCTTGAGGTAGATGACGCCCAGGATGCGGTCGTCCTTCGCCACGACCAGTGGCGTGCCGCCCACCCGGGCGATGCTCTCGACGGTCTCCTTCAGCTCGGCCGGGGCAACATAGCCGTTGCCCCGCTTCTGGGCCACATAGGTCAGGACGGCGTCGGTAGCGCCCTTGCGAATCTCGTTGCCGTTGAGGTTGACGCC
>DAOUDE010000123.1:0-22287 GCA_034431475.1 Thermomicrobiales bacterium | reverse complement strand
TCAGGTTCCCCGGCGTCCCGCACCGCCAGCCTTCCCGCACCGCGAAA
The DNA here is from genome assembly GCA_034431475.1 of Thermomicrobiales bacterium. Classification (GTDB taxonomy): domain Bacteria; phylum Chloroflexota; class Chloroflexia; order Thermomicrobiales; family UBA6265; genus JACCXM01. The sequence continues at coordinate 22,240 of DAOUDE010000123.1, read as the reverse complement.
CGGATGCCGTCAACGGTGCGTTTCAGGGTGCGGAAAGGAGCGTCGGATCGCCGGATGGAACTCTCGATACCGTGGACCAATGCGCAGCCGGTGGCTGTCGAGAAGCAGCTGCCTGTACGCAGGAGCCAAGGGTTGACCTCGGACGATCCGGATCTCGTCGGGCGTGCCCGCGAGGGCGACCAGGTCGCCTTTGCGACACTGTTCGAGCAGTATCACGCACCAATCCTGAACTACCTGCATCGCATGGTTGGCGACCGCGCGATGGCGGAAGATCTTACCCAGGATACGTTCATCAAGGCGTACAACGCGCTGCCATCGACGCGGCCCGATCTGGCATTCAAGCCATGGCTCTACCGTATCGCCACCAACACTGCCATCAGCCAGCTCCGCCGCCGCAAGATCGTGCAGTGGATTCCCTTTCTGCCCGGTCACGACCACGCCAGCGACCAATCCATCGAGCGTTCGGTGGGCCGCCGGCAGGATATCGAACAAACGCTCTCCCGATTGCCGCAGCACTACGCATCCGCCCTGCTTCTGCGACACTATCAGGGTCTCTCGTTAGCAGAAACCGCCGATGCCCTGGGCATCACGGAAAACGCAGCCAAGCTGCGCCTCTTCCGCGCTCGTAAGGCATTCGCCGAAATCTATGGCAGTGTCGATGCGCTTGATGCACCCCGCGAGTGGGAGGCAAGGTGATGATCTCCCACGAACGTGCTGAGGAACTCATTTCCGCCCGGATGGATGCCCCGCTGACCCCGGCGGAGCATTACGAGCTGCAATCGCACCTGGCGGCGTGCCCCACGTGCCGTGTCTTCGTCTCCCAGGCGGATGACATCGCGCGGGGCCTGCACGGCATGACCCGGCTGCCCGCCAGCCCGGCGGTATCGCGCGCGGTGATGAGCGCCGTGCGTGAGGAGCAGACTGGCTGGGCGTGGCTGAGCCAGGCGCTGCAGGCCTTCTCGTCGCCCGGGATGGCCGCCGCCGCCAGCATGGCGCTGATTGTGGCGCTGGCCGGTGTGCTCTACGTCGCCATCAACGCCCCGGGCGGTGCGCCGGCCCCAACCATCAGCCAGGGCGCCGGGCCGGTGGAGACGATCTCTGCCGTGGCCGATGCCCCACTACCAACCGCCATCCCGACCCAGGTCGTGGAGACGCCGAAGCCAGAAGAGCCAACGAGCGAACCGCCGACGAGCCAGGCGCTCGCCTCTGCGCCAACCAAGGCGCCGCAGCCCACCGCCACACGCGAGGCGCGCTCCGTCGAGCCGGCGGCCACCAAGGCCCCGACCGTCGCGCCAACGCCGACCACCGCACCCGTGGTGGAGCAGGCACAGCCAGCCATCCAGCCGGTGACCGACGCTCCGGCCATCGAGCCAGCCAGCGGTGATCAGCCGGTCTACCAGGATCCCGTCTCGGAAGATCCGACCCTGGCCATGGCCGATGCCCCGGTCGAGGACACCGCTCCGGTGGAAATCGCCCAGGAGGCCGCGCCGGAAGACGCCGCCGCCAGCCAGGAGGTCGTCGATACCGCACCGGTGGAAGATGCCTCGGCCGCACAGGGGACCGAGCCGGAACCGGTGGTCGACCAGCAGTCCGATATCCCGGCTGATACCACCACGGATGGCAGCGGCCAGGGCGGCAAGAAGGACGGCGACACGACCGGCAGTGAGGCTGCCGCGCCGGAAGCGACCCGCCCGGTCGGCCCGGTTCCCCTGGAGGCCATCGCGGCCCTGGAGGGCGCTGGGCAGGCGCCGGATATCAACCTGCCCCCGGCCCCAATGAATCCGATGCTGCCAGACCAGTCTTTCCTGCCGGTTACACCGACTCCGGTCACCGATGGCACGCCCACCCCGGAACAGAGCCAGGGTGAGAGCACGGGCGACCCGACCGGCAGTGAGGCGCCACAACTGGCCGAGGAATATGACGGTGATCCGGGGATCGCCGCCCTGATCCCGGAGGGGACGCTGGATGACGCGGCCCTGGCCGAGGCGCAACCACAGGCCCCCGAAGACACGTGGACCGAAACGTCGGATTCCCGCGACCGGGATGGCAAGAAGGACAAGGACCGCAAGAACGGCGGGTCGCACGAGAACCAGCAGACGGCCTACGTCGACGAGCCGTTGGCCTGGACCGGCACAGATAGCCCCCTCATGCAGGCCGTTCCGGTCGATCTCCAGCAGGAGGCCGTCGCACCCGTTGAGCAGCCGCAGGAAACCGGCTACCCGGCCGAGGATCAGCCGGTCTATGACGACCCGGCCGTGGCTGACGATGGTACCGGCTACGACGACACCGCCGTGTCTGACGACCCCGCCGTTTACGATGACGGGACCAGCACAACGAGCGACGAGAGCGCGACGACGACTGAGGAAGCGCCGCAGATCGACCCCGCCACGGGGATGGAGATCGATCCGGCCACGGGCTACCTGATCGACCCGACCACCGGGTATCTGCTGGACCGCGTCAATGGCCGCGTGATCGACCCACGCACCAGCTACGAGGTCCACCTGCAGACCGGCCTGCTGATCGATCCGGCGACCGGCGCGCTGCTCGATCCGAATACGCTGGCGGTCGTGGTGCCGGCGGGCTTCGGCAGCGGCACCCCCGCCTACGACCCGGGCAGCCCGGAAATGCGCGGCCAGATCGAGACCGTGGTCGATGACAATTATGACAACGCCTCGATCCGCATGGAGCCGGCAACGGACGGTCCCGTGCAGCCGATTGGGGAGATCATCGTCCCGACCGAAACCGGTGATGCCGTCGAAATCTCCTGATTCACCCGCTCCCTGACGTTGGCCCCGCTCTTGCGCGCAAGAGCGGGGTTCGCTGTCTCCCGGCCGTGACCTTCTGGCACATCTTGGCGCGCGCGCCTGTGCCGGGTACGCTGCAAGCGCCCCAACCCCGAGAGGATGTGCGTGAACGAGGCCAGGCTGCCAGTTGAGTTCCCGTTTGGCCGCACCGTCGTGACGGTGGCGGTCGGGGATCTGCTGGCGCAGGGCGCGGAAATGATCGTGCTCCCCGCGAACCGGCGAGGCGTGCTCGGCGCGTTGGCCACGCCAGGGTTGAGCGGTCTGCGCTCGCTTGGGGGCTCCGAGATTGAGCGCGAAGCGATGGCCCTGGCGCCTCTCGACCTGGGCACCGCCGTGCTGACCGGCGCGGCCGGGCTTTCGCAGCGGGGGGTGGCGGCGGTGATTCACGCGGCGGTTCACCCTGCCCTGGGCGAACCGGCCAGGCCGGAGTATGTGCGGCGCGCGGTGCCGGCCATCCTGAACGTGGCCTCCGCCGCCCCACACTACACGCTCGCGCTGCCCCTGCTCGGCGTCGATTCCGCCGCCAGCCCGGATGACACCGAGGCCGCCATCACCACGCTGATCAACGAGCTCATCGCGGCGCTGCGCCGCACCTACCCGCGCATTGACCGTATCACCATCACCTGCCGCTTCGAGTCCCAGGCCATCCTGGTCCGGCAGGCGCTGTGGCACGCCCGGGAGCGCTCCTGGACGCGCGCGTCTTGAGCGACGCGCTCCGGGGCCCGCTCATTCCACGCCGCACGGCGGTCGCCTGGCGGCTGGCGCTGCTGGCGGACCAGCGCCGCATCAACGCCTACCTGCGCCTCTTTGGCGCGGCCGGGCTGCCCCTGGTCAGTGGTGGCCGTCTCGCCGCCATGGACCTGCCGCCGGAGACTACGCTGGCCGCGCTGCGCCAGGTGCGCGCGCTCTCGGACTGGGACCTGGCCTGGACCTGGGCCGCGCAGCGCTTCCTGAGTGAATCGCGTACCCATCAGCGCATGCGCCGCCGCGCCGAAGCCGCGCTCGCCCAGCGGCACGCGGCGCTGGCTTACCACATCGCCAGCATCCTCGTGTTCGACGACTTGCGCAAGGTACGCACCCTGCGCGATGCCTGCTCGACGCTCTACGCGCAAGCCACGCACGTGCTGCAGCCCGATGTGCGGCGGGTGGAGATCTGGTGGCGCACGGCAAGGTTGCCCGCCTACCTCGCCCTCCCTGAGCATCCGCCCGGCCCGGCGCCGCTCGTGGTGCTCCTGAACGGTTCATCGACCAGCAAGGAGGAGACCCTGCTCTGGGGAGCCCCCCTGCGGGCACGGGGGTTCGCGGTGCTGGCGCTGGACTGGCCCGGAAGCGGCGAAAGCGCATTGACGGTGGAACCGACAGCCGACTGCGACGATCTCACCCACGGCCTCTTTGCCTTTGCCGAGCTGGACCCGGCCCTCGATGCCAGCCGGGTGGCCCTGCTGGGATTCAGCCTGGGCGGCGCCGTTGCGGCGCGCGCCGCCGCACACGACCGCCGCGTACGCGCCCTGGTTGCGGTCACCCCGCCGTATGATCCCCGCCCCTGGTTCGAGCGCACCGTGCCCCTCATGCGCCGCCACATCGCGGCCATCGCCGGTGGCATGGAGGAAGCGCGCCGGCTGTGCCGTGAGTTCGCGCTGCCAGGGATCATCGAGCACACGTCCTCGCCGGTCCTGGTGCTGGGCGCCGGGCGGGATCTGATCGTGCCACCCGAAGAGGCGCTACGCTACTGCGCGGCGGCGGGTCCACGCGGGACATTGCTCTGGTATCCCGACGGCGCCCATGGGCTTTATGACGAGTTACAGGATTGGCTGCCGGACGTGGCGACCTGGCTGATCGAGCACGCCGGCATGGGACCCTCCTCCACCCAGGTGGACGCTGAGGCACAACCGCCGCGAGCGACTCCGTCGTCTTGACGTGATACCGGTGGCTTCCTACACTCGCCGCGCTCCGGGCGCTGCGCATTGACCGGGGACGGCCAGCGCAAACGCACCTCAGCCAGCCGGGCGCCAACACGTCGACCGGGTCACCCTCTGGCCCTGCGCAACACGGAGTGACGATGGCGACGGACGAGCTGCTCGAAGAGATTCGCGACCTGATCTCCGAGCGGGAAGAGCTCGGGATTCGCGGGCTGACCGACCGCCTCGGGCCGTCCGACTGGGCCGACATCCTGGTTCGCCTGGATGACGACGAAGTCGCCATCCTGATTGAAACGCTTCCCCCGGACGAGCTTCCGGAAATCCTGGAGGAGCTTGATCCCGCCAATGCGGCGGCGATCCTGCGCCTGCAGCCGCGTGAAGAAGCGGCCGATCTCCTTGAAGCCATCGACCCCGACGACGCCACGGACATCCTGGCGGAGATTCCCACCGAAGACCGCGAGCAGATTCTGCGGGCAATGGAGCCGGAGGACGCCGCCGAAATTCGCGAGCTCTCGGCCTACCCGCCGGATACCGCCGGCGGGCGCATGACGCCCGCCTTCGTGGCCATCGCGCCCGATGTGCGTGCGGACGACGCCATCGTGCTGCTGCGGCGCGTCGCGGAAGAAGCCGAAACCATCTACTATGTCTATGTCCTCGACGAGGCCGAGCATCTGCTCGGCGTCCTCTCCCTGCACAACCTGGTGCTGACCCGCCCCAACACGCCGGTGCGCGACGTGATGGTGGCAGACCCGATCCGCGTTCGCGCCGATGCTGATCAGGAGACGGCCGCCAACCTGCTGGTGGACAAGAACCTGCTGGCTCTGCCGGTGGTTGACGCCGAAGACCGCCTGCTGGGAATCATCACCCAGGACGACGTGGCGGACGTCCTCGAGGAAGAGACGACCGAGGACTTCGAGCGCATTGGTGGCTCGCAGCCGTTGGATATGCCGTACCGCTTTGCCGGTCCCCGCCTGCTGGTGCAGCGGCGCATCGGCTGGCTCCTTTTTCTCTTTCTGGCGGGGTTGCTGACCAGCCAGGTGCTTCAGCACTTCTCCGAGCGCCTGGAAGGCGTTCCGATCCTGGTGGCGTACATCCCGCTGATCATCGGCATCGGCGGCAATGTCGGCAGCCAGACCGTGACCACGCTGGTTCGCGCCATCGGGGTAGGGGAGGTCCGCCTGAGCGATGTCGGCTGGGTGCTGGCCAAGGAGATGGTGGTTGGCCTTACCGTCGGCCTGATCATGGGCATCGTCGGGTACATTCGGGTGGGGTTCCCCGAAGGGTTCCAGATCGGCCTGGTGGTTGGAGCCACGATTGTCTGCGTTTCCCTGTGGTCGGCGACCGTGGCCGCCATGCTGCCGCTCATCCTGGACAAGCTCGGCGTCGACCCGGCCGTCGTCTCCGCGCCGCTCATCTCGACGTTCGTCGATGCCACCGGGCTGTTGATCTACATGACCATCGCGGGGTTGCTGCTGTCGCAGATTTGAAGGCGGCGCGCTCGAATGTGACATAACTGATCCCATCTCCTTCCGACTCGGCCAGCGCAGGAACTCGGTCCAGCCGCACGCGCAGTGACAGCCCATCGGCCCACCCAGTTGCGTTTCGCCCGCCCACACTCAGGTGTCATCTCGACCACCCACCCGGTTGTGCTGTCACCGCCCACCCTCAGGTGTCGACTCGGGCGCCCACCCGGTTACCCTCCGACCTCCCACCCTCAGGTGTCATCTCGAGCTTGTCGAGAGATCTCGGCCTCCCCAGCCGCATGGCTGCGAAGTCACCGCCCACCCGCAGGTGTCATCCTGAGCTTGTCGAAGGATCTCGTTCCCAGCCACACGCGCAGAGCAGCACCGCCCACCCCCAGGTGTCATCCTGAGCGACGTCGCAGGATCTCGTTCCCTGGCCGCATTGCTGCGAGATCGCCACCCACGCTCGGGTGCGGGCAGCGTTCCACGTCGGTTGGGGGCGCGAGGTCCTTCGACTGCGCTCAGGACGACACCTGGAAGGGGATGCCACCCGTCCCAACGTGGTGATGGGCAAGGTCCTTCGACGTCGCTCAGGACGACACCTGTATGGGGATGCCACCCCGTACCAACGCGGCGGGGCACAAGGTCCCCCGACGGCGCTCGGGATGACACCAGTAGAAGGATGACAGCTCGTTACACGTTGGCTGGGAGCGCGAGGACCCTCGACTGCGCTCGGGATGACACCTGGAGGAGTGCGCCACCTCACACCATGCCGGCCGGGAACAAGGTTCTTCAACTCCGCTCGGGACGACACCTGGAGGAGCGCGCCACATCGTTCCGCGCTGGTCGGGGGCAAGGTCCTGCGACTGCGCCCGGCATGGCACCTGGAGGTAACTGTCACCTCGCACTGCCACGATTGCCGGGTCAATCCGCGCGGCAAACTACCATTTACCTGATCTTCGTAACTCCCGGAATGCGCCTACAACCAGTCAATCTTCTTGAAAATCACGAACTCCACCACCCCGATCACCATCATCAGGCCGAGCGCGAAGAGGTAGCCGAGCTGCCAGTCCAGTTCTGGCATGTTCACGAAGTTCATGCCGTAGATGCCCGCCACCAGTGTGACCGACATCAGGATGATGGAAGAGGAGGTCAGACGCTTGACGACCACGTTCAGGTTGTACGAGACCATCGAGAGGTTGGCGTCCAGCACGCCGGCCAGCATGTCCCGCGTCAGGTCGACCGAGTCGATGACGCGCAGCAGGTGGTCATAGACATCCTGGAAGTAGGCGACCTCCTTCTTGCCGAAGTAGGGCGGGTCCCGCCGCACCAGGACGTTCATGACGTCTCGCTCTGGCCCAGCCACGCGGCGGATCATCAACAGCTCGCGCCGAAGGCGCATGATGTTGCCCTGCAAGCGAGGCTCTCCGCCGTTCAGGACCAGTTCTTCCAGTTCCTCCGCCCGCTCCGTGATTTGATCGATGACCGGGAAGTAGCCATCGACCAGGGCATCGAGCAGGGAGTACAGCAGGAAGCCGGGCCCCCGATTCCCCAGCGCCGCCACGTTCTGCTTCCAGCGCGTCGCCGTCTCATCGATCACGGGCAGGGCGCTGTCGTGAAAGGTCACCATGTAGTTAGTGCCGATGAAGATATCGACGCTGTGGGCGCGGCACCCGTCCAGGGAATGGGTCATCCCGTAGAAGGCGATAAAGGAATAGCCCTCGTACTGGTCGATCTTGGGCCGGATATCGCTGGCAATCGTGTCTTCCAGGGCGAGCGGGTGGAACTTGAAGATCGTGCCGATGGCGGCGGTCTCTTCGTAGGTCGGATCGGTGAGATCGACCCAGAGCATGGTGTGCTCCCGGGCCATGATCTCGGGCAACTCCTCCACCGGCGCGTCGATAATCGCCTTCTGGTCGTTGTTGTGAAGGATGACCTTGATCACGCCGCGCTCCCAGGCTCCGTCACGCTCTCAGCGCGCGGTAAGGTAGCAGCCTGCGGGCGCCAGTTCAGGCACGACGCGAGCGCAGCGGGAAACTGCGGACCACGTGCCAGATCCCCATGCGTGTCGCGATCTCCAGGATGAACACCAGCAGCGCCAGGCCCACGGGCACATACCAGACCGCGCGGTGCGCGCGCAGCTCACCGCCAGCGGGCGGCGGAGCATTCCAGACCGCGCCAGGATCGTCGAGTGAGAGCAGCCGACCACCGGTGCGCTGGGCGATCGACTGCAATCTCGCGTCAGCGTCGGGGTCTGGCAGGCGCTCCGGTGAGGGCGGCACGGTCACGCCGGCCAGTTCAGAAATGACGCCATCTGGCCGCTCCTGGCGCACTTCAAGCGCGTACGCGCCCGAGGCAGGCGCGGGCAGGCGCAGGGTGTATTCACCTGGGCCAGAGGGCGTCAGCGCCTGCGAGGCAATAATTTCGCCCGTGGCTGTGCGCACGGTGGCGAACGTGGGCAAGCTCTCGGGCTGGTCCTGCGTGGCGCCAGTCGCGCTAACGGTCAGCACCACATCCTCTCCGGAACGCGTCGAGGTTACGGTCAGTGGGCGGCGCTCCGGGTCCGGCAGGGCCCAGCGCACCATGGCAGACCAGAACGTGTCGTTGCCGGCCCAGGTGGCCCAGGGCGCGGCAAGATCGCTGCCGTCGTCCGCCGTCCAGGCCACGACGCGGCCCAGGCCGTACTGCCACTTGGCCAGCACCGGGTCTTCGCGGTCTGACGTCAGGATCACCTGGGCGTCCGGCTTGGCCTCGGCAAAGTCGTAGCCGGCCAGTTCCGGCAGCGTCGTGGGGTCGATACCCGCCAGGATCGGGCTGGGTGCAGTCTGGATGGGACGGAAGGTTCCCCGGATCACCGACTGGCTGCCCGCGCTGCGCGCTTCCTGCAGGGTGAGCACGGGGATATCCTCGTCCCGCGCGGCAAAGTGGTAGCGGCCACCAGCCTCGTCGGCCAGGAAGTTCAGCAGGTCCGTATCCGCATCCGCCCCGAGCGCGATGGTCGAGAGGGTCGTGCGGTCCGCGAGCACGTCGTCCAGCAAGCGCTGGTAGCTCTCGCGCGTCCCGGTACGGGCCTTGCCGTCGGAGAGCAGCACGATGTGCCGCGCATCGGCCTCGGCGTTGCGGATGGCGTCCAGCCCCACCGAGAGCGCCGGCAGGATTTCGGTGCCGCCGTCGGGCTCCAGCGTGTCGATGCGGCGGTTGATGGAGGCCAGGCTGTCGTTACCCTCAATGGTGGCGAAGGGCACCAGCCACTCCTGGCGGTCATTGAAGGCGATCACGCCGATCTGGTCTCCAGGCGCCAGCGCCCCGGCTGCCAGCCGCGCGGCCTCCTTGGCCATCTCGATCTTACCCCGGCCATTCGAGGGGTCGTAGCCCATCGAGCCAGACTTGTCGATGATCAGCAGCAGGGCCACCCGCTGCCGCTCCCGGCCATCGGTGATCTTCACCGTGACCGGGAGGGCCTCCTCCAGTGGCGTCCCCGCGTACGCGCCGGGGCCATAGGACGAGGTGCCGCCAATGACGATCATGCCCCGGCCCAGGGTGCGGGTTGCTTCTCGTAGGCCCGAAATCTGGTCATAGGTGAAGGCAGGGGCGGGCACGTTGTCCAGCACAAAGCCGTCCCACGCGCCGAGTTCGGAGATGCGCACCGGCACATCCTCCGGGGTGGAGACGGTCACATCCGCGCCGCCACGCACAAGGATATCCCGCATGATCCCGGCGTCATTCCCCTCGGGCGAGATCAGCAGGAGGTGCGGGCGATCCCGCACGACGATGCCGAGTGGCATCGCGTCATCCTCCTGGCTGCGGTTGGTAGCGTCGTCGCCCTGCACGCGCACCGAGATAGCGTGGAAGCCCGGCGCCAGGTCATCCAGGGTGAACTCCCGCGAATTGAGCCCCTCGTTCAGCGTCACTGTCTCGGTCGATTTCACCTCGCCATCGACCACGATCTCGACCGTGGCTGGTCCAGCCTGCCCCGTTTCAATCCCGGCCAGCAGCGAGATCGGCTCCCCCTCCCAGGCGGAAGCCGGGCCGGAGAGCCCTTCCACCCGCAGGTCGGATTCGCGCACGCCGGGGATGGGGACCACATCAATCGGGGTGCCATCGGTGGCGGCCTGGGCCGCCTCGGTGATCGCCGAGCCCAGGTTCTCCGCGCCATCCGAGATGAGCACCACGCGCTGTCCGCCGCCGAGAGGCAGCGCGCGCGCCAGGGCGAGACCGGCGCTGATATCGGTGAACGCTGGGTCGACACTGGCGTCGTTGTCACCCGGCTCCGCCATGCCGCGGGCGGCGCCGGGCGGCGTGGTCAGCAGCGGCTGCGCGCCAAAACTGACGATCGCCGCGCGGCGGTCGCCCGGCGCGGCCGCGAGGGCGTCGTTCAGCCACCGTTCCGCCGCGTCCTGGGCATCGACATCGACGCTGGCGGAGCGGTCGATGGCAAAGACGACGCCGCCCGCGCCCGTACTGGACGCAAGCATCGGTTCGGCCAGGCCCACGATCAGCAGCGCGGCCACCACCAGTCGCCAGGCGATGGCGCTGCGCTGGAAGCTGCGCTTCCCCGCGCCAAAGATGAGCGCGCTGAGCAGGATCACCGGCAGCAGGAGCAGGAGCGCCAGGGCTTCGGGGCGCGCCCAGACCAGGCCGTTCACGAGATCGCCGTCGTTGCGCGGCGCACGTGGGTGCGCGCCGCCCAGAGCGCCCACAGCCACTCCACCACAATCACCGCCAGGGCCGCCAGCGCCAGCAGCGGCCAGAGATCGACGCGCTCTTCACGCAGGCCCGTGGTGCTGACCCCGGTGGCCGTCGCCAACGCCGGCGCGAGGTTCGGGTCCACCCGCAGGTTTGACTCCAGGCGGTGCCCGGCATTGACCACGAACTTCGTGGACCCGAGTGAGAGATCGAACGCGTCGTACTCGGTCACGGTGTAGATGCCCGGTTCGCCCGTGCCCGTGAAGATGACATCGCGATCGGTTCGGCCGGCCTCAGGCACCGCCAGTTCGGTGGGATCGCCCTGCGGCGGCGCAATCTCGACGCGCGTGGCGGCGGCGCGTGGGGTGTAGACAAGCGATTCGCCCAGCGGAACGGCCGCCGGAATGCCATCCGGCGCGAGGGCGCTGACCATGTTGGCAACCAGGATCGGAAAGGCCACCCGCTTCGGCAGGTTGGACGCCTCGGGGTCGGTGGTCAGCACCAGCGCCGGCTGCGTGCCGAGCTGCGTCTGGTAGAGCAGGGGACCCGTTTCTGACCCGACGATTTCGGTGTCGTCCGGGCCCAGGGTGAAGGTGGCGGTGGGGCCGAAGGTCACGCCCGCCAGATCGACGCCCTCCAGCAGCGGGTCGCCAGCGCGGACACGGCTGGCTTCTGGCTCGGTGACTTCCACGGTCGTGGAGAAGGGGCCATCGGCGGGCGGGGCGACCCAGAGCGAGGGCACGGGGAGATGATCGACCAGGTCCGCTGGCGGCGCCACGCGGTCGAAGACGGCGAGGTCGTAGTTGGCGGCGCTGATGGCGGCCACGTTGTCCGACGGCTCCACGCTGACCTGCACGTTGTCCAGGGACATCAAGGCCCGCGCCAGCGCGCCGGGGAGATCAGTCACCAGCAGGATGTGCGGCGCGATGGACGCGCCCGCTGCGTCGTCGGTCAGCGGCAGAATGGTGGCGGTGTTGTCAGCGGGTAGCTGATCGCTAGCCTCGATGCGGACACTGATCTCGCCGACGCCAGGCGGCAGCACCCACTGCAGCGAGGCTGGCTCGCCTTCCGGCGCCAGCGTGGTATCGCCGCGCCCGATGTCGAGGCCATCCCCGATGACGGTCACCGAGGTGCCCGCTGGTTCGGTCCCGTAATTCGCCAGCGAGGCGAACAGGGTCAGGGTGCCGCTGCCGTCTGTCGCTGGACGTACCGCAATCTCGGTGACCGCCAGGTTCCCGCGTTGGGAGTCTTCCGAGTCGCCGCCCGGCACCACCAGGCTGATCGGCGCGCCGGTCGCAGCCGCCACGCCGGGATCGACCGTCACCGCGCCGTCGCTGATGAGGACGAGCGACCGCTCGAGGTTGGGCAGGCGCAGGTCCGCCGCCAGGGCCAACGCGGCATCGAGGTCCGCGCGGCCGCCCGGCAACGGCAGGGTGGCCAGGCGTTGCCGCAGCGAGACGAGTCCCGCGTTGCTGGAGGCCGTCTCCGTCAGCGGGTGCGCACCGAGCAGCATGAACGTGACCACGTCGCCCTCCCGCAGGGGCGCCAGGCGAGCCAGCGCCTCCTGCCGGGCGCTCTCCCAGCGGCTCTGGGTCGCCCCGGGCGGGGTGGCCGCCATGCTGGTCGAGCCATCCAGCAGCAGCAGCAAGTGCTGCGGCTCGCCGTGCAGCCCCGGCGCAATGGCCGCGATCTGGCTGGCGGTGGCTGGGCGAGCCAGGGCGAACGCGAGCAGCATCACCGCCAGGATCTGCAGCAGGAGCGGCAGGCTGAGCGGCGGGCGGCGCAACCGGCGCTCGTCGGCGGGTCGCGGGTCAGCGGCCTGCCAGAAACGGAGCGAGGAAACATGCCGCGGCGGCGGCGTGGTGTGCCGCATGTGGAATAGGACGATCAGGGGTACGCCGATCAGCGCGAGCAGGCTGAGCGGGGCAAGCAGGCTCATGCCAGGACCCCCTGCTCATACAGGAGCGCGATGGTGCGATCACCCAGGTCCCAGGCGGCAGGCAGGCGGGCGTAGGCCGCGCCTTCGGCCACCACGGCGTTCTCCAGCTCAGTGAACCAGGCCGTGACGGCGCTGGTGTAGCGGTCCACCACATCCTGCTCGATGGTCATGCGCAAAACGTCGCCGCTCTCGCGGTCGATCAGTTCCAGCGACGGACTGCCCGCGGCAGCAACGTCCTGTCGCAGCCAGGCCATGGTCGCCAGCGGGTCGATCTCCGCGTCATCGACGACGTGCAGGACAGCGGTTTGCCAGCCCCTTCCACGCAGGTCGTGCAGCGCCAGTTGCAGGTCGTCTGGCTCACCACTGAGCAGGTCGGAGACGAGCAGCAACAGGCCGGGACGCTTGCGAGCCCGGGCGTACGCGGCGATGACCGGCGCGAGGGAGGTGCCGCCCAGCGGCTCCAGGTGTTGCAGGTAGTGCAGCGCGCGCGTCACCTGTGTTCGGCCCTGCACCGGGCCGAACGGCGTACCCAGGCTCTCGGCGAAGGGGACGATGGCCAGGCGGTCGAAGCGCCAGAGCGAGATGCAGGCCAGCCCGGCGGTCAGGCGGCGCGCGGCGGCGAACTTGGTCGGCCCGTGCGGGTCGCTGCCCCAGTCCATGGAGGCGCTGCTGTCGAGCAGGATGTGCACGGAGAGCTCGGTGGTAACTTCGCTCAGGCGCACGAAGAGACCACCCAACCGCGCGTAGGTGTTCCAGTCGATGCGGCGAAAATCGTCGCCCTGCGAGTAGGGCTTGAAGTCCGCGAACTCCGGGGACGAGCCGCGCCGCCGCGAGCGGTGCTCCCCGGCCAGCCCTTCCGTGCGGGCGCGCCCGGCGCTGAGCGAAAGGCGGCGCAGGCGGGCCAGCGTCTGCTCATCGAGCAGGGGCGGCTCCGTGCTGGTTTCCAGGGTGGGCACAAGCTCGGCCTGGCGGAGCGCCTGCGCGGCGCGATTCCGCAGGGAAGCGAGCCGGCCCGATGTCGCGCTCACGGGTTGCCTCCCCCAAAGTAGCGCTCGACGGTGTCCCGATGTTGCGGGGGCACCCGGTTGGAGTCTGGCCCGGCCTCGCCTACCTCGCCCTGGGTCGCGAACCCGGAGCCCGCCGTCACCCCGGCGCCCGAGCCACGCAGGGCCGAGCCGCCATCGGCGGAGGTTTGCACGCCCTGCGACCCGGTCGTGGAGGGGAGGGCCACACGCTCCAGGTTGCCCGTTTGTGGGCCACCGGTTTGCCCCAGCCCTCCGCCATCGCCGTCGGTGCTCGCCTCGGTAACGTTCGGTGCAGCGGCCGTCTCGCCCGCCTGGTTCTCCGTCGCGGAGGTCGATGCACCACCGATATCCTGCGACTGCTCCGCGGCTTCGCCCGTGCCAGCGCCGCCACCCGGGCGCGCGGTCTGGCTGTCGCCCGTTCCTTCCGCGCCGGCCGCCGCCTCATCGCCGGGAGCGCCCTGGCCGCCGGCACTGTTTTCGCCCGGGCCGCCCGACTGCCCCTCACCGGGCGACTGGCCGTTGCCGCTTTCACCCGCGCCCGCCTGCTGCCCGCCAGCCTCGCTGCCCTCGCCCCGCGAGCCGCTCTCGTTGCTGCCTGGTTGCTCCTGGGCGCTACCCTCGTTGCGGCCGTCGCTCCCGGCGCTGGCGTCTGCCCCTGCGCCGGGATCACTGCTGTTGGCGCTCGCCTGCGCGCCGCTGGAGGAGGGGTCGCCCTGGTCGCCACCGGCCTGGGTGCGGCTGCCCGGTTGGCTGATGCCATTCTGCGTGGGCTGGGCCTGGCGCGCGCTGCGCATCTCCGAGGCCAGGTCGCTCTGGGAAACCACATCCTGCCCCGCGCGCTCCACGGCATCGGCCAGATCGCGCATACCCGCGTCAGCCGCCGCCGGGTCCTGCTCCAGGCCTTGCGCCGCGTTCTGTGACGCCTCCCGCAAGCCGTTCGTGGCCGGGTCCATGCCTTCAGCGGCGGTGCGCAGGTCGTTCGCCAGGGCCTGCTTCGCCTCAGGGGAGAGATTCGCTGTCTGCTGGGCGGCCTGGCGCAGTTGCTCGCTGGCGGCGGCGTAATCCCCAGCCGAGATATCTGCGGCGGCCTGGCTGGTCGCCGCATGGTCCGAGAGCGCCGTGGCAAGCTGCTGGAGATCGCGCCGTGCCTGCGCCGAGCGGTCCTGCCGCTCCAGCACCTCCTGCACCGTGGGCGGCGCAGCGGCGGCGGCCACCTCCGCCTCGGTCGGCTGCGGTGGTTCCGGGCGCTCGATGGCCGGGGTGAAGACCGGCACGCGCGCGGTGGCCAGGGCGGGCAAGCCGCCACCAAGGCCCCGCGCGAAGGCAAGGACGGTCAGCAACAACGCGAAGATGACAACCAGCGCCATCTCCCGCACCGGCAGAGCCGGGCGCAGGCGGTGATCGGCGCGCAGCATCGCGACGGCGTTCGCGGCGTCCGCCACCTGCAGGTAAACAAGGGGCGCACGCGCACCCGGCTCGGGAACGCCCAGCCCGAGATCGTCCAGGGCGGTCGCGAGCCGCTCGTGCAAGCGGAAGGAGCGGTCCAGCATCTGGGCTGTGCGCCGCCGGCCCGGCTTGCTGAGCGCGGCGAGAACCACCCCACCCACCAGCAGCAGCACGCCAACTGCACCGGCCACCTGCGGGTTGAAGACCGGGCCACCCAGCAGGTCGATCAGCATCAGGACGCCAGCCACGAGCAACCCGAGCCAGACGCCCCGGCAGATGAAGACGGCGGCGTGGCTTATCCACAGATTACGCCGGATGCGATCGATCCCCGTCACCACAGCCTGCCCCGCGAGGCCCATCTGCGCGGGCAGTGGAGCGTCGGCGGAGGCCAGTTCCGGCGCGGGGGCGTCGGACCAGGTCCAGTAGGGGCGCCAGAAGGTTCGCCAGAGATGGTCCCGGGCAAGGGTCGTATCCGGCACGGTCGGGAGGGCGACGTGGCGGGCAGCCTGGGGGAGGGTGGTCTGCATCAGTGCCCCCAGTCCAGCGGCGATTTGCCCCGCGACCAGAGCCAGAGGCCCAGCCAGGCGACCGACAGGAGCGTAAGCCCTCCCACCAGCAGCACCAGCCGCAACTGCCGCTCATCGAGCGCCCGCATCACGGAGGCGGCGCTCTCGTAGCCGGTGCTGTCTCCCAGCGTCGCGTAGGCCATTCCGGCGTTCAGGGCCGCCTGCCGGGCCAGGGGGTAATCGGCCCAGCGGCGGGAGAGGGCACGCGCCCGCTCCAGGTCCTGCTCCGCCTGCAGGCCCTGCCGCGACAGCCCGGCGTAAACGGCAATGGTTTCATCCGGCGCTTGCACGCCGCCCAGCCGCTCGAATTGGCTCTGCGCCTGGCCGAGCAGGTCCTGCGCCCGGTCGTAATCGTGCAATTCCAGCGAGGCCTGGGTCTGGCCCATCAGCGTCTCGGCCTGGAGGCCAATATCGGTCTGCGCCATCAGGTCGTTGATCTGCTCGATCCCCGTCTCATCATTGAGATCGGTGAAGAGGCGCAGCGATTGCTCCAATTCGCGCCGCGCCGAGGCGTAGTGCCCCTTGGCAATCAGATCGCGCGCAGGCTCCAGGTCGAACCCGGCCAGCAGGTTGGTGCGCCAGCCACCCGTGGTCCAGCGAGGCAGATTCTCCACCCACTGCGCTTCCAGTTCCACCGGGGCGCGGTTGTAGGTCTCCCGCAACACCGCGCGCCAGTCTGGCTCGCTGCTGAGTGCGCCGATGAACTCCCCGAGCTTGCCCGCGCCGTCGCGGTCGATGAAGTAGGCCACCATGGCGTAGGCGTGGGCCATGATCTGGGCGGGTTCGGCCTCGGGGGGCAGCGGCCGGTTGAGATCGGACCACGTCAGGAGGTCGCCATTCGAGCGGGCGTTCTGCACCAGCGCCGCGTGCCGCGCCATCTGGGCCGGAACGGGTTGCTCGAAATACGCCGCCAGTCCCTCATCGAAGCCGCGCGGGGCACGCCCACGCGAAGCTTCGCGGATGGCCACGTGCGCCATGCCGTGCCTGAGCGCGTTCTCAGCCTCCAGCGGTGTCGCACGCTGGAACGCTTCGAGGTCGATCGCCAGGTCGCCAATCCCCGGGTTGGCCAGCACCGGCCCCGGTTCCAGTTCTGGCCACCGCGCGTTCACGGTGGCCAGGCCGAAGGCAACGTCGTCAGGGTAGACATAAATGTCCAGCTTGTCGGGGAATGGCGTCAGGAAGGCGTCGAGCTGATCCATGCCATCATCGATCAGCAGGCCCCAGTCCCGCGCGAAGGCATCGGCATCCTGGGCGCTGCCCGGCGCGACGTGAATGCGCGCCCGCGCCGTGTTGGCGCTGGTGAAGCCTGCTGGAACGGCGGCCGGTGGGGGAGGAGGCATCGGCAGGGAGACCGGCGCTTCCGGCATCGCCTGCGCGCCAACGCCGACCTGCCCCGCGCAAAGCAGGGTCCAGACGGCACCCATAAGCAGGACGGGCCGAATCCAGGTACGCCACAAGCGGGGGCACGACAGGGGCGGAAGCATGGGCCTCTCCCGCACCGGAGACTGAGCAAGACGACGACTTGCGGACGGTCATCCCCGGTGCTGGTGCGTCGCTCGTCTCTGACACTGGCGGGCGGGCGATGATGGGGTACGAGCGAAGCCCGGAGTATAGGAGTGCGGCGGCGGGCTACGCCACTACGCGAGGGGGAGACGGCCTCACGCCCTCAGGGGGTGACGCTTCGCTCGGGGGTGAAGGAGAACGGTGAAGGTTCATGGCCGCTCGTGCTCCTGCTTCCCCTGAGGGCTTTAGCCTGTCACTCCCTTAGCGAAGCGTCACCCCCTGCTATATTCCCGCTCATGTTCACGACAGAATCGCCAGCGTTGTTGCACGCGGGGTGGGCACCCCCAGTATGGGAGTGTGGCGGTGTCGCAGGCCCAGATTGCGGTGGAAGTTGCCGTTGTCGGTGGCGGGCTTTCGGGGCTCATGGCGGCGCGCCGGCTGCTGCAGGCCGGCAAGTCGGTGGTCGTGCTGGAGGCGAGCGAGCACCCTGATGGGCGGATCGGCAACGGCCAGGTCGGCGGCGCGGTCTGCGAACTGGGCGGCGAATGGGTGAGTGCGTTCCAGACCCACATCAACGCGCTCCTGCGCGAGTTCGGGCTGGAGACGTTTGAAACGTTCAGCACCGGGCAGGGCACCTTCGTCCACGACGGCAAGGCCGTGCCCTATGACACGCCATTCCTGCCGCTGCCGCTGACCGACCTTGCCGAAATCGCCGCAGCCGTCGTCCAGTTCGACCTGATGGCCGCCGACGTGCCTCCCGCTGCTCCCTGGACCGCGGCCGAGGCAGCCTCCTGGGATTCACAGACAATGGCGGGCTGGCTCGACAGCAACATCCTCTGCGAGGGCGCCCGCGCGACGCTCGAAATCATGGTTGGCGGCGCACTCTGCGCTGCACCACGGGACCTCTCGCTGTTGCATTACCTGTTCCTGGTGGCCAGCACTGGCGGTGCGGAACGGCTCTTCACCATGAAGGGTGGGGTCCTCGAGAGCCGTGTCGTGGGCGGGAGCGGGCTCGTCATCGACAAACTCACGGCAGAGTTGGGGGATCGCGTGAGCTGTAACGCGGCGGTGCGGCACATCGACCAGACCGGCCCCCAGGTCGTGCTGACGAATGATCGCGGCGTGGTGGTTGCCGACCACGTCATCGTCGCCATGCCGCCCACCATGGCCGGCAGAATCACCTACGACCCGCCGCTCCCCGCGATGCGCGACCACCTCACCCAGCGGACCCCGATGGGCTGGGGGATCAAGGTCTTCGCGTCGTACCCAACGCCCTTCTGGCGTGACGACGGGCGCAACGGCTTCATCAACAATGTCGATCCCGGCAGCGTCATCAGCGGCGCATTCGACAATTCCCCGCCAGACGGCAGCCAGGGTGTGCTCTACGGGCTGATCGAGGGCAGCGGCGCGCTCGCCTGGGGTCCGCGCCCGGTGGCCGAGCGCAAGGCCGCCGTGCTGGAGGCGTTTGCCGCCTGTTTCGGCCCGCAGGCGCTGGAGGCCACGGATTACCTGGAGCAGGACTGGGCGGGCATGCCCTGGATTCGCGGCGGAGCCACAGCGGCCTTCGGGCAGGGCGTCTGGACCGGGTACGGCCCGGCCCTGCGCGCGCCCGTTGATCGCATCCACTGGGCGGGCACAGAGACGGCCATCGAGCAATGGGGCAGCATGGACGGGGCTATCAGCGCCGCCGAGCGCGCTGTGCAGGAGATTTTGCAGGAGGAAGGCGCCACGTTGGGCCGAGATCCTTCACCTGCGGGCTCAGGATGACACGGGGAGGGTGGATGACTCCTTCGACCTGGGAGAAGCGAGACGAGGTCCTTCGACTTCGCTCAGGACGACACCCGAAGGCGGGCGCCACCTCGAACGTACGTGATCCGCGCAGGGCCGCTACCCCTCGTTCTTCCGTTCTCCTTCACCCCCTGAGCGCGCAGCGCGACACCCCCTGAGCGAAGCGGCGCCCCCTAACATGCTCGGTACGTGTACGTGCCCGAGCCCGGCTGCGTCACGTTGATGTCGCGCAGCACGATGGAGAGGCGCTTGCGCAGCTTCTTGTTCTGGCAGTCCTTCTTGAAGTCCTTCTTGCGGTACTCGATGACGTAGACCAGGTTGCCGTAGTTCGCGCGGTAGCGGCCACATTCCTTCCAGCGCCCGCACTCCTCGGCGATGGCGAAATCGAACCCAATCTGCGTCCGCGCCTCAGTCGTGCTCAACTCGGCGGTGTTCTTCTGGGCGGCAGCCAGCCCTGCCGCGTGCGCGTCCGCTACCAGCAGCGTGGCGTAGGCCACGGCCTCGGTGCGGCCAAAGGGTGGCTGCGCGGCGAGCGGGGAATCCTGGAAGCGCGTCCACGAATCGAGGTTGTCGAACTCCACGGCCTGGAAGCC
Organism: Thermomicrobiales bacterium; assembly: GCA_034431475.1. Taxonomy (GTDB): domain Bacteria; phylum Chloroflexota; class Chloroflexia; order Thermomicrobiales; family UBA6265; genus JACCXM01. The sequence continues at coordinate 2,508 of DAOUDE010000123.1, read as the reverse complement.
CTTGTCCGCGCACGCCTGCGTCATCTGCTGCACCCAGGCGGCGGCGGCGGTGCGCTTCTGGGCGGTCGAGAGGTCGATCAGGTACTCGCCGTCCCAGTTCGGGTCATCGCCGAGGTCGGTCAGCACCAGGTTGGGGTCCCAGTTGTCCTTCTCGTCGGGGCGGTCCACATCCGGCTCATTCGGCTGGGTCTGGAAGGCGTTCACATAGCAAATGCCATACACACCTGCGGGCGCGGCGCCCGCAAACCAATCGCGCGAGACCACCTTCACGCCGCTGGGCAGGGTGTAATCGCCACCGATCTGGTAATCGAACTTGCCGTTCGCGGGCGGCAGGGACCAGTCGGCCGCCGCCACGGGCAGCGCCACCAGCAGCGTGCAGAACACCGCCAGGCTGGCGCGTCCCAACAGGGTAATCAGACGACGCATCTATCATCTCCTCCAGACATCGTGTGGGCGACAAGGGTACGTCACCGAGGAAGATCAACCATGTGCGCGGCCAACTCCATCCATGACGTGCTGATCGTGGGCGCTGGCCCGACCGGCCTCACGCTGGGCATCGAGTTGGCGCGGCGCGGCGTGCCCTTCCTGCTGATCGAGCGCGACGCAACCCCGCCAACGACCTCGCGCGCCATCGGCCTGCAAACGCGCACCGGCGAGATGCTGCGGCTGCTGGGCATTCCCCGCAGTGCGCTGCAGCCGTCGGTGCAGCCCCGCGCGCTCTGCCTGGAGGAAGGGCCGCGCACGCTGGCCTGCATCACGTTCGACGCAGCGGACGCGGACGGTGTGACCCTGACCGTCATCGATGAAACGGATACCGAGCGGATTCTGACCACCCGGCTGGAGGCGCTGGGCGGCGCGGTCCTGCGCGGGACCGAGGTGCTTTCCTATCGGGTCGAGGGAGACGGCGTGACCGCCACGATCCGCGACGCGACCGGGGAGCGCGAGGCGCGGGCACGCTACCTGGTGGGCGCCGACGGCGCGCACAGCCTGGTCCGCCGGGTGGCGGGCATCCCGTTCGAGGGGGCGGCGTACGCGGAGCAGTTCATCCTGGCGGACCTCGACCTCGACTGGAACCTGCCGCACGACACCGCGCACGTCTGGATCGGCGGGGAGCACCTCGCGGCAGTGCTGCCCCTGCCGGGCGCGAACCGCTACCGGACCATCTTGCCGCTGGCGCAAGACTCGGAGATGCCAAGCGGCGCGACCGAGGCGCAAATCGGGGAACGCGCGATCGAGATTCTGCGCGAGCGTACCGGCGTTCCTCTGCGCGTGCAGGGCGCACCAGCCTGGGCCTCGGCCTTTCGCATCAGCCGTCGCCAGGCGACGCGGTATCGCCAGGGTCCGGTCTTCCTGGCCGGGGACGCGGCGCATGTCCACAGCCCCGTGGGTGGGCAGGGCATGAACACGGGCATCCAGGATGCCTGCAACCTGGGGTGGAAGCTGGCCCTGGCGGCACGCGGGCAGGCCGCGCCCGGGCTGCTCGAGACCTACCAGGCGGAGCGCGCGCCCATCGCCCACGAGCTGCTGCGGAACACCGACCTCGCCACCCGCGCGGTGCTCTCCCAGAACGATCTGATGCGGGAGGTGCGCCGCCACCTGATCCCACTACTGGCGGAGCAGCCCCGCGTGCGGCAGCGAATGCTGCCCATCCTGGGGCAACTGAACGTCAACTACCGGGGGTCGTTCCTGGCGGTAGACGCCGCGTCCGTGCGGCGCAAGAGATCGGGGCTGGTGGCTGGGGATCGCGTCCCGGATCAGGACGTGCAGACCGCCGCTGGTGGCCCGGCCCGGCTGTATGACCTGCTCGCGCACGGCTGGGCACTGCTGCTCTTTGCGGGCTCCGACACCACGCCGGAGCGGGACCGCGCGCTGCGCGACCTCGCGGCGGTCAGCCAGTCCATCGTCGGGGATGCCGTGCAACTCGTGTGTATCACGCCCATCCCGGCCGACGCGGTGGCGGGCGCGATCACCCTGGCAGACGCGCAAGGTGCGCTGGCGCGTCGTTTCGGGGCCAGCGCCGGCCTGGCGGCGCTGGTCCGGCCCGACGGCTACCTCGGGTACCGGGGCGCATTGGAAGATACCGGCGCGCTCGCCTCCTACCTGGCCCGGGTGTTCGCCATGCGCATCGTGACGTAGGCGGCGCTAGTCCCGCTTCGGCAGTTCCTGCAGCGCCCAGGTGTTGCCGTCGGGGTCGGCAAAGTAGACGAACGCGCCCCACGCCAGAACCTCGACCTCGCTTACGGGCGCGCCCCGCTGCAGGAGCTCCTCCCGCGCGGCGTGGGCATCCTGCACCACCATCTGCAACCCCTTGACGGAGCCAGGCGCCATCTCGGTCAGCCCGGTGCCGATGGCAATCGAGCACGCCGAGCCGGGCGGCGTGAGTTGCACGAAGCGCAGGTCCGGATTGACCTGGTGATCGTGATCCGCGTTGAACCCGATCTTCTCGACGTAAAACGCCTTCGCCCGGTCCACATCCGTGACCGGCACGTAGACCAGTTCCAGCTTCAT
>DAOUDE010000122.1:0-19220 GCA_034431475.1 Thermomicrobiales bacterium | reverse complement strand
CGCCGGAACGCGCGCCCGGCGGCCCTGTCGCCGCTGCCGCTGCCGCGCACCGCGCTGATCGGGCGGGCGCAGGACGTGGCGGCGGTCACCGCACTGCTGCGCCGGGAGGACGTGGGCCTGGTCACCCTGACCGGCCCCGGCGGGGTGGGGAAGACGCGGCTGGCCCTGCAGGCAGCGGCACACCTGCAGGCCGCGTACGCGCAGGAGGCGACGTTCGTCTCGCTTGCCGTCATCACCGACCCCGCCCACGTTGCGCCCACGCTGGCGGCGGCGCTGGCGATGCTCGATGGTGACGGGCCGCTGCTCGCGCGGCTGCACGCGGCCCTGCGGGAGCGGGAGCTGCTGGTGATCCTCGATAACTTCGAGCATGTCCTGGCCGCCGCGCCCATCGCGGCCGAGTTGCTGGCAGCGTGCCCGCGCCTGAAGATCCTGGCCACCAGCCGCGAGCCGCTGCGGCTCACGGTGGAGCAAACCTACCCGGTGCACCCGCTGGCGTTGCCCGTGCTGGACCGCCGGCAACCGGTGGCGGCGCTGGCGGCAGCGCCCGCCGTGCAGTTGTTTGTGGAGCGCGCGCGGGCGCGCGATCCTGGCTTCACGCTGACCGACGCGAACGGGCCGGCCGTGGCCGCCATCTGCACCCGCCTCGATGGCCTGCCACTCGCCATCGAACTGGCGGCGGCGCGCAGCAGCTTGCTCCCGCCTGCGGCCCTGCTCGGCCGTCTCGCGCACCGGCTGGGCCTGCTCACGGGCGGAGCGCGCGACCAGCCGGCCCGCTTGCGCACCATGCGCGACGCCATTGCCTGGAGTTACGACCTGCTGCCGGAGGACGAACAGCGCCTGTTCCGCCGCCTGGCGGTGTTCACCGGCGGGTTCGGCCTGGACGCCGCCGAGTGGCTTTGGGCCGTGCCGCCCGCAGTGGTGCCCGCACCAGCGCCGGGGCGGGAGCCCGCGCGGGAGGCGCTCGATGTCCTGGCCGCGCTGGTGGACAAGAACCTGGCCGTGGCTGGCGATGCCGATGCGCCCGAGCCGCGCTTCACGCTGCTGGAGACCGTGCGCGAGTTCGCGCAGGAGCAACTGGCGGCAAGTGGGGAAGAGGCCGCGATGGCGGCGGAGCTGCTCGCCTTCCTGGCGGATCTGGCCGAACGGGCGGAACCCCACCTGCTGGGGCCGGATGAGCAGCGCTGGTTTGCCCGCTTCACCGCCGAACTCGGCAACCTGCGCGCCGCCCTGGCGTGGGGGATGCAGTTTGACCAGGTGGCCGCGCTGCGCCTGGCAGCCGCGCTCTGGGGATACTGGTTCTGGGCCGGGCTTAGCGCGGAGGCCTGGCACTGGTTTACCCGGATGGAGCTCGCTCAGGCCGCCCTGCCGCCCGCTGTCCACGCGCGCGCTCTCACCACGGCGGCGGCCATGGGGTTCGCCAGCGGCGAACGGGCGCAGGCGGCGGCGTGGGCGGCCCGGGCGGTGACCATGCTGCAGCAGACACCCCGGCCACTGGACGAGGCGCGGGCGCAGTTCATCTGCGCGCTCTCACTCGCCAGCCAGGGGGAGCTGGCGGCGGCGCGAGACGCGGTGGATCTCAGCCTGGCGCGGTTTGCCGGTGCGGCCTCGACGGCGGACCGCAGTTGGGCCGCGTATGTCACGGCCCTGCACGGCACCCTGTCGTACCTCCTCGGCGATGCCGCCCAGAGCCGGGCCTCGTACGAGGCGGCCCTGGCGCTCGGGCGCTCTGCCGGAAGCGCCTACATCGTGACCATGATCGTGCCGGAGTATGCCGTGATCCTGAGCGGCCTGGGGGACCGGGCGCGGGCGCGGCAGATCGTGCGGGAGGCGCTGGCGCCGCAGCACCATGCCGGCTCTGCGATGGCCATCGGCTGCCTGCTGGGCGCGTACGTGGTGGCAAACGTGGATGCGTCGCCCACGCAGCTCGCCACCCAGCTTGGCGCGGTCGAGGCGTTCCTGCACGCCGCAGCCGGGCGGCCCTCGCCTGACCTCGGGACCGCCATCGAGCGCGTCACGACGCACACGCGGGAGCGGCTCGCTCCGGCAGGCTTCGCGGCAGCCCGGGAGGCCGGCCGCCGCGATCCGGACGCGGTGGTGGCCAGCATCCTCGCCGGGGCCGACCCGGCGCGCTGAGGGGCGGGCGCCGGCCATTGCCCGCCCCCGGACACCGTTACGCCAGCGGTTGCAGGCGCGTTTGCTCCACCTCGTCCAGCAGCGTGCGCAGCCGCTGAAAGGCCGCCTCCTGCTCGGCATCGCGGGTCACGCCGGACCAGGCGAGGTTCGTGGCCTGCGTGGGGTCCTCTTCGCGGTCGTAGAACTCCCACTCGTCGGGGGCGCTGCCATCCGGCGCGTAGTAGCGGGCCAGGGTGTAGCGGGCATCGCGCACGGCGACCAGGTGGTTGGCTCCGGTGACGTAGGGCCCCTGCGCCTGCCCCGCCTGCCAGTCGTCGTAGGTGAAGACCTGGTAGTCCTGCACGCCCGGTGCGGCGGGATCGAGCACGAGCGCGGCGTAATCGACGCCCTTCCAGTCGGGATTCGTGACGGGGGAGCCGAAGAGGCTGGCCAGGGTCGGCGCGAAATCGACGTGGGAGACGAGCGCGTCGCTCTGCAGCTCCTCCGGGAAGAGCGTGGGGTTGGAGTAGACGAGCGGCACCCGCAGCGTTTCCTCGTAGGCGTTGAAGTTCTTCTGGATCATGCCGCCGTGGGTCATGCCCATCTCGCCGTGGTCGGAGGTGTAGATGATGAGCGTGTTCTCCAGCAGCCCCTGCTCCTCCAGTGTGTCGAGGATCTGGACCAGGTAGGCGTCTGAGGCCTTGATCAGGTTGCCGTAGAAGTTGAGGTAGTTCTGCTGCTGCTCCGCGTTCTGCGGGCGCAGCGGGGCGGAAAGCTTCTGGAGCTGGCCCTGCGCGCTCGGCTTCGTCGAGAGGTCTTCATCGACCGTGGCCGGCAGCTCCACGCCGGTGCTGGCCAGCCAGGCATTGTCGTAGCCGAAGGCGGCGAACCCCGCCGGGTACGCGAGGACATCGTGCGGGTTGACCAGCGAAACGGTCAGGAAGAAGGGTTGCTGCTGCGCCGCCGCCGAGCGCAGGTAGGGCAGCGCCCCTTCCTGGCCCGCCTCGGCGTCCCCCTCGTCCGTCATGTAGCGCGCGTCGTTATCGACCACGCCGCCGCCCGCCTGGCAGATGAACTGGTTGGCCCCGGCGTCCTGCGGGTTCCAGCGCTGGAACCCGAACTGGTTGACATCCTCGGGAACCCACCCTTCGTCGGGGGTGCAGGGCGGTTTCTGGGCGGGGGCGGTGTTGCCGTTGGCCGGCTTGTTGCAGTGCCACTTGCCCTTGTAGGGCGTGGCGTAGCCCGCCGCCGCCATGACCGTGGCCAGGTTGGGGAGATCGGTGGCCAGTTCCACCTGGGGGTACTGCGGGGCGGGCATGTTGGCCTCCAGGCAGTACTTCACCCCGTGCTGGGCCGGGAAGAGGCCGCTCATCATGGTGGCGCGGCTGGGGGAGCACATCGTCGCGTTGCAGGTCGCTTGCTCGAAGCTGAGGCCGTTCGCCTTCAGCCGGCGCAGTCCGGGCAGGTTGGCTTCCTCCCAGCCGTCGGGAAAGTGCTGGGTAGCGCGCTGCTGATCGGTCATGAACAGCAGGATGTTCATCCCGTGCAGCGGCCCCGCGGCCGCTTCGGCGTCCGGGGTGGCCTGGGCGCCCACGCTGGCGCCGAGGAGCGGCGACGCCGCAGCCGCGCCGGTGGTCGCGAGGAGCGTGCGCCGGTTGAGACGAGGAGTTGTCACGGAGTCCCTCCCACGATGCAGTGGCACGATCAGCCGGATGACGGCGCGCCGCGCGGCGCTGGAGCATGGTGTGCGCCGGGGCAGTATGAAGCATTCCGCGTGGGCGGATGCTGCCGTGGGCCAGGGTTGGGCAGAACACGGACGTCGAGACGCATCGCCTGCGGGCGCAGGAGGCGCCAGGGCACTGGTGAGCCGCGTTCACTGCGCGCAGGGTAATGGCGGCAAGGGCCGCCCGTCGTCCGTGGTGGGGATGCCAGAGGCAGGTCCGCGCGGTGTCAGCAGCGGGTTGCCCTGCAGGCTCGTGGAGGGCATCCAGCCGGGCAGCGCGCGGCTGACCGCGATGCGCTGCGGCGAATCCCACGGGCCCAGCGTCTCATCCGTTGCCAGGTCGCGCAGCCAGATGCGCGCGAAGAGTTCCACCAGGTCCGGCGAATACGCCTCGGTTGCCGCCGGGCCCAGCCCCTTGACCAGCCCCAGATCGACCGCCATGGCGTTCTGCGTCAGGGTCACGCGGCGCACCTGACCCGGCGTAGCCGCGGCGTGCTGGGGGCGCAGCGTGCAGCAGAACTCGGCGTCCTCCGTGCCGATGTCTGCTTCGAGGATATCGCCGTAGAGCAGGAAGGCGCGGGCTTCCGGCAGATCGGCCAGGGTAATGGTGACGGAGACGGTCGTCCGGCAGTCATCCGGGCGCGTGATCCGGGGCGCGGCCACCCGCACTGCCATCGCGGCGGCAGCGCGTGGCGGCGCGCCTGCCCGCGCGGCCAGGGCGATCCCGAGCGCGATGCTGCCGCGCAGCAGCGCGCGGCGGGAGCGTGAGGGAACGCCCGGATCGTGCGGATGCGCCGCCAGAGGGGTCAGCAGGTGAGACATGGGAGCCCTTTCCCGAGACCGGATGCTATGCGTACACAGCGGCCTGAACGCTCAGGCATGGCCCCCATGCTGGCGGTCACGGCGGCCTCTGGCATCGGGAGGGATTACCGGAATACTCTCCATCCGTCCGGAAGCGCCCGCGCGCGGCCTGCGTATCTTTTCCCTACGTCATCCCCGGCCCGCGGCTAACTGGCGGCGTGGCCCTGCTGCCACAGCCAGGGGATGACGGCGTGCAGATCGGGCAGGGTTACCTCCGGCGGCGGGACGAACGGCAGGTCCCGGGTGTAGACGTTGGGAATGGCGACGGCGCGCATGCCGGCGGCCACGGCGGCGGCAATCCCGTTCGGGGCGTCTTCCAGGACCACGCAGGCGGCAGCGTCCACACGGAGGCGGCTGGCCGCCCGCTCGTAGGTCTCCGGGTTGGGCTTGCCGTGGGTGACCTCCGCACCGGTGACCTCGACCGCGAAACAGCCGGTGAGCCGGGCCTCGGCGAGGACGGCGTCAACGTAGGTGCGCCGGCCGGAGGTGGCCAGGGCCAGCGGCAGCCCGCACGCGGCCGCGTAGGCGATCAGGTCAACGGCTCCCGGCATGGCCCGCAACTGCCCGCGCAGCGTCTGGACCCGCAGGGCTTCCAGCATTTCGTTCAGCTCATCCGCTGGCGTCGTGATCCCGCAGATGTCCGCCAGCACGGCCAGGATCTCGGTCATGCGGCGGCCCATGAGGCGCGCGACCAGGGCCTGGTCGTTCCAGTCGACGACGCACCCGTGCTGCTCGAGCAGGGCCGCGAGCGCGATGCCGGTCAGTGGCTCGCTGTCGACGAGTAAGCCATCCATGTCGAAGATCAACGCCTGGACGGGTGGGGGCGGTGTGGTGGCAGGCATGGTCGTCGCTCCTCTTCCCTCAGCGCAGGTCTTCGCCGAAGTAGTGACGCCGGGCCGCCTCGTCGGCAACCAGGCCGCCTGGGCCGCGCGTTTCGATGTGCGCGAAGCCACCCAGCGCCGGGTCGTGGTGTTTGGCGCGCTCGTGCCCTTCCTGCAGCCGCACCGCATCGTCGCTCATCTCGTAGAAGGCGTTGTGCCAGCGGTCGAGTTCGCGGATCACGGCGAACGCGCGCGCCCGCTCCTGGGCGTAGGCGTCGATCGCCAGGTCCCAGTTGGTTTCACTGAGCAGCAGCTCGCTCAGCGCGCGCACATCGCGAAAGATCATTGGCGTACCGTGGCCCTGCGAGGGGTCGGGCGCGCCCGCTGCATCGCCAATGAGCACCACGTGGTTGCCGGCAATCCTGCTCGCCCAGATGTCGTTGGTGGGGAAGAAGCCGAAGGGCCCTTCCTGGGTGACGCTGGCCAGTTCCCCCTCGGGCATCTGGGCCGCCGCGAACGCGATGAGCGCGGGAAACGAGCGGTCGATACCCGTTTCGCGCAGGCGGGCCGCGGTCATTTCTACGTAGAGGCGGGTCATCTCCGGGCCGGCGGCGAACCAGTTGATCGCCTCGCCCTCGAACCAGGCGAAATTGTCGTGGGCGCGGTCGATCACGGCCCCGGAGATGAGGACGCCGCCCATGCGGTGGTGCTCGGGGTCGGTCACGCTCTCGCCGCCGGTCCACTGCCGCACCCGCGAGAGTTTGCCATCCGCGCCGACGACCAGGCGGGCGCTGACGGTGACCTCACCGTCCTCGGTGACGAGGGTGAGCTGCGGGCGGCCATTGCTGGCAAAGGTGACCGCTTTGGCTGGCCGCAGCGTGCGCGCGCCCTGGGCCGCCGCCCACGAGAAGGCTGCCTCCTGGAACTGAGGGTGAAAGAAGCCGATGCTCGTCAGGCTGCTGCCTGGTTCCGGCTCGACCAGCGTTTCCACGTGAACGCCCTGCTCGTAGCGGTGAACCGCGTACAGGGGGATCGTGCTGGCCTCGCGCAGCAGGCCGTGCAGGCCCAGCGCGTGGGCTTCGGCCACGCCCCAGGGCCACGTGCCCTCGCCCCGGATGCGGTCGCGAAAGCGCGCCTCCTTCTCCACCACCAGCACGCCGAGGCCGGCGCGCGCCAGGACGCCGCCCAGGGTGGAGCCGGCGATGCCGCCCCCGACGACGACGACATCGAACGACGACGATGCTGCAGACGCCATGCTCATCCTCCGTACCCGGCCCGCCACCGCCTGTGGGCGGCCCCAGCGGCCAGCACCTGCTGGCAGGCCCAGCATGCGGAGCGATGCGGCGCATGTCGTGAGTACAAAATACGGAGGAACTACGCAATTTCTGCCCGAGCGGGATGCAGCGCGTGACGATGAGCCTGGGCTTGCCCTTCCCCGCGCAAACCATGTCGCTATCCAGCAAGCGCCCGATCAGTTAGGCTGGCGTGCGTTCGGGTGCGCGTCAGGTGACGTGCGCCTTCGGTGGCGAACCGCAGAAGGACGAGGAGCGCACGATGCCGTCTCACGAACGCCAGGAATCCCAGCAACCCCGGCCCAGCCTGGTCCGCCGCGTGCAATTTGGCGCGATGGCGCTGGCATTGCTTGTTGGGGGCGCCGGTCTGGGAGCCTTTGCCTCCGCGCGGGCGCAGGGCGAGGCCACCCCGGTAGGCGCCGCAACGAGTTCGGCGGTGGATGCCTGCCCGGATGAACTCTTCGGAGCCGGGTCCGAGGCATGGGTGCGCGGCGAACTCTATTTCGGCACGTCGATGGACCAGGGGGTCGGCGTCATTCCCGACGAGTTTGAAGCCTTCCTGGATGCGGAAGTCACGCCGCGCTTCCCGGATGGCCTCACCTTGCTCACCGGGCTGGGACAGTGGAAGGGGCCGGACGATGTTGAGCCGAGCAAGATGGGGAGCGAAGTGCTGATCATCCTCTACCCGCAGGAGAGCGCTGCGGAGAGCAGCGCGAAGCTGGAAGAGATCCGCGAGGCGTACAAGGCGCAGTTCAACGCGCAATCGGTACTCCGCTCCGATACGGCGCTGGTCTGCACGTCGTTCTAGACCAGCCCGCGCCGGACGGCGATGGCGGCGGCCTCGCGGCGGTTGGCCGCCCCGAGCTTGTCGATGACGTGGGCAACGTGCGTCTCGACGGTGCGGGGGCTGAGGAAGAGCGCCGCCGCCATCTCGGCGTTGGTCTGCCGCTGGCAGAGCAGGGTGAGGATCTCCTGCTCACGACGCGTCAGGATGAGACTGGGTAGGTGCCGGTGGTGGCTTGAGGCTGGCGTCGCCCGGCGCACTGGCGGTTGCTGCGGAAGCCGATCGCCCTGCGCCTCGTCGTGGCTGCGCCGTGGCTGGGGAAACACCCGCCGCCCCGGGTCTGGCTGTGGCTCGTGGGGCCGCATCGCTTGCGTCACGCAGCGAAACGTGCGCACGGGATGCGTGACACTGCGGCGCCCGGCAATCGGAATGCGTCGGTTGGTGGATACGTCGCAGTCCATGGTGACCTCCTCGTTCGTTGGGCGGCCCGCAATGGCCGCGGCCGGTGCGTGACACGGAAGAATCCGGGGAGCGTGTCAGGCCATCGGGTGTTCGCTGAGGATGAAGCCGGGGGCGCGGGCTGCCATCGGTCAGTGCGACGTAGAAAGTGACGTAGTTTGGCGCAGGGACGGGCTCAGGCTGATCAGAGCAGCCCGTGCTGGACCGCGAAGGCGGCGGCTTCCCGCCGATTTGCCACATCCAGCTTGGCGAGGAGGTTGGCGACGTGGGTGCCCGCCGTGCGCGGACTGATGAAGAGCTGCGCGGCGATCTCGGGGTTGGTCAGGCGCTGGCAGAGGAGCGCGAGGATCTCGCGCTCGCGGCGGGTGAGGTCAAAGACGACGGCCGCGGTGGTCGGTCGTTGAGTCGGTGCTGGCTCGGGGTCCAGCGCAGCCAGCGCATCCCGCACGGCGTCCTCCCAGGCCAGTTGCCGACCGGCCTCCCAGGCCCGGGAGAACACCACGTCCTCGAGCGCCGCACGCACTTCCGTCACGGTCCGCTTGACCTCGTTGTCCGCCAGGACCACCATGAACCCGGTCGCCTCCTGCCTGGCCGCAATCGCTCCCAGGATGCGTGCCGCCCGCTCGGGTTGGCCCGTCTTGAACATGACCTTGGCCAGATCAGCAACGGAAAACATGATGATGACGCCCTCATCACCCACCGTCTGGGCGATGGCGATGGCTTGCGCAGCCAGACTCACGGCCCGTGGATAGTCGGCCTGGGCCCGGGCCAGATTACCGAGGTGGGCAAGGGCGGTTGCCCGTCCCATGGGATCGTCGAGGTGCACATGCAGGCTCAGGGCCTCATCGAGCAGCGCTTGGGCGACGGCAAGCTCATTGAATTCGGCTTGCAACACCCCCAGGCATGACAGGGCGAGGGCAAGAACGTCAGGGCGGTCAGACTGCCGCAACAGCGGGACCGCGCGTTCGAGGGCCGCGAGGTAGTGCTCCGCATCACCACTCAACTCCCAGGCCCAGCCGACGCTGAGGAGGGCGCGACCGATGGCAAAGGGATCGCCCGTCACCTCAGCCTGTGCCAACGCCTCCTGCGCCGCGGCGAGAGCCGCCGTACCATCACCCATCTGCCAGATCCGAACGCTCAGGCTGAAGTACGCTCCGGCCAGGAGCGTCGGCGGTGCATCCGGGGCCAAGGCCAGCGCGGTCTCGATCCAGGGCCGCACCTCAGCGCCATTGAACCGCGAGCCCATGTACCCCTCGAGACCGACGATGACGCGCAAGGCCCGCGTGCCATCATGCTGTGCCAGGAACCATCTGATTCCCGCCCGCAGGTTGTTGAACTCGGCGTCAATGCGGGCCAACCAGCCCGCTTGATCACTTCCCGCGCCATGCAAGTGCAGCTCCGATGCTTCGGCGAGGGTCATGAAGAACGTGGCGTGCCGCTCCCGTGCCTCGTCCGCTTCTCCCCCCTCGGCGAGCCGCACCAGCCCAAACTCGCGAATCGTCTCCAGCATGCCAAAGCGCGGATGAGCGGCATCAGGAGACGGGCGTCGGATCACCAGGCTGTGGTCAACCAGCGTCTCGAGCCGGGAAAGTGTCTCTGGAAGTGGTAATGCCGTAACCTCTGCCGCAGCCTCCAGCGTCCAGCCACCGGCAAAGACGGTCAGCTGGCGGAAGAACGCCTGTTCCTCCTGCGGGAGCAGGTCGTAGCTCCAGGCGATCGCCGCCTGCATGGTCTGGTGCCGTGCTGGAGCATCGCGCCGGCTTCCATCAAGGACATGCACGCGCTGGCTCAGGAGAGCCAGCAGCGCCACGGGGGGCAGGATGGTCACCCGGGCCGCCGCGAGCTCAATGGCCAGCGGCAACCCGTCGAGCCGCTGGCAGATGGCGGCGACCGCCGCAGCATGCTGCGCCTCCAGAGTAAAGGTGGCCTCGGTGGAGCGCGCCCGGTACACGAATAGCTGGACGGCTGCCGCCTCCAGGACCTCACTCGGTGTCGTGCTGCCTGATGCCGGGAGCGACAGGGGGCGCACGGCCAGGACCTGTTCTCCTCTGACCCGCAGCGGCGCCCGGCTGGTGACGAGCACCTGCACCGCCGGGCACCCCGACAGCACGGCCGCCACCAGATCGGCCACCGCAGCCAGCACCTGCTCGCAGTTGTCAAGGATGAGGAGGCGTTGCTCGGTGCGCAAAGCGGCCACGATGGTGTCGGGGATGGGGTGGTCCCCGCCCCGGCTCACGCCCAGGCAATCCGCGACCGTCTCGGCCACCACCCCGGCATCGGCGAGCGGCGCCAGATCGACAAATACCACGCCCTCGGCGAAGTGCTCAGCCACGTCCTGCGCAATGGCCAGGGCCAGGCGGGTTTTGCCGACGCCGCCAGGGCCGGTCAGGGTCAACAGGGGAACTGCGTCCTCCAGGAGGAACGCGGATGCAGTAGCCAGCTCACGCTCACGGCCAATAAGGCGCGTGCGCGGGATCGGGACCGATGAACGTTGCGACGAGACAGGCACAGCCACGGGCAGCTCTCGATACGCAAGGTGCATGGATGCTGCGCATAGTGTGCCTGATGGCGGCTGAGATGTCGCGTAGGACCTCGCTACTTCAGCAGAAGGCCGGTGTGCCGATGCGGCCGCGAGGAGACTGACGGCCGCATCCGCTGGGTAGAGACCAGGCAGCACGCATCGAAGCCACGCGTGCTGCCTGGTCAGGGCGCCCTGGACGCGCGAGTCCGCGTCAGGTCTTGTCGATGTTCATCAGCGAGCCGTACTGCCCGGGCCATTGGTCCGCACTGTTGGTTGGCGCCAGGCCCGTCACGTTTGGCTTGACCAGGAAGTGGCCCTGCCCGTTCCCGATAAACACCGCCGGGACGTCATCGACCAGCAGTTGTCCCGCCTGTGCGTAGGTCTCGAGGCGTTCGGCTGCGTCGGCGGAGGTGTCGCCTTGCGTCACCAACTGGTCGAACGCCTTGTTGCAGTACCCGATCACGCTGGCGCCCGTTGCGGCACATGTCCAGTAGACGCTCAGCCAGTTTTGCGGATCGGGGTAATCCTGGATCCAGCCGGCGTACATCAGGAGTTGGGGATGGGTGGCCAGGTCGTTACTCAGCCCGTAGACGGTCGTCCCGTCCATCGGCTGCAGCGTCAACGCGATGCCGAGGATGTCGCGGTACTGTCCAGCCACCCATTCGGCTCGCCCCGTTTCGCTCGGATCATCGCTGATATAGGTCAGCGTGATCTCGGGGAGTTTCTCCGGCCCGCCATAGGCCGAGTCTGCCAAAGCCTGCCTGGCCTTGTCCGGGTCGAAGGCGAAGGCGTCGGTTTCCAGGGCGCCGGGGAGGCCGGGCGGAATCCAGGAGAAGGCTGGCACACAGGTGCCAGCTTGCAACTCCGCGCAGAAGGTCTCGCGATCGAAGGCGTAGGCAAAGGCTTGCCGCACTTTCGGGTCATCGAACGGCGCCTCGGTAAGGTTCAGGGACAACATGAACGTGCTGGCGAGGGGATATGCCAGCACCTGCGTGGACAGGGCAGGATCACTCCTGACCTCATCGATCACGGACGAACTGACCCCCGAGATATCCAGATCGCCGGCGCGGTAGGCCTGGATGGCAACCGCCGGGTCACCGACGTAGACGAACTCGATGCCGTCGAGCTTCGGCCGGCCCAGGCGGTAGTGATCGTTGGCGGAGAAAGACCAGCGCTGGTCCTGGTCGATGCGGCTCACGGTGAACGGCCCATTGCCAACGTGGTTCTCGGCTGACTGCCACCAGTTCTCGGGATTGGCCTCCACGATCGCTTGCTTGACCGGGAAGAAAACCCAGGTGAAGCCGATGGTGTGGAAGTACGGTACGGGCTGCGTAAAGTCGAGCTGCAACGTCAGGTCGTCCAGCGCACGCACCCCGAGCGCGGCGCGGGCGGCATCGTGCTCGGCTGCGGTGGACTCACGGGCGTTCCCTTGCTCATCGACATTCAGGCCGGCGAACTCGGCGCAGCCGACCACGACGAAGAGGATTGCCTGATAGCCGCCGGCCGTGGCCGGATCGCAGGTGCGCTCAACGGCATAGCGGAAGTTCTCCGCCGTCAAGGGTGAGCCGTCACTGTAGGTGAGCCCCGGGCGCAGGTGAAAGGTGATCTGGGTAGCGTCTGCGTTGTATTCCCACGACTCGGCGGCTGCGGGAACGGTCTGCTGGTGCTCATCGATGCGAGTCAGCCCCTCGTAGATGAGCGCCAGGATATCGAGTTCGTTGGTCCACGAGCTCTTCTGGGGATCGACGACGTCGGGATAGATCGACTGCTGGACACGCAGGATCTTCTCGCCGTCCCGGGCGACACTCTGCGTGGAGAGGCCCGGGATGAGGAAGGCCAGGGTCAGCGCGACGATCATTAGGCGACGCCGGTGCAGGTTCGCAAACATGGCAACCTCCCGTTGAGCGATGGGCGGCTTCCGGACCCGTTGCCTCAGCAGCGGGTCCGGGAGTGTGGGGAGAGCACGGTTCGTCAAGTGTCGTCGTGATCGAGCAGTTTACCGCTCGGTGAGCGTCACTGCATACCGCGCGTTACCGCCCTCGGTCTCGTTGAGGCCGAGGTTAGTGTCGGCCAGATCGCCCCGCGCGCCGGCGAAGGGGCCGGTGCCGCCAGTGACGGCGCGGCGAACCGTCCCACCCGTGTTCGAGAGGACATACCCCTCGCTGGTCAGCGTGGCGCCGCCCCACTCGGAGCCGAACTGGTAGAGCTGGGTGGAGAGGACCCAGGGACCCTGCGTGGCGTGCGCACCGTCCCCGATATACCAGCCGTAACAGCTCCACTGGCCGAGGACCTGGTCCGGGAACTCGGGGGAGCCATCGGCGTTGACGCCATCGACCGTATCCGAGAGCGTACCCTCGGGGTAGATGTAGCCCTGGGAGATGTAGGTGGAGCCATGGGCGGGCAAGCCGTCGTCGAAGACGGGCTTGTCCCAGATAAAGCGTTTGCCGTCCTCGGCAATATCGAAGCGGATGACCCCGTCAGCACCGGTGATCTGGGCCACGACCTCTGTGGCCGAGAGCGGTGAGGGTGCGGCGCTGCCGAGGGTGGCGGCCCGGCTCGCCCGTGGGGTGAGCAAGGTTGCGCCGACGGCCGGAGCGGCCAGTGCAGCGCCGAACATGAGGCCCGTGAGGGTGCGTCGTGAAGTGATTGACACGGTCATGCTCCTCTGCGATGTCGTCTGCAACGTGTCCCGCGAACGAATGGCAGATTGACGGCTGCCCAGGCCGGCTGCGGGCGTGCGCCTCACGGCTGCGTCTCGTGACGCGACGATGTCTCGCGGGTCCTTATCCAGGTGGAGAAGGATGTTGGAGAGTCACCTCCCTGGAGCGGTGACCCGGAGGTTAGCGGTGGAACCCCACGGCGGGATCGACGCTCGCCGGACCGGCCAGCAGCGCCGACAACGCGCCAACCAGGGCCTCCGCCCACGCGGTCAGCCAGGATGGGCGCGGCTCAGTGGTGATGTCGCGAGGCGGGAGAACCTGAACGGTGATCGTGGTCACGAGGTGGCTCCTTTCGTGGGGGCCGGCAACGATCGCTACTGTGAGCTCAGAGCGAGGACCGATGCAGCGAGGCTGTTCAAGTGGGAGCGGGCAACACCGACAGCGGCAGACAGAGCTGAAACCAGCGACACGGGTGTTGATCCTGTATCGAGCTGACGCGAGCGCTCCACGGTACCAAGGGCATCTGCGATCCACTGCTCCCGAATACCCTCGTTGACGAAATCCTGACGGCGCAGTTCGGCGGCGGCAATGACGGTTGGAACAGCATGCATGGGAAACTCCTGACATCGGCGTCTGAACGCAAGACTGGCCTCTGGATCCGCGGCGCCATGTCGATGGCACGCGCTCAGGATGCGCCTGCCGTCACGGATAGACATCCGTCAGAGTGACTTAGAAAATGACCTAGATTTCGTAGGTAAGACGTGGGAGCGTGGTCAGAGCAGCCCGTGTTGCACTGCAAAGGCGGCGGCCTCGCGGCGGTTCGCCACGCCGAGCTTGCCCAGCAGGTTGGCCACATGAGTACCAGCGGTGCGGGGGCTAATGAAGAGCTGCGCGGCGATCTCCGGGTTGGTCAGGCGTTGGCAGAGGAGGGTCAAGATTTCCCGCTCGCGCCGGGTCAGGTCGAAGGAGGAGGATTGCGCGGAGACAGTGGCCAGCGCCGACTCTGCGGGCGCCACACTCGACGCCGGCGGCATGATGCCGATGGCATCCGCCAGGGCCTGCGTGGCGGAGAGCGCAAATCCCGCAGCCCACGCGGTTGCGAACGGGACCTCGCCAAGGGCGTCACGAAGGGGGGCGATGTCCTGCTCCCCTCGCGCCTGCTCGGCGACGTGAACTGCGCTCCCGGTCGCTGCTCGCGCCGCGCTGGCCGCGCCGAGCAGCCGGGCCGCGCGCTCGGGTGCGCTGGCACGCTCGGCGAGGGCCAACAGGCGCAAGCCCTCGGCGAGGGCCAGGGAGGCCCATTCCTGCCGCCAGTGCGGACGCAGCTCCTGGCAGTTGCCGATCTCGCACAGGCTGTTCAGGCTCGCTCGACAGAGGGCTGTGGCCCGCGCAGTTTCACCGCGCCTGAACGCGAGTTCCGCCAGTCCCATCGTGGCTCGTGCGAGGCCGACTGGGTCCCCGGCCGCCCGCGCCATGGCCTGCTCTTCCTCGAAGGCGCGCCCCGCAGTGGCGTACTCTCCCAGCCGCGTTGCTGCCTGGCCGAGCCCGTGCAGCGCGCGGAGCATGTCGATCGTATCGGCGGAGGTCCACCAGGGAACGACGAGCTCCTGGTAGAGGTTCACTGCCTCGCGGAAGCAGGCAGTTGCTCGCACATCATCGCCGAGGAAGTCGGCAGCGAGTCGCCCCACTTCGGTCAGTGTCCAGGCCAACCGCACTTCGCGGCCAACCTTTCGCGCCCGCGCCAGTGCCTCCTCGGCCATCGCCAGGGCGCGGTCGGCGTCACCGCGGCGGCTCGCGATACCCGTGAGGCACAGGAGGTTGACCACGATCTCCTCGTCATTGCCGGTCTCCTGGCAGACCGCCAGGCCCTCCTCGAATAACGCCTGCGCCGCCGCGAGATCTCCGCGCAGTTCCAGCAGGTTCCCAAGGACATTCGCGGCGGCCCCGATGCCGCCAGGGAGCTGGGTCTGGCGAAAAATATGGAGGGACTCGCGCAGGGCCGATTCGGCCCCGTCGATGTCTTCGACCGTGACGAGCGTTCTGCCAAAAAGAAAGAGTGCATGGGCGACCAGCATTCGGCCGGATTGGAAGTGGGAATGATGCAGCGGGGTCTGGTCACCAACCGTTCGCGCCAGCGCAATGCTTGCTTCCCCCATGCTCGTGGCCAGCTCCAATTCGCCGATGTCGGCGGCGAGGAGCCCCAATCGCATCTGGGCCCACGCGCGGGCGACCAGGTCAGATTCACCTGCGAGCCCCAGGGCGCGCACCAGCCAATCAAGCCCCTCCCGCTCGTGATTGTGGAGACGCCAGAAGTTTGCCAGCGTCCCGGACAGCCGCACAGCCAGATCTGCCTGACCTTCACGTATCGACCATTCCAGTGCGGAGCGGAAGTTTGGCTGCTCAAGCTCCAGCCGCTTGAGCGTCGTGATCTGGTTTGCGCCTTCAACCTCCGGCTCGGCCTGCTGTGCCAGGGCGAGCATGTACCTCGCGTGTCGATCCCGCGTCAGTGGCGCCGCGCCGCTCGCCTCCAGTTGTGTCAGCCCATACTCGCGGATCGTCTCCAGCATGGTGTAGCGTGGAAACGCTTCGTCACGCCCGGCCTGCCGGACGATCAGGCTCTGGTCGATCAGCGTGTCCAGGCGGGCCAGTGTTTCCGCCGCCGGTAACGCGCTCACTGCAGGCGCCCCGTCCAGCGTCCAGCCGCCGGTAAAGACCGCGAGATGGCGGAAGAAGGCCTGATCCTCCGGGCTGAGCAGGTCGTAGCTCCAGGCAATCGCCGCCTGCATCGTCTGATGCCGGGCGGGGACATCGCGCAGGTTGCCGGTAAGCAGGTGCAGGCGCTGGCTGAGCAACGCCAGGAGCGCTGCTGGCGAGAGGACCGTCACCCGGGCGGCAGCCAACTCGATGGCCAGGGGCAGGCCATCCAGGCGCTGGGCAATTTCGGCGACTGCCCCGGCGTTCTGCCCATCCAGCGCGAACGTGGCATCGACCGCGCGTGCCCGCTGCACGAAGAGACGAACGGCGGGGGACTCCTGCACCTGATCCACCGCCATCGTGCCTTCCAGGGGAACCGCCAACGAGGGCACGGCCAGGACCTGCTCACCACGGATATGGAGCGGCGCCCGGCTGGTCGCCAGCACCTGGACCGCTGGACAGCGCGAGAGCAGCGCGGCGACGACGCTGGCAGCGGCCGGCACAACCTGCTCACAGTTGTCCAGGATGAGCAACCGCTGCTCGGCGCGCAGGTGAGCGACGATGGCATCCGTAATGGAGAGAGTGGCGCCGACGGTTACGCCAAGCGTGTCAGCCACCGTCGCGGCCACCAGGCCCAATTCCGTCAGGGGCGAGAGATCGACGAAGTCCACGCCATCGGCGAAGTGCGCCGCAACGTCCTGCGCGATCGCCAGGGCCAGGCGTGTCTTCCCGACGCCGCCGGGCCCGGTCAGGGTCAGCAGCGGCACGGCGTCGTCCAGGAGGTAGAGGTGCGCGGTGGCCACGTCCGCCTCGCGGCCGATGAGGCGCGTCCGCGGAACAGGCACCGTTCGACGCAGCGACGAGACAGGCAAAGCCACAGGCAGCTCACCATACGCAAGGCGGCGGAATGCTGCGCGTAGTGTGCCCGATTGCGGCTGAGATGTCGCGTAGAACGTCGCTTCTTCGCGGGTGGTCAGGTGTGCTGACGCGGCCACGCAGCGGCAGGCGGCCGCGTCAACCTGGTGCATGTCAGGCGATGCCCATCATCGCCGCCGCTGCTGACTGACGGAGGCGCGCACGCTCGTCAGGACTTCTCGATACTCATGAGCGAAGCATATTGGCCCGGCCAGTCGCTCGAGCTCGCCGTTGGGGCAAGGCCAGCAACAGTTGGTTTGACCAGAAAGAGCCCTTCCGCATTGAAGAGAAAGATCCCCGGAGCGTCATCGACGAGCACGCGGCCAGCCTGTTCGTAGAAGGGGAGCCGCTCGGCCGGATCGACGGTAGTATCCCCCTGCGTCACGAGTTGGTCGAAGGCCGGGTTGCAGTAGCCGATGGGGCGTGCAAAGACCGAATCGCACGTCCAGTAGAGGCTCAGCCAGTTCTGGGGATCGGGGTAGTCCTGGAACCACCCGCCATACAGCATCAGTTGCGGATGGGTGGCGGCGTCCTTGGTCAGGCTGGAGAGGGTCGTACCGTCCATGGGCGCCAGGTTCATCGTGATGCCCAGGAGGTCACGATACTGCCCGGCCACCCATTCGGCCCGCTCACCTTCGCGCGGATCGTCGTTGTAGTACGTCAGGGTGATGGCGGGCAGGGCCTGCGGATCGCCATAGGTTGACGCGGCCAGGGCCTGCTTCGCCTTTACAGGATCGAACGCAAACGCCTGCGTCTCGATGGCTCCAGGAACGCCGGGCGGGATCCAGGACAGCGTCGGGACACAGGTGCCATCCTCCAGCTCCGCGCAGTACGTCTCGCGATCAAACGCATAGGCAAACGCTTCGCGGACCTTCGGATCATCGAACGGGGCCTGGGTGAGCTGCATCGCCATCATCATGGTGCCGGCAAGTGGATAGTCCAGCAGTTGGCCCGCGAGTTCAGTGTCATCCCGGATCTCGTCGATCACGCCGGCGCCGATGTGCAGAATATCCAGATCTCCTGCGCGGTACGCCTGCAGGGAGACCGCCGGGTCCCCGATGTAGACAAACTCGAGGCCATCGAGCTTCGGGCGGCCAAGGCGGTAGTGGTTGTTTGCCGCGAAGGACCAACGCTGGTCCGGATCGATCCGCGTCACGATAAATGGCCCGTTGCCGATGTGATTCTCGGCGGAGCGCCACCAGTTGTCCGGATCTTGCTCCACAATCGCTTGCTTGACCGGATAGAACACCCAGGTAAAGGCGATCGTGTGGAAATAGGGCGCGGGGCGGGTGAAGTCGAGTTGCAGGGTGCGATCATCCAGCGCGCGCACGCCGAGCGCGTTCCGCGCCGCTTCATGCTCGGCGGCGGTGTACGCACGGGCGTTGCCACCGGCGTCAATCGTGAGGCCGGCAAACTCGGCACACCCGGCAACAACGAACAGAATCGATTGGTAGGAGCCTGCCGTGGCGGGATCGCAGGTGCGTTCGACGGCATAGCGGAAGTTTTCCGCGGTCAGCGGTGAGCCGTCACTGTAGGTCAGGCCCGCCCGCAGGTGAAAGGTGATCTGGGTAGCGTCCGCGTTGTATTCCCAGGATTCCGCCGCCGCCGGCACCGTCACCTGATGCTCGTCAAGCCGCGTCAGCCCCTCGTACACGATGGCCAGAATGTCGAGCTCGTTTGTGAACGAGCTTTTCTGAGGATCGACGACATCCGGGTAGAGCCACTGATGGACACGCAGGATGCTCTGGTCCGTCTGGGCGGCGCTTTGTGTGGCGAGTCCCGGGACGAACATGGACAGCGCCAGCGCGACGATCGTCAGGTGACGCCAAAGCGGGTTCGCGAACATGGCAACCTCCTGGTGGAATGGGTCAGCCCCGGATCCGCAGCCTGGCCAGCGGATCCGGGAGCGCCGGTGGGCATGTCACCGGGCGTTGCAGCCGGGGTTGGTCGCGCAAGGCGCCCCGTGCGCCCGCGACGTGATCTGGTCCGGGTCTGCTAGTGCCGGTGCCGGCGATGGTGGTGGTGGCTGCCGCGGTGGTGTGCGCTTTTTGCGCCTGCCTGCAGTCCACTGATGGTGACGTCATAGAGAGTCGTGTCGGTTTCGGTATAGGTGACGCACTCGGGCAATTCCTCTCTGGCGACTGGTGCGTCGTCTGGGCAGAACGAATCGGGCGTGCTGTCGGTCTTGGTGTTCTGGACGAAGTGGAGCCCGAATTCATCGTTGAGCGCCACGTCACTCGGGTAGGGCGCGTAGCGGTACGAATTGGTCTCCGTGCACCGCACGGTCTTCAGCCCTGGGGGCTTACCCTTGCCCTGACCCTTGCCGTTGCTCGTGCTGTTGCCTTGGCCCGCGCCGGTGCCCTGGGTATAGTCCTGAG
>DAOUDE010000121.1:0-13672 GCA_034431475.1 Thermomicrobiales bacterium | reverse complement strand
CGACCAAACTCTCCCGAGACGCGCGCATCGCCTTCAGCTACGCCTTCCCCTACGACGACGTCGTGAACGGGGCCTACAAGGGGTTGATCAAGCGCTCTGGTCCGGTGCCGACGACGGTACGCGGCTACGACCCGGACATCTTCCTCTACCAGACGGACCTGGCCAGGGCGAAGGAACTCCTGCGGGCCGCCGGGGTCAACGAGGAGTACGTGCTGGAGTCCGGCAACGCGGTTGAGGATGTGGTAGCCCAGCTCTTCCAGGCCAACCTGCAGTCGATCGGCATCACCCTGGAGATCCTCTCCATCGACCCGTCCACAGTCTCCGACATGATCTACAGCGAGGCCGATCCGGAGACGCTGCCCCACTTCTTCGGCGGCCGTGGCTGGTGGCCCGACTACAACGACCCGTACAACCAGCTCTACCCCAGCTTCGTGAAGGGCTCGATCGGTGGTGGCAACGCCAGCCGCTGGGTCAACCCTCGCTTCGAGGAGCTGATGGCGCAGGCCGCTGTCTACACCGAGGAGGAGGAACTGGTCACCATCATGAAGGAGGCCCAGAACATCCTCACGGAGCAGGACCCACCCGCCATCTACTACGGCCAGCAGCTCTGGTACACCGTGCTGCGCAAGGACATCGAGGGTTTTGGCTGGAACCCCCTCTACCTCAGCTCATACCACCCGCTCCGCAGCCTGAAGCGGACTGCGGCCTAACTTCCCTTCTTCCCTGGTTAGCCTGGCAGCGGACGGGCCCTGCCAGGCTAACCAGTTCCCTGTGAACACCAGCAGATATCGCACAGGATTTCCGGCTGGCCATGCCATGAATGTCCCTGAGCGTCACTCCCCTCCCTGGCACTCCGTATGCGTCAATACGGCATCCGTCACGATCGACGCTGACGTGAAGGGTGGGAGCCTGTGACGAAGGTGCTTCTGGTCATCGTCATCGCGCTTGGTGTTGGGGTCCTCAGTTACGGCGCGTCATACATGCGCTCTGGTGATCACCGCGTGCAGGAATCCGCGGAACACCTGGACGACCTGGTCGCGAACAGCCCTGAGCTGGAACTGACCCACGCCTGGTACGAAGAGCCGATCAACGTGGCCTTTGCTGGCGCCACGATCACGCTGGCATTCGGTGGCTTCGCCCTGATGCTGGAGCACGACCGGTCGGATACACCTGCGTGAGCAGCCAAAGTGCTTTCACGACAACCCCGAGACCGCGAGATCGAGTTGAAAGCGGGTAGCCTCCCCAATCTCCGGTGAGGGCGAGGCCAGGACCGGGGTCGCGGAGCGGTTGTCATGAGCGTCAGCGTCACGCACGAATCTCTCGTCACTTGCCCGGCGTGCGGAAGCAGCCGCCTGGAGCAGATGCCGGCGTTCTCCTGCCTGCTGGCCTACACCTGCCCGGCCTGCGGCGAGGTGCTGCGCCCGGCCGAGGGGGACTGCTGCATCTTCTGCACCTACGGCTCCGTGCCCTGTCCTCCGATCCAGGTGCGGAGACGAGCCTGAACCCAGCCCGTTCCGGCACACAGGCAGCCGCAGCCGCGCGTCCGCCAGGTTGCCTGCTCGCGGCTTCTTCCAGCATCTGGGCGCCCCTGGGCATTACTCAGCCGCCATCACGGCATCGAGCAACCCGGGAAACCGTTGCTCCATGTCCTCCCGCCGCAGGGCGTTGAGGATTGCCGTACCCTGGTAGCGCTGAGTGATGATCCCGGCTTCGCGCAGCACGCGGAAGTGGTGCGTCAGCGTCGAGGGTCTCAGCTTTCCCGCTGTCTTCGCTATCCGCCCGGATGAGCTGGCCGTGGCGGTCGAAGAGCGCGGATTCGAGTCTCTCTTCTTCACCGAACACACGCACCTGCCGTGCTCGCCGGCGGCCCTCCACCAGACCGGGCATATCGCTCCTCACTACTCCCACACTTACGATCTCTACGTCTCGCTCAGCTTCGCCGCCAGGGCCACGACCACCTTGCTCATCGGCAGCGGGGTGACCCTCGTTCCTGAGCACGATCCCTTTAACGCCGCCAAGGCTCTTGCCAGTATCGATGTGCTCTCCGGCGGCCGGCTGCTCTGGGGCATCGGTTCCGGTTGGGTTGAGGAGGAGCTGCGCAATCACGGCGCGGACCCTGCCAGGCGCTGGACGACGACTGTGGAGTTTGTGCAGGCCATTCGCACCATTTGGACGAATGAGGTCGCGGAGTACCACGGGCGATACGTCGATTTCGGTCCCATCTGGTCGTGGCCGAAGCCATTGCGGCCAGAAGGTCCGCCGCTGCTCGTCGGAGGCAACGGCCCGCGCGTGCCCGAGCGCGCCGTGGAATTCGGGGATGAGTGGTTTCCGGAGGATCACCAGACGGCCGAAGAACTTGCTGAGCGCATCGTGCAGCTGCAGGCGATGGCGCAAGCGGCCGGGCGTGCGCCGCTACCCGTTTCGCTTTTTGGCACGAAGCCCGATCTCGAGCACCTCAAGAAGCTGGATGCGGCGGGAGTGAGCCGGGTCGTCTTCTACGTGCCTTCCGCGGACCAGGACACAGTGCTCGCCAAACTCGATGAGCACGTCGCGTTGCGGGAGGCCTTCAGCAGGTAGGCGCACTCAGCAGTTCAGACAACTCACGGGTGAGGAGAAGGGGAGCCAGGAAGCTCCCTTTCGCGTTGCCGTCGTCACCGAGCATCCGCGATATCCCCAACCTGGCGAGGCGCCACGCCCGATAACCTGGGGAACCTGTCGGGAAAAAGTGGGATATCTCTCCGATGAGGTCCGTCTGACCGGGGCGTAGTCTCGAGATGTCGGATGCGCGACCGTACCGGGCGCCAAGGTGGCGCCCGGGATCACTCCCTCCGATGTGGAGCACAGCCTCGTCCACGCGCATGTCGACCGTTATGAATGAGGGGCCGGATAACGTCCGAGCCCGTGAGAGGAGATACTCGTGAATCGCATGGTTCGCTTCTTGACGCTTTTCACCGCCCTGGTGCTGATCGCCGGGCTCGCGGGAACGGTGACCGCCAGGGGAGGGCACGCCCACCCACCGAGCAAGCCGGCGACAACCAGGAAAGTCCCATCGAGCCTCAAGCCGCCGGGTAATGCCGTATTCCTCTTCGAGTACATGGCACAGGGAGTCCAGATCTACGCCTGCGCAGCCAAGCCTGAAGCCCCCACGACCTATGCCTGGACCTTCAAGGCGCCGGAAGCCGACCTGCGCAATGCGCGGGGTGAGGTCGTGTCAACCCATTACGCCGGTCCCACGTGGCAGGGCAACGACGGCAGCACAGTGGTCGCCGCGGTCCTCGCACGCGCTGACGCACCGAGCGAGAAGGCGATCCCCTGGCTTCTGCTGGAGGCGAAGTCACATACGGGGAGCGGCGTGTTCTCCACGATCACCTACATCCAGCGGCTCGACACCAGGGGTGGTAACGCTCCAGCCAAGGGGTGTGATGCGGCTCACGCCAACGCGGAAGCGCGCGTGCCCTACGAGGCGACGTACGCCTTCTACTATCCGTCCGCATCCTGATCTGTAAACTGCTGACACGAGCCGCAACGCGCAGGAGCGTTGCGGCCACCGTTACCGCTTATGACGATCTCAGCCATGAGCTTGTCATGCGTCGCCGGATTGCCGGAGGGTCGGTGACATCCGAACCACCCGGCCATGTATCGGCCCATAGCATCGGAGAGTTCTGGTCGCGGAAGCGCAATTCACAGGAGTTGGCCGGGTTGGCCGTAGCCACGCGGTTTCCCGCACCCGGCCGTGGTGAGTTGCTGCACCTGCGGCTCAGTGCCGTTCCCACCTTGGAGCAACAACCCGGATGTCATCTCCACGCGTTCGCATGGCGCACCCAGATTTGCCTCGTGATGCGAGCATCTCGCCCCCGCATCACGAGGCAAACGACCTCCACGCATCAGCCGCCGCGGTCAGGGATCCTGGCACAGGCCATCGACGCAGACTTGGCCCGTGAAGCAACAATTCCCGTTACAGCAGAGATTGGATGGTTCGCAACAGGTCTGGAAAGACTGACCGTCCAAGGTGCCCAGGCAGCAGGTTTCGTTCGGGTCGCAACAGGACCCCGAGCCGCAGCAGCTTTGATTCGGATTACAGCAGCTCCCATCACAGCAGACCGCCGAACAGCAGTACCCGCCGCAGCAGTTCGAACCACAGCAATCACCGTTCTGCGCGCAGGTCTGGCCGTCATAGCAACCAGCTCCGAGGCCGGGGCCGTCACCATTCCCGTTGCCATTGCCGTCCTGCCGCTGATTGCGGCGCTTCTCGTTCCGCCGCTTCCGCCGGTGCTGCCTCGTGCGGCGCCGCAGGCGCTCGTGAGGCTTCTCCGCCCCGACATCGAGCGCGGCGAGCGCGCCGCCCAGCCCCAGGCTTGCCAGGGCTCCGAGCATCTTCCGACGAGAGGTCCCCGAGCCTATGGCCTGGGCGATCCGGTCAAACTGCGATCCATCCATGCGCACACCTTTCCCGCGAGATCTGTCCAAACGCGATGACGGGAGCAAGCAGGGGGAGTATAGGGGCGGGGCGGCGTTATGACAAGACGAGATAGGCCACCGCGGCCCACCCCTTCTTTGTCAGCGCTCCGGTGCAAGCCTGATCTGAGCCGTGCCTTCAGCCCCGCTCATGTGCCGCACGAATGAACTCTTGCGCTCGCGATACGTCGGCGTCACTGTCCACTACGACGCCGAGAAGATGGTTGCTCCTCTTTTCAACCAAACCTGGCTCTGCGGGAATCGGATCGTGCGGCGTACTGCGGTACCGTGCGCTCCTGGATGTCGTCACCGAGGGCGAGAGTGAAGGCGCGCAGTGCGTCATTCCATGCGTGGACTTCAGCCGAGCACTTTTCCAACCCATAAGGCATTTCCGAATCCTGGCCAACGCAAAGCGCTGGGATTGCGCTAGAGCCCTGTATTGAGGAAGAGCGACAGCATCATGTCCTACCCCTGGACGGAACGCCGGCGACGCTTCGCCCAGCTCGCCGAGGAGCTTGCCGCACCTATTGCCGCCCGCGCGGAGCTAATCGACCACGACAACACGTTTCCGGTTGAGAACTTTCGCGATCTGCACGCGGCAGGCTACCTGGCGCTGACCATCCCGGAGGCGTACGGCGGCCAGGGCGCGAACGTTCTGGAGTACGCGCTGGCCATCCGGCCCACCCGGATATCCCGGTCCACCCGCGGGAGATCGCCTACGAGGTGCGGATTACCTCACCCGAGCGCCTGGTCGAGGCCGAGAAGGTCCGCCCCACCACCAGCCTCCTGGTCAGCCCGCAAAGCGTGACCGGGTCCGTCCTCGTCACCCCGACTGTGACTGTCCCGGATGCTGCCCGGGTTGGCGCGGGCGCCCACGGCCGCGCGGAGTAGGCCGAGAATTCCCTTCGTCCCGGCGCCTGGCCCCGCGCAATGTTGCGGGGCCAGGTGTTCGCGTATCTCCCCCAGAGCATCTTCCCGTGCGGTTAAGGCCACACCCAGAACCTTGCCCTGATCCGTGTCCAGGGACCCTGTTTCCTATCCGCTACGGTGTGAGGCCGCGCCTGACCAGGGCGTCGTCCTGCGCGACTCTGTCTGCGACTGCGCATGGCAACCGCCCCACGTAGCGGCCTTCTCGTTCCCAAACTACTGAGATTTCTACTGAACTCCTCGGCATGACGCCGTGGCGCACGGGCCGCATGCTGGGGATGTGCCACGGCACTCGCCGGATGATGCAGGCGACAACATGGCGTTGCCCTGTCCGCACCGGGGCATGTGGTGCGAGGGCGCGTGCGTGCGGGTGACCGCTCAGTCAGACACGAAAGGAACGAGCACATGGATACAACGATTAGTGTCGCGCCTCCCTCGGCTGATGCACTCGCCGAGCGTCTCTATCTCTCCATGGTCGGCACGCTCGAGCTCTTCTGTCTCTACGTCGGCGATCAACTTGGCTTCTACCGCATCTTGCATGAGAGCGGCGCGGCGACCGCCCCGGAGTTGGCGTCCCGCGCGGATACGAACGAGCGGTATACCCGAGAGTGGTTGGAGCAGCAGGCCTGCGCTGGCATCCTGACCTGCTCCAACGCAGAGCAGGCTCCTGCCGCGCGGCAATTTGCCCTGCCGGCGGAGTACGCGCCCCTGTTTGTCGACCCGGACAGCCTCAGCGCCTGTGCTCCGATGGCGCAGATTACGGCGGGCGTCGTAGCACCCGTTCACCAGGTGTTGCAGGCGTTTCGCATGGGCGCGGGCGTCCCCTTCGCTACGTATGGACGAGACCTGCATGAAGGTCAGGCAGGGTTCACCCGCCCACTCCTGGTCAACCAACTCGCTCAGGAGTGGATTCCGGCCCTGCCGGACGTTGCCGCGCGGCTGCGAGCGGATCCCCCCGCCCACGTTGCCGACATTGGCATGGGCCAGGGATGGTCAAGCATCGCCCTGGCGCGCGCCTTCCCGCAGGTTCGTGTCGATGGCTTTGATCTCGATGAGGCCTCAGTGCTCGCGGCGCGCCGCAATGCCGTGTCGGCCGGGGTGGCCGACCGGGTTACCTTTCATGTGCGCGATGCCGGTGACCCGGCCCTGGCCGGGCACTATGACTTTGCGCTCGCCGTGGAATGTATCCACGACATGTCCGATCCGGTGAGTGTCCTGGCGGCGATGCGTCGCCTGGTGGGGCAGGATGGGACGGTGCTGATCGTTGACGAGCGCGTGCCAGATACCTTTGCCCCCAACGGCGATGAGGTGGAGCGAATGATGTACGGCTTCAGCGTTCTGCACTGCCTGCCGGTGGGCATGGTTGAGCAGCCCTCCGCTGAAACCGGGACGGTCATGCGCCGTGCCACCTTTGCGCACTACGCCGATGCCGCCGGGTTTGCCAGCGCGACCGAGGTCCCCATCGAGAATGCGTTCTATCGCTTCTACCGACTATCGCAGGTGGCGGGGTAGGACAGGGTATCGAGGTACAGGCAGCAATGTCTGGGACAGTCTCCAGGAGTGGGGGAAACGAGGGGCAGTCGAGTTTCGCCAGACGAGAAGGTATCATCCGACACCACTGGAAGCATGTCGTCGGCAACAAGTAGCGACTAGACGATGGTCAGGGCTGCCCCGCTGAACCCAATCGGTGCGCTGCCGATCGTGCGCTCTCGGCTCATCGGTCGCGAGGAGGAGATCGTCACCGGGCGATCATTTCTCCTCGACGACGCGGTTTCCTTGCTGACTGTGACCGGGCCGGGTGGGGTTGGCAAGACCCGGCTCGGCATTGCTATCGCCGAGCACGCTCTTGCCGCGTTCGCGGATGGCGCGGTCTGGGTCGATCTCACGCCGCTGGTTGACCCTGTCCTGATGCCGGCCACCATCGCCGCCGCGCTGGATCTTGCGCCCCTGCCCGACACCCCGGCGCGCGAGATGATTGCCCGATACCTGCGCTCACGCCAGACGCTGCTGGTGCTCGACAACTGCGAGCATCTGCTGGAGGCGGTCGCTGACCTGGTGGCGTTCCTTTTGGCATCCTGTCCGGCGCTGCAGGTGCTGGCGACGAGCCGGGCGCCGTTGCGCATCCATGGGGAGCAACTGCTGCCGCTTGATCCGCTGCCGCTACCCCCGCTGGCTGTGCCTGCGCCGTCGGAGTTGGCGCAATTTCCCGCCGTGCGCCTCTTTCTCGTGCGTGCCCGGTCCGCGCGGCCGAGTTTCGCGCTGGGGGAAGGGAACGCGGCGAGCGTCGCCGAGATTTGCCGCCGCCTCGACGGATTGCCGCTGGCGATTGAGCTGGCGGCGCCGCGCGTAGCCCTCTTCTCGCCAGAATTCCTGTTGGCCCAGATGCGCGAGCGCGTCTCCTTCCACGCGGACGGCCCGCGTGACCTGCCCGCACGGCAGCGCACGATTGGCGCCACAATCGCCTGGTCCTACGATCTCCTCTCGGCAGAGGATCAGGTTGCGTTGCGCCGCCTTGCCGTCTTCGCCGGTGGCTGGACTGGTGACGCTGCAGCGGCGGTTGTCGGCCTGGAGCGAGAAGAGGCGATGCGCTCCCTGGAGCGGCTAGTGGAGCAGAGCCTGATTCGGGTCGTTGTTGGCGGCGCCGAGCCTCGCTTCACCCTCCTGGAAACGATTCGCGCCTTTTGTCTGGAGCGCTTGCAGGACCATGGCGAAGAGGCCACGACACGCGACCGGCACGCCGCGTATTTCCAGGAATTGACCGCTCGCGCGGAGCCAGACCTGGAGATTGGCCGCTTCTCCACCGGTTGGTTCACGCGGCTGGATGACGAGCGAGACAACGTCCGTGCCGCCCTGACGTGGTCGCTGCAGCAGGGCGTTGCAGAACAGGCTCTGCGCATCGCCGGTTCCATGGCGGAGTATTGGGCGTTTCGCAGCGACTTCCAGGAAGGTCGTGCCTGGTACGAGCGCGCCCTGGCCCTGGACGACACGGCAACCTCGGCGCAGGCGCGCTGTGGTGCGCAGTATGGGGTATCCATTCTGGCCAGATTTCTCGGTGAGAGTGCTGCAGCTTTGGCGGCGGCGCAGCAACTGATGTGTATCGCAGAGGGTGGAGAGGATCGGCGCGACCTGGTGCGCGCCCACTTTGCCCTGGCGTTTGTGCGACATGATGGGTGGCGCGAGTTCGCCGAACACCACGCGTGCATGGCCATCACACTTGGGCGAGAAATCGGCGCCAGTGGGTGGGTGGCCTGGACACTGGTGCAGTTGGACGGTAGCCCCCTCGACGCTCACGCTGAAGCAGCAGCGGCAGAAGCGCTCGCCTTGTTCCGGGACCTCGGTAGCGAGTGGGGGCAATGCAACGCGCTGACCCTCCTTGCGGTCATCGCTACCACGCATCGGCATGTCTCACAAGCTGCCGGCTTGTACCAGGAGGCGCTCGCGCTACGGCAGACAACCGATGATCGCTGGGGCACGGTGAATATCCTGATCGGGGCGGCGGCACTTGCTGCGGAGAGCGGTGCGTGGGAGGACGCAGCTCAGCTGCTGGCTGCCAGCCTGACGTGGGCAAGGGAACTCAATTACGACATCGTCAGTAGTAACGTCACGCTCTCTCCGTTCGACCTCGCGGGGCACTTGCAGCAACAACTCGGTCCGGAAACGTTTGCCGCAGAATGGCGGCGCGGCGTGGCCACGCCTCCGCAAGAGGCTATCCTCATCGCCGAGTTGTTACTGTCCAGCCTGGCCGGGGAAGCGCCGGACATGGTGTCCTTGTCTTATCCGATGTCGCACCCGCCTGCACCCAGGTTGCGCAGCGGGGCAGCGAGCGAGGCTGCACCGCTCCCTCTGCTCCTCCCGGAGGTGCCCCAGGCCGCCGTTGACCTCACCCGCCGTGAAGGCGAGGTGCTGGCGCTGCTTTGCCAGCGCCTGACAGACGTTGAGATCGGGGAACGGCTTTTCATCAGTCCTTATACCGCCAGCAAGCATGTCAGCAATCTCCTCGGCAAGCTTGGCGTGGCCAACCGGCGCGAGGCCGCTGCGCTTGCCGCCCGCCATGGTCTGGCTGGCTCACTTGCGTCATCTTCAGGCCCAGCGATGTAGCCACCTGATGCGTGGCTGGACCCCTGTAGCACGACCACTCAGGACATGTCCCCGCCCTGCGCGCAGGGCGGGGACTGGGTTGAGAGCGATCCCGGGCTACGTCGCGAAGGTCTCCAGCCCCGGCAGCGTGGCGGCGGCGACATCGACCTCGGTCGGGATGAAGCCGAGCCAGAAGAACAGGTCGGCGAGTTGCTGCTGCCCCGCCACTATCTCGGTGGTGACTGGCTCCAGGCCGTGCACGCGCCGCTCCTCGACCACCCGCAAGACCTCCGGCGCGAGGCCCGTTTCCGTGGCGAGGGTCGCGACTATCGCATCGGTGTGCTCATCCACCCGGGTCTCAGCCTCGCGCAGGGCCGCGGTGATGACCGCCAACGCGTCGGCATTCTCGGTGGCAAAGCGCCGGTCCGCCAGGTAGAAGCCCCGGTTGGGGAAGCCGACGCTCCCGTTCGTGGCGATGGTTCGCGCGCTGGACTCCCCCTCTTCCAGCGCGTAGTAGGGGTCCCAGATCGTCCAGGCGTCCACGCTGCCGCTATTGAAGGCGGCCTTGGCGTCGGAGGGGAGCAGGAACGCAGGCTCCACATCCTCCCACGCCAGGCCGACGCTCTCCAGCGCGGCCACCGCGAGGGCGACGGAGATCGAGCCTTTGGCCAGCGCCACTGTCTTGCCCTTGAGGTCTTCGATGCGCTGGATCGGCGAATCGGCCGGAACGATGATCCCCTGCGACAGCGGCGAGGACGCACTGGAAACGGCGTAGATGAGATCGGTGTCCGCCGCCTGCGAGAAGATGACTGGCGCGGCGCCGGTGTTGCCGAAGTCGATGCTGCCCGCGTTCATCGCGTCCAGCAAGGGCAGCGCCGCCGGGAACTCGGTCCAGGTGACGGTGTAGCCCAACTCGCCGAACTGCTTCTCCAGGTCGCCGCTGGATTTGAGGACCAGCAGCGTGGCCGAGCCTTTCTGGAACCCGACCCTGATCTCGCCAGCGGCGCGCAGCTGCCGGCACCCTAGCGCCAGGGTGAGCCCGGCGCCAGTCGAAGCCGCGAGTAGCTGGCGGCGCGTGGCTGGCCGTGTGACACGATGCATCTGCACGAGGGAATCCTTCCCGATTACCACGTCTCGGAGAGGCCGACGTCTTCCAGGATGCGGCGGCGTAGCTCGGCCAGGCAGGGGTCGCCGCGATGGCGGGGGTACGGGCGATCCACGATCACTTCGGACTTGACGCTGGCGGGGCGGTCGGAGAAGACGATGACGCGCCCGGCCAGGTACAGCGCCTCTTCCACGTCGTGCGTCACCAGGAGGCCGGTGAACCCGGTCTCCTGCCAGAGGCGGATCAGCTCGGCCTGCATGGCGCTGCGCGTCACCGACCTGGCCTTGCAGGTGTCAGGTTCGGCCGGCATGTTCAACGGCTCGCCGCTGCAACGCTACTTCCGGGCTGCGCGCACCGCCATGGGCCTCGTTCTCCCGGCACCCGCCTCGCCAGCAACTCAGGCGAGCAACGGTGCGGCACGAGCAGTGGTCCCGGCATGAACCGGGAACCGGCACCACGGTCAAGCCCTCACCACCGAGAGGAGAGCGAGAAGGATCAAGGATGAGCGGATTGCGTGACTACCTGGGAGACAAGAAGACGGCGGTGACGGCCGCCCGCGAGCGCGTGGCGCAGAGCACCCCTGCGCCGAAGCGCATCGAGGCAAAGGTGCGCGTCGAAGGGCGCAGCGGCGTGCGCCGGGTGCCGGTGCGCGGCCACCAGTTCCTGACCGACAGCGGGCCGGAGCTGGGTGGCTTCGACCTCGGTCCCTCCCCGGTGGAGACACTGCTGAGCGCCCTGGGCGGCTGCCTGGTGCACACCAGCATCAGCCAGGCGGCCGTGCGCATCATCCCGCTCGATAGCCTGGAGATCACCGTCTCCGCCACTTCCGATCCCCGCGCTGGCCATCCGGCCCACCCGCGGGAGATCGCCTACGAGGTGCGGATCACCTCACCCGAGCGCCAGGAGCGCACCGCGCGCCTGGTCGAGGCCGAGAAGGCCTGCCCCATCACCAGCCTCCTGGTCAACCCGCAAAGCGTGACTGGGTCCGTCGTCGTCACCCCGTCTGTGATTGTCCCGGCTGCTGCCCTGGCTGGCGCGGGCGCCCACGACCGCGCGGGGTAGGCCTGGGTCATCCGCACTCCACCCCTCGCCCGGCGCAGTACGCAGGTCACGGGGTTTCGTTTGCGCCGCGCCACCCTGGGCGTGCGCAGCCAACGACGGTCATCGCCTACGCGCACATAGTCGAATTACAAACCCCGCTGCAGCACTGCGCTCCGCTGTTGCAGGTATCCCCCGTACTGCCGTTACACACGCCTTTGCTTGGCCCGCTTGTGCAGCATTCCTGGCCAAACACACAGGTCAACTCCGATGATATGCACACCCCGCCGCTGCAGGTACCGGGTTCCCGGCAGAACTCGACGCACTGATCACCGTTGGGCGCGTTCTTTTCGTCGCACGCACCAGTGTCCGGATTGCATTCAGCGATGCGGCAGGGGTTGGCGGGCTGGATGCACTGCACGGGCGAGACTGGCACGCACTGGCCCTCGTTGCACTGGGCCACGGTGCAACGTTCGCCGTTGTCGCACTGCGAACCGTCCACTGAGACCACACATGATCCGGAGTTACAGGTGCGACAGGTGCCGCACAGGCCTTTCTGGCATATGCCGCCGCAGCCGTCGGGTGCCCCACAGGCTGCTGTGGCGCAATCTGGCCTGCAAGTGGGCCTGGGCGTGCCAGAGCCCTTTTTCTTCTTCTTCTTGCGTTTCTTCTTGCGCCGTTTCGCCAGCGACTCGGGCGCGGCGAGCAGCGGCACACCTCCCGCGGCCACCAGCGCCGCCAGCCGCTGTCCCAGCCTGCGCCGGGGCGCGGCGGTGGCGAGGGCTCGGATGAGAGCGTCGAAGTGCTGAGCCTCCACGATGCCGTCTCGTTTCTCTGTGGCGCCCTTCCAGCAGCTGCGAAGTTCACGACCTGGGACGCTGCTGGGCGCATACGCTCGGTAGATTGCCCGGAACCGAGCGCAGTTGGCCCCGGGATGCGAGTACACCGTGCGGAGCAGGTGGGGTGCGCCGCGTTGCGGTGTACTCGACAGGGAGGGCCACCCACCCTTGCATCGAGTGCGAGGTGTTCCGGACATCCCTGGGTAATCTGCGCTACGTAACTCTATCACTTCGGAGGCGAATGCCGGCTGGGTACTGACACGCAGTCGCGGGGAGCGGTGCCGCGCGCCGCCCGAGTTGCGCGAGGCAAGCCGGGTCCGGTGACGACTGGGGTGGGTGGCGTGTCACAGGAGGACGAGCCGCGATGGCCTCCAGCAACTGCTCGGTGGAGCTGCCGACGGTGACGAACTCGATCTCGAAGCCGTTCTCGGCGAAGATGCCCGACTCCTGGGCCACGGGGGTGGAGGCGGTGCAGATGGCGCTGGCATTCCAGGCCAGCTTCAGCTTGCGCGGCTCACTGGCCTGGTTGGCGAAGGCTTGCCGCCCTGCGGCCCTCAGCATGATCGACTCGGCCGTGGCGGCGCTGGCGCGCAGGAGGGCCCGCCGGTGCAGGCGACTGCTCTTGCGCGGTGCGGGACGAGCCGAAGGGTCCAGGCCAGTGCCGGAGCGATCGGTCATGAACTCCTTCACGCTGACAGCGAGACAGGTCGATCAACAACCTAGACAATGACGTGCAAGACGGGCGGTCGCACGACATCAACGGTGAACTACGCGAATTGAGGAGAGGGCACGCGGCTAGCGCGCTCTTTGTGGGGCTGCCGGAGCCATGCCCTGAGTAGGTGCAGAAGCGGAGAGACCAGTATCGAAGATCTGTACTACCAGGCACTCCCGCCTGCCGACGGTGGTCGAGGTTCACCGCCGTGACCGTGCTCCGGCCGGGCGGGAGTTGGGCGCGTGCTCTCGTGTGTCTTTCCCTTTCAACACGATTCAACATAGTGATCCCGGAAGAAGCCGGGGCGTCGCGCAGCGGAGGGCTGCGAACACTACGAGACCCCGGCGCAGCCTCACCACACGAGTGACGGTCTGTGCCAGGGCCTCAGGTGTACGCTCAGTGCAGGCGACGAGACGAGCTCGATGCGGCGCTGCCCGTTCTGCGCACCAGGGTCACGCCTGGTTAAATGGCACGATCCTGCTCGGGGAGCGGCTCGGGGAGCACGCCCTCATCGACGAC
>DAOUDE010000120.1:0-20746 GCA_034431475.1 Thermomicrobiales bacterium | reverse complement strand
AGGCGATGTTGCGGCCGCCGGTTACTCCAGTTTGAAGTACCGGAAGGTCTCGGCATACTCGCCGTGGTCCGGGAACTCTTTGGCGGAGTCCCTGGCCCAGTCCCAGATCATGTGCTCGAACTCGAACTCGCCGACCTGGGAAGCGTGGGCCTTCAGGGCCGCGATCTTCTTCGGCATCTGGTCCGTCACGTCGATGGCCATGTCTGGCGTCTGGGCCCCGGCCATGTAGATCTCGCGCACGGCGTGCGGCTCCAGGCCCTCGTCCAGCAGCTCGGGGAAATACATACGGTTGCGCGCGGCCGGGAAAATGGCCGCCAGCACGGCCTCGCCCGCCGCGCGGTGATCCGGGTGATTGATGTAGCTGGCGTCTGCCCAGTGCACCGTGGGGTCCTGGCAGACCACGATATCCGGCTTCAGCTCGCGCACGACGCGCACCAGGTCGCGGCGCAGCTCCAGCGTCGGGACCAGGTAGCCGTCGGTCTTGCGCAGGAAGATGACATCGCTGACGCCCAGCACCTTCGCGGCGGCAAGTTGCTCGGCCTCGCGCGTGGCGGCCAGCTTCTCGTGCGTCATCTCCGGGTCGTCGCTGCCCTTGTCGCCCGAGGTAATGAGGACGATCACGACCTCGTTGCCCTCTTCGGCCCAGCGGGCCAGGGACCCGCCGCAGATGAACTCGGCGTCGTCTGGGTGCGACATGATGGACGCGATCTTCTTCGGTCCCGAGGGGACATCGCTCTCTTCCGCCTCGGCGGCCTGCGTCGCGGACATGCCGTCCACGGCGGCGGAGGGCTCGCTGCGCGGTTCGTCGCGGTCTTGTGCGTGGTCAGTCATGAGTCGTTGCACTACTCCTGTTTCATCTGCGGTGCTGAAGTGGCCGCTCCGTCTCCCAGGCGAACACCCGAGGTGGCGCAACGTGAGATCAGCGGTCTCCAGTCGCCTTGCTGGCATAGAGTATCGTCTGTAACAGAAGGGAATGTGCTGACCCGCTCAGCCTGGAAAGTAAAGGATCGCATGAGTACCCCCCAACCGCCGAACGGGGCGGGATTGACCAAGGAACAGGTGCTGGAGGCCGTCTCTGGCGTACAGGAGCCGGCGATTGGGCGTGGCCTGGTGGACCTGCGCATGATCCCGGCGGTCGAGATCGACGGCTCGCGCCTCAACCTGACCGTGGAATTGTTGTCGCCCATCGCGCCCTACAAGCCCACCATCGAGCGCGAGCTCAAGGAGGCCGCCGGTAAGCTGCCAGGCGTGGAAACGGTCGAGGTTACGTTCCTGACGCGCGTTCGCGCCTCTGGCTCCGGCAAGGTCGATGCCGACCCGATCTCCGGCGTGCGTAACACGGTGGCGGTGGCCTCCGGCAAGGGCGGCGTCGGCAAGTCGACGGTGGCGGTGAACCTGGCTGTGGCCCTCGCGCAGGCGGGCGCCAAGGTTGGGCTGCTCGACGCCGATGTCTATGGCCCCAGCATCCCGCTGATGATGGGCCAGAGCGCCAAGCCACTGGTGCGCGACGGCAAGATCGTGCCGCTGGAAGCGCACGGCGTGAAGATCATGAGCATCGGGTTTCTGCTCGACCCGGAGAAGGCGCTGATCTGGCGGGGCCCGCTGGTGGCCCAGTTGATCACGCAGTTCCTGAACGATGTCCTCTGGGAAGACCTGGACTACCTCGTGATCGACCTGCCGCCGGGCACGGGCGATGTGCAACTCACCCTGACGCAGAAGATCCCGCTCTCAGGCGCGATCATCGTCACTACGCCGCAGGAGGTGGCCCTGGCGGATGCCGTCAAGGGCCTCAAGATGTTCCAGGAAGTGAAAACGCCCATCGTGGGCATCGTCGAGAACATGAGCGGCTTTATCTGTCCTGGCTGTGGCGAGAAGACCCCCATCTTTGGCGAGGGGGGTGGCTTGCGGGTGGCGACCGAGTACGGTGTCCCATTCCTGGGCGAGGTTCCGATCGAAGCGCGCGTGCGCGAAGGTGGTGACGCTGGAACCCCGGTCATGGTGGCGCACCCTGAATCGGAAACCGCCAAGGCCTTCGAGCACATTGCCGCCGCCGTCGCCGTCCAGCTTGCCCGCGACGCTGCGGTCAAGCCGCGCAAACCGATGATCAAGCTGATGCAGGCACGCCCACGATAGGGGGAGACGGCCTGAGGCCTCAGGGGGTGCCGGGCTAAAGCCCTTAGGGGGTGAAGGAGAACGATGAGTGACTTCCCCCTCGTTCTTCTTCACCCCCTGAGCGAAGCGGCTCCCGCTACCGCGCGCGGTACCAGAGCGTCATTCGCTGTAGCGGCAGGTAGCCCATGCGCTCGTAGACCGGGCGTCCGTCGTCTGAGGAGAGCAGCATGGCGGGGAGGGCGGGGTCGAGGCGGGAGGCCGCCCAGGTCAGGGCCTCGCCGTAGCCCTTTCGCCGTGCGTCCGGCACGGTGGCGACCAGGGTGACGTTGACAATGCCGTGGGCCGCCCAGGCGGACGACGCCACCACGGCATGGCCGTTCTCGAAGCCGACCCACGCGCCGTAGTGGGGATCTGTCAGGAGTGAGGGCGGGGCCAGCGCGCCTGCCGGAGCGTCCTCCAGCCCTTCGAGCGGATACCCCCGGCATATGGTCTGCTCCCAGACGTGCAGCAGGGCGGGCGAATCGACGCGCTCGATGCGCAGGCCCGGTGGCGTGGCGCGCGCTGGCATGCCCTGCGGCAGGAGATGGACGGGCGGATGCCCCATCAGGCTCCAGCCGTAGGGGCGGAGATCGCCGGTTGGCCAGGCCGAGGCGAGGAGCACTTCCCCGGCCCGGCCCGGGTCATCGAACGCAAAGAAGGCCGTGATCTGCGCCAGCGTGGCTTCCGCGCTTTCGGCGGTCAGGGGTTGGATGAGCGTGGCGCAGTTGGAGAACGACCCGGGGCGGGCGGCATCGGCCAGGCGGACGGCGTCGGTCTCCAGGACGTGGCCGTCAAATGCGCGCGCCGTCGCCGCGCAGGCATCGGCCCAGTTCCAAAGGAAGCGCCGCAGGTAGGAGTCGCTGACCGGGGTAGTGGGCAGCCAGCCGGTTTCCAGGGGTGGCGATGCAACAGGCTCGCTCATGGCGCACTCTCAGGCGTGGGCGTGAGCCTGGCGAGGGTTGTTCTCCTCGCCGGCGGTGAAGGGGTTCGCCCAGGCCACGTCGCCGTCCAGGAAGCGTTCCGGGCGGAATGGCTCCAGGTCAAAGCCGGGGTCCTGGCCGTTGATGAGCCGGGTCATGATCTTGCCGTTAATCGCGCCCCACGAGAAACCCCCGCCGTTGAAGCCGGCCGCCACCCACAGCCCCGGCAGCGGCGTGTAGGGGCCGATCAGCGGCAGCCCGTCCGCCGTGAAGCCCATGATGCCGGCCCAGGAGCGCACCACGCGCGCCTTCCCCTTCAGTTCGGGGAAGAGGTCGACCAGGCTGCCCGCCAGGCCCGCCTGCACGGCGGGTGTCACCTGCTCCAGGTAGGTGCCGAGGCCCTCGTTCTCGTCGTCGCGGCGGAACCCGCCCATCAGGATCTGGCCGGTCGGCGTTTGCCGCCCGTACTCCTTGTCGAAGTTCGTGCCGAAGGGGCAGGGGATGAGTTGCGGCAAGGGCTGGGTGACCATGATCTGGCCGCGGGCGGCCACCAGTGCGCCCTCTGGGAGTTCCGGCAGCAGCGCCGGGGTCCAGGCGTTCGTCGCCAGCACCACGTGCTCGGCCAGGATCGGCTGGCCATCGACTTCCACGCCGATCACGCGGTCGCCGTCGCGCAGCAGGCGCTGCACTCGTGCGCCCACGCGCAGTTCCGCGCCATGGCGCACGGCGGCGTCGGCGATGGCCGTGACCAGGGCGAAGGGCCAGAAGTGACCGCGATCCTCGGCGTACGCCGCGCCCAGGATGGCGGGCGACAGGGCAGGCATGATCGAGCGGGTGGCGATGGTGTCGAGCAACTCGATCTCGATCCCGGCCTCCTGCTCGATGGCAACCGCCTCTTTCAGGTGCTCGTACTGCGCTTCCGTCGTGATGATGTCCAGGGTGCCCGGCAGGAGCAAGCTGAACGAGCGGCCAAGCTCATGGTGCAGGTCACGCATCAGGTTCAGGTTGGCCATGGTGATGGCGTAAACCGCGCGCCCGGCGCGGGAGGTGGCGTGCATGGAGGAGCCCGCGCCGGTCATCCCGGCGTTGCGGCCCGAGGCCCCGGCGCAGACGCCGCGCCGCTCCAGCAGCAGCACCCGGCGGCCACTCTCGGCCAACCGCCAGGCAATCGATGTTCCGGCGATGCCCCCGCCGACCACGATGACCTCAGGACTTGTTGCCTGCTCTGCCATGAATTCTGCTCCATTGCTACCCGGCACTCTGGCATCGTGTATAGCATGGTTTGCGGACAGGGTTGCCGCGTCCTGGCCGATATACTGGGGGCGTTGCCCGCCCGCGCTCTGCCACCGTCGTCGCCCTTCCCCACAGGTAGCCAATGCGAAATCTCCTGGGCCGCTTGCACGCCAGACCGCTCCCGGAACTGCTCCGCATGGCGGAAGCCTGGGCGGTGCCAGCCGTGGGCGAGAGCAAGAGCGACGTGGTGGCGGCGCTGTACCGCGCGATGACCGACCCACGTGCCATGCGCGATCTCTGGGAGCAATTTGCGCCGCAGGAGCGAGTGCTGGCCGCGTTCCTGGCGGATGTCGCCGATCAGGAGCGCCCGCCCACGGTGGCTGACCTGGCCACGGTCCTGGACGCCAGCGTGGACGAAGCGCGCGCGGTCGCCGCCCGCCTCTACCGGCTTGGTGTCCTCGCGCGAGAGGGTGACGACGATCCGCTCCCGGTGGGAGAGGAGCCGCGCCTGCTCATGCCCCGCGAAGTCGCGCTCAACGTGCGCCGCGTGCAGGACGAGATCGCGGCCGGCGATCTGGCGGCTTCGCCGCTGCGCGTGCTGATCGAACTGATGGACGACGCCGAGCTGGAGAGCGCCGCCCGCGCCTGGGGCTCGCCGGTGCTGCCGGGTGTGGCGTCTCGCGCGGAAGTGGCTGCGCGAGTGCTGCGCAGTGTCGCCGATCCGCGCCGCCTGGCACGGGTCGTGAGCCGCCGTAGCCGCGATGCCGCCGCGATCTGGCAGGAGATCCAGCGGGCCGCCTCGCCACGGCCGCTGGGCGAGATTCTGGAGCGCGTTGGGCTGGCCGGTGCGCAGGGCCAGGCCGTGGCGCGACAGCGCGCGGCCCTGACCGAACTGGAGAGTGCTCTGCTGGTCTGGCACACCTACCACCGGGATGGCAGCCGCTGGCTCTTCATGCCGCACGACATCCGGGAGCCGGGGCAACAGGCGGCGCATTCCTTGCCGCTGCTGACGCCAGCGGCGGGGGAAGAGCGGCGATGGCGGCCACCTTACGCGCTGGCGTGGGATCTCCTGACGCTGCTCCGCATCATTTCCGGCCCGCAAGCGCCGCCGTGGCTCCGCAGTGAGCCCGCGCCGCGCTGGTTGCGCCGGGTGGCCGCGCCGTTGTTCTGGTGCGGGGAGCGGGATGATGTGCCGGTTGGCTACCTCGATCTGCTGCAGGCGCTGGGGCTGGAGGAAGGCCTGTTTCTTGCCGATGAGAGCGCCCAGCCCGCGCGCATTGCGCCGGGGCCGAACGCCCGGGCCGCGCGACAGATGGCGTTTCCGGAGCTGCAGAAACGGCTGCGGGCGAGGTGGCTGCGGCTCCCTTCCTGGGTGGAGGGCGAGGCCGCCGGCATCGTGGATGTGCGGGGTGCGGACTGGCGCGGGATGCGGCCCCGCCTGTTGGCCGCCTTGCGGCAGGCCGAGCAGGAGATTCCCGCTGGGGAATGGGTCACGCTGGAAAGCCTGGCGGCGTGGGTGGCGGCGGTGCAGCCGGGGCTCGTAGGCTCATCGTTCCGGGCGGCCACCGCCCGCATGGCCGGCGAGGTGATCGGCGACATTCCCCCGGAGGAAGCGCGCGCCGAGGCGCTGGCGGATATCGTGGCATTCGAAATTGCCGGGCCGTGCGTGTGGTTTGGCCTGGCTGCCACCGCTGATCT
Source organism: Thermomicrobiales bacterium (assembly GCA_034431475.1). Lineage (GTDB taxonomy): Bacteria > Chloroflexota > Chloroflexia > Thermomicrobiales > UBA6265 > JACCXM01. The sequence continues at coordinate 14,744 of DAOUDE010000120.1, read as the reverse complement.
GCCAGGCACGCCACGTGCGGTGCAGCCTCGGGTCACGGCTGGCATGGCCGAGCAGCCTACACCGGCGGCGGAACGCGGGCTGGAGATCGCGGACTCCGGCGAGATCGCGCTGCTGGGCCCAACGCCAGAGCGCGTGTGGGCGCTCTCCGCGTTTGCCGAACTTGTGGAACTGGGGCCAACGAGCCGCTACCGGCTCACCTCGCAATCGGTGGCGGCGGCGCTGACGGCCGGGGTGCGCCAGGATCAGATCGCTGGCTACCTGGAACGAAGTAGCGGCGCTACGCTGCCGCCGCCGGTCGCGGCCAGCCTGGCCGAGTGGGTGCAACGGCTGCGCGTGGTGCGGCTCGAAGCGGCAACCGTGCTCGACCTGGATGACCGCATCGCCAGGGATCAACTGGGGCGGCTCCTGCGCCGTGACTCCTGGGAGGTGAGCGACCTGGGAGAGCGGCAACTCCTGATCCGGGGGAGCGTGGGCATGGCTCACCCGGACGACGCCCTGCGGCTCGCGATTGAACGAGCGGGATTCATGCCAAGGACGCCGGTTGGCGACGACGCGCGGGTCCTGCAGGGGAGCGACGACGGTCAGCCAGAATAGCCGCGACCAGCGGGTGACGCTACCATCACTGGCTGGAGAGGCGCCCGACGGGAAGGCACAATGACAAACGCTGCGCCAGAGCGGCGCAAACCACGTAACACCTTGAGCAACATTTTCGCGGTGATTGCGGTGATCTTCGCGGTCCTCGCGGTGGTGCTGTACCTGCGGCCGGGCCAGGGCATTGCGCCGGTGCCAACGGCGGTGCCGGGGGAGAACCAACTGATCAACGTGGTTCGCGCCCTGGAAGGCCAGGGGCTGCAAGTCACCCAGCCGCAGGGCCTGTTCGTGCCAGCGGGGGAGAGCGGCGTGCCGGGGCAGGGTGTGGAGATTGCCGGCGCCCCCGCCTTCGTCTTTCTCTATCCAGACGAGGCTCAGGCGCAGGGAGCGGTCCTCACGCTCGATCCGGCGGCGGCGGTGCCGGGCGATGTCCGCGGCACGCCGATGCCGGAGGGGGAGCGCCGCATCACCCAGGGGAGCAACGTCGTCCTGATCATGGCCGGTGGAGATGATGCAACGTGGCAAAAGGTGGAAACCGCTGTGGCTGGTCTCGCCTGAGCCATGAGCGAGCCAACCCCCGTGCGCCAGCCGCTGCCGGGTCAACCAGAACTCCCCGACGAGCCAGACGACACGCAAGATCACGGGCGGGTGGGGTATGGCCGCCTCGGCAGGTGGTCACCCCTGATCCTGGCCCTCATCCTGCTCCTGGCCGTCATCGGCATCTGGCTGGTGCAGCGGAACGGAGATCCCCCGCCGGCGACCGCGCCCGCGGATGCGACCGGGTCGCCCGCGCCGGATGTCTCGCTGACCTTGTTCAATGGCGAGAAGGTCGCGCTCGCGGATCTGGAAGGCGACGTGGTGGTGGTGAACTTCTGGGCGTCCTGGTGCGGCCCCTGCCGCCAGGAGATGCCGGAGCTGCAGGCGTACTGGGAGCAGGCGCAGGAGACCGGCGAGGCCACGACGATCCTCGGGGTGGGGGTACGCACGGATACAGACGCCAAGGCGCGCGAGTTCGTAGCGCAGGGGGGCTTCACCTACCCCATTGGCCGGGATACCGACACGGACGAGCCAGGCCTGGGACCGATTGAAACGGCCTTCGGTATCCCGCAGGCGTATCCCGCCACCATCATCATCCGCCCGGACGGCGTTATCGATCACTACCAGCTCGGGCCAGTGAACCAGGCGATGCTGCGCTACCTGGTGGAGGAGGCGCGGGCGGCTGTTCCTGCCTGAACTGAGCGCGGCGGCGAGGGAGTTTCCTTACGGCCGCATCGGCCGCCAGGAGTGCAGTCCAGAAGGTAGCCGGGCCGAGGCTGGGCTGGCTCCGGAGAACCCTCACCCCCGGCGCCTCTCCCTTTGCAAAGGGAGAGGGGAGCCGTGACCCGTAGGGAGCAGTGGATACACGGTGCCCCCGCCGCCGGACAGGCCGAGTCTGCGCGGCCAAAAGCCCCTCGCCCTTCGCAAAGGGAGAGGGGTTTGGGGTGAGGGTGCTTCAGCGCGAGGACACGCGCCGCAGGTGTCTGGCAATCTGCGCTACGACATCTCGACTTCGCAGGCAATGCCGTCCCAGTCGGGATCGACCTCGTTGACGAGCGCCGGGTCGGCTGCAGTCGCGCCCAGGTTTTCGTAGGCCACCTGCGCGTCGTACCAGTCCACGTATTGCGCGCAGAACCCGACAGGCGCTGCGTCGGTCGAGGTGCTGGTGGAGTCGCCCATGCTCTCCACCGGCACGTTCTCACTGGTGGCGCCGGTGCTATTGTCCAGGGAGGTTGTGGTGGTGGCGGTGTTGTCCGGCGCGGTTGCCACCGGGCGGATTGGCATCCCGCCGATCATCCCGTCGCCAGCGCCAGGATTGAGCGCCACGGTGTCGTGATCTGGGGTCACCGGGGTGTAGACCGCCGTCGGGTCACCCAGGACCTGCCCGCCGCCGCCGCCAGTATTAATATCTCCGTAGATGACGTCGTCACCCTTGCCGGAGACCATCGGCGAGCCGTCGTCATTTGCCACGACGTACGCGCCGTCCGCGTTCACGGGTGTATCGCTCTGCGCCGACCCACCGAGGAGCGACGATGCCAGGGCGAATGCCACTGCCGCCGCACCTGTGAGGAGTTGCCTGATCATGATTGCCCCCTGGAACCCTCTCCCCGGCCACTGACGTGATGAGCACACCACGCCACCAGAATGCTGCGGGGCAGGATTGAACATAGCCGTATCAACCCGTGTGCTGCAACCCGGCGGCAGGTCCACGTGGACATGTGGACCTGCCACGCTCGTGCTTCAAGGCTGAAACGCCCTGGGGGCGGAGGTGGTTTCGGCGGCTAGGCCGCCGGGGTGGCCTCGGAGCCGTCGGTTGGCGGCACGATCGAGAAGTCGATGTAGTCATCGACTTTCCAGACGCCATCCTGATTGGCAAAGATGAACAGGAGGGTTTCCGGACCGTTCGGCGGCAGAAGGGGCTCGTTCAGGACGACGAACGCGGCCACGCGGCCGTCGGGCAACGTAGAGGCATCGGTGATGGTGATCAGCCGGATGTAGACCTCTTCGGCCCGCGCCTCAGCGGGCTCGGCGAGGCGCGTCCGCGCGAGCTCGCGGTTCTCGTCGTCGATGGTGAGGCCCCAGTAGGAGCGCCTCACGCCGTTATCGGTCATCAGGCCCGCCGCGCGGGGGATATCCCCGGCGTTGAAGCAGGCCAGCACCTGGCGAGCGACGTCCTTGACCGCAGCGTCGGTTTCGGCGTCAACGACGGTGCCGAGCGGCGGGGTGATCGTGATCGCCGGCGGCTGCGGGATGCCCGCGCCATTCAGGTCCAGAATCGCTGCGATGTCGTCAAACGCGCGGGGCTCGGCCACGCACTCCGATGCATTGACGTTACGAGCACTCTCGGCGCTCGGAGCTGGCGTGCTGTCTTGCGCCATCACGGGCGCAACCAGCATCAGCGCCGCCACCGGCGCAACGAACAATCCTCGCCAACGTTGCATCACCTTTGTTCCTCCACTGTGCCTGGTTCGGTAGTGTACGAACACTCGACATGATACCCGGGTCTGGCTCAACGCAGGCCCATCCCTTCTACGCCGCAATATTCGTACCGGTTTCAGACCCCCTCTGAGCAGCTAGTAGAGTCGTCGCTTGTCAAGCACCGGTTGCAGGTCGCCGAGCCTGCCATCGAGGTAGGCGCGCAGGTTCTCGATGAAGCGCGCCGTGAGCTTGGCATTTTCGGTGTCGACGGTGCTGGCCGAGTGCGGGTTGATGAGCACATTCGGCTGCGACCAGAAGGGCGAACTGGGCGGTAGCGGCTCCTGGCGGAAGACATCGAGCGCAGCGAACGCGATGCGCCCGTCGCGCAGCGCCGCCAGCATGGCGTCTTCATCCACCAACGCGCCACGGCCAATGTTGACCAGCCCCAGCCCCGGCTTGATCGCCGCGAACGCGGCGGCATCCATGATGGTGTCAGTTTCCGGTGTGTGCGGCGCACAGAGTACGAGGTAGTCGGCCTCGGCCAGCATCGCCGGCAGCTCGGCGCGTGAGTACAGGTGATCCATCCCGAGCGCGGCCGCCCGCGCGGGGTCGCTGTTGCGGCCGAGCGCCACCACGCGCATGCGGAACGCGCGGGCAACGCGCGCCACCTCCTGCCCGATGCGCCCAGGTCCGATGATGGCGAGTGTCGAGCCGGCGAGCTCTCTCCCGCTGAAGCGGACCCATGAGCGCTCCAGTTGCTCGTTCTGCAGTCGTCCCAGCTCCTTGCTGTGGTAGAGAATGGCGGCAAAGGCGAACTCGGTGAGCGGTTGCGCATGCAGCCCACTGGCGGTCGTCACCAGTAGGTCGGCGTCCTGCAACCCGAGGTCGCGCACCATCGGGCCCACGCCCGCCGAGCTGGTCTGCACCCAGCGCACCCGTGGGCAAAGCTCGCCAAACGGGAGCTGTTCATGCTCCGGGAAATCGAACAGGACCTCGGCCCGGCGCAGCAGCGCGTGCCACTCCTGCTGCCTCTCGCCGGTCAGCCCGCGGTCATAATGCCCGTGATCGCCCCGGTAGCGGGGCGCGGGCACGAGGTCATCGCGGTAGATCAGGTCGATTTCGCCGGGGAAGGCGTCGGCAATCTGCGCCACGTACTCAGGTTCGAGCGGCGAGGTGATCATCACCGCGAGCGGCGTTTTCTCACTCACGAGCCATATCCCAGCCGGTAGAGCGTGCGCGCGAGCACTTCGGTCCCGGCGGCGGCATCCTCCGGGGAGGTGTACTCGTCCGGGCTGTGGCTGATGCCGCCCTGGGAGCGGACGAAAATCATGGCGATGCGTGCGATCTCGGCAAGTTGCATGGCGTCGTGAACCGCGCCGGAGGTCATGCGTTGCGCCGGGACACCGGCGTCGGCCACGGCGGCGGCGATGGCCTCGACCAGCTCGGGATCGGAGGCGACCGGAGCGCGGTCGCTATCCACCCGGATCGCCAACCCCAGGCCGCGGCGGTCCGCCACCTCGTGCATCAGCGCCTCGTGCCGCGCCAGGAGCTGCTCGCGCTGAACCGGGTCGGGGGAGCGGGCATCCACGGTGAAGGTGACCTGCTGCGGGATGACGGCCCGCTCGTTCGGGGTGACGTGCATCCGGCCCACGGTGGTCACGACCGGCCGGCCCATGCGGTGGGCGGTGTTGATGACGCCCGAGATGATCTCCGCTGCACCGGCCATGGCGTCGCGCCGCAGGTCCATTGGCGTCGTGCCGGCGTGGTTGGCGCTCCCCTCCAGGGTCACGTGATAGTGGCGCAAGCCGGTGATGCGCTCCACGATCCCGACCGGCAGCCCGGCCTGCTCCAGGTAGGGGCCCTGCTCGATATGCAGCTCGATGAAGGCATCGATATCCTGACGTTTGGCCGCCGGGATATCGTGCGGGTCGAACCCGGCATCGCGCATGGCCTCGGCCATGGTCACGCCGTCGTAGCCGCGCAGGCGGCGCGGGTCGTCTGGCGGGATGCGGCCGATGATGGCGCGTGAACCCCAGAAGTTGGCGGCGGCGAAGCGGGAGGCCTCTTCCTCCACCAGCGAGACGACGGCCAGGGTACGCTGCGGCTGGCCGAACCGCTCGTGCAACGCCCGCAGGGCGGCGATGCCTGCGACGACCCCCAGCGCACCGTCGAAGCGGCCGCCGGGGTTCTGGCTGTCGATGTGGGAGCCGGTGGCGAGGATGCCGCCTTCGGCCGAGCCGTCCAGATAACCCCAGACGTTGCCGACCGCGTCGCGCTCCACGCGCAGGCCCGCTTCGGCCATCCAGGCCGCCACCTGATCCTGCGCGGCGCTCCACTCCGGGCTGTAGACGAGGCGGGCGACGCCGGTTTCCCCGCGTGCCCCGAACTCGGCCAGGTCCTCGATGGCCTGCTCAATCCGCGCCGGGTCGATCCAGCGTTCCGTAACCGTGGTCATGCCGGGAGTTCTCCATAGCCGCGCGGGAGATAGGCGCCGGAACCGGCGGCGGCGAGCACGCGTGCTTCTCCCGCCAGCGAATCATCGTAGATGGTCTCGCCCCGCCGAATCGTGCGTTTCACCCGCCCGGTCACCTGCTTGCCGGCAAAGGGCGTCCACTTGTGCTTGTGCAGGGCATCCTCCACCGTTACGGTCCACGTTGCGGCGGGATCGAGCAGCGTGATGTCGGCATCGGCCCCGATGGTGAGAGACCCCTTGCGGGGGTAGAGCCCGAAGATGCGGGCCGGGTTCGTGGACATGAGTTGCACGAACCGCTCGGGCGTCACCCCGCGCCGCACGACGGCCTCGCTGTACATGGCGGGGTAGAGTGTCTGCACCCCGGACAGGCCTAGTGGGGCAGCGAAGATGTTGTCGTACCCCGCCTGTTTGCTTTCGATGGTGTAGGGGCAGTGGTCGGAACAAATGAGATCGATCGTGCCGTCCAGCACACCCTCCCAGAGCTGATCGACCTCGGCTTGCTCGCGGATGGCGGGTGCGCAGCGAGCGAACCCGGCCAGGCGCTCCAGGTCATCGGTGTTCAGCATCAGATACTGCGGGCAGGTTTCGGCCGTCACTTTCAGCCCACGCGCTTTGGCGGCGCGCACCAGTTCCAGCGCGCCGGCCGAGGCCAGGTGGCAGATGTGGGCGCGGCAGCCGGTTTCCGCCGCCAGCAGGAGAGCCGTGCTCACCGCCACCGTCTCGACGATGGGCGGGCGGGATTCCGCGTGGGCGAGCGGGTCGCGGCGGCCCATGCCTTCGGTGCGGGCCAGCCCCGCTTGCAACAGGGACTGATCCTCGGCGTGGAGACCGTAGGGGATGCCCAGTTTGGCCGCTTGCTCCATTACCCAGAGCATCTGGGCGGTATCCACGGCCGGGAAGAGTGGGGAGGACGAGGCCATGAACGACTTGAACGCCGCCGCGCCGAGATCGGACATCGCAGTCAGGTCGTCCGCGCTCTGCAGCGGCGGGCCGATGGCCCCGGCCCAGAGCGCCATGTCGACCACGGCGTGCTCCTTGACGAGGCGCACCTTGTCTGCGAACTGGGCCGGCGTGGTCGTCGTGGGCCGGGCCTGGGGCATCTCGACCACGCTGGTCAGGCCGCCTGCGGCCGCAGCGCGCCCACCGGAGGTGAAGCCCTCCAGCAGGTCAGGGTCAGGCTCCTCGAAGTGCGTGTGGACATCGATGCCGCCGGGTAGCACCAGCAGGCCGCTGGCGTCGATGCGTTCCGGGGCGTTCCAGTCGCTGGTGTCTTCGGCGTACGCGACGATCTGGCCGTTTGCCACGATCAGCGCCGCGTGGAAGGCTCCCCCCTCCGTAATGACCGTGCCGTTTTCGATGATGAGATCGGCGTCCGCCATGCTCGCTGCCTCACTGATTCACGGCCGGCTCCTTACCGGCAGGCTGTTGGCAACGATACACGGTTCGGGGCGGTAACCGGCACTGTCGCGGCCATGCCACTAAACTTGACCGGATGAGGACCCGGCGCGGCACGGCGCGGGCAGGCAGAATACCGCCAGCATGCAGCGCTGCGGAGGGTACATGCAGTGGTACAGGAACCCCGGTTTTTTGACGTGGACAGCAATGAGATCGACCGCTACGCGCGAGCGATTGCGCGTATCCTGGAGCGCGGGGACGAAGCGGGAAGTGTGGACCGGGAGCGTGCCGTCAATACGTACGGGACCGCGTTCCAACTGCTGGTGATGCGGCGCGGCGCGGAATACGGGCGCGCGCTGGGGATGGCCGCCGGCGACCTGGCCATCGGACAGGCGGAAGCGGGCGAGGAGATGCGCGCGCTGGTGGCGGGCGATATTGCCGCCATCCACGAGCGCGTGTGCCTGGCCGAGGAAGAAGCCGCGCAGGCTGCCGCCCAGGCTGAGGCGGCGGGCGAGGGCGCGGAGGAAGACCCGGACGCGGCGGCGGGCGGGTAGAGCGGATTGCAGGGGAAGCGACCGTTCAGGACAAGCCATCCCTGTCTCGAGCGGAGTCGAGAACGCCTGGTGCGAATTCCTGCCGATAGATGTGGCAGAGAGGCGCGATGTCGCGTCTGGCCCGCCGGAGGCTAAAGACCTCCGGCTTCGCCTATCCCAGAGCCCCATGAACGGGGCTGGTGTTGAATGAACCGTTGAAGGATCACCATCGTGACCTCACAATGTACGATCGCTTCCAGGCCCATTCATGGGTCTTTCGCAGGGTGTAGCCGGAGGTCTTTAGCCTCCGGCGGTCCGGGCCGGAGCATTCCGGGATGGCGGCAGTGCTTCGCTCCCGCAATGCGCACCAGGCGTTCTCGACTCCGCTCGAGACACGAAGCCGTGCAGAAGCCGAGATTTCTCGCAATTCGCTCTCTAGCTGGTCGGGCCAAAGCGCTCCGTGAGCACGCGGTCCGGGGGGTAGCCCAGTGTCACCAGATCGCGCGCCACGTTCTCGACGAGCCCCGTTGGGCCGCACACATAGGCCAGGCCTGAGGTAGCTGAACTCCCGGCGACCTCCGCAAGCATGCTGGTGTCGATCCGGCGTGTGTAGCCGGTCCACTCCGGTGGGTGCGCGCGGGTGAGCGTGTGCACCACGCGCACGGTGGGATCGGCGGCGAGCGCCTCCAGTTCCGCGTGGTAGATGATGTCCGATGCGTCCCGGGAGGACATGAGCAACGTTGCCGGGATGGTGCTCCCGATCTCCCGGCGCAGCCGCAGCATCGACATCAGGGGCACGACCCCCGAGCCGCCCGCGATCAACAGGAGCGGGCCGCCGTCGTCCGGCGTCCAGGTGAAGTAGCCGCCAATCGGCCCGCGCAACTCCAGCATGTCGCCGGGCTGCAAGAATTCCGCCAGGTAGGGCGAGACCTCGCCCTCGGTGATGTCTTCCACCGTCAGCTCCAGCCAGCCTGCCGCCGGGGCGGACGCGATGGAGTAGGAGCGCTGAGCCTGGTAGCCATCCTCCGCTGTCAGCCGCACATCCACATGCTGGCCGGGCGTGTGTCCCGGCCAGTCAGGGGAGGAGAGGCGCAGCGTGATGACGCGCGGCGTTTCCTGCCGTTTGGACTCGAGTTTGGTGAGGAGCCAGGTCAGTCGCCCTGGTAGCGTTGTTCCCGCCATGGGTCTCCATAATCGTGGTAGCCAAGCTGCTCCCAGAACCCGGGCTCATCGCGGAGCGTGATCTCGATGCCCCGCACCCACTTGGCGCTCTTCCAGAAGTACAGATGTGGCACCAGCAGCCGGGCCGGGCCGCCATGCTCCGGCGCGAGCGGCTGGCCGTCGTAGTTGAACGCGACCCACGCCTTGCCGCCGCGCAGATCGGCCAGGGGCAGGTTCGTGGTGTAGCCGCCGTCGCTGAACGCCATGGCGTACGCGCCCTCGGCGGTCGTACCCGCCAGGAGGGTATCGAGCGAGACGCCTTCCCAGACGGTATCCAGCTTGCTCCATTTGGTGACGCAGTGAATATCCGTGGTGATCGTTTCGCTGGGCAGCGCGCGAAACTGGTCCCAGGTCCAGGTTTGGAGCGGTTGCGCCGCGCCGCGAATCGTGAAGCTCCACTGGCCAAGCGGCGTGTGCGGCGTGGGGCCCGCAGAGAGGACCGGAAAGCCGCTCTCCAGGTACTGGCCGGGCGGAATGCGGGCTGCGACCGCCGGATCCACGCGGCGGCGACCGAGAAAGCCGCGCGAAACGAAGTTGCCAGCCATGCGGGAATCCTCCTGTTATGCGCCCGGTCTGGAAACGCATCGGGCGGGCGCACTGCCATTTTAGGCAAACTCCTGCGCAGCGGCTTCAGGCGTTGGAACCGTACGTACTCCCCGGGGTTCCGCTAAAATGGGCACATACCGAGTCACGCCTGTCATTGGTGACACATTCACCCGAGCGGTGAACGTCTGGAGCAGGGAAGATGGCCAGACCGCAGACGCATTTCGTGGTGGCCGGGTTGATGCTGGCGCTGCTGCTGGCCCTGTTGCCATTGGGGAGTATGGCCCAGACAAGCAGCGAGGTGTTTGCCGAGGCGCTCGCCACTGAGGCGACTGGTGTTCCCCTCGCTGGCCCGAATGCGCTCGATCTGGAGCAGGCCGCGGGCGTGCTCACCGTCTACAAGGCCGGGCTGAATGTTGCGGACTTCGTGGCGCACGCCGAATTCGTGAACCCGGAGATCGTCGACGGGACCGGATGGGACTACGGCTTCCAGTTCCACACCACCGGCAACAACGAGGACTTCCGCGTCTTCGTGACCTCGGACGGGATGTGGAACTTCAGTATCGGTACGGCCACCCCGTCGCAGTCGGCGGTGGCCCCCGGCTTCGACACCACGCCGGGAGTGGTGAACGCCCTGGATCTGGTCGTGAGCGGCTCGCGCGCATATTTCGGGGTCAACGGCCAATTGGCGGGGACCGTGCAGTTGCCAGAGGAACCGGCGGCCGGTGACGTCTTCGCCTCGACCGGCTTCCTGGGCAGCCTGGTCGCCGAGGGACGGATCGTCGCGCTCTCCAATTTCTCGGTCTTCCCCCTACCCGGCGCAGCGGCCACGCCGGAGCCGGGCACAGCGGGAGGCGAGCCGGGCGCCCTGCCACCGCGCCCGGTGCAGGTGATTACCGGCTCATGCAATGAGCCAGGCGACCTGGTGCTCGATCTCCTGGAGGCTACGTACCCGGTCGGGGAGCCGGTCGGCTCGGCGTCGAGCGTGGTCGCGGAAACGTCGTTCACGCGCGCGCCAGAGCTGCTTGCTGATCTCATGGCCGCACCGCACGCCATCGTGGTCGCGGAGTCGTTCGACGCGCCTGATGCCGCGATCGCCTGCGCGGATATCGGCGGCATCCCGGATGAACTTGGCGGCTTTGTCATCGGCCTCACCCCGCAGAACGCCTCGGGCTACGCGGGCACCATCTTCATGGCCGCTGACGACGCGAACGGCACGACGAACATCAGTGTCTTCCTCAGCCCCGTAGCGGCTCCGATCGCCAATGATGTCGAGACAGCGGACGAAACGGCAACCGTCGGTGAGGTCGTGGCCGAGGATGCGGGGGAACCGACGCCCGAGGCCGCGCCGGACGCGGAGACCGAGGGCGTGGCGGCCGCAGCCCCGGCGGATGGTTCCGTGATTCAGATCGAGCCGCCGGCGACCCCGGCGGCGTAGGCTGCCAACCTCTCGCAACACCCCCACGCTTCCGGCCGGCGTGCGCACGCCCCGCTTCGTTGCGGATCGCCGCATAATGCGCAGACGTGAATTCGAGAGGTCATGGGCAAGTGGGAGAGAAGCGTGGTTGCGGGGTCAGGGACAGAGCGGGCGCGGCCGTTGAAGGTGGGGTTGCTGCTACCAGATCATGAGCGGCAGTTCGACGGCAAGACCGCGCGCTGGACCGATACGCGCGACATGGCGCTGATCGGCGAGGCGATCGGGGTTGATTCCATCTGGGTGACCGATCACCTGATCCACCGCGCACCGGACACCGAGCCACGGGGCGCGTGGGAGTGCATGTCGCAGCTCGCGGCGCTGGCCGCGATCATCAACCGCGCCGAGTTGGGCACGCTCGTGATCTGCACGGCCTTCCGCAACCCGGCGCTGCTGGCCAAGATCACCGACACCATCGAGGAGATTTCGGGGGGGCGCCTGATCCTGGGGATCGGCGCAGGCTGGAACGAGGCGGAGTTCGCGGCGTTCGGGTACCCCTTCGATCACCGGGTCAGCCGCTTCGCAGAGGCGTTGCACATCCTGCACGGGCTGCTGCGGAACGGGCAGATGACGTTCGACGGCAGGTATTCCCAGGTGGATGACTGCGAACTGCGGCCGCGCGGGCCACGCGCTGGGGGGCCGCCGATCATGATCGGGTCGCTGGCCCCACGCATGTTGAGCCTGCTGGCACGCTACGGCGATGCCTGGAATATCTGGTGGACCAACACCGGGAACACCGCCGCCGGAGTCGCGCCGTACGCGAGGTTGGTCGATGATGCGTGTGAGGCGATCGGCCGCGACCCGGCCGAGATCATGAAGACTGCGACCACCCTGGTTGCCATCGGCCCGGAGCGGCCAGCCCCGAAAGGCGTGACGCCGCTGGCGGGCACGCCCGCCGAGATCGCGGCCGGGCTGCGCGCCTACGCGGAGGTTGGCGTATCGCACGTCCAGGTGCGGCTGCAGCCGAACGTGCCGGATTCGTGGGAACGCTTCGGCGCGGTGCTGGAGGAACTGGACCGCGGGTAGCATGCGGAGCGGCCCCGCCAGAAGGCAGGACCGCTGCTCACGATCCGGGCGCGCTAGAGCGGGGTGGGGCCGCGCTCTCCGGCGCCGGTGCGGTTGGTGAAACGGCCGGCGAGTTCCAGGAAACTGGATCGGCCATTACCGCCCAGCTTGCCGATGCCAAAGAACCCGGCGATGAGCACGATGGCCAGGACGACGATGATGAGTTCCTGCCAGCCAAGTCCGAGCATGAGGTGTCCTTTTCTGGTCGCGTAGCGCAATAGTTGGCGGTGACCTGGCGCAGTATGGTGAAGTGATTGGTGGTTGTCGAGGTCGTCGCCGATCAACCTCTCCAGGCGCACGTTTTGCATCATGTGCGTCGCGCGACATCTCGCAGGAGCGTTCGCCGCTGTCGACGGTGGCACACGCCCTGCAACCTGATTGGCGGTGACGGTTTTTGCTGTTGCCGGAGACAGGAAGTGGGGCAAAGATGCAGGAACCGGAGATCGACGCGGGCATCACTGCGCCCGGCGAGTATGCACCCTCGGGTGAAGCGCAGGGTGAGGACCGGACCTTCAGCCGGGCCGAACTGGCGACGGCGTTCGGGATCGGTGCGGAGCGGGTGGCAGCGGCCATGCAGGGCGAGCTTGGGCTGGCGGCGAACGCGCGCGTGACTTCGGCGCAGGCCCAGGATCTGGCCGAGGTGCTGCTCACTGGCGAGCCGCTGGATGTTCGGCAGGCCGCGCTGATGACACTTGGCGCGTTTACGCCCCGGCCTGATCACGCCTGGGGCGTCGGTGAGGCAGCCCCTGGCGAAGAGAGTGATAAGGTGGCAGACACTTCTGGAGACGCCAGTCAACTCATCGTGTAGTCCTGGCTGGCCGGATCACGAGCATTGAGGGGTGAAACATGATGGGACTCCGGGCGCTGGCCGTGGTGGCGCTGGCGGCAACGACGTTGTTGGCGCCGGGTACTCAGTTCCCGGTGACGGCCCAGGAGGCAACCCCATTGCCTGTGGTGCCCGATCTCTCGACGTTCAGCACCACGCTGGTCGGCCTGCTGCCGGGTGTCTCCCTGCCGCCGAATGCGGACATTCTGGTCACCCGCGCCGAATTCGCGCCCGGCGTGATTGTGCCCTTTGCGGCGGGCGCGGACGCGGCGGATACGCTGATCATCATCGAGGAAGGCGAGTTGGAGATAACCGTGGTCAATCAGCCGTGGAGCATCTCGCGAGAATCTGTCCTGAATCAGGCAATGGCCTCGCCGACTGCGGACGGCGACCTCTTCCAGCTTTCGACGACGGTTGCCGCCGGAGAGCAGGGGATCCTGGGCGCGGGCGACATGACGGTGATCTCCGCCACGACTGACGGTGAAATGCGCAACGCCACCATGGAACCGGTGACGGCGCTGATGATCCTGATGGGTCCGAGCATCACCGGGGTGGCTACGCCGATGCCGTAGCCTGCCGCCGGACATGGTCCCAGAGCGCGTGATCGATCTCCGGTGGTTCGGCCACCCCGAGGCGCGACAGCAGGTGCAGGATCTCTGTGCGGTGTCCCTCGTTGTGGAGGAGCACGTGAAGCGAAGAGCGATGGTCCCGCACGCTGCTGACGGGCCTCGATAGACGCTACCCTGCCTGGTCTCGAACCTCCCAGTAGCCTGGTACCTGATCCCTCACGTCCCAGTAGCCGGGGGTCTGGTCTCTTGTCGCCCAGTAGTCCGGCGATTGATCGCGGACATCCCAGTACCCGGGTGTTTCGTCTCGCACATCCCAGTAGGCGGCAGTTTGATCCCGGATATCCCAGTAGGCTGGCGTCTGGTCACGAATGTCCCAGTACCCCGGCGTCTGGTCCCGTACATCCCAGTAGCCGGGCGTTTCATCGCGGATATCCCAATACGCGGGCGTCTGGTCGCGGATGTCCCAGTAGCCGGGGAGGGCATCTCGGATGGCCCAGAAACCGGGAAGTTGGTCGCGAATCTCCCAGTAGGCAGGGGCCTGATCGCGTTGCTCCCAGTACTCCGGCGCCTGGCCGCGCGTGTCCCAGTAGTCCGGCACGACAGCGCTGGCCGGAGCGGTTGAGCTGACAACGGCGGAGGCGGCCAGGACAGCAATCGCCAATACGCGGCGAGTCTCCATCCACATCTCCTTTCTCCTCGTTCGGCAACGCCGAATCACGGGCCGGGGGCCCTTGGCTTTCAGGATAACCCGTAAACGCCCGAACACCTGGCTCCAGTTGGGGGTGAGGTCAGGATGTTGCGGTCAATTGGGACCGCGAGTGGTGTTGGGAACGCACGATCTGTCGAAAATATGCGAGCGCGTACCTTGCATGAATGCGCCCGTAGCATGGGTGATCGAGGAGGGACGTTCGGTTTAGCCAGAAACAGAAAAAGTGGCGCATAGACGCCACTTTCTTGGGGTGCCTAGCGGGGCACGATCCCGCAACCTCTTGTTCCACAGACAAGCGCTCTGCCGATTGAGCTATAGGCACCATAGTGAGGAGGGTGGGAGAGTAAGCCGAGTTCTGTTCCCGATGGTCATCTCTCTCGGTCCTGTTA
>DAOUDE010000119.1:0-13148 GCA_034431475.1 Thermomicrobiales bacterium | reverse complement strand
CCGCCATCGCGGGGCACTTCGGCGGTGGCGGGCACCCGCTCGCCTCCGGCGCGCACGTGGAGGGCGGCGAGGAAGAGAAGCAGGCCTTCATCAAGAAGGTGGCGGAACTGGTCTCCGCCGCCCCGCAGACCACCCCGGCCTGAGCCCAGAGCTCTCGGGATGCCTGCGTAACCGTGTGCGCTGTTGCTGTCACAGGCTGTTGCGCGTCTACTGCGTGCGACCCGAGGGTGATCTCCTGGTTGCAAGATTGCGGGTGCTCCGAGTGGACCGGCCTGGCCCGCCGGAGGCTAAAGACCTCCGGCTACACCTTCCGAAAGCCCCGTGAACGGGGCTCGCTTGGGCGCTGCGGGGGATGGCGAATCCGGCGTTCGCTGACTGGGCATCAGGGCCCGTCAGGGCCCTTGCGTTGTGGGAGCCGGAGGTCTTTAGCCTCCGGCGGGCCGGCCAGGCAGTTCGCGTTGCCGGATACGACGGCGACCCCCGGCAGGGGGTGGCACCCATGAGTCACAGCGGCACGAAGCCATCCCTGCACGGCTACCTGGTGATCGACAAGCCGGGCGGCTGGACCAGCTTCGATGTGGTAGCCCGTGCCCGGCGCATCCTGGGCGAAAAGCGCATCGGCCACGCCGGCACCCTCGATCCCGCTGCCACCGGGGTGCTGCCCCTGGCCGTTGGCGCGGCCACCAAAACGCTGGAGTTCCTGACCGACGCCAGCAAGACCTACCTGGCCGAGATCACCTTCGGGGTGGAGACCGACAGCCAGGACATCGAGGGGCGCGTCACCCGTATCAGCGACGCCAGCGCCCTGACTGCCGACGATGTGGCTGCTGCTCTGCAGCGCATGCTGGGGCCACAGGAACAGATTCCCCCCATGCACTCCGCCATCAAGATCGGCGGCCAGAAGCTCTACGAACTGGCGCGCCGGGGCGAGGAGATTGCGCGGCCAGCGCGCCCGGTCACGTTCTACACCCTGGATCTGTATGCGTGGAACCCGCCGGTTGCCACCCTGCTCATCGATTGCTCCAAGGGCACCTACATCCGTTCCCTGGCGCGGGACCTGGGAGAAGCGCTGGGCGTCGGGGCCTATCTCTCCAACCTGGTGCGCACCCGCAGCGGCCCCTTCTCCCTGGATGACGCCATCACCGTTGCCGAGCTGGAACAACTGCCCTGGCCGTGGGCCTGGCCCGAGATCGCGCTGCACCCGGATGTCCCCGTGCAGGAGTGGCCCGCGCTGATTCTTGATCATGTGGCAGCCACCCGCTGGCAGCAAGGCGCTACCATCCCCGGCGCAAGTACTGGCACCGGCGCGGCAGGATTCATCCGCGCCTACGACGTGGCCGGGCACTGGCTGGGCACCGGGTACGCGGACGCGGCAGGCGCTGGCTGGAGGCCAGGGAAGGTGGTAACGGTGACGGCGGCAGAGGGAAATTCCGCATGAGTGAACGTTGCGTACGGCCAGAGCCCATGGCGGCCGAGGACCTGACGCCGGGGGAGCGCATCGTCACCATCGGCACCTTTGATGGCGTTCACCGTGGGCACCGCCGCCTGCTGGAACAGGCGGTGGCGCGGGGCGACGAGCTGCACCTGCCGGTGGCGGGAGTGACCTTCGAGCCGGTGCCCGCCTCCGTCCTCCGCCCGGAGGCCTTTCAGGGCCGTATTTCCACCCCCGAGGAAAAGCTCGCGCACCTGGTGGATACCGGCCTGGATGAAGTGGTTGTCGTGCCCTTTACGCGGGACCTGGCCGCGACCTCGCCGGAAGCGTTCATGCAGTGGCTGCAGGAGCGCACCGGCCTGCGCGAGCTATGGGTGGGCGAGGAGTTCGCGCTCGGCAAGGACCGCGCCGGCACCATCGACCGCCTGCGGGAGATCGGCGAGCGGCTCGGTTTCCGCGTGGTTGCCGTGCCGCGCCTCACCAACGGGGCCGAGGTCGTTTCTTCCTCCCGCGTGCGACAGGCCGTGGCCAGCGGCGATGTGGTGCTGGCGCGGCGGCTGCTCGGCCGCCCCTTCCGCGTGGAGGGCGAAGTGGTGCATGGCCGGAAGCTGGGCCGCACCATCGGCTTCCCGACCGCGAACGTCGCCCCACCGCCGGGCCTGGCGCAACTGGCGGACGGCATCTACGCCGCCTGGGCCTGGACCCCGGACAACGACCTCCCCTGGCCCTGGACCCCGGACAGCGACCTCCCCTGGCCCGCCATTGCCTATATCGGCAGCCGCCCCACGGTCGATAGCGATGGCGCGCGCATGGTGGAAACCCACCTCCTCGATTTCCACGGTGATCTCTACGGCGCTACCCTGGCAACCGATTTCCTGGAGCGCATCCGCCCCGACGTGCGCTTCCCCTCCCTCGACGATCTCATCGCCCAGATGAAGCTGGACCGCGCCCAGGCGCTGGAAATCCTGGCGCGCGAAGGGGACTGATGCGGAGCGTCAGGTCCCGACGAGCCGCTCCACCACTGGCGCGAAGGCTTCCATGAAGTACTCGGGCACGGTGATGTAGGAGATGCCGAACGCCTCGCGCCGCGCCCGCAGGTCATCAACGATCTGGTCGACGCTGCCCACCAGGACGTGGGGGCTGGCGAGCACCTCGTCCACGGGCAGGCCGAAGCGGCCGGCGAGTTGCCCAGCCGCCGCGCGGCGATCATTGGCGACCAGCACGGCGTAGACCATGGCGTTGAGCTCGAGCGCGGCGAAGCGATCCCCGGCGGCCTCACGCACCCACGCCACTTTCTGGCGGGTCGCGGCCTCTGTCGCCGTGGTCCAGTCCGCGCTGTCCTGGCCCCGCCCTTCCGGCCGCGCGCGGGGGATGATGCTCACGATGTCTGCCTGGCGGGCCGCGAGGGAGAGGATGCGCTTGCCCCCGCCCCCGACCAGGAACGGCGGGTGCGGCCGCTGCACCGGCTTGGGCTGTCCATCAAGCTCGGCCACGGTGTAATACTCGCCAGCGAAGGCATATGGCCCGTCGCCACAGCACCCGGCCAGCACCTGCAGCGATTCTGCCAGCCGGTTGATGCGGACGGGCGCGGCGTCGTAGGGGATGCCAGCCTGGGCGTACTCCCCCTGCCGCCACCCGGCGCCAAGGCCGAGCTCGAACCGGCCGTCGCTGAGGACATCCAGCGTCGCGACATCCCGGGCCAGCAGCACCGGGTTGCGGAAGTCGTTGGCGAGCACGAACGTGCCCAGGCGCACCTGCGTCGTGACCTCGGCGGCCACGGCGAGCGCCGGCAGGGCGCTCACCGGTTGGTCGAGGTGATCGGGGAGCAGGAACGTGCTGTAACCCAGGGCCTCGACGCGGCGGGCGGTGTCCACCAGGGCCTGCCGGGTGCTGCCGCTGTGGATCATGACTCCGAAACGAAAGGGATGGACGGGACTCATGTACGCTCCGGTGGGTGGGTCGCAGCGTTGACGGCGCATGGCTCAATCACGGGTTGTCGTATGACCCGCTGCGCCCGATCCGTGACCTCACTCCGGCCAACCACAACCAACAGGTAAGATCGAACAAAGCCTGCTGATCATTCGGGCTCTGGCATTGGCGCAGCGTAGAACTCCTCGAGCATCGAGAGCATCCATGCCGGCTGGGTCCCGAGTGCGATGTGGTCCCGCATCGGCAGCACGGCCAGGTGAGCGTTCGGGAATTGGCGAAAGGTTGCCACTGCGCGCTCCGGGGGAATGATGTCAGCGTCCCCGACGATTACCAGTGTTGGCGCAGTGATGCCCTGGAGCTGCTCCGGTGTCCAACCCTCCAGTGCGACTACTTGCTGCTTGATCTTTTCGACCAAGACCGGCCAGTCCTCTGGCCGTGGCGCCTCCGCCTCGTACATGGTCCGCAACTCGTCGCCGAGTTGCTCCGGTGTCATCTCGGCCATGAATTCGTAGAGGCCGGGGATGAGATCGTCGTTGGTGATGTTGACGCCGGCGATAGCCACCTTGCGCACCAGCTCAGGGTGTCGAATCGCCAGGCCAAGGGCGACATTGCCGCCATCGCTGTAGCCGAAGACGTCCACCTGCACGATGCCGAGATACTCCAGCGCGGCGGCGGTGTCGTCTGCCTCCTGCTCGAACGTCAAGGGCCGGTCAATGTCGGCAGTGTGGCCGTGGCCCTGCTGCTCGACGGCGATCACCTGTCGTTGCTCCGCCAGGACGGGAAGCATCTGCCCGAAGCTGGTGGCAATTGACAGAAATCCGCCGTGCAGCAGCAGGAGTGGCGGCAGATCGGCGTCTGCGTCGCCGTGGATCTCGTAGTACATCTGCAGCCCATTGACCGGGGCGTAGCCGGACTCCACTCCTGCCTGGGTCATGGTCTCTCCGGCCTGCGGCGTTGCGGCTCCGGCCTGCTCCTGCTCCTGCGCCTGCCCCGCTGCGCCACCCACGAGTGAAAGGCCGGTCGCCGTAGCTCCAGTCACGAATTGACGTCGCTTCATGACATTCCTCCGCATCTGCTTGCGGCGTGTGGGTTACCAGTTGGTCCCGACAGGAGCCAAGACCGTCTCCCGTTGGTATGCCGAGGATCGCCCGCTACGAGTTCACCAAATCTGCGCCTGCTCAGCCGTCACCTTGATGACCCGGAGACTCGAGAAGTGCCGCATGCACGGCCTCGACGCGCGGTCCCAGAACCTTGAGCACCTCGCCCATGATGAACTCACTGGCCAAGGCCGGAGATCCGGAATCGAAGGGCGGGTGCGGGTCGTACTCGGTCCCGAGTTGCCAGCCCTGGGCATAGTCGTCCGAGGTTAGCCGGGCCAGCAGGGTGAGCCCGAAATCGATCCCCGAAGTCACCCCGCCGCCGGTGATGCGGTTGCGGTCCTCGACGACCCGCGCGGCGACGGGCTCCGCGCCGACGAGCGGCAGCAGGTCGTGATACGCCCAGTGGGTGGTGGCCTGGTACCCCGTCAGCAAGCCGGCCGCGCCCAGGATCAGGGCGCCGGTGCAGACGGAGGTCACATACGTGGCGCGTTCGCCTCGGCTGGCCACGAAGTCGAGCACCTGCGGGTCCTCGATCACGGCGCTGGTTCCCTGGAACCCGCCGGGGACAAACAGGATCTCCAGGTCCTCTGGCGCGTCCTCGAAGGTGGCAGTGGGCAGGATCGGCACGCCGGTATCGCTGACCACGGGTTCCTGCGTCTTCCACAGCAGGTGCGTCGTGCGTCCGGGGGCGACCGCGAAGA
Organism: Thermomicrobiales bacterium; assembly: GCA_034431475.1. Classification (GTDB taxonomy): domain Bacteria; phylum Chloroflexota; class Chloroflexia; order Thermomicrobiales; family UBA6265; genus JACCXM01. The sequence continues at coordinate 7,986 of DAOUDE010000119.1, read as the reverse complement.
ACTGATGCGGGCCAATCAGGTCCAGGATGGTCATTCCCGGAAAGACGAGCATGCCGATGGCGCCGGAGGCGGTCGGCGTGGCCGATGCGGCCTGCGCCTGGACCTGTGGCCCATTGGGCAGCCGGGTAGCGGCAACGGCGGCGGCCGCGCCAAGGAACTTGTTGAGGTCGCGTCGATTCATGGTCAAATCCTTTGGGTACACGAAGATATGTCTCGCCTGGGAGGCGAGCATGCGCTGATCACATCAGGTCGTCAGGCGCTCGACTACAGCGCGCGTAATTTCCTGCTGCCCGGCCAGGGATGGATGCAGCCCATCCGGCCCCAGCAGGTCCGGGCGCGGCGGATTCCCGAAGCGCGATTGCAGATCGACCACTGGCTCTGGCCTGCTGCGGATCTCATTGCCGATGGCGAGCAGGTCCGCGTTGCGCCACTTTGACTGGCCTTGGTGAAACCCCGGGAAGCTGGCGATGCGTGTTTCATCGACGGTGGCCGGCGTGATCCACACCCACTTGGCCTCAGTTTGGGCCGCAGCCAGCCGCCGCAGCGCGTCGAAGTTCGCCGCCGTCTCGGCGATGCCGACCAGGGTCTTCGTTGGTTCCGGGCCAATGCGCTTGGCGTCGTTGCCACCTGCCAGGCAGAAGATCCAGTCGGGCCGCAGGCCAAGCGTGGGCATGAGGTAGTGGAGGACATCGGTGGAAGTGCGGGCAGAGACGGCGGCATTGACCACCTGGATCTGATCCTGCGGCCGGCGCAGGGCAAGCACGTGACGCAAGATCTCCAGCCAGGACTGCAGGTCGTCGGTGAAACTGTCGCCGATCCCGGCCAGGGTCGCCTGGGCACGGAACGGCAGCCGGTCCACCCGGGCCGCAAAGCCGGGGTCGGCCAGGAGGTCCTCCGCTGCCTGGCGGGCCGTTGCGTCGAATCGGCTGCGGATGGCTCGGTAGTCGTCACCGCCGAGCCCGTACAGCCGCGCAAGCGCCTCGTCATCCACTCCGGGCAGATAAAAGTAGACCTTCTCGGGGTGAATGAACTGGGCCTGCCCCGCGATCATCGCATCATTCACGATCACATCTCCACGTGGCTCGGCGGCCACTCCAGAGCTTGTTGCGCTGGCCGCGACCATTCGCCTGCTCATGTCTCGCCTCCGCACGCAGCTTCACCCGCAGACTGGTCCGCCGGGGCGGGCACGGCCTCGATGGCGTAGCAAACCTCCAGCGTCAGCCCTTCCCCGGCGCCGAAGCTGGCGGACGAGATCGCGACGTTGTGCGCGTGAACCTGGGACATGCTGCCTCCAGGGCTGGTGGATCGGGCTGGCCTAAAGGCCGCTGTCGCGGCGCAGGAAGTCGATCAGTTCCGCGTTCAGGTCGTCCGGCCGTTCCTGTTGAATCCAGTGGCCGCAGTGCGGAAGAAACACGAGGCGCTTCAGGTTCGGCACGGCCGCCACCATCGGATCGATCCACTCCTGCGTGAAGTAGACCGCCGGGTCCTGCCGCCCTCCGATGTAGAGGACCGGCTGCTGCACGCCGAGCGTTCCGACCTCGGGGAGGTCTTCCCAGTCGTGGTCGAAGTTGCGGTACACGTTCAGGGCCCCGGTGAACCCGGTTTCCTCGTATGCCTCGGTGTAGACGGCAAGCTCGTCTTCCGTGAGCCAGGCGAGCGGCTGTTCGGGCTCGGGCACATCGTCAAGCGCGCCGGCGCTGTCTGGCTTCTCCGTGAAGAGGTGGGTCAGCAGATCCGGCGGCGCGTCGCCGGAGATCCCGTACATGAACAGCAGCATCGTGCGCCGGACGTTTGCCTCGAACTCGGCCTCGGCGACTCCCGGCTCCTGGAAGTAGATCGCGTAGTTGAACATGCCAGGGGCAAACTGGCGGATCATCTCGGTTGGTGGGCCTGGGGTGCGTTCCCCGTAGGCGATGCCGAGCGCCACATGGGCCGCGATGCGGTCGGGGTGCAATTCAGTGGCTGCCCAGGTGGCGCCAGCGCCCGTGTCGTGCCCGACGAGGACCGCCTGCTCCTCGCCGAGTGCGTCCATGAGGCCGAGGATATCGGCGATCTGGTTTCGCAGGCTGTAGGTGGCTACATCGTCGGGCGCTTCGGTCTTGCCCACACCGCGCAGGTCGGGTGCGACGGCGTGGTAGCCAGCCGCCGCCAGTGCCGGGAGTTGGTGGCGCCACGAGTACCACATTTCAGGAAATCCGTGGATCATCACCACAAGCGGCCCTTCACCCGCTTCGGCGATGTGCATGCTGATCCCGTTGGTCTCGATCTGCCGGTGGCTGATCGACAGGGTATCGGCGGCGGGCGTCGCCTGCTGGGCAAAGGCATCAACATGCGGCATGGCCAGTCCGCCGGCACCCATCATGGTGGCGATGCCCATTTTCGTCAGGAAAGCTCGGCGTTCAATGCTGGTGTCGTTGTTGCTCATTTTCATTGTGGCGGGTCTCCAGATCGCCACCGATCATCACCTGTGCAGAGCGCGCCGCTTCGGGATGCTGTCGGAGCCAACCTTCTCCGGCCCGAGAGGCCGGTACTCCTTGTGGTGAGATCGGTGATGCCGCTGTACGCGGGCGTTACTCGCTGTCGCGCCGAAGCTGACATCGTGTCCGGGCGTGACTTCATGGCCGGTTGCAGCCAGCGAGATGTCGGCCTGACCGAGCCGCCGTACTCTGGCACGGCATGGATGACGTCGGTCAGATGGTTCTGTTGAACTGTCCGCCGCTGCGGTGTCTCCCTTGCCTGCGGCTGTACCGGCGTTGCAGCGCGACGAGCAGTTCGCGTCCATCACGTATGACACGTGCCCGCTCCTGCCGCGCATGGGGAAAGCGTAGGCCCATAATGGTTATCAGCAAAGAGCCAAATTTTGCACGGTGAGCAAGGCCATTTTGTACCTCACCTTGGAGTCTGCAGCGATACCTGCGCGAGGAAGGGCTATGTCGAAGCGCCCGCAATCGACCGAGCGGCCGGACATTCAGCTTGATCCGGCGCTCCCGGAGCCGCTCTACAAGCAGCTCTATGACCGGCTGCGGGCGGCCATCCTGGCTGGGCAAGTGCCGCGTGGGGCGCGCCTGCCCTCCACGCGGACCCTGGCCACGGAGTTGGGTGTGTCCCGCACGACGACGGCTCTGGCGTACGAGCAGTTGCTGCTGGAGGGATATCTGGAAAGCCGGGTGGGGCGCGGAACCATCGTCTCGCGGCAACTGCCGGTCGTGACTACTGGCGACCTTCGCTCACGCAGCGAGCCCACATCTGGCGACCTTCGCTCACGCAGCGAGCCCACATCTGGCGACGCTCAACGCACGCCGCTGCCCCGGCCGGCCGCGCCCGTTGCGGTGCTCGACACCGTGCCTCAGCTCGAACGCATCGAGGGTCGGGGCAGCCGGGCGTTCATCTCGGGTCAGCCCGCGCTCGATCTCTTCCCGTATGGGCTCTGGGCGCGGTTGCTGGCCCGGCGCGCCCGACAGTCGCTGCGGGCGCATGCCGGGTATCAACCGCCCGCCGGCTACGCCCCGCTGCGGGAAGCCATCGCCAGCCACATCGGCATCACGCGCGGCGTGCGCTGCACGCTAGAGCAGGTCATCATCACGAGCGGTACGCAGGGCGCGCTCGATCTTGTCGCGCGCACGCTGCTCGCGCCCGGCGATGCCGCCTGGATCGAGGACCCCGGGTACTTCGGGGCACGCGGGGCGCTGCTCGCCGCCGAGGCGCGTGTTGTGCCTGTGCCGGTCGACGGGGAGGGGCTTGTTGTGGCTGCGGGGCGGGTGCGAGCCCCAGCGGCCCGGCTGGCGTTCGTCACGCCATCCCACCAGTTCCCCACCGGGGTGACCATGAGCCTGAGCCGGCGGTTGGCGCTGCTGGAGTGGGCGAACGAAGCCGACGCGTGGGTGGTCGAGGATGATTACGATAGCGAGTATCGCTACGGCGGGCGCCCGCTGGAGGCCCTGCAGGGCCTGGACCGGGCCGGGCGCGTGCTCTACGCCGGCACCTTCAGCAAGGTGCTCTTTCCCGCCTTGCGGCTCGGGTATCTCGTTGCGCCACTCCAGTTGATCCCGGCCTTGCTGCAGACCCGGCGCTTTCTGGATCTGCACCCGCCGATCCTCGAGCAAATGGCCCTCGCCGACTTTCTGCGCGAGGGGCACTACGCCAGCCACCTGCGGCGAACCCGCCGCCAGATCCAGTGCCGCCGCGACTGCCTCCATGGGGAGTTGCAGCGTCGCCTGGGCGGGATACTCGACGTGTCGTTGCCCGAGGCCGGGCTCGAACTCGTCGGCTGGCTGCCGCCCGGCAAGGATGATCAACAGGCGGTTGCCCTGGCCGACGCGGCCGGAATCACTGTGGTCGCGATCTCCCGGCAGAGCCTGGAGCCGACTCCTCGCGGTGGGCTGCTGCTGGGTTTCGCCGGTATCGACGAGGACGCCATCCGGCGTGGGGTGAAAACGCTGGCCGAGGCCCTTGCCCCGCTGTGAGCAACACGGCCCTGCAAGCCATCCAGGCTGGCACTAGCCGTTCCGGGCCATCTGCGCAGCGCGCGCTTCGGCGTGGAATTCCCACGGCGCCTGTGGCAGCACGTCGCCGGTCTCCAGCAACGTCTTGAGGTTGGCGAGCACGCTGGGCCAGCCCTCGCTGATCGCGTGCAGATCATCCAGGGTCCGCAGCCGGGACTGGGTAACGGTGAGTTTCACGATATCGCGGTGGGACGCGATCTCGAAGGTCACGACACTCTGCGCGAAGCCAGGATCGTCGATCAGGCTGGGATCATCGAAACCGAATACCAGCCGGTGCGGGGGGTCGAACTCGAGCACGGTGCCCGCTGCGTCCGCAACGCCCGAGCCATCGGTGCGGACATGATCGACCCTGCTGCCGATCGCCCAGTCGGAAACCTGCGCGTGCCCCCAGAACCGGCCGGTGAGGCCCGGGTCGGTGAGGGCGTACCAGACCTGCTCGGGCGTTGCGCGAATGTAGGTGGTGTAGACATAGTCCGGGATGGTGGCCGTGGCCGTGGTCATGGCGATCTCCTCTGCGCGTTGCTTGATGTTGCCAAGGGCCACCAGGCGCGGCTCCTCGAACTTCCAGATCCAGCGGTTCTGGATCTCGTGGATCGGCACCGGGTTGAGGTAGTGCAACTTGCGCCGGCCATCGCGCACCGAGGTCACGAGGTTCGCGGCCTCCAGCACCTCCAGGTGCTGGCTCGCCGATTGGCGGCGCATGTTGAGCCCGTCGCACAACGCATTCAGCGTCATGCCCGACCGCGCGTGGAGCATGTCGAGCAGTTGACGCCGGGTCGGGTCGGCGAGGGCCTTGAAGACCAGGTCCGTATCCATGCCCATATTATGCAGGTATTTGCCTGCATAATGCAAGCGAAGCAGACCTCGCAATCGGCGAGGCCCGCGTGGGGACGTGGCCCATCTACGTACATCCCCACCGCGATCTACGGAATTTCCCCCATAGGCAGGCCGCTCCCTGGCGCGTAGGCTGCTGGCAACCATCCGTGTATCACGCGCGCGGTGGCGATGCGCTGCACGGGAGATCTGCGCCATGGACGGAGCGGCGTTCGACCAGTTGATACGACGGCTGAAGTTCGCCGCCGGCCGCCGGCCGCTGTTGGCTGGCCTGGCAGCGGCCGGGCTGGCTGGGGGAGTGGCGGCCCGCCCGGACCTGACAACGGCAAGAAAGAGAAAGAAGAAGAAGAAAGTCACTATCTGCCGCAACGGGCAGACGATTTCCGTGGTGAAGAAGAAGAAGCGGAAGCATCTCAAGCCCGGCGACACTGCCGGGAAGTGCCCAGCCACCACCACGCTGCCGCCGCGCTGCCCCGCCGCAAGGCCCAACTACTGCGCCCGGCTCGATTCCTGCCAACCCTCCTGTACGTCGGGCCACGCATTCGATCCCGAAAGCTGCGCCTGCGTCTGTTCCCCGGCCACCACCTGCTGCGTGTGCAAAAAGGGGGCGGACGTCCTCGAGTTCCAGAACATCGCGACGGCGAGCGCCTGCTCGCAGGCATGCACGAGCGCGGGCGGCACGGACCCGGTCTTCGCCGGGGGGAACGGCAGTGCAGCCATCGCGCACCCCACGGAGGCCGCGTGCACCGTCACCTGTACATCTGATCCAATGACCTGCCCCGCCGGGTTCTTCCCTGACACCTGCACCCCCGGCACAGTGTGCAATCCGGCGCTGTGCGGCTGCTGCCCTGTCGACACCCCGACGTGCTGTGACGGCGTCTGTTGCTCACCAGAGTCGCACTGCTGCGGTGCTACCTGTTGCCCACCAGAGTCGCACTGTTGCGGTTTCACCTGTTGCCCGCCATAGTCGCGCTGCTGCATCAATGGCGGCTGCGACAGCGGCCAACTCTGCGTAATGCGTGTCGGCAGCACGGACGGCTGCTGTGTGTCGAACCCGTAGCGCTCCCGGCGTAGCCAGGCCGCGTCCATGATGCGGGTGACGCCCGGCATACCCAGGAGCCGCCAGCGACGCCAGACGGGCGGATGCCCCACACCGCACGACCGGCCGACCGTGGGGTCCTCGCGGGCCGCCGCTTTGCTCGCCTGCCAGGCTGGTCAGCCTGGCAGGTGTTGCCCGCCCGCTCCCCTGACCGCGTCGGTGTGGGATGGCGCTCACCTCCAGGTGTCGTCCTGGGTGCAGCGTCGCTGGGAAGCTGCCAGGCACCCACATAGCCTGTCATGCTGAGCCCGCGGGCGAAGCATCTCGTCGGTTGTTCCTCGACCGCAACCTGACAAGTTCCCAGAAACGCACCACTGAGCGAAGCCGAAGGACCTTGCCCCTCGCCGCGTTAGAGCGAGGTGGCAACCCCCTTCCAGGTGTCGTCCTGAGCGACGTCGAAGGACCTTGCCCCCACCGCATTGCTGCGAGGTGCTCACCCCATACAGGTGTCATCCCGAGCGCAGTCGAGGGATCTTGCTCATCGCCGCGTTGGTACGGGGTGGCATCCCCATACAGGTGTCGTCCTGAGCGCAGTCGAGGGACCTCGCGCCCCCATCCAACAAGGAACGAGGTGGCATCCCCATACAGGTGTCGTCCTGAGCTTGTCGAAGGACCTCGCGCCACACGCCAGCGCGGCACGCTGCCCGCCCCCGAGCCTGGGCGGTGACCTCGCACCCTCGCGGTCGGGGAACGAGATCCTTCGACTTCGCTCAGGATGACACCTGGGGGTGGGCGGTGACTTCGCAGCAATGCGGCTGGGGAGGCTGAGATTTCTCGACTTCGCTCAAGATGACACCTGAACGTGGGCGGTGGCGGCGCAACCGGGTGGATGATCGAAAGGACACCTGAGAGTGGGCGGTGGAAGCGCAACCGGGTGGGGGCGATGGGGCGCTGTTGGCCCGAGGCTGGGCCGAGCTGTTTCGTCTGCGGGCGCAGGATGGCCGGGGAGGATGGATGGGACGGCGGGCCTTCCGCCCACGGCAGTACGCCCAGTTCCCGCACGCGGACCACCGCCTCGGTGCGGTTCTTCGCCTCCAGGTTGCAGTAGATGTTCGCCGAGTGACTCTTGACCGTGCCCACCGAGATGAACAATGCATCCGCCACCTCGGCGCTCGTTTCGCCGGTCGCCAGCGGAGCCAGCGGCTCCGCACCTCTACCGAACGGCCTCGCTGCAGGCTGGCGCGGGCTGCTGTTCGCCCCGCCCCGCGCTACACTTCGCGCCATGGAACGCGCTGCCAAAGGGTTCGCCGTTGCGGCGACCATCGGGATGTTTCTGGTCCTGCTCATGGGCGCCACGGTGACCAACACCGGCTCCAGTGAGGGGTGTGGCGCCTCGTGGCCCCTTTGCCACGGGGAGTTCATCCCGGAGTACGCCTTCGAGACGATGGTGGAGTACTCCCACCGCCTCGTCACCGGCGTGGAGGGGCTGCTCATCCTCGGCCTGGCCATCACCGCGTTCCCGCTGCGCCGCCGCTACCCCGAGTTGAAGGCGCTGCTGCCGCTGATGATCTTCACGCTCATCCTGCAGTCCGGCATGGGGGCCTGGGCGGT
>DAOUDE010000118.1:0-63381 GCA_034431475.1 Thermomicrobiales bacterium | reverse complement strand
GCGCCTATGCCGCAGTCAGAGAACTTCAGGATGCGTTCCAGAAGTATCCCGAGGCGAAGATTGACCACGCTGAATTGCTCTACGGCGAGGATGGCTTGCCGAAGTGATCGTTGATTCGTCAGCCATCCTGGCGATCCTGCTCAAGGAACCGCAAGGAGATGCGTGTCTCCAAGCAGTCCTTGATGCAGCTGTGAGGCGGATGTCAGCGGCCAACCTGCTGGAAGCAGCCATCGTCGTGGATCGCCTGCCTGAACGGCGCTACGCCGCAGTGTTCGATGGGATGATTGCCGACCTGGACATCATCATCGAACCAGTCACGGCCCAGCAGGCACGAATTGGCCGTGAAGCCCGGCGACGATATGGGCGCGGCAGTCGACACCGCGCCCATCTTAACTTCGGCGATTGCTTTGCCTACGCGCTGGCCAAGGTCTACCACGAACCGCTGCTCTTCGTAGGCAACGACTTCATCCACACCGACCTGCAGCCAGCGCTCAGCAACACCTGACGCCGGAATCCGCTACTTCCCGGCCTGCGCGCTCACAGACAGGTCGCACGGCGGCTTACGCCGCCCCCTCCATCATCGCCGCGTCGAACGCCACCATCGGGAAGCGCTCGGCCATCCAGTCCTGCCAGACCGGTTCGACCTCGGCCACGCGCTGCGCGGCGTCCGCACCGGAGAGGTAGAAACGCAGCGTGAGGTAGGTCAGCCCCATCGGGTGCGGCACGAAGTGCGCCAGCCCCGGCGCCGGGGCCTCGAGCACGATCAGCAGTTCCTCCGGCCAGGCGGGTTGCCCAGCCCAGGCGACCTGCCCGGCGAGGTCCGGCGCACCCGGGCCAGAGCGCACCGTGGCGCCCTCGGCTACCTCGCCAATTCCGAGCTCAGCCAGAAAGCGAGCCCAGACCTCCTCCTTGGCAGCCTCGGACGTGCCCATCACCTGGAACGAGGCCGTCGGCTGCCCGGCGAAGTGCGCCAGGTGCGCGCGCAGCACGCGGAAGAAGGAGAGCCAGCCGTACAGGTGCTGCTCGAACTGGGCGTCCCACTCATCGGTATCGGCGTACCAACTGTGGACCACGCGTACGACGCAGGCGTCGCCCGATTTTGTCTCGACGTGCCACTCCGTGGCCACCGTGGGGTTGCCCGGCCCCAGGTCGTCCGGGACAGCGGCCACGAACAGGTGCGGCGGATTCCAGACCGTGACCTCGGCCACGGAATCCATACTGCCATCGGGGCTGAAGTGGGAAATGGTCTTGCCGCCGACCCGCTCTTCCACCTCGGTCGGCACGAACCAGGAGGAAATCCCTGGCCCGGTGGCGATCGCCTGCCAGACCACCTCTGGCGTACCCGTGACTTCCGTTTCCGCTGAAACCCAACGGCGTCCGTCTTGATCGATATGGACTGACACTACGGTTCTTCCTCCGTTGATTGCTGCGGCAGCGGGTGCGCCATCACCAGCAGGCGATGCTCGCGCCCATGCGGCGCAGCGGCATCGTGGTAGCGCGCCACCAGCGAGGTTACGGCGGTCAGCAACTCATCGCTGAAGGCAGCGCGTTCGGCAGCGGAGCGAAAGCGAATCTCGGTATCCAGGGCCAGCGTGGCCAACGGGGTTTGAGTACGCCGGGCGCGGCGCAGCATGGCGCCCACCTCAGTCACCATCCGCCCGGCAAGCGCCAGCAGGTAACTGGCGGAGAGGTGCTCCGGCACGCGTTCCGGCGTGGCCCCAGCCGGCCCCAGCGCCGCTGGCGACACGATGTACGACCCCGCGCTGGCCACCAGCAGGCGCTCCTGCAGGCCGCCCCACTTCCGGATTTCCGCTTCGTGCACCAGGTGGTGCGCCTCCAGGGTCCGCAGGTGGTAGTTGAGCCTCTGCCGGGCAATACCCAGCCGCGCACCCAGCGTGGCGGCTGACGCCGGTTCGCCCAGTTCGGCCAGGAGCCGGCTGCGAACCGGATCCAGCGCGATCACGGCTGCGGCCGGGTTGTCGATCACATCCACTGCGTCCATGCCACCCAGTGAACCATTGACAAGAATAATTGTCAATCGGTTTGGGCGGGCTGTTCTCTGCAGTCATGGCGTGCCCCGCGCCCTGTTGCCCACCGCGCTCAGCCGGGCAGCACAGACCGGAGCGGCGTAAAGCGCTCGACCGGCAAGCCAGAGATGGTGGTGTTGCGCAGGTGAATCTGGGCGCGAACCTCATCGCCGCCAAGCTCGGTGTCCAGCAGGTCATCGGTGACGCGCACGATCTTGGTGCGGTTGATGTTGGTCGTCATGGGGCAAAAATGCTCGATGCGCAGCCAGCCCGTAAGCGCATCGTGATCATGGCTATCCCACTCCCAGATGCGGACGGCATCCAGGAACGCGAAATCGAACGGGGGATTCAGTTCCTGCGGCGAAAAGGTAAGGGTGTAGCGCACCGTGAGCTCCCAGAGCTCATGCGGCAACCTCTGCACACTGAGGGAGGGATTGATGATGTCCACAGCCAGCCTCCAGACGACGCACCCAAGCGGCGTGATCTGACTGTACGGGCCGGGAGGCGCAAGCGCGTGCGTGGAAGTACGTAATCTTGAGGCCAGGCTGCCGGCATGCGTAACTGGAGACACGGATCGGCTTGGCGGGTCGACGCTCACCAGCAGTCCATCTGCGACTGAATTCACCGCCCGTCAGCAAAGCCGTGAATGCACGGATTTAGTTCGCTTATCAACGTTGGTCGTAGCGGTCTCGGAGGGTATCCAGCGGCTCCCACAGACCATTGACGTCCTGGTACTCCCAGAATTCCCAGCCATTGGCCGAGGGCCAGCCGTTAGCAGTTGGATACTCGCCGAGTGGGTAGCCGCCCACGGTGGCCTTGGCGTATCCGGCCGCCGCCGATAGCGAGTTGTGTGACTTCCCCAGGCAGGTCATGTCGCCCCTGGCCGACGTGATTTCGCCAAAGAACTCATGCGCATCCTTGCGCCCCCGAACCATCAGAGGCAGTCGCACCAGTCCCACATCGACGAGCTGTTGCAGGGTTGCAGGTTGCCTCCGCCGCTTTGCCATCACCGTCTCCCTCACGAACACTGCGCATCGCCTTGAGAGCGAGCGGCGCCTCTCACGCTGGTAATCCTTCGCAGTCTGACCCCAACCCCTACTCTTCGCCCCACGGTGCGCCAGCCAGTGCGGGTTGTACAGCAGCCCGGGGATGTTCCCGAACGGGTCCTGCACGGCGGCGGTGACGAAGCCAGCCTCGCGCACCGTCAGCGGCATGTAGACCGTGGCGCCCTTCGCCTCCAGCGCGGCAATGGCAGCCGCCACGTCATCCGCCCACAGCGTCACCGTGACGAGCCTCCTCAGGGCGGCAACGGCGGGCTTGTTCGCGTGCTCCATCGAGCGTGTCACCCTTTCCACTGCTCTTCATTGAAATTCGCCCGCCGTATCGAACTCCTGGAAACTCGTCTCTATTTCCCGGGGGCCACTGTCAGGTACAGGGAGCGTGTATGACCGACGTGTCTTGTTACGGTTGATACCACCGCCCATCAAGTGCTCCGAGACTGGCCACACTGATGCCAGAGGCATCAGCGAACATCTGGAAGGAGTCATCAATCAACAGTCGGACGATGGGGCACCATCCGCTCAACGTCACCTCCAGGTGGGTGGCGCGGTCCGTTGCCTGGGTGATCCGTCCCACTCGGCCAGCGGCGCGCAGTGCCAGAACCATTCCGCACCGAGGCGTTCGTGGCCAGGCAGGGCAATGCGGCCAGCGGCCCAGAGCAGCGCATCCCAGGGTGGCGCGTCTTCTGGCGCCCAGGGGAAGATACGGGTGACCACGCGCCCGGCGAGGTCGTGCGGCGCGACGAAGGTCACTCCCAGCGCCTCGGCGATGTCCCAGGTATGCGCAAGGATCTCTTCGCAGCCCATCGCCACAAATCCCGTCGCGTCGGCCATTCCGGCAGGATGAAAGGCGCGCGACCCTGATGGTGCGGCGCGGACAACCCCGGCAAGCACGGCCGCACCCGACTCGACGGCGATCAAGAGCTCAGCCGGCGAGGCGGAAAGATCACCATTGCGCGGAGGCGGGCGCCGGCTGGAGGCGAGGGTGGCGAGGTGAGCGGAATAGAGGAAGAGAACGTCGACGACGTGATCCAGGGTGCGCCGGCACGTCCAATCCATATCGCGCGCACGAACCTCCCAGTCGCATTCGAGAGCGGGGGCGAGCGCGGCACGGCAGGCGGAAGCAGAGGCGAGGAGATCGTCAGGGGTGAGTTCGGTTGGCCTGCTCATGAAGGTGTCCCTCGGCGGGGCTGGCGAACCTGTCACTGCTGTCGGCGCAGGAGCCACAGCGGCATGGGCGTGGAAACAACGCCTCAGCTTACTCCAGACGCTTCGACACATTCCTGAATTGGGCACCCGGCAGTCAAGGGCAAGCACCGTCAACGCTGTCTGCCCAGGCCTGGGTGACACGGCATTCGTCCAGAACCAGTTGGCGGGACTAACTGCCATGCATCATCTGCTGAATCATGCGTTGATCTGAAAGGCGAACAGCGTAGACCCGGTATGCCAGGCTTCGGAGGCAGGAGAGCCTACACCATCGCCAGCAGGCCACCCGTGAAGCTGTCGCCCAGGCCGACGGTGGCTGCCGGGCCGGTGAAGGCGATGCCGGGAGTAACCACGACGCCAGGCACGCCTGAAAGCTCATGCATCAACGCCAGCCCAAGGCCGTTGATCGTGCTCTGTTCCAGCGTGGCGGCCAGGTCTGATAGCGCCGGAAAGGCGGCGATGCGGGCGCGGGTGGCGGCGGTGAGGGAGCCGAAGAGAAGGGCGTCGCGCTCCTGATCCGGGTCTGCTTCTGTGAGCGTCAGGCAGAACTCGCGGGTGTGGACGGAAAAGCGCGGCGTGGGGAACTGCGCGGAGAGCGCACGCATCTGCGCCACCAACTCTGGCCCGGGTGCGGCCATGACGATACCGTCCACCGCCAGCAGTTCCCGCAACTCGTCGATGTTCATGCCGACGCTGGTGACGTAGGGATGCAGTTCCTCCACGATCTGGCGGACATGGCGGAACTCCGGCATGGCCCCGAGTTCGAGGTGGATGAAGAGCTCGGGCCGCGCCGCACGCCACTGCCGCAGCGCCTGCGCCGTGTCGGCGAAGACACGGCCCCGCACCTCCGGTTCGTGCAACTGGGTAAAGCCGGAGATGAGCAGCACGTCAATGTCCAGCGCCGGGTCCTGCAGCGCTGCCGAGAAGCCGGGATCGATGCGCAGGTTGGCGTTGACAGGGTCGTAGCCGATCAGCACGCGGTTGGCGGCGGGCGCGGCCGGGCGGCCCGGCATGGGTGCGCGCAGCCCCGCGTCGAACTCCAGCGCCGGGTGCCACATCGTCTCGTCGGCTGGGTCCTCCCCGGCCGCGACCGGGATCAGGCCATCTGGCGTGCCCAGCCACATGAGGTCGCGGGTCTGCAACGCGGCAATCTGCTCCGGGGAGCGCCCGGTGAGGTGGACCAGCGCCGGGAAGCCGAGCGTGGTCAGCGTGGAGGCCGCCTGCACTCCGGTGCCGCCGATCTGCGACCGGCCCGGCATCCGCTCCAGCAGCCACGCCTGCACCGCCGGATCGCGGATGACGAGGTCCGTGCCATCGCCGGCGGCAATACACTGCGCGATGCCAGTCAGCAGGTCATCGACACTACGCACGGCAGCCACACGCGGCGCGTCGGCCGGCATCAGGCGCTCGCCAAAGAGGCGCGCCAGCAGGGCGTCATCGAGCGTGCCGACGCGGTCGACGTTGGAGGAAAAAGCGCAGGCGATCAGTTTGCCACTCGCGCGCGCTGCCCCGGCGCGCGCGCCTGCCCGCGTCAACGCCTCGGTGTAGCGCTGCCGCCAGAGAGATTCGCTCACGGTCTGTCTGTCCCCTACCCTGCTGCGGGCGTCACCAGCAATGGCGCCACGGAAAAACTCCTCGACGGGATCCTCCGCCTGCGGGCTCAGGATGACACCTGCTTACCCCTCCAATGCGCCCGCCACGATACCGCGCACGATCCAGCGCTGCAGGATAAGCACCAGCACCACCAGCGGCAGGATCACCAGCGTGGAAGCAGCGGCACTATTGCCCCAGGGTACGTGGTACATGGCCGGCACCAGGGCGATGCCAACCGGGATCGTTTGGTAATCGATGGAGGTGGTAGAGGTCAGGGCGAAGAGGAACTCATTCCAGGCCGCGCTGAAGATGAGGCTGGCGGTGGTGAACAGCCCCGGAGCCGACAACGGCAGGATGATGCGGAAGAGCGCGAAGTAATGGCTGAACGTGATTTCGGTCGGCAGGATCGGCGGCAGCGTCGCCAGGTCGCGGTTCGGCTTGATCGAGATGATGGCCTTCCACAGGAACAGCTCCACCGACCAGACCACGATCAGCAGCGCCAGCGGGAAGAAGGCGAGCTTCCCCAGCAGCGAGCGGAGCCGTTGCCTGGTCAAGGGACGGGTGACCGCTCGTGCCTAGGGACGGGTGACCGCTCGTTCCTGCGGCAGTGGCCGGGCCGGAGCCTGCATGGTCGTCATTTCACTCCACCTCCAGGTGGTTGCGCAGCGCGTAGAGGAAGACGATGCTGGCCGCGAGCACTGAGGCGACCGTGAAGTAGGCCGTGTTGCGCCAGGCGTTCCAGAAGCGGGGGTCACTGAGTTGCTTCTGGTAGTTCTGCAGGCCGAGGACCTCCGCGCCCGGCATGATCATGGAGACCTTGTGCAGGCTCATCCACATCGTTTGCGCAGCGGGCCAGAGCGCCACCCCCACGATCAGCACGAACGCCGGAATCAGCAGCGCGAAGGCAAAGCCCCGCGCGCCAACTTGCCGCTGCGTACCTGTCCTCTGCTGCAAGTACGGCGGGAGGGGGCGCGCCGCACGCCAGGATGGAGTGCGGTCTTCCCCACCGCGGCGCCCACGCCAGCCCTGTCCATGTTCCTGCGAGATACCCATGTCAATGTCATGGGTATCGCCGTTCCGGTGCCATCAGAGGCAGAGAGTATCGGGGTGAACCGGGATCAGGGCGTCTGCTCCTTTCCCTACTGCATGCAGCTTGCGACCGACGTCACGAACCAGTTGCGTCTAACAGTTGCTTCCGCTCGGCCCTGGCCGCATCCTGTACCCGATCTTCATCGTCCAACCGCAGGACTTCACGCGCGGTATCCTCGTCCGTAACCAGCACGTGCAACACGCCAGATCGCAGCGCGCCGAGGATCGCCTCCGCCTTGCGCACGCCCCCGGCCACCGCGATCGAATTGGTCACCGTCCGCAGGTCATCGCGGGAGAGCCCGATGACGCGACGGCTGACCGGGACATCCAGCAGCTCGCCCGCGCGGTTGTAGAACCCCACGCGAATATCCCCGACGGCGCCCATGGCGCGGATCTCCGCCAGGGTGGCCTCATCGATGTATCCGGCCCGGTAGACCCCGGCCAGATCCGGCTCGGCGGTGCCGATGCCGGTCAACGCGATCTCGGAGTGCCGCCCAATCTCAAGCGTTTCGCGCACCTGCGGATCCTGGAGCAGCGACTGCCGGACCAGTTCGTTCTCCACGATCATTGGGGCGGGCAGATAGTAGGGCGTACCGCCCACGCGGTCGGCCAGGGAGCGCGTGATGAGGTGGTTATCGATGCGGGGCAGTTTGCTCCCCAGCGACCCCAGGGTTTGCGCCACGCGTACGTTCCGGTAGTAGGTAGGGCGCAGGGCCTGCACCACCTCGTGCAGGGAGGTGCCCCAGCCCACACTGATGGTCATGCCATCGCCCAGGATCGTCATCATGTAGCGGGCAGCCAGTTCACCCAGTTGGGGCAGCAGCGCGCCGGATTCTGCCGACGCCGAGGAAAGCACGCGGGCCACCCGCAGACCGAAGCGTTGCACCAGTTCGCTCTGGACATCCTGGGCCACCGCCGCCGGGTAGCGGATACGCACCTCGACGATGCCGGCCGCCTCGGCCTCGGCCAACAACCGTGAGACGGTGGGGACGGAGCGGCCGATCTGCCGCGCGATTTGCTCCTGCGTGAGTTTGTCGATCCAGTAGAGTGTCGCGACCTCGGCCAGCACCGCCTGGCGTGCCTCGGCCCCGCGCAGCGCCTGTCGCGACCTTCCTCCCTGCTGGTCCATTCTCGCTCCATTGCGCTAGGACGACGTCTTTCGCAAGAACTTTATTCGGAGGAAATTTCTTGCGGTGACGGTAACGCAGCGAGACAACTCTGTCAACTCTCGACGCACACGGCCTGGGTCCTCATTGCGAGCGTGACCGCAGCGCGGGTGCACACCTCGTCCTCGTATGGGTTACATAGTGTCGCACCAGTCGTGACGACGTTGCGCCAGGCAGGACAATGAGCGAATCAACAGACTCACCAACGATGATCCATCGCCCTGGGGCAGTAGCCTCCGCCATGCCGCATCACCTGGCCGGCGGCGCGTGCCATCGCTTTGTTGCTCCACATTATGACGACATCCCGCTCTCCTGCGGTGGGACTGTCGCGAGGGTGACCCAGGCCGGGTTGCGTGCAGAAGTTACGGTCGCATTTGGCGCCGAGCCGGATCCGGCCATGCCACTCTCACCCTTTGCGGAGCGCCTCCACGCACACTGGGGCCTTCCTCCCGGTCGCATCGTCGCCAGTCGTCGCGCGGAGGAGGCGGCCGCCGCCGCGCTGCTCGGCAATTCCTTTGACGTCCTCTCATTCCCGGATGCCATTTACCGCAATGGCCACTACAGCAGTGGATCTGCGCTCTTCGGGGAACCGGTCATCGCTGAGGCAGACGTGCCTGACAAGCTTGCCGCTGCACTTGGCATGAATGACCCGGCGCAAACGGCAACGCACCTCTACATTCCGCTGGCCATTGGCGGACATGTCGACCATCGCCTTGCATTCGCTGCGGGCGTCAAGCTTGCGCTGGCTGGACGGGCCGTTTACTTCTATGAGGACGTGCCGTATGCGCTGCGACCTGGCGCAACCGAAGCACGGGTAGCCGCCATACATGCGACCGGGCTCGATCTGCGGCCCGTCGCGACCATTGACGTGACGAACACCTGGAACTTGAAGGTGCTGGCCATCATGGCATACGTCTCGCAGCTTGCAGGGTTGTTCGGCCCGCATGGTGGGCAGGGAGATACCCGCGCAGGGATCGAGGAGGAACTGCACGCGTATGCGCTACGAGCCGGCAACGGCATCCTGGGTGAGCGGTTCTGGAGCCTGGATCACGGCATCACGCCGGGCTGAAGCCTGCCGCGAGTGCATCCAGGTCATCGCGCAGGGTCTGGGCGGCGCCGTCCCAGGTCCAGTTCCGGCGTACCCGGGCCGCCGCCCGCTGTCCCATCGCCGCCGCCTCGTCCCGGTTCTCATAGACCCAGCGCAACAAGTGCCGCAAGTGGGCCTCATCTGGCTCAGCCCATTGCCCGTCGAAGCGATGGGCGGGCTCTGTCACCCCGGGGGCGTCGACGAGACGGTAGTCGAGCGGCAGGCTATCCGCCGGATCGAGGTAGTCGGCCGGGCCGCTCCAGTTGGTGGCGATCACGGGCAATCCGGTTGCCATCGCTTCCAGGCCGGTCAACCCAAAGCCTTCCCCCCGCGACGGCAGCACAAAGGCATCCATCTGCCCCAGCAGCGGCAAGAGCTCTGACTGGCGATCGTGACCCAAGAAATGCTCGATCCGGGGATCGTCGATGTCTGCGACGGGATAGCCACCGGAGTTCTTGAGAATGAGGCGAACCGGCTCGTGCGGGGCAAACTCGCGGCGGAAGGCGCGGACCAGGACATCGATGCCTTTGCGGTAAGAGAAATCGGAGATCGTGCCAAAGACGAGGGGATCGCTCGCGGCGCGCGGTCTGTTCAGGAGCGGAAAGCGCTCGCCATCAACGCCATGGGGTAAGACCCGGAGCGGAACACGCACCCCGGCGTTGCGGAAAATCTCCACGTTGTGTCGACAGGGAACGCAGCAGAGGCTGGCCGCGTCATTGATGGCGTCGATGATCTCCGGCGGGATGTGGGTCGAGGCCCACATGTTGTAGACGACAAGCCGGTCGCTGGGCAGCGCAATGGGAGGGAGATAGTAGCTGTAGCGAACCACGAGCCGGCCCCGCAGCGCGCGTGGGGGCCGGAACAGCGGGAGATACTCCTGGTCAACGTTGCGCGGCGCGGGACCCGGCACCCCCACATCAACACCCAACCGCTCGAGCGCAGCGATGAGATCACGGGCGACGAGGCCGAAGCTGATCGAGGACCGCAGGGTCGAAATCCAGGCCAACTCGCGGTGCGGCGGCGCCCAGGTCGCAGGATCGAAGGTGGGCGCCGGCGGGAGCGGGGAACCGCTCCCGCCAAAACGCACGGTGCTGTCAGGTCCCTGCACGTCACCGCACTAGATAAAGCAAAAGCCACTGTAGGTGTGACAATCCCCATTGCAGCACTGGGCGTCGCTCGTGCAGACCTCCCCAGGCGCCAGGCACGCTTGACAGGCATCGGCCTGGCAGAACTGGTCCTGGGCGCAACACGCTCCACCGCACGGGTCTGCCGCAAACGCGCACTCAAGGTCACACGTCCCGTCGATGCACACCGGCGTACCGTTGGGTACACCGAGGCAGGCTGTGCCACATGTGCCGCAGTGATTGCTATCGGTCTGCGTATCAACGCACTGTCCGCCGCACCTGGTGAGGGACGACGGGGAGCAGCTCTTCGACTTGTGCTTGCGCTTGCGCTTGCCTGGATTGTGGCGGTGACGGGCTTTGCGCCGGTGGCGGCGATGCGATTTGGCGAGCGCCTCATCCCCGGTCGTCGCATCTGGGTCCCGGCCAAACTGGGAGAACATCACCAGGCCAAGGGGCAGCCCCGCGAGCACCTGCACCAGGCCACGGCGAGAGGCCGCAGAGGAGACGGATTTTGCAAGGCGGTCAAAAGTCCGGGCATCCACGGATAATTCCCCCTCGGTGACGTGCTACGTGCCCTGGCGCCGAACGCCAGGCCGGACGCCGGTCACGGCCCACCCCCCTCGGCAATGTCATCAGCGACACCCCTTGAAGTGTAGTCTGGATTGTTCATACCTGCCCTGCAATGGGCAGCCCGCCAGATGCTCCAAGGGCTTAAGGAGCAGGTAGCGACGCTGCGCCCGCATCGTGAACGCCTGCTTCACTGCCGAGCTACTCCCTGCGGCAAAGCGTGTGGCCTATTGGTCCCCTGCGGATACCCGCACGGGAGATGGCGTCACACCCTCGGCGCCCTCTCTCCAGTCCCGCAGCGTTTGCAGCGCCAGGTCAAGCCGGGCACGATGCTGCGGCTGATTCAGCCAGCGCGAGACCCCGGAGGGATGCGGCAGCGGCAGCAGCAGAAACGTGTGCCCGGCCCGCTGCGCCGGGCGCAGGGTGCCCACCACCTCGGCCAGCGCCTGCCCGCGCACCGTCGGGTCGAGCCGCTCCGCCGACATGCGGCCCAGCGCCAGCACAATCGCTGGTTGCACCAGCGCGATCTCGCGGTCAAGGTGGTCGCGGCAGAGTCCAATTTCCGCCGCCGAGGGCGGGCGGTCACCTTCCCCGCCGTTCCGCGCCCGGCCGGGAAAGCATTTGGTCAGGCTGGTCAGGTAGAACTCGCGGTGGAGTGCGCCCTCGGTGAACCCGGCGCGGCTGAGCCAGCCTTGCAGGGCCGTGCCGGTCGCGTTCCGGTACGGCTCGCCGGCTGCGCTTGCGCGCGGCCCCGGCGCTTGCCCCACCACCATCAGGCGCTGCCCGGCGTGGCCCAGGAACATGGGGTTAGCCGCCGGGATGAACCCCGCCGCCACACAGCGCGTGCAGGCCCGTATCTCCTGCTGCACAAGGTCGAGGGTGATCTGGTTCACGGAGAAGGAGTCATCAGCAGCCAGACATGGCGCGGCTAGACCTCGCGGATCGCATCCTTCACCAGCGCAATCAGCCGGTCCAGGTGATGCTCCTCCGTCACCGTCGAGATGTAGCCGCCCTGTTGCCATTGCGTATCGTGGTTGAGCAGCCACATGGTGAGCCAGCGCTGCAGCATCTTGTTGTCGCCCGCGGTCTCCCGGTACGTGCGCGGAGCTTCGTCCGACAGATACACGCGGAAGATCGACCCCACGGCCGTACCAGCCGCCGGTATGCCTGCGTCACGCAAGACCGAGACCAGTTCCGTGGCAAGTCGTTGGGCCATGTTCGCCATGCGCTCGTAGACATCGGGCGTCAGCAGGCGCAGAGTCGCCAACCCGGCAACGAGCGTGAGCGGGTTGGCGTTGAAGGTGCCAGATTGCGGGATTTTTGCACCGGCTGATGGGTCGTAGAGACGCATGATGTCCGCACGCCCACCGAACGCACCACCTGGTGTGCCACCGGCGATAATCTTGCCGAAGGCCGACAGATCCGGCGTTACACCATAGCGCGCCTGGGCTCCGCCCCGGGCAATGCGAAACGCAATGATCTCATCGAAGATCAGGAGCATGCCCAACTCCTGGGTGACCTCACGCAAGCGAGTGAGGAACGTCTCCTCCGGCAGAATGACGCCAGCGTTGGTCATCAACGGATCAATGATGACCGCCGCCAGTTCGTGGGCATGCTCCGCCAGGAGCGCCTCGCACGATTCCGTGTCATTGAAGGGAAGAACAATGACTTCTTCGGAAGCCCCGGACAGCCCGGCTGAGGAAGGAACCGGACGGGGACGTGAGGCCGGGCCGGAATCCGGGCCGATGGGTCCCGGCAAACTGACCAGCGCGTGATCCGACGTCCCATTGTACGCCCCTTCGAACTTGGCGATCTTGCGCCGGCCCGTGAAGGCAATCGCCGCACGCAGGGCGTTCATCACCGCTTCCGTACCTGAGTTGCAGAAGCGAATATGCTCCACCGATGGCACCCGGCGGCACAGTTCCTCGGCCAGTTCGATTTCGAGCTCGGTCGGGCGATTGTAGCCTGTGCCCCGGCCGACCTGCTCCTGCAATGCCTCGACGACCGCAGGGTGCGCGTGGCCCAGGATCAGGGAGGAGTTATTGAAGGTCCAGTCGAGCATCTGGTGTCCATCGACATCCTCCAGAAAGACACCCGCAGCACCTGCGATGTACGGAGGAAAGGGATCGAGCCAGACGCCTGTGCGCGTGTTCCCACCCGGCATGACGCGCTGCGCCCGCTCCGCCAGCTCCCGGGAACGGGGGTTCCGAGCGACGTAGGTGGCGACAAGCGACTCGAGACTTGTGGCGGTTTGCGCGTCAGCCATGTCCAAACCCTCCGTTGGCAACGACGACTCAGAACGTGCGCGGCGTATTGACACCAAGAAAGACGGCTGGTGCTGGGCCTGGATTCGTCCACTCGTGACGGTGAACACTCTCGAAGTACAGGACATCACCGGGGTGCAGGACGTACTGCTCGAACGCGTCGATGGTGACGACCAGGCTGCCCTCCAGGAGCATGATGAACTCTTCGCCCTCATGATGGAACGTGCCGCCAGTCCCGGCGCCGGGCCCCACCGTGAAGAGATGGAGTTCCATCATGTGTTCGCCAAAATTGAGCTGATCCATGAGCACGCCATCCGCGGTGTCATACCGCTGACGATCTGCAACCCGAACCAGTCGCCCACGTGCCGGGCTGCGCACCTCCATCAACTCCACGATGCTGACTCCATAGGCAGTTGTCAGCTTCTGCAGCGCGGCCACTGACGGGTTCGCGATCCCGCGCTCGATGCCACTGATGAACGACGCGGACAACCCGGTCATCGCCGCGACCTGGCGCAGACTCAGCCTGCGTGACTCCCGCCGCTCTCGCAACCGGCTCCCCCACGGCGGTAATCCCGGTGCACCCGCAAATCCATCCGTACCCTTACCGTCCGGCATGCCGGGAGCATGGTCGCCGCGGCGTATGCGTGAAAGACGTTCGACATCCTCCAGGGTGTACCGCCGGTAACCCGCCGCACTTCGATCAGGCGTCACCAGGCCCCGGCGCTCCCACGCTCGCAATGTCGCGGGGCTCACACCGATCAGGCGCGCGGCTTCTCCCACACTGATGTAGAGAGAACGTGCCGCCTGTCCGTTGGCTTGTTCCACATCGCTCCCCAGCACCTGGCGCCGCCGTTTGGTGTGTTCACCAAGCTTGTAAGGCCCCGCATCGTATCTTCGCACACGCCTAGCGTCAAGCGCGCTAGCGCCCCCATCATTTCCGCAGGTGTCATGCAATAACTTCCGCGGTCACGCCCCTTTTTGTGATCTTGCCACGACTCCACAAGGTATTGACATGCGTCGAAGTCCCTCGTATCGTGCAAGCAAAGCACAAGGTTAGTGAACAGCCTGCGCGGCGTAGGAGCGACAGGCATCAGCGGCCACCCGGCGGTACAGCGTGGGTGCGCCGTGGGGCTTCTCCCGGGAGACGATACGGTCCGGTGGGATCGTATCCAGCGTTTGAGGAACACGGAGGGGCAGCAATGGATTCCCGTCTGGGAGCTATGGCAATTACACGTCGTTTCAACCGGCGAGGCGTACTCCAGGCAGGCGTGGGACTTGGCGCGCTTGCGGCGTTCGGCAGGATTCCTGCCGAGCACATGGCGCTGGCCTCACCGGCGCTTCAGGCAACTCCGGCCGCCGGAGGCTCGCTCGTCGCGGCGGCATCCGGCGATCTCCAGTTCGATCCCTATTACCGGGTGACCGCAGCCTGGTTCCCGATGGGCACGATGTACAACGCGCTGTACGACTACAGCGATCCCAATTCGCCGGGCCCGGTTCCCTCCCTCGCGGAATCCGATGAGGAGACGGATACGGAGCTTACCGTCAAGCTCAAGCAGGGCGTGATGTTCCACAATGGGCGCGAACTCACCGCCCAGGACGTGGTGGATAACATCGAGCGCGCCAAGGACGAGTCGATCGGGCACTTCCTGACCTCGTATTTTGGCCCCACCGTCGCAAGCACCGAGGTGGTCGACGACTACACCGTCAAGATCACCTACACCAAGCCCTATGCGCTCAAGCGCGATGACCTGGCAACCCTGTTCCTGCTCCCCAAGGAAGCCATGACGGACATCGCCACCAAGCCGGTTGGCACTGGGCCGTTCTCGTTCGTCAGTTACGCCCCGGGCGACCACCTGGAGCTTGCCCGCTTCGCTGACTATTTCCTGGAAGATCAGCCGCTGCTGGACAATGTGAACGTCCGCATTCTGCCCGATCCCCAGGCGCGCGTGGCCAACCTGCTCTCCGGCGACGTCAATGTTTCGGAGGGCATCGCGGAGTCAGACATCTCCCGCCTGGAAGATGACCCGGCGACGAAGGTGGCGCAATCCCCTCTGGGCGGGTACTGGCACACCGTCGTCTTCAACACGGAGCGCCCCGCGCTGGAGAACAAGCTCGTACGCCAGGCACTGAATTACAGCCTGGACCGGGACAAGATCAGCCAACTGGCATGGTTCGGGCTGGCGCCAGTGACGCAAAGCCGGTACACACCCGACAACTTCTGGTACCACGAGCCTGCCGCCACGATGTACAGCTTCGACCTGGAGAAGGCGAAGGCCCTGCTGGCCGAGGCCGGGTTTGCCGACGGCTTCTCGACCACCGTCTCCGTCAGCGAGGCGAACCGACCCGGCTCCAAGGCCCTGGCCCAGGTCTGGGCACAGGACCTGGCCACGATCGGTGTCACACTGGAAATCATCGAGAAGGAACAGAATGCCTTCTACGATGACTACTTCAATGAGGATTACGACATCCAGGTCTACCTGCTGGGCGATGGTCTGTTCGATCCCGCAACTGCCATCAATGACAGTTCCCCGCTGCGTCCGGAGGAGAACCGCGCGAACATCCAGACCCAGCCCTTCTACGAGGAGTACAAGAAGCTGGTCGAGGACGGCGTCAGCACGATTGATCCCGAGCAGCGGAAGCCCATCTACGACCGCATCCAGGAAATCTGGGCCGAGGAAAGCTGGTCGCCCATCCTGGCCTTCTCGCTCATCACGGTCGGCCTGAGCGAGAACGTAAATGGCTTCGCCCTGCCGCCTGGCGGCGGCTACGACCTGGCGGAAGCCTCATTCGCCGCTGACTAGGGCGCCAAACGGCTAGCCGACACGCGAGGGCGTGTCGGCCGGGGATGCGGGGGCCGCCGCATCCCCTTACCTCGTCCGATTTCCACCGCCATACCGGGAGAGTCACTGCGGCGTGCTCGCGTATATCGGAAGCCGGCTGGTGCAGGCCATTCCGGTCCTGCTGCTGGCCAGCATCGTGATCTTTGGCTTTATCCGGCTGATCCCGGGCGACCCTGCCCTGGCGCTGGCCGGGCAAAACGCCACGCCGGAGCAGGTAGCCGCGCTCCGCGAGCGTTTCGGACTGGATCAGCCGATCGCCACGCAGTACATCACCTGGATCAGCCAGGCCCTGCGTGGAGACCTCGGCTTTTCCTATATCTCTGACCGCCCCGTGCGCGATCTCGTCTCACAGCGCATTCCGGCCACGCTCCAACTCGCGCTTGGCAGCATCCTGGTCATGTTGATGCTTGGGGCGCCGCTCGGGGTCTTCACCGCCGTGCGGCCACACAGCCCGGTGGCGCACCTGGTGAGCGTGCTGAGCGCGGTGGCCCTGGCAACACCGACCTTCTGGCTTGGGCTGCTGCTGATTCTCTATTTCTCCGTCTCCCGCAAGATGCTGCCGGCATCCGGCTACGTGACCTTCACCGAAGATCCGCTCGAAGCGATCAAGCACCTCCTGTTGCCGTCCCTCACCCTGGGCGCGTACGGAACCGCAGTCCTGATCCGCTTCCTCAACGCTTCGCTCACTGATGCACTCAAGGCGGACTACATCCGTGTGGCCTACGCCAAGGGGCTGCGCGAACGCGCGGTAGTCATGCGGCACGCGCTGAAGGTCGCGCTGCCCCCCGTCATCACCATCCTGGCGATCCAGTTCGGCCAGTTGCTGGGCGGCGCGGTGGTGACGGAGTCGGTCTTTGGCTGGCCAGGGCTGGGTCGCCTGATCCTGGACGCGATATCCAACCGCGATTACCTGGTTGTGCAAAGCACCATGCTGCTCTTTGTCACGATCTTCGTGCTGCTCAACATCCTGGCGGACGTGGGCTACGCACTGCTCAACCCGCGTATTCGACTGGGGCGCTAACGTGGCAACCAGTTCCACCTGCATGACCATTCAGCCATGACCAGCGCCCCGGTCACCACGCCGAATGCCTCGCTGACCGCCACCTTGCCCTCTCCGCATCCATTCTGGCTGCAGACACTCCGGCGGATTCGGCGAGATCGCGCCGGGTTGGTTGGATTGATCATCCTCTGCCTGCTCCTTGGTGCGGCCACCTTCGCCGGAGTGCTTGCCCCCTTCGATCCCCTGGCCATTGGGGTCGGGATGCCCTTCTCGCCGCCGTCATCGGTTCACCCCTTTGGCACCGATGACCTGGGACGAGATGTCTTTTCCCGTGTCCTGTATGGCTCGCGCGTCTCCCTGCGTGTGGCCCTGCTTTCAGTAAGCGCGGCGCTGATTGTTGCCATTCCCCTGGGACTGATCGCGGGCTATTTCGGCGGGGTCATCGACAGCGTTATCAGCCGTCTCTTCGACACGATCTTCGCGTTCCCGGCCATCCTGATTGGCATTGGATTCGTGGCAGTGCTGGGGCCTGACCTCCAGAACGTGATCATCGCCGTGGCCATCATCAACGTCCCGACCATGGGGCGATTGGTGCGGGCAACCGTGCTTGCCCAGAAAGACCAGGATTACGTCGAGGCCATACGGGCTGCCGGAGCTTCTACGCCACGCATCACCCTGCGGCACATCCTGCCCAACGCCCTGCCGCCACTCTTCGTGCAGGTCGCGCTGGCCGCCGGAGAAGCCGTGCTCCTTGAGGCAGCGTTCAGCTTCCTCGGCCTGGGCAGCCGTCCCCCCACGCCATCCTGGGGCGCCATGTTGAACGAAGGGCGCCGCTTCCTGGACCGCGCGCCGTGGCTGGGGATCTTTCCTGGACTGGCGATCACCCTCATGATCTTTGGGCTCAACTCCCTGGGCGATGGCTTGCGCAACGCCGTCGATCCCCGCCGCTGGGAATAGGAAGGACGACGAAAATGACACAGGGTGCCTACCACGCGGCACGGGACCGGGGCACAGCCTGGCTCCTGAGCCAGGTCAACGCCGATGGGTCGATTGGTCCGACGGACCAGGATTTCCTTTACTACCGCCTGCCCTGGACCTTCACCATCACCGGGCATACCGACGCCGCCCTGCGGCTCTGCGAATGGGTGCGCGAGCATCAATTCGCGGAGAACGGCGATTTCACCGGCGTCACTCCGCGCCAGGTCGAGGCGAACGCGTACCAGAACGCGACATTCATCTATGGCGCACAGATGCTGCGCCAGTACGACCTCTCGTACCCAGGCTGGCAACACCTGCGCACCCGGCAGGACCCACGCAGCGGCGGCTTCACGCACCTCGCCAGCGGCTCGGGGATTGCGGCAGACGAGAACATCCCGACCGTCGCCCAGGTCGGCAAGGCGGCGTTGATGATGGGCGATCTGGAGATGGCCAATGCCGCGGGACGCTGGTTCCGGATGATGTGGGACCTGCAGCCTGATCTGCCCGACCGGCTCTTCTACGTCTTCAACGCGGAAACCCAGGCCCTGGTGACCGGGTTTCCGCCGGAGCGTGCGTTCCATTACGTTGTCGAGAACCAGCAACCCCGGCAGCGCTTCACCTGTGGTGGCATTGCCGCCGCCTTCCTCGTCCGTCTCTTCCAGGCAACTGGGGATAGAGCACACATTGAACTTGCCCGCGCCTACATGGATCACTCCATGTCCGCCACTGAGCGCCAGTTCGAGGTCTCCCAGGTCTGCAAGGCAGGCTGGGGCTCCGCACTCGTTTACCAGGTGACTGGCGAACCACGCTATCGCGACTTCACCCGGCGCGTGGCGGACTACTTCGTGGGGGATCAGCAGGCCGACGGCCACTGGCAGGACAGTGGGCCCTATGGCCATGCACTGCACGTCAACATCATGGTGACGGCCGAGTTCGTCATGATCCTCGACACCATGATCGCCTGCCTCTCCGTCTAGCCAGTCTCAGCCATACCGGAGTGACAATGTCCGCACGCACCGATCTCATACGGGCCGCCGAAAGCGCGGTCGATGAGCTTCTTCCCGAAAACGTGGCCTTCCTGCAGGACCTGGTGCGCCAGCCATCAACCCTGAACGACGTGCGGGGCGCACAAGAGATGCTCTTTCAGCGCCTGAGGCAGATGAGCCTGCACGCCTTCATCGAAGAGGTCGCGCTCGAGACGATCACCGCGCACCCTGCCTTCGCACCCGTGCCCTGGAGCTCCGCCGGACAGCCGAATGTCTGGGGTGTCCTGCGCGGGACCGGTGGCGGCCTCACATTGCTCCTGAATGGCCACATGGATGTCGTGCCGCCGGGACCCACCGAGCGATGGTCGTACGGGCCCTGGAGCGGCACGATTACTGGAGATCGTCTCTACGGGCGCGGCGCCTACGACATGAAGGGTGGCCTTGTCGCGGGGCTGCTCGCCCTACAGGCGATCACGACGACGGGCTTGCCGCTGCGTGGCTCGGTTATCTTCGAATCCGTGATTGAGGAAGAATGCAGCGGCAACGGTATGCTGGCGCAACGGCTGCGTACCGGCCCCGTCGATGGCGCGATCATCCTGGAGCCAACCGGAAACGACACCTGGATCGCGACGCCCGGCGTGGTCTGGTTCGATGTCACTGTCCAGGGCAAGGCGGCGTACGTCGGCCAGGGTGGCGAGTATGTCAACGCAATCGAGGTTGCATCGGCCATGATCGGCGCCATGAGGCCGGTCATGGTGCAGGAACTCAACGCCGCGTTTGACCATCCCGACTACTCACACATGACACAACCGCTCACCCTGAGCGTCGGGACAATCGAGGGCGGCGGATGGCCATCCGCGGTGCCGCTCGCCTGCCGCTTCTCCTGTCGTATGTCCTACCCCATCGACTGGAACTTTGCGCAGGTGCGTGAATTCGTGGAGCGGCACGTGACGGCGGCGACCCCGGAGTCCGAGTGGCTTACCGCGCATGCACCCTGCGTCACCTTCCCGGGGTTTCGCGCGACTGGCTGGGAGTACCGGGCAGACACGAAACTGCTGGACCTCGTCTGCCGTGAACATGAGCGCCACACCGGGCACCCGCTGCAGCGCGTGGGCTGGCCAGGAACGGCAGATGGACGCTATTTCGCGCCAGAGGAACCCGTGATGTACTACGGCCCCGGTGGCAGCGGCATTCACGGACCAGATGAGTACGTGGACCTTGAGAGCCTGCGCACCGTGGCCAAAGTGCTGGTGCGGGTGATTGCGGAGTGGTGTGCATGACCTCAGGACCACTTCAGGGCCGGGTGGCCCTCGTGACCGGCGCAAGCCGTGGTATTGGCGCAGCTATCGCCACGACGCTGGCCGACGCCGGGGCGGACCTCGCCATCACGGCGCGCGACGTCGCGAGCCTGCGGGAGTCAGCGGCCCAGATAGTGGCAATGGGCCGCCGCTGCCTACCCGTCGCCTGTGAGGTAACGAACGCGGAGAGCGTTGACGACACCGTCACCCAGGTGGAAACAGTGCTCGGGCCGGTCGATATCCTGGTCAACAACGCCGGGGTAAACATTCCTCGCCTTGCCCTGGAGGCGACCGAAGCCCAGTGGGACACCATTCTCGACACGAACCTGAAAGGCGCATTCCTCTGCGCCCAGCGGGTTGGCCGCACCATGGTCGACCGGCGCAGCGGTCGGATTGTCAACATCTCATCCGCCGCCGGCCTGATTCCCGCCTTGGAACGGGTGGCCTACTGCTCCAGCAAGGCAGGACTGATCATGCTGACCCGCGTGCTGGCCCTGGAGTGGGCACAGTACGGGATCACCGTCAATGCGGTAGCGCCGACCTTCGTCGAAACCGAACTCGCCGCCCAGACACTCAATCGCCCCGGCGTCCGCGAGTATTGGGAGCGAACGATCCCCCTGGGCCGTCTCGCGACCACCGCCGATGTGGCGGCTGCCGTGCGCTACCTCGTCTCGCCCGAGGCCAGCTTCATCACTGGTGAGGTCCTCTCGGTGGATGGCGGCCTGGCCATGCGGTAAGACGTACGGGCAAGCGGAATGACCATGTGGTCATACAGCGCCCTGGCGGTCAGCCCGGCGTGCGCCAGATGCGCACGTCCGTATCCGGGAGCCATTCGGCGAAGACGCCGTCGGGCGACGCCTGATGCAGCACGGCCCGTAGCTCGGCCTCGAACTCGGCGCGCCGTAGGCCGAACAGGTGCGGGGCCGAGCCCGACAGCGACCACACCCAGGCCACGAGGTCATCTGCCGTGCGCATGAGCGGCCCGGCAGGGGGCAGGTGGATACGCTGCGGCCCCAGGAACCCGGCGGCCGCCAGCACGGGCTCTTCGGTGTTGGGCGAGCCCCTGGGGAGCGTCCCCTGGCCGGCACGAGCGACCGGCCCCAGCCACGCGGCGATCAGCGCCCGGATCGCCTCGTAGGGTGGCGCAGGGTGTGGCAACGAACCGCGATCCCGGAGCGGCGCCTTGACATCGGCAACGTGCACAAACGCGCCACCCGGCTCCAGGATGGTGTGCATCTTCGCGGCCACGAGGGGCTGATCCACCCAGTGGAACGACTGCCCGAACGCAACCGCCCGGAACGGTCCCAGGGTGTCCGGAATCTCTTCCGCGCGCAGTTGCAGCCAGGACGCGTTCGTGATGCCCATGTCGGCGGCACGCCGCCGTGCCTCGACAAGCATCCCGGCGTCGGGATCGACGCCCACGACCTCGGCGACGTACGGCGCCAGTTCCAGTGCCAATACGCCGGGGCCGCACCCGACATCGAGCACGCGCTGCCGGCCATCGAGGCGCAGGGTGTCCCGCAGCGTTGCTGCCAGCGTGGGGGCGTACGGCGGGCGACCCTGCAGGTAGTAGGGAGCGCTCCCCTGGAAGAGCGTTGCATCCCATGTCCAGCCTTCGGGCACCATTGGCTCCCTACTTCCCCAAGGCGCCATTTGCGTCAGGGGCGGTGATAGTAGCCCGATACGCACATGATGGCTCTGGCGGCAATCCAGGAACGAGATTCTTCGCCTGCGGGCTCAGGGCGACACCTGAAGTTGGACGATGTACTCAAGACGACTCGACGCTTGCGCTGCGCGTTAGATCGCCGCCGTCGCCCCGCCATCCACGGTGAGGATCGCGCCGGTGATGCCGCTGGCGAGGTCCGAGGCCAGAAAGGCGACGGCGTTGCCAACTTCGCGCGTGGAGAGCATGCGGCCATTCGGTTGCTGGCGCAGGATGATGGGCGTGAGCTTGTCGATGCCGCCCAGTTCCTCTGCCAGGCGCTGGTTCATGGGCGTGTCGATCCAGCCGGGGCAGATGGCGTTCACGCGGATCCCCTGCGTGGCGTAGGAGACCGCCAGCGCCTTGGTCAGGCCGATGATGCCCGCCTTCGAGGTGGTGTACGCCTCGTAGCCCGGCTCGGTCATCAGCGCCATGGCGGAGGAGGTGTTGACGATGGCGCCCCGGCCCCGCTCCAGCATGCCCGGAATCACCGCGCGGCTCATCAGGTAGAACCCGCGCAGGTTGATGTCCAGCACGTCGTCCCACGCGGCCTCGTCGACCGCGCGGAAATCGCCGCTGGTCATGATCCCGGCGTTGTTGAACAGGATGTCCGCGCCGCCGAACGTCGCGTCCGCCAGTTCCACCGCGCCGGCAGCCGTCTCCGGCGCCGCCACGTCCCCGGCGCAGGTCACCACCGCGCCCGCCGCCAGCGGCAGCCCGGCCGCCACCCGCGTCAGCCCCTCGGCGTCGCGGTCCACCAGCACCAGCCGCGCACCCTGCTCGGCAAACACCTCCGCCGTCCCGGCCCCAATACCGGACGCCGCACCCGTGATGATCGCGACCTTGTTCGCCAACATGGGTTCACTCCGCTCACGTTGGGAAGACGCGCTCACGCGCTTGGGGAATAAGGGAGTGAGGATCTGCGATGTCGGTCCTGAATTTCTCCTTATTCCCTTACTCCCTAAGCTCCCGCAGGAGCGTCTTCCCTAAGCGCAGCGTCTTCCCTCAAACATACCGGTCCCGCAGCATCCCATGCTGCGGCATCGCCAGGATCTCGTCCAGCAGGGTTTCCGCTTGCTCCAGGGATGTCGTCCAGGGGTCGGTGAGGATCAGGTCCAGGAGCCGCGCGCGGCTCCCCTCATCGTACGCCGCCAGTTCCAGGGTGATGGTGGCCACGCGATCCTTCGCAATCTGGGCGAGCACGGCGGGCGGCAGCGGCTGGGTGCGGATCCCTTCCACGCCGCGCTTGCTGACCAGCAGCGGAATCTCCACCGCGACATCATGCGGCACGCCCGGGACGAATTCCCCCGTATTCAGGATGTTGCCAATGAGGACGCGCGGAATATCGCAGGCGATCGATTCGATCATCGGCACCATCACCTCACTGGAGTGCAGCGGCGGGAAGGCCTCGCTCACCGGGCGGCGCTCATCCAGCGCCGCGCGCTCGATCTCCGCCACGCGCTCGGTGCCGCGCGAGAAATGGTGCTGCCACCAGAGGGCCGGATCTTCGTGCCAGCGCTGCTCCGTCTCGGCGTCGGTGTGATACCACCAGGGCCAGGAGCCTCCGCCGGGGTTACAGGTATCCCCGATGGGGAACACCCCAAATCGCCTGTAGAGATCTATCGCTACCGGGCCCAGGTAGTCGCTGGGTGGGCAGGTCTGCCAGTAAGCCTCGGCCTCCGTTGCTATCCAGCGGTCGAGCAGCGGAAAGACATCCTGCCCGTTGTGGTAACAGTGCGTCAGGAAGACGGTGTGGTTGACGCCGGGAATCTCGTAGGTCAGCCCCTCGCCGTCCAGGCCCAGCACCGCCGCCAGCTTGTACACCCCCGCGAACCCGTGGCAGAGACCGACCATCTTGAGCTGCGGGTAGCGCCGCCCCAGCCAGGTGCAGCCCGCGAAGACCGGGTTGGCCACCTGGAGGTACCAGGCCTCCGGGCAAAGCTCCAGCACCTCCTGCACCACGGTGTCGAAGAACTGCAACTGGTAGGCGTTGATCCAGAATGGCTCGTCGTGCATCACATGCAGGCTGCCACCGTGCCGGTAGCCGAGCCGCTGCGCAATCGCCCAGCCCTCGCGCTGCACGTCGTACCCGGTGACCAGCGCCGTGTTGATCACGAAATCCGCGCCCGCCAGCGCCGCGCGCCGCTCCGTGGTCGCCTCGACGGTGATCCCCGCGCCCTGCTCATCCGAGTAGCGCTGGCACAACCGCGCGATCGCCGCCAGCCGCCGCTCGTCAATATCCATCAGCCGCACGGTGCAGCCATGCAGCCGCTCCGTCAGGCAGAGATCCCGGATCAGCCCCAGCGAAAAGACCGCGCTGCCTGCGCCGATGATGGCCACGGTAGGGGGTGTCGCTGCGCTCAGGGGGTGCCGGGCTTCGCCCTCAGGGGGTGAAGGAACAACGGAGGACGACCCGCTTTCCGCGAATGCCAGCGAGTCCGGTTTCGAGCTACTCACCAAGTGTGCTCCTCATTCCTTTCACCCCCTGAGGCCCGCAGGCCGTCTCCCCCCTGAGCGCGAAGCGCGACTCCCCCTGAGCGAAGCGGTACCCCCTCACTTGATCGCTCCCGCCACGAGGCCGCGCCGGATGAAGCGCTGCAGGACGAGGTACGCCAGGATGGGCGGAATGGAGACCAGGAAGAGCCCGGTCAGGACCAGGGGGAAATCCATGCTGAAGCGGGATCCAACCGCCGCCGCCGCCACCGTGAGCGTCGTCTTGTCCTGATCCCCGATCAGCACGAGCGGCAACAGCAAGTCGTTCCACCAGGTGGTGATGTTGAAGATCATCACGGTCACCAGGCCAGGCACGCTCAGCGGCAAGGCGATGCGGAGCAGCACCTCGAAGTACCCCGCGCCGTCAATGCGCGCCGCCTCCAGGATTTCGTCCGGAATGCTGCGCATGAGCGCGCTGAGCAGAAAGATGGTGCCAGGAGTCGCCGTAGCGGCCCAGAGCAGCACCAGGGGAGCCGTGGTATCGATCAGGCCGAGGCGCGCCATCATCACGTAGCTGGGCACCAGAAAGGTCACCGGCGGCATGATCAATGTCGCAATCATGGCCGTGCGCAGCCCCTCCCGTCCCGGAAAGCGCGTTTTGGCAAACGTGAAGGAGGCTGGCACCGCCACCCCGAGCGTGATGAGCGAGGCCAGCAGGATGTACGTCAGGGTGTTGCGAAACAACTGCGGCAAGTCGAAGCGGTAGTAGACCGCGATGAAGTTGTCGACGTAGGAGAAGGATTCTGGCCAGCCGACCGGGTTGGCGATGTACTCGAAGGAGGTGCGGAAGGTGCTCAGCCCCATGAACACAATGGGGTAAATGGCGACCACCGCGAACACTGCCAGGATCAGCACGATCCCGACGCGGCCAATACGTTCCTGCCGGCTGCGAGGCTGCCATGCCGCGCCCGGCTCTGCGTCGGAGCGGGACTCACGCATCGGTGGTCAGCCGGTCGAACATGCGCAACTGCACGGCGGAGACGGCCAGCACAATGATGAACAGGATCACCGAAAGCGCCGAGGCGTACCCCAACTCACCCGATTCAAAGGCCTTGCGGTAGATCATCAGGTCGAAGGGCGTGGTGGCGTACCCCGGCCCACCCTTGGTGACGGTGAAGACCAACGCGAAGAGGCCGACGAAGATCCAGATCACATTGGTCAGCACGAAATACGCGATGGCTGGCACCAGCAGCGGGATAATGATCTGGAAGAGGCGGGCCCACCAGCCGGCGCCATCCAGCCGCGCGGCATCCAGCAGATCGGTGGGAATCGAGGCCAGCCCGGCCAGGAAGATCAGCACCCCCTGGCCGAGCGTGGTCCAGTAAAACGCGAAGATAAGCACCATGAACGCCGTTGGGACCTGGCCCAGCCAGTCGTGCTGCACGGCGCTGAGTCCCAGCGCCTGCAGCACGCGGTTGGTGGCCCCCTGCGAGTTGAACATGACGCGCATCAATGTGCCGACCACCGCCGCCGAGAGGATGGTGGGCAGGTAGTAGACGGAGCGGAAGAATTTCCAGCCGGCAACTTGCTCGTAGAGCAGCACGGTGACAATCAGCGACAGGAGCAGGATGCCCGGCACGCTGGCGACAAAGATCAGGTTGTTGCGCAGCAGCAACCACAGCTCGCCGTTGCTGACAATCCGCTGGTAGTTCTCCCAGCCGATCCACGTCGACACCGCGCCATTCCACTCGGTAAAGCTGTGGAAGACGGTCTGGGACACCGGGTACCAGATGATCACCGCCACCAGCACGAAAGCCGGCACCAGCGAGAGGTACGCCAGGAGTTGCTCCCGCCGCCGCAGCGAGAGTGCCCCGCTGCGGGCGACGGGCAGCGCCTCCGTGGCGGCGCCGGCTACTGGTGCGGCATCGACAATCTGCTGCATGGCTCGTGCAGGGCCCGGCGCCTGGCGGCGCTCAGGAACCGAGCAGTTCGTCCCGCTTGGCGTCGATGGCCGCCAGGAAATCGGCGGCGCTGATCTGGCTGGTCCAGGCCAGTTGCGATTGCGCCTTGATCTCGTTCGTCAGGTCTGCCGGGTAGAGGTTATCCAGCCAGAACACCGTACTCGGCTGGGTGGCCCACTCCTGCTGCTTCTGGCGCAGCGGACCGTAGAACTGCGCGGTATCCACATCGGTCACGTTGAGCAGGCGCCCCTCGCCAGACTTCGCCTTCAGCTCCTGCTCCTCCTGGCTCATCAGGAACTTGACGAAGGCCACCGCCTCGTCCTTGACCTGGGAGTAATTGGTGATCATGAAGCAGTTGCCGACGCCGCCAATGCCGCCATCCTGCAGCGGAGCATCCGGGCTGAAGTTGGGAATCTGGATCATGCGCAGGTTCTCGCCCAGCAATTCCTCCAGCGTGGGAATGACCCAGACGCCGCCGGTGGTCATGGCGATATTGCCCTGCGCCATCACCTGGTAGCCAGCGTCGCCCGGCAGGGTCTCGGCGCCGGGAACCGTGTAGTCCTTCAACTTCTGCCAGGCGGTCGTGATCTCCGGCAGCGGCGCATCGGAGAAATTGCGCTGGCCCGAGACCAGCTCATTGACCACCGACGCCCCACCCATCATCTGGGCCTGCCACCAGGCGAACCACTGCCAGATGATGGCATTCTCATCCAGCACCAGCGGGGTCGCCCCAGCCGCCTTGATGGTGTCCATCGCCTTCAGGAAGGCGTCGACGCTGGTGCGCCAATCCCCCTCGGGGTCGATATTCGCCTGCTCCAGGACGCGCGCGTCGTAGAACATGCACGACTGCCCATCGGAGCTGGCCGGCACCGCCCAGATTTCATTGGCCGGGTTGAAGTCTTCCGCCACGGCGTCCCACCCGAGGATGCGCGCGCGCTCCTCGTCGGTGAAGTAGCCGCTCATGGGCTCCAGGAAATCCTTCATGGCCAGCATGTAGGAGCCAGACCAGATTCCCATGATGTCCGGGCCGTTCTGCGCCACGCTGGCAGTGCGGAACTTGGTGAAGGAACTGGTGTCGCCCGGCAGCGATTCCATATTGACGGTGATGCCGGGGTTGGCCTGCTGGAACCGGTCAATTGCCTGGAAGATGTAGAAGTCCTCCGGCTTCTTGGCCTTGTTCATCGGGTCTTCGACATCGTAGATGCCGGTGATGTTCCAGAAGGTGACCGTTTTCGCCTGGGCGCGGGCGCGGCGCGCGCCGGGGAGCAGGGTCAACCCTGCGGCAGCCGCGCCAACCTGCAACGCCTTGCGACGGGAGATCGTGGTCTCGACCATGGCCTGGGTTCCCTTTCTGCGTATTGGCAAACTGGATGATGGGGCTCCGCAAAGACCGACCGGCCGCGCGCCTCCTGTCGTGCCGCCGCAGTTACACCGTGTCGAGAATGGACGCGTCCAGAATAGCGACGATTTCTTCAGCTTCATCGGGCGTTGTGCACAAAGGCGGGGCGACACCAACCCAATCGGCGCCGGGCCGTGTCAGCAGCCCACGCTGGCGAGCCGCTGTGTACACCTGGTGGCCGATTGGCTGCGTGAAGGCCACGCCGCGCATCATGCCCAGTCCCCGAATTTCGGCAATAGCGGGCTGCCGCTCGGCCAGGGCGGCCAGTTGTGCCGCTAGGTAGGCGCCGACACGCTCGGCGTTGCCGATGAGATCGTGCTCCAGCAGGTAGCGGACGGCGGCTTCGCCCACCGCGCAACTGACCGGGTTCCCCCCGAAGGTATGCCCGGCCCAGAACTGCACGCCGGCCTCTGCCTCCCCCCAGAACGCCTGCGCCACCTTGTCGTCGATCAGGATCGCGGACAGCGGCGCGTAGCCGCCGCTGATCCCCTTGCCGCAGCTCAGGATGTCGGGCCAGGCGCCAAAGTGCTCGGCGGCGAAGAGACGCCCGGTGCGGCCGAACCCCGTGATGATCTCGTCAAAGATCAGCAGCACGTTGTGCCTGTCGCAGATCTCGCGCATGCGGGGGAAGTACTCGGGGTGCGGCACGTGCACGCCTGCGGAGAGCATGACCGGCTCGGCGATCACCGCCGCGACCGTTTCCTCGTGCTCCTCCAGGATCGCCTGCTCAATGAGGTCCACACAGGCCAGGGAGCAGCCATCCAGGCGGCGGCAGGCGGCGCAGCCCGGCCGCGCCGGCGGCGTCACGTGGATGAAGCCCGGCGCAAACGGCTCGAACTTCCACTTCCAGGCGGTCTGGGCGGAGGCGGCCATGGCGTGGCCCGTGCCTCCGTGGTAGGACCGGTAGCGGGAGATCACCTTGTACTTGCGCGGGTGCCCGGCCTGGGCCCAGTACTGGCGCGCCAGCTTGATGGCCGCCTCGGTGGCCTCGGAGCCGCCGCTGAAGAATTTCACGGTGCTGTACTGCGGGGGGGTGATCTGGATCAGGTAGTCGGCCAGGCTGAGGGCGGCCGGGTTCGTGGCCATGGTTGGCGCGGTGAAGGCGATCTTGCGCGCCTGGGCGGCCGCCACTTCGATCAACTCGTCGATACCGTGGCCGAGGTTGACGGTGAAAACGCCGGAGAGGCCGTCGATATACGTCTTGCCGAAGACGTCGGTGACGCGGATACCCTTGCCAGACTCCAGAATCAGCGGGTCCTCGCCAAAGGCTTTCATCTGGACGAAATCGACCATGACCTGAGCAGTCTCAGGCGCCGCCTGCTCCAGCATTGCTCCACCCCGGCAGGCGAGGCCACCGCGCACGCCAATGGCGCGGCCCAGGGCCCTCTCTGCCTCGAATCCGCGCATTCGCGTTGTGGTTCACATCACGAACACGCACTCTCCATGAGTCCGATGTGCGCGCATCCTACTCCTGAAGGCGAGGTAGGTCAAGAGACGAGGGGGAGACGCTCCTGTGGGAGCTTAGGGAGCGTCGGTGCATCGCACCTCAGAGGGAGTCGCGCTGTGGCGCTCCGGGGGTGAAGGAAAACGAGGAGAAGTGGCCGACCGTCGTCCGTCTTCACCCTCTGAGGCCGAAGGCCGTCTCCCCCTGAACGAAGTGACACCCCGGAGCGCGTGAGCGTGTCTCCCCCTCACAACAAAACACTCGGGGAGAGCGGAATCCGCTCTCCCCGAGTGTTGTCGTTCACTAAACGACCGGGTTGCCCCGGAGCGATTTAGCTGACGAAGGCGAGGTTGTAGCTGCCGCCGGAAGCATCGGCGATGCCGGTGCCGCCATTCGCGGAAACGCTCAGCGCGGTGCTGTTGGCGTTGGTGCCGCCATCGGCAGCCACGGTGCCGACGGTGTCGCCGATGCCGATGGCGCTGCCGGCGTTGCCGCCGCTGTTCACGTCGCCGATGGCAACCGCGCCGCCGTTGGCGGAAGCGGTCGCAACGCCGCCGTTACCAGCAGAAGCGGTATCGATGTACTGCATTTCTAAACGCCCTCCCTTTTGGCCCCCCACGGAGCCCTTCCACGTGCGATTCGGGCTCTTCCAAACCCGAAACCGGTGCGCCGGTCAAAAAACCCCGAATCAATCGGTTCGTGTGACTTCCCATCGCACGAAAACCGCACTGGTAGTGCAGAGAATATCAGGTCTTCGCCAAATACTCCACAAGCTCGCTCTCCCGGCATGTGGCGCTAACCTGATCTTCCCCCGTCGGATTGCTCTACCAGTGACAGTTCACGAGTTACGACGGGTCGCGAGAGAGAACCTCCTGATGCGTGGTTTCCCCGAGCATCAACCGCAAATCTGGTGCGGGGCCTTCCCCGAAACTCAGTTTATCAGCGTTTAGCTGACGAAGGAAACGTTGTGGTTGCCGCCGCTGGCATCAGAAATGGCCAGGCCCTCGGACTCACCCAGGTGAATCTCGTTGTGCTCCACCTGCGTACCACCAGACGCGGAGCCACCGCTGCTGCTGGAGATACCGGAAACAGAGCTGCCCACCGAGCCGGCAATGCTGGCGCCCAGGTCATCCTGCGCCATCGCGATCTCGGTGCCAACCAGGGCGGCGCCGGCGGCTGCGCCACCAACAACACCTGCAA
Organism: Thermomicrobiales bacterium; assembly: GCA_034431475.1. Classification (GTDB taxonomy): domain Bacteria; phylum Chloroflexota; class Chloroflexia; order Thermomicrobiales; family UBA6265; genus JACCXM01. The sequence continues at coordinate 32,959 of DAOUDE010000118.1, read as the reverse complement.
CGCGCTTGTAATTCATGGTCGTGTTCCCCTCCCTCGTAACGCCCCGGACAGCAAACACCGTCCTGGCGGTTTGCAGAACCATCCGGACTGCACCCTGATGGCTATGCCTCGGGCGTCCCCCATGCCACGCTAACATTTGATCATTCCGGTGTCAACCTGAACGACCACCCGCGCGGTCCTGAAGGCCGATCATTTCAGCGCAAGGGCGCGCCTCAGTCTATCAAACGCCCTGGGGCTGCCGGGCGTTTCTCCACGATGCGCGGATGTTTCCTGTCCGGCACAGGTTGCGTGAGCGATTACGCGGCCGGAGTGAGCATTTCAGACCTCACCCAGCCCCGGCAGGGCGGCCTGCTCCACCGGGACACGCCGCGAGCGCTGGCGCAAATCCTCGAGCAGGGCATCCACGATCAGGAAACGCTCCGGGGTCCACTCCACCTGGCGCACCTTGGCCACCAATGTGGCGATGCGCGGGTCATCGTGCCGTGGTTGCTGGCGGTAGCCAGCCATGGCGAGCAGCCCGTCCAGATCGAGGCCCAGTGCCTCCGCGACCCGCTCCAGCGAGGCCGGGTCTGGCCGCCGCCCGTGCAGCCAGCGGGAGATCATGGAGACATCCACGCCCGTTGCACGGGAAAAATCCGCCTGCCGCCACTCTCGCTGCGTCAGTTCCTGGCGCAGCCAGGCAGGAAACGCGCTTGCCCGCTGCGCATCCTGCGCATCCGCTATGCCGCCCACGCTCGGTCACTCCTCAGGTTCGTGCGGCGCGGGGAACATCTGCGCACAGTATGGCCCGCTATACTCGCCGCCGCCGGGCAAATCCGTACCCCAAGACGCCCATAAATGCTGGAGTAGTCGCCTGTGACGGAGTGCCAGGGGTGTGGAGCATGGAACGAGCGTCACCGCACGCTCTGTGTGCTCTGTGGAACCCCACTGGCGGAAACGGATGAGTGGGACGCCGCCGCCGAGCTGCCGCCCCTGCCACCGCTGCCCGATGGCGGCCTCAGCGTCACCATGCCGGCGTGGCTCCGCGCCGTCCCGGAAACACCCGAGCCAAACCCACCATCCCAGGAACACGAGCCGCTGCCAGCGGCCGAACCGCCACTGGGCCCACACGCGGATCCGCGCACGTTCCTGCGCGATGACGACTTCCCACGCTGGCTCCGCGAATTGCCGGCCCTGCCACCACGCCCGCTGTCACCGGTCGCGGCAATCGTCCCCCCGGTAGCGGAACCCGCCGTGCTGGTTGTACCCGCCGCCGCCCCGGCGCCCCCGCTCGATCCGCGCCCCGGCTCAAGGCCTGCCTCGCCGGAACCCGCACCCCAGGATCGGCCCGCAGCAATGGACGCCAGTGAACCGCTCCCGGTCCCGGCGTCATCACCTGCGGAACCAGCCATCGCGCATGGCGCAACCGCACATCGCCGCCAGGCCTGGGAAACACCCTTGCTGGTGGTGCTGGTGGTCGGCGTGGCCGTGGCGGTGATCTGGGCGCTGTTCATCAACGGCATCATCGGCGGCGGTCTGTAGCGCCGCCGCGACCCTGCGCGCTGTCCTCGGCTTACCTCCGTTGCTATGATGTCTCAAGAAAGTGTCTTGTGGGGACAGGCACTTTCCGGAGCACCCGGGGGCTGCGCCAGCAGGGCCCGCATCCACGTTCGGGGTTGGGGACAGACATGCCAGGCACTCAGGCGGCCGGAGCCGCATCCGCTCGCTCACCACGGCTTCCACGCGGGCTACAGCGCACGCTCAGTGTCGCCTGCGCCGCCTTCTTGCTGGGCAGCGCGCTGGGAACACCGCTTGCCGCCCACGCGCAGGATGACGCGCTGTCGCAATCCACCGGGGAGCCGGTGGAGCTGGCGGCGATCAGCTACCTGGGCAACGCGGAGCTGCCGCCGGCTGTCGGCCAGGCCAGTTTTGCGGTGTACCTGCCGGAAACCGGGCACACGCTCAGCGATGTCTTCCTCGATTACTGGCGCGCCACCGGGGAGGAAGCCATGTTCGGCTACCCCATCTCCGAGCCGTTCGCCACCGAGGATGGCACGTATGCCCAGGTCTTCGAACGGGGCGTGCTGGAGTACCTGCCGCTCAAGGTCTGGACCGTCGAGCCCTTCATCCGCCCGATGCCGGTCGGCCGCCTGCTCATTGGCGAGCGCAGCAGCGGGCTCGGCGCGCCCGGCAGCGGCAAGCGCCTGGCCAGTGGCAACCGCACGCCGGAGATGCGCTACCTGGCGGAGGATGACCCGGCGGTGCAGGAGGTGCTCGCCAACGGCGGCTTCTACGATAGCTCCAGCGGCCACACAATCAGCGGTGCATTCCTCGACTGGTATTGGGCGCACGAAGGCGACTACTACCTCGGTTCACCGCTCTCCGAACCCATGCAGACTGGCGGCCATACTGCCCAGTGGTTCGATGGCGGCCAACTGATCGAGACGGAGAACGGCGTGCAACTGGCGCCGCTGGGTGAGCAACTTGCCGCACGCTTCGGCGTGAGCACCACCCCGCTGCCGGAAAATGACCTGCCGGTCTACTCGGAGGCGCTGTTTCAGACCGCGCCGAACCCCGCCCCCCTGGCCGAGACGGACGGGCATGGCCCCAAGCGCATCGAGGTCAGCATCGATCAGCAGATGCTGTGGGCCTATGAGGGCAACACCCTGGTCCTGGAAACGCCGGTCAGCACCGGCCTGGCTCCAAACTCCACCGAGCGTGGCCGCTGGCGGGTGCGCTACAAGGTGCCCAGCGAGGACATGCGCGGTGCAACCGACCCCGAAGGGAACGTGGTCTGGGTGGTGGGTGACGGCGGCGAGGCTCCTGCCGGGAGCATTCCCTACGGCGTTGCCGATGTCCCGAACGTCATGTATGTGAACCTGGACGCCGAGGCGCTGCACGGCGCGTACTGGCACAACAACTTCGGCAATCCCATGAGCCACGGCTGCATCAATCTGCCACTGCCCGTGGCGGATTTCCTGTACGGGTGGGCGCCCATCGGCACGCCGGTGACGGTTTCGTAGGCCGACCCTCAGACCCCAGGACCACGCTCGGATCAGCTCACGTTCGTGGGCTGATTGCCCCGAAAACCCACCTCATCGCCACAGGGCCGCCAGCAATCCTGACGGCCCTGTGGTGCGTGCAGGCTCTGGTTCCCCCGGTCACCCCCGCTCAGGCGCGACCCAGCAGCGCCAGGCATCTCTTTGGCATATCTGGCATGATTGCGCCCTTGTGAACCAGGATGAATTGCGTGTGAGCGGGGATGCCAGCCGGAATGCCTTGGCATGGATGACGCGCAGTTTGACCGGCTGGCCCGTGCACTCGGGGCGGGTCTCTCCCGGCGCGGGGCGGCACGCATCGCCGCGGCGCTGGGGTTCACGCATGCGCTCGGACCATGGCTGACGGAAAGCCAGGACGCCGAGGCCAAACGCAAGCGGAAGAACACGCGCAAGAAGAAGAAAAAGAAGAAGCCGAAGACGCCACGCGTAACGCCGCCCCCAGGGTGTGTCCCGAAATGCGAAGGCCGCGCCTGTGGCTCGGATGGCTGCGGCACCAACAGCAATTGTGGCCGGTGTACCGGCAACCTGGTCTGCATCTTTGGCGCGTGCATCTGCCCTACCCCGCGCTGCGGCGGCGCGTGCTGCGCCAGCGCCGAGCGTTGCCTGGACGGCGCGTGCTGCCCCTCCGAGCGCGCTTGTCACGGGCATTGCTGCACGGGTGAGGAGCGCTGCGTCAACGGCGAGGTCTGCTGCCCTGCCGCGCGAGCATGCCCCGAGGCGTGCTGCCCGGAAGGCAGTATGTGCGTTGGCGAAACCTGCTGCCCCGATAACCTGGTCTGCGGGAACCAGTGTTGCGGTGCGGATCAGGTCTGCCTGGGCAGCACATGCTGTGATGCCTCCCAACGCTGCGGCGAGCAGTGCTGCACCGGGAATGACGTCTGCCGCGATGGCCAGTGCTGTGCCAGCGACGCCATCTGCGGCGGGGCCTGCTGCCGCGCAAACCAGACGTGCATCGAGGGCGTGTGCTGTCCCGACCGTCGCGCCTGCGGCGAGACCTGCTGCACCGCGTCGGAAACGTGCACGCGCAATGGGTGCTGCCCGGATGACGCCGTCTGCGGCAACTCCTGCTGCGGCGCTGAGTACGCCTGCATCGCGGAGTCATGCTGCCCCGTAGCGTACGCCTGCGGCGATGCCTGCTGTGCAGCCGGATCGACATGCATCGGTGAGGCGTGCTGCCCGGATACCCTGACCTGCGGCGCCACCTGCTGCTCGCACGATCAGCATTGCCTGGCCGGCGGCTGCTGTGACGAAGATCGCGTTTGCAACGGCGCATGCTGCCCGGCCGGCGAAACCTGCGTCAATGGTCAGTGCTGTTTGCAGGAGCACGCGTGCGGCGAAACCTGCTGTGTGCAGGGCACACGCTGCCACGCCGGTGTCTGCTGTCCGTTGCCAGCCATCTGCGGGTCCGCGTGTTGCGATGCCGCAGCCCGCTGCATCGATGACGTGTGTTGCCCACCGGAGAACCAGTGCGGTAATGCCTGCTGCCGCGAGGGGCGCATCTGTACACCGGATGGCTGCTGCCCGGCCGGGCGCGCGTGCAACGGCCACTGTTGCGCTGTCAACGAGCGCTGCACGGCGCAGGGGTGCGTGGCGGTTGTGTGCGCGTGCGGGGGAGCCTGCTGCCAGCCAGGCGAGGTGTGTACCGGCCAGGAGTGTTGCGCGGCGAACCATGCCTGCGGCACCACCTGCTGCGCCCCCAGCGCCATGTGCCTGGCCACCGGCTGCTGTGACGCCGGCCGCGTCTGCGCCGGGGCGTGCTGTCCGGTTGGTCATCGCTGCGCCGGCCAGGCCTGCTGCCCCGACGACCGCGCCTGCGGCTCTACGTGCTGCCCGGACAGGGTGCGCTGTGTCAATGGCGCGTGTTGCCCGCCAGACCGCCAGTGCCGGGGTGGGTGCTGCCCGGCGGGGCAGCAGTGCACTACGCAGGGCTGCTGCCCGGAGACCCAGGTGTGCGGCGAAACGTGCTGCGATGCTGACACCGAGTGCCGGGGGGATGTGTGCTGTCCCATCGGGCGGGGCTGCGGCGACGACTGTTGCTTGTCTGATGAAACGTGCGTCGGCGGCACGTGCTGCCCCAGCAGTGCGATCTGCGGAAACGCGTGCTGCCAGGACGATCAGGTGTGTACCGGGGCTGCCTGCTGCCCGGCAGCTCTGGCGTGTGACGGCGTGTGCTGCAACACCGGGGAAACCTGTACCGCCAATGGCTGTTGCCCCGGCGGCGATGTGTGCGGCGACGCCTGCTGCACTGATGGGGCAAGCTGCCTGCCAGGTGGCTGCTGCCCGGCGGTCCAGGTTTGCGGATCGGCCTGCTGCGAGGATGGCCAGCCGTGCCTGAATGACGAGACGTGCTGCCCGCGGAGCCTCGTCTGCGGCAATGCCTGCTGCGTCGGCGGCGAGGTGTGCCACGCCGGGGTCTGCTGTAGCACGGGCAAGATCTGCGGCTCGGCTTGCTGCGCGGGCGAGGAAACGTGCCTTCCAGGCAGCTGCTGTCCCTCATCTCAGGTGTGTGACGACACGTGCTGCGCTCCAGGGGAAGCCTGCCGCAACGGTGCGTGCTGCCCCACCGCGCAGCAGTGCGGCAGCGCGTGCTGCGCGGAAGGGCATATCTGCCACAGGGGAACCTGCTGTCTCACCGATCGCGCCTGTGGCGCGCAGTGCTGCCCGGCAGACACACGATGCGTTGCCGGGAATTGCTGCCCGCTGGCGCGCGCCTGTGGCGACAGGTGCTGTGCCGACGGGGTCTGTCTCGCTGGCGCGTGCTGCCCCACCGGCCGCGCCTGCGGCGCAAGCTGCTGCGCCGATGGGCAGCGTTGTACGAGCGGCCAGTGCCACGCCGGATCGTGATGAAACTGCTGCCTTTGCGCTGAACACGGCCCTGCCCGCAACGGACATGGAGTCCCGCACGTTGGTGTTCGGACAGCCCGGTGCAATGCCGGGCAGGGAAGGAGCGCGTGTGGCACGCATGCATTCAGCCAGCCGCCTGCCGGAGGCCCTGCAGATTGGGCTGGGGCGGCGGGGCCTCCTGGCGGCGCTGCTGGCCGGGTGGCTCGGCAGCCGGGGCCTGGCAGACCTGGAAGCGAAGAAGAAGAAGCGCAAGCACAGGAAGCAAAAGAAGCACAAGGGCGGGAGTTCCGGCAGCTACAGCCCGGATAGCGAAGAGCGCGCCTTCCTCGACCTCATCAACGACTACCGCCGCTCAAAGGGCGAGGGCGCGCTGACGCTGAACAACAATCTGGGCGCAGCGGCCGACTTTCACTCGCGCGATATGGCGAAGAAGAACTATTTCAAGCACACCCTGAAGAACGGTGACAGCGCCGAACAGAACATCCGCCGCTTCGGGTACACCAACTACGTGGCCGTGGGTGAGAACATCGCGGCCGGCTACGAGACGGCGAACGACGTCATGAAGGCCTGGAAGTCCAGCCCGGGGCACGACCGCAACATGCGCAGTAGCCGCTTCACGGAAATCGGGATCGGCCGTGCCCACAGCAAGGGCTCGAAGTACGGCTGGTACTGGACGACGACATTCGGCGACCGCTAGCGCCAGGGCGTTAGCCAGGCGGGCCATGGTTCCTGATCGATCTGGTCAACGCCGGTATACCGGAATCGAAGAGGATGGAGGTCGTGGCCAGCACGCCCTGCCGCTCCAGTTCGTCCACCACGCCCGCCACCAGGTCATCGGCGGGGAGCATCGGTCGTGATAAGGCTTCGGCGGTGGTGTTTCGGGTGAGGGGCTCCACCATGGCGGGCGCTGCCAGCCATTCTCATTGACTCAGCGTGGGTCAAGCCCCTGATCGCTGCCGGGGCGCGCGTCATCGCTCGGCGCGCCCTCGGCCAGCCAATCGCGAAAACCGGCGGAGGCCAGGGCAAACTGCCACTCATCGTGGATCTGCATGGCCATGGCCCGCGTAGCGCCAGAGAGTGGCCCTGCCAGCAGCACCTGCTGGTAGAGCCACTCTTCAAAGGCTTCGGGGTCCGGGTCCGCGAGAATCGCCGCGTCCATCAACCCGCGCTTGATCTCCATGCCGATGCTATCCGGCGTGGTGTTGCGTTTCCGGCGTTTGCGCCGCCCCTCGGAGGCCTCGGTGGCCTGGATGAGTTGGGCGCACACGTGCGCGGGCCGTGGCAGGCGTTCCATCGTGGTGCACGGGCCTACGCGCCGCAGGCGGCCTCACGCGCGGCAACATCCGCCTCGTAGGCGCTGATCAGGCCCTGCAGTTCCGTCACGGCGGCCTGCGCCGCTGCTGGCGTCTCGGAGCCGTCGGCCAGGCCACCGGCCAGCCGCGCGGAGCGGCCAATCATCTGGGAGGCGATCGCCACCGGGCCGTGCTTGACATCGTCCGTAGCCACATCGCGCATGGCGGTAGCAGCGCCGTCCAGCGTCGCGAAATCGGTTTTCATCTGTTCCACGTCAACGGGCTCGCCAGCGGCGGCCTTCTGGCCTTCCGCCAGGATCTGGTTCCAGATGGGATTCTCCAGGGCTTGCGCCACTTCCGGCTTGGCCAGCCAGCCGTTGACCGAATCACACATCTCGGGGGTGTAGGCGATCGCGTCGCCCACCGGTGTGGCCATGCCAGCAACCGGAGAGGCCATCCCGGCGGCAACCGGAGAGGCCATGCCGGGGGCGACCGGCGTCGCCATCCCGGCGGCAACCGGGGAGGCCATACTGGCGGCCGGCGTGGCAACGACTGCCACCGCTGCGGTGGCTGCGGCCGCCGGCTCCGTCGGTTCCTCGGCCGGGGCGGTGGCCTCGGTTGCCGGCGCCGTCGTGGCGGCCGGCGCGGTCGTGGCCGGTGCACTCGGCTGCCCGCCACACGCGGTCAGCACACCAGCCAGCGCTACCATCATCCCGGCCCGGGCCACCCACGCGGGCGTGTCCTTGCGGGCATCCATGCGCTGCCTGAGGCTCTCGGTCATATCCATGTCTGGTTCTCCTCCCCTACTCCGCTGTTTCTGGATCCCGGTGCAAGTTTGCGGCCAACTCTGCCTCTTCGTACGCCAGTTGATCCTCCCGCGTGCGCGCGGCCACGTACGCGCCGATGGTCACCAGAATGAGTGGCCCCAGGGTGATGCAGAACACGATTGCCAGCAGCCCGGCATCCTCAGGCCGCGCCCGCCACAGGATCACGACGCCAAAAAGCGCGCAGACGACGAGCAACGCCAGGGCCCAGAGTGCCGCTGAGGAGGTGACACAGCCGCGCGCGTTGGTGTTGATGTCGGGTGGGCGGATCGGCAGGGCCGGCGCGGGGCCGGTGGCCGCAGCGGCATCCGCCGCGCGCACGTAGCCCAGGCGACCGTAGGGCAGGCGAATGCGCACCCAGTCCGCCGGGGAGTTGAGATCCTCCAGCACATCGAGATCCCCACCCGAGGGCAGAATTTCGATGAGGCGGGCGGCGGGATCTGGCCGCTCGAAGACGCGCAATCCCTCGGTGGCGTGGAACGCATCGACCAGCGTGGTGCCGCAGGCCGCGCAGAAGTGATTGGAAGCCGGGTTCAGCGCGCCACAGAGCCCGCAGTAGATGAGGGTTGAGCCTGCGGCGCTCGTGCCCTGATCCCACGTTTCCCGGTTGCCAGCGCCATCTGCCTCAGCCAAGCGTTTCTGCTGCTCCTGTCCTGTCATTGCCGGCCAGCGCGCCGCGCTGCATAGGAATACCATGCGTGGCCGCTCTCATGATCCCTCCGCGGCGGGTAGCATGGCGCGTGCGCACGGGAAGAAGGAGCGGCGGATGGAGCGGAACCTGACCACACGAAGCGAGACGGCAGCCACACGACCCTGCCCGGAATGTCAGGCGCCCTATGAGCCGGGGGACCGGTTCTGCAGTTCCTGCGGGGCTGTGCTGCCGGCAACGACACCACCATCCGCGGCAGCAACGGCCGCGCCACTGTCCGCCGCCGCCCCGGCAATCCGCCAGGACGACAAGGAGACTACCTTCTGGGTGCTCTCCGCCGCGCCATCATCCGTGATGCTGGGGGGCGTGTTGCTGATGCTGATCGCCCTGGCGCTGCTGCTGGTGGGGCAACTCGAGCCGACCGGCACCCTCGTGATGATCTCCTTCATGCTGGCGCCGCTGGGCCTTCTGGTCCTGGCCTTCGGGGTGCTGCGCGCCGTGCTCCGCCTCTTCGGCATCGGCCGGAGCTAACCGGGCTCATCCTGCCAGGAACGCTGATATCGTCATGCGTTCCGGCACCAGGGACTCGCCATTGACTACGGGCGCCTCGTGTCGGCGCCCGCGCGCTTGCTGAATGTCACTCCGCAACCGGAAAGGCAACGCCACCAGAGCGAGCCAGAGCCGGCTGGCGCGTATCTACCCGTTCAAACTGGACAACGACCGGGACACTTGCTTCCACCACCACGCCGTAATCAACGCCCAGCCGCAATGCCTCCGGGTCGATCAGGTCATTGCAGCGAACCCGGCGCACGCGGCGGGCCCCAACCTCGAACTCGTACCCTGCCACCGGTTCCCGGTCGGTGTAGAAGATGGTGAGCGTGATCCGGACTGCGGCATCTCCGGTGTTCATGACAACCAGTTCGTCCCGGCTGGTGAAGGCCGGCTCCGGGCCAGTGCTCTGGACCGGAATGTTCCCGCCGGGGATGAGCCAGACCGGGTGGCCGATGTGTCTCACACGTGCCTCCTTCCACCGCACCAACTGCTCAGGCAACACCCAGGAGTTCGCGCAGGGAGCCGTTCAGGAATACGCCTCCGGGATCGAGGTGCTGGCGGACATCGAGAAAGCGGTTCCACCCGGGGTAGAGTGGCCGCAGTTGGCCAGCCCGCAGCGTGTGCTGCTTGCCCCAGTGCGGCCGGCCGCCATACATACGCAGGAGCGGCTCGACATCCGCAAAGAACTCCCGAAAGGGCAGCGTCGCATTCTGGTGCAGTGAGATGGTGGCGGTCGCGCGGCCGTGGGCCAGGCTCAGCAAGGCATCGTCTGCCGCAATGGTGCGATAGAGCACCCGCCACCCGACCAGGTGACGCCAACGCGCCTTGATCCGTTGCCGGACCTCACGAAAGCACGCCAGCCCATGTTCGACTGGCAAGGCGTACTCCATCTCTTCAAAGCGCAACTCCCGCACATTCGGCGTGATCTCGCTACTCCAGCCAACCTCCTCGCGCAACAGGCGGGCGAAGGGGAATGTGGCTGGCGCGGCATCGAGGGGATCCATCGTCCGGATCTTCACCTCATCCGAGCGCGGGTACCAGTAGAAATCGACATGGCGGTGCGCCAGGGCGAGGGCGGCAAAGTGCTCCAGGCATTCCTCAATGCCCGCGCACCAGGTGCGCTTGCGCAGCTTGTGCGCCGGCACGAGCTGGAGCTGCAACTCCGTGAGCACCCCGAGCGCCCCGAGTGAGACGCGCACCGCATTGAGCACTGCCGGATCGCGTGCATCAAAGGCCACAACCTCGCCTGCACCGGTGACCAGGCGGCCGCCGATGAGCTGGGCTGCGAGAGGCGGAAGGCTGAGGCCGGTGCCGTGGGTACCGGTGCTGAATGCGCCGGCGATGGTCTGCCGGTCGATGTCGCCCAGGTTGGCGAAGGCCATGCCGAGGGGCAGGAGTACCTTGCCGGCCTCGTGCAGCGTGATGCCCGCCCCGATGGTGACCTGGCAGCGCTCCTGGTCGTGCGAGATCAGCGAACGGAGGGCCCGCAGCGACACAAGTAGCCCCGCGGTGGCAACGAGCGGGGATGACGAATGGCCGGACCCCACCACACGAACGGTTTGCCCGCTGCTGGCCGCCTGCCCAACGAGGGCAGCGAGCGCTTCCTCGCTTTCCGGCGCCACACAACGCTCCGGAGTGAAGCGGAGACTCCCGGACCAGTTCACCCACTCCTGTGCCACGGCTCGGCCCTTCAGGTATTGCGTGCGAACGCGCCGATACGCTCTGCGGCGGTACGATAGCCGGTGCGCTCTTCCGCCGAGACACCCGGCACAACACCGATTCCGACGCCGGCTACAGATGCGCCAGCCGGCGCCAGGGGCACGTTGCCCGCCAACCGGCCGGGAGGCATCTGCCGCAGCGACCCAGGGCTCACGCCCGCAGGAACGCCAGCATCGCCGTGTTCACCGCGGCCGGCGTACTCCACGTCGGCAATGACGCATGACCATATCGGGCCAAACTTGCTTGCTGACGGGGCTGGCCTTACGCCCGGCACGGCCAGCTTCCGCACAATTCCGCGTACCTCTCCTCATGAACCTCCCTGGCCACACACCGCATGCTGGCTCTCAGGCGATTTCGCCCTTGTGTCCTGGTCATCGCCGAGGAGATACGGTCATGGTCCCATCAGAATCTGCCATCGCCGCGCGCGAACTGCAGCGGCACGAGTGGCTTGCCTCTGCCGAGCAAGAGCGGCTGGCCGATCTGGCGTGCGCCGGAGGGCGCTGCCCTGAGCCGCACGCGGCGCTGGCCACCGCCATCGCGGCGATTGTGCATCGCCTGACCGTGCCCATGGCGCGGGGGCTGCGGGCACGGCCAGCGGTCACACCCGCTTCCACGGCTGTCGATTCGCCGTAACCCGTCACCGCGCCAGGTCGCTGGCGCGGTCATCTGCCGGCGCCGGTTCTCCTGTGTGCCTGTGCCCGACCCCACGGGGGTGACGTGCAGGCCGTGGACCATTCCTCAATGCAACGTGGTTGCGTACCGATCAGCGATCTGGCGAGCGGCGCTCTGCCCGGTGAGGAACGCCCCGTGCAGCGAGCTGTGCGCGTTCGTGGAAACCGCCTCGCCTGCGAAGTAGAGCCGGTCGTCGATCGACTGGGCCAGCGTGGCCCGCGCGCCAACCTTGCCGACCCTTGCCGCCGAGTACGAGCCCATTGCCCAGGGATCGGTACCCCAAGGGTGAATGATCGTGCGCTCGATGGCCTTCGCGGCATCCGCGCCGTAGGTATCCGTCAGGAATTCGCGCGCGAACGCCTCCTGCGCGGCCTCGCCACCCGCTTCCAGCTCCCGGGCCAGGTCATCGGCGAAGAACAGATTCATCATCGGCTGATCCGCCAACCGGGCCAGGGCCATGGCGAAGGCGCTCAGGTCCGCGTCCAGGCGCCGCGTGATGACCGTGTTGGCAGGCGTTGCACCAAAGATATCGCTGCTGAACACGATGCCAAGCTTGTCGACGAGCCCAAAGGGCAGGTCGGCGAACGCCTGCTGGTAGGCCGTGGGGAGGTCTGGCGTAAACGTGATCTTTCCGGCAGCGAGAACCGTCATGGGCGCGGTGACGATGACCGCCCGCGCTGTGAGCGGTCCCTGGTCGGTCATGACCGTGATCTGATCGGCTGCGGTCAGGTCGAGAGCCGTGACGGGAGTTCCCAGCCGGATATCGAGCCCTTCGGCGAACTGCGCCGCGAAGTTGCCCATCCCGCTGGGGTTCACCTTGTCGGTCGGGGAGCCATCGGGGTTGATGGCGAACTGCAGGTCGTTCCACACATCCAGCGTTGAGAGGCGGTCGACCGGGGCATCAAGCGCCAGCGCGAGGAACGCCGTGGTCATGGTGTACCAGGGCTGGTCAGCCAGCAGGGCTGTGGCATCGGCAACGGAGCTATCGGGCGCGCCAAGCTGCGCCGCAATGCCGGCCGTGGCGATGGCCGCGCCGACGGCAGTCGCCGTGTCCTGGAAGGGGCCCTGCTCGGCATCTGGCAACGCCTGGCCCTCCGCGTAGAAGGTGGGGCGCAGCACGCAGGGAACGTCGGGGCCGCCCTGTGCGCGGTAAAGGTCGTAGAGCGGATTGTTGGTGCCGCCGAGCGCGTTGGGAACGACCTGCTGGAAGAACTGGCCGCCAAAATCAAAGGGTGCGGGAAACGAGTTGTCGCAGAAGCAGCGGCCACCAACGCGGTTGCGCGCTTCCAGCACGATGGCCGGGACACCCCGCAGCTTGAGCGCCTCGGCGGCCCCCAGCCCGGCCAGACCCGCGCCGACGACGATCACCTCGGCGGTGCTGCCTCCATGCTGCGCGGAGAGCGTGGGGGTCGCCTGGCGGGCGAAGGTGGGAGCCCCTAACGCGGTGGCAGCGGTTCCGGCAGCGATCCCCTGCAGCAGCGTGCGGCGAGAGTGCATGAGCGACATGCGGCAGGCTCCGTACTCAGGTGATGAGGCGCTCGTGAATGGCGTGTGGTTTTGCTGCGACGCATCATAGCGCGGGCGCGCTGCGCCTTCTCCGGTGGCTGATTCAGGCCACGAACCTTGGGATGGTCGAGCACGCTGGCCCTTCCCGCAATTGGTCAGGCAACGGAAAGGCCTGTGACCAGGATCAACGTCTGCCTGGAGTGCGGGAGACACGCAATCTCCCGCACTCCTGGTCCGGTGGCCGCAGACGATCTCGTGCTTAGGGCGCTGGAGTCGCTGCCCCCGATCCTTCCGTGCCAGTTGGTGTGATCGTCAGGCGGTAGAGCTCCAGCGGTTCGTCACCCGCGTTGCGCAGCGTCATCTCAGTCCCGGGCTGGATCGAGGGCAGTGTCTGGAAGAGGCCGAAGGTCCGTTCCTCGCCGGAATCCCAGCGGAAGGGGAGACGCTCGCCCTCCAGCATCACGCCAACGCGCCCCGCGGCGACGCCAATCCAATCGAACTGCTTTCTGGTGTACGGTGCCATCGCCGTGCCCGGTGGGAGCGTCAGGCGCTCAAGGGTCACCCGGCCCATCCCGGGGGGAAGGGTCGCGGCCGCCTGGATGACAAAGATGTCCGCATAACCTTCCGGGTCGGAAAACTTGCTGTTGGTGTTCGCGTCAATGAAGGTGGTGGAGGTTTGGATTGCATCATTGACGTCGACCTCAATGACCCGCGCAAGGCCCTCGCCAACGTTTAACACACCCCAGTCGCCATCCAGGGGAGCGCTCCACTGCTCACCCGCGTTGACGATCTGCTCTACGCCGGAGTGAGTAATCTGCACAGTCCCCTGCTCGACGTAGTAGGAAGACGTTCCTACCTGCCCCCCGAGAGAAGCCGATACCCCCGGCTGCAATTCAAGGGACCCCGCGAGAAGCTGCACGGGACCTGCAGGCAGCGCTGCGTCCGGGACGTCGATGAGCGTCTCAGACACAATTTCGCCCGTAGCCTCCGGTGTCCCACTGATTGCCGGGAGCATGGGGAGCCAGGCGGAACTTTGTGGACGGAGCGGCCCAAGCACGATGATGCTCCCGGCCAGGGCCAGCAACACGAGCGCCACTGTTGCAAAATGGCCCAGTGACCAGCCCAGCCGAGACGCACCAGGCCAGGTCACCGATCGGGACGGCGCATGGCTGTTGCGCACCGTCGGCAGTGCCGGAGTCAGCACGGGTGTGGATGCATCATGGAGTGTCGTGGCGTGCATGAGATCCTCCAGAAGGCGATCCGCAAAGCGCGGGCTCGCCGGTAGCGCATCATCGTGAGCCTGTAGCTGCCGGACGGTGGCAGCCAGGTCGTGGTCTGGCGGCGAACCGTTGGGCGAGTGGTCAGCACCGTCGCTCAGTGCATCGAGGAAGCGGTTCAGGCGATCAGCGAACCCAGCGTCATCTGTCGCCATCGTGTCCTGCCTCCCAGGCCGGATCCGTGACCAGGTCACGCAATCGGCTGTAGGCGCGCACCTGCGCGATCTTGACTGCCGGCAGGCTGCACCCAAGCACCTCAGCGACCTCCCTGCCGGTCAATCCTGCGAGCCGTAGCTCCACGACACGGCGCTGGCCCGGTGAGAGGTGATCCAGGAGCTGCACAACGGAGGAGTGTGATTCCGCTGCCATCAGGGCCTCCTCCGGCATTGGCTCCCGATCCGGCACCTCAGTCGCCGCATTGAGCTCAGCCACCACGCGGCGGGCACGCAGGTCGTCGGTAATGACGTGGTAGGCGATGGAGAAGAGCCAGGAGCGGAACGAGCCGGCGCGATAGGTGGGCAGCGAAACGAGGGCTTTGGTAAAGACGAGGCTCGTGGCGTCTTCAGCAGCCTCGCGGCTCCCTAACCGCCGGTAGCAGTACCGATGGATGGGATCCAGGTAGCGGCGATACAGCGCGGCAAATGCCTGCCGGTCGGCCTGCGCGCGAGCCACGAGGTCAGCATCATCGACGGCGCCAGCCGACCATGCCTCCCACGTTGCTTGCCCGGATCGCGGCATGCCTCCCACGGCCGTGCCCTCGCGTCACGCTGGTGCGCTGGTGTCCGTCTCCATGGAGGTAATCGAAAAAGTAGCTCAAAAGGATACAGGGAGCCTTCCCGGACCTGGCTCACGGGGAGCCAGTGAGCGGAGAGCGAAGAGTGCGCTGTGCGTGGGCGCCCTACAGGAAGAGCTCTGCGACATCGATGACGACATCAGGGAGCGCCGCGAGCCGAACAATGCCTTACTGGTGAATTGCTGCGCTGGATGTGCCATCAGATTGGCGGCGCCAGGACGTCACCGCTTTCTCGTGGGGGTGAATGAGCCAGATCTCCGCGTCGCCACCTTGCATGTAAATCGGCAGCTTGGCCATCACGTCGTACTCGCCAGTGGAGCGAGACCAGACCTCAACAACAAGCGGCAAGGGTTTGCTGAAAATCGCGAGCCTGCCGGGCTGGTTGCGAAACTCATCCCCGTAATGCTCGGGGATAACCATGACATCGGGCTGAAGCACCGTCGCTTCTGGACGCCGAACGCGGCTTTCAAGCTGGATGCGAAAGCGACCCTTCGGCAGTTGCAGCCTCAATTGATGACCGAGTTCGAGCGCCACGTTCTGATGATTCCATGTCATCCCCGGTTTCTCCGCCAGAACGCCATCATGCAGTTCTCAATACCCCTCAATGCCACTGAGCAGGAAAGCTTCAAATTCCTCTTCGGTGAGCCGGTGTTGCGCGATGGTCATGGTGCGGTTCCTCTGGATGGATGCAGGGGCAGCGTAGGGCGTGCGCGGGCCAGCTCGTGGTGGCGCGGCGATGGGGATGCCGCTTACCCTTAGCGGCATCCGCCCGACCATACGCCTGCGCCTGCACCAGAGGAGAGTCTTCATGCTCCCCGTCTTCCGTTTGCTTATTGCCCTATCCTGCCTGGCGATGATGGGCATCCCCGGCGCGCTCGCCGCGCAAACCGCCACCCCGGCGGCAACGGACCTGGCGACGCCCGTTGCGGGCGCAGCCGCTCATGGCTCCCTGCTCGCGGCCATGAACCCCGAGGTCTCCCCGGGCGACGATTTCTACGAGTACGCCGCCGGCAAGTGGCTGGAACAGGCCGTGATCCCGGCGGATCGCGCCGCCTGGAGCCTGAGCGACGAGATCGACAAGCGCACCACGGACGAACTGCTCGGCCTGCTGCAGACCCTTTCCACCAACGACACTTTGCCCGAGGGCTCGGACGAGTGGAAGGCCGTGCAACTCTTCGCGCAGGCGATGGACCGCGACACCCGCAACGCGCAGGGCGTGGAACCGATCCAGGGGGATCTCGACCAGATCGCGGCCGTCACGGACATGGCGGAGCTGTACACGCTGCTGCGGGAGGGCGTGCTGACCACGCACATCTCCGGCTTCTATGGTGTCGCCCCTTCCCCGGACCTGGAAGACAGCTCGAAGTACGCCCTCTGGTATGGCGGCCCCTCGCTGGGCCTGCCGAACCGCGACTACTACTGGGAGGATGACGCCACCAACGAGCCGATCCGCGAAGCCTACCGCGCCACAAGCGCCAAACTGCTGGAGCTTACCGGCTGGGACACCGCTGACGCTGAGGACGCTGCGCAGCGCGTCTACGACTTCGAGAAGCGCCTGGCCGAGCCGCTGCTGAAGCCGGAAGATGGTAACAACCCGGCCAACTATTACCACCCCCGGCCCATCGAGGACCTGGCGAAGGCGAACCCGGATTTCAACTGGCCGGCGTTCCTGGAGATCCTGGGTGTTGCTGACCAGAAGACCGTGATCGTGACCGAGGAGAAATACCTCGATGCCATCGACGACATCCTGAACAGCACGGACCTGCAAACCATCAAGGACTACCTGACCCTGCAGGTCATCTGGAACACGGCCTCTGCCCTGACACAGGAGATGGATGACACCGCCTTCGACTTCTACGGCGGCACGCTCTACGGCGTGGAGGAGCAGAGCCCGGACGACGAACAGGCTCTCGGGGCCGTCAACGGCAATCTCGGCTTCGCCCTCGGCAAGCTGTACGTGGACGAGTACTTCCCGCCGGAAGCCAAGGCGCAGATCGAGGAACTGGTCGGACACATCAAGGACGCCACGCGGGTCCGGATCGAGAACCTGGACTGGATGACCCCGGAGACGAAAGCGGAAGCCCTGCGCAAGCTGGACACCATGCGCGTCAAGGTCGGCTACCCCGACAAGTGGCGCACATACGAGAACGTCACCATCGGGGATTCCTACACCGATTCGCTGCTCAGCGCGAACATCGCCGAGTACAAGCGCGACCTGGCGCGCATCGACG
The DNA here is from genome assembly GCA_034431475.1 of Thermomicrobiales bacterium. Lineage (GTDB taxonomy): Bacteria > Chloroflexota > Chloroflexia > Thermomicrobiales > UBA6265 > JACCXM01. Next base: position 15,562 of record DAOUDE010000118.1, on the reverse strand, counting down.
AGCCGGTGGACCGCGATGAGTGGGGCATGCTGCCGCAGACGGTGAACGCCTACTACTCGCCGACCAACAACGAGATCGTGTTCCCGGCCGCCATTCTGCAGCCGCCCTACTTCGATTACCAGGCGGACCCCGCCTACAACTACGGGGCCATTGGCGGCACCATCGGTCACGAGATCACGCACGCCTTCGACCAGAGCGGTTCCCGCTTCGATGCCGATGGCAACCTGCGCAACTGGTGGACCGCTGAGGACAACGAGAAGTTCACTGCCCTGCAGGATGAGGTAAAGGCCCAGTACAGCGCGATCGAGGTCTCGCCCGGCCTCTTCGTGAACGGTGACCTCACCATCGGCGAGAACATTGCTGACATGGGCGGCCTGCAGATCGCCTACGACGCCCTGCAGGCGGCGTTGGCCGAGAATGGCGACCCCGGCCTGATCGAAGGCCTCACCCAGGAGCAGCGCTTCTTCCTGGCTCACGCCTACCGCTGGGCCGAGGTGGCGCGCCCCGCCTTCGTGGATACCCTGATCAAGACCGATTCCCACGCGCCGGCCTCCGTACGCGCCGTGGAGCCCCAGCGCAACATGGATTCCTTCTACGAGGCGTTCGGGATTGAGCCGGGCGAGCCGGTGTACCTGCCGCCCGACGAGCGCGTCGTCATCTGGTAGGCGGCATCAGCCGGGGTGCGTCCGCGCACTCCGGCTTGCTCTTCGCTTGAGCTACGGCGTGGACGACATTTCGTTCTGGTTGCGCCGTTGGCCCTCTGGCTTCGTGCTGAGGGCGGCGCCCCGGATGCCCCTGGCCTCAGGTGGGTCCTGATCGGTCACCCGGAAGCTGATGCGAATCAACCACACGACGATGGCGACAATGAGCAGCGGGGCCACCACAAACACCAGGCGCGGCCCGAGCAGTGCCGAGAGGACGCCCAATCCCAGTATCGCCATGAGCGTCAGGGCGTTGTCGAGGACCTCCTCCATGCCAAAGGTGGTTGCCTGCCGGGCCAGCAAGACGTAGCGGTTGACGCTGGTCTGGACTGCGGCGCCGGTCCATACATAGACGGATATCAGGGTGTTCAGGCCATCGAACAACGAGACCACCATCGAACGTGAGCAGGAGCATTGCCGTCAGGCCGATGATCCAGCCGATGACAATGGCTAGCGGATTGAGCGCGACGCCGCCCCCGAGCGGCAGCGTCTCGCCAATCACCCCGCCCACGGGTGGCTCCGAGACATCTCCGCCATCATGTCGCCGTTGCTGGCTCGCCCTGGCGCCGGCCAATCTCGCCCGAGGCGAAGATGAGGACGAGCGTCAAGGCCAGTGAGGCAGCAAGGGTGAGAACGAGGGTTTGACCACCGAAACTGGTTCCCGCCACGAGTTGCGCGGCAGCCAGGTTGCGCTGCGCCGTACCCAGTCCGGCCACCGAGCGAACCGCCGTACCGCCAGGAGCAAAGAACCAGCCAATAACCGCACTGCCGACCGCCAGGAGCACCGTCCCAATGAAGATCTGGCTGCCGACCGCGCCCAGGAGTTCGTCGTAGGCGATGAACGCCGCTGCCGCCAGCGCGATGGTCAGGCTCCCGCTGGAGATGCTCGCCAACTGCGGCGACCAACTCACTGCGAAATCGGGATAGCGCTCCCGGCAGAAGAGCGCCAACGCCAGGGGCAGGAGCATCAGGAAGAGCAGGGGTTTGGCGATGTCCCAGGCGGCAACGTCCGCGCCTTCCACCAGGAGCGGCACGACCAGGGGCGCATAGGCGATGGTGACGACCATCAGCAGCACCATCAACCCGACCGAGAACGCCACGTCGCCCTTGGCCCCCTGGGCCAGCTTCGGCAGGAACGGGGCTCCGGCCATCGTCCCCAGCAGAATCAGCGTCGTCGCCGCCGGAGCGTCCATGGGCAGTATGCGCGTCAGCAGCAGGGCCAGCAGCGGTACGGCCACGAAGTTCGCCAGCAGCATGCCGGCTACCAGCCGGAGATTCCGGAGTGGGTCGATGATCTGCGCGACGGTAAGGCTGGTCCCGGTTGCCAGCATGCTGGTCACGACGAACCCCAGCATCCCGACTTGCGCCACGCTCCCCAGGATCTCTTCCATATCGATCCTCCGCCGTTCGAGTCAGGCACGTTCAGCCTGATTGCCACGTTGTCGCGGCGATCACCGCAGCACGGCAACCTGTGGGTCCGTCAGCTCGCGTCAGGGTCAACGCCACCGTCATTTTGACGCATGATCGTGCTCCTTTCCCTGGCTGTGCGCCGCAAGCCACGCCGTCCCGGCGGCAAAGGCGGCCTTGGTTGAGCGATGGAGCACGGCTTCCGCCGGAAAGACATGATCGGCGCCAAGGAGGCCCAATTGCCCGGTGCGCTTCATCTGGTCCATAAGCTCATCACTCACCCCGGAAAGGAACAGGGCGCCACCGGCGCGCCGTAGCTCGGATGCGTAGTCATCAACCACCTTGAGGAAGGTGCTCCCAGCCCGATCCTGGTGGCGCAAGCGCAGCACGACAACCGGCTGGTGCGTGCCGGTGGCGCTGGGGAGTTCGTTGCGCAAGGCACTGGCGCCCGCGAAGAAGACATTGCCATAGGTGTTGAGCACGGTCACGGCATCGCTGGGCAATGTCTCTGGTGGCTCAGTCTCGATGTAGTGACCATCATCGGTAGCCAGGACTTGCCTGAGGCGGATATCGTTCGCCGAGCGGTAGACATAGGCAATGAAGGCTGCGACGACACCCAGGGCGACAGCCTGCTGGATCGAGAACACGAGCGTTGCCGCGAAGGTGATCATCATGATGACGCGTGATTGCCCGCCGGTCTGGCTGACCACCGTGATCGCCCCGAAGCGCAGTGCGCCGAACCCGGCCAGGATCAGCAGCGCGGCCAGCGATGGCATCGGGATGTAAACCAGCAGGTTCGCGAAGACCAGCACCCCAACCGCGACGAAAAGCGCCATCGCGACATTCGCCCAGCGTGTGCGCCCGCCGGCGTTGGCAATGAGCGCCGAGGCCGAGAGGGAGCCACCGGTCGGGAGCGCCCGGAAGAAGCCGCCCGCAATGTTGGCGGCTCCTTGCGCGGCGAAATCACGCGATGGCGAGGGGTAACTGCCGTCGGAATTCGGATAGAGTTGGCTGACGCCGGCAGCCTGGATCAGCCCTACGATTCCCACCGCAACCGCACCGACGATCAGCGAGGGAATGCGCTCCAGCTCGGGGAGCGCCGGCGTTGGTAAGCTGCTCGGCAGTTCACCAAGCGATCCGACCAACGCGACCGAGTCCAGGCGGAGGAGCCAGACCGCTGAACCAGCGACAGCGAGCGCCAACAGCGCCGAAAGCTTGCTCAGTGGGCTCCGGTTCAAGGCGATAACCAACACTATCGTGCCTATACCCACGATAGTGGTCGGCACGTCAATGCTGCGAGGATTGGTGATCAGGTCTGCGGTCTTGGCCAGGTTCCTCAGGCGCCCACTCTGGTAGCCGGTCAAATCGCCCAGTTGACCCAGGATGATATTGACCCCGATACCGGTGAGAAACCCGGTCATCACGGCATTGGAAATGAAGCGCGTCAGGAAACCCAGGCGCATCAGGCCGAGGATGAGTTGAAACACCCCGACCAGCAACGTCAGGACAGCCAGCGCTGCCACGCGATTGTCGCCGCGCCACTGGGAGATCACCTCGGCCGTGGCAACAGACATCGCCCCAGTCGTGACAATCGACATCTTCTGGCAGGAGGTAAAGAGCGCGCCGAACGGGGTGGAGACCATGATGGCGTTCAGCCCGTACGCCGGGCTGACACCCACCAGCACCGCCGAGGCCATGGCGTCGGGGATTTGTGAAATTGCGCCGGTCAGCCCAGCCGTGATATCGGGCAATGTGGGCCGCCCGATCTCTCGCAGTGCGGAAGGAAACGCGAGCTTGAATTTTGGCTGTTCAGCCGTAGCCAAGCGGCACTCCCGAAGCTGGACGACGAGGGGCTTCGGTCCGCCCCGTAGTGGCATTAGCGTGATGCGCCCCATCGCCGGAGCAGCATCGTGCTCAGACTGTCAGGTGCAGAACAGAGCAGAACTTACCGAGTCGTCAATCATGGTGTTCGCGAACTCGAGGGGCGCGGTGATCGTACCACCGCGCCCCCAAAATCTCTCGCACTGCCCGCAAACAAACATGGGTGAGCCAGGTGGTTTCAGCGCTGCAGAGAAGCATCCCCGACGCGTGGCCTTACTCACCTGGGCAAAGGCCTCCGTCGTTAACTGAGGCTACTGCAGGCCTTTCTGGACGAACTGCTCGACCACGTTCGACGTATCGATGCTCTTGCCGCCCTACACCGGTGGAGACTGGGCCAGGGTTTGCAAATGCCCCTGCGTCTGCTCCACGATGGGCCCCAGCAGCCAGGGCACTTTCTGCATCAGGTGCCCATAGGAGTCCTTGGTGTCGTAGGACTCGTACGGATCCATGCGGATGTTGAAGACCAGCGGGACGGTGCGCGGCACCAGATTGGCTTGGGAGGTAGCAGTCATGCAGCACACCCTTATCAGCACCTCACGCGCCATTGCGTGACCGACTCGTTGACGCTGTTTGCACCAGATTGCTCGTCATGGTTCTGGCGTCGCAGAATCCGCATCCCCGGATTGACGCGCGTCGGAGTACACGACTTCCTTGCGCAGATCAAGGATGCGCGCAGTAAGGGTCATGTCCGGGCCCATGACATCGCGCAGGCTGGCGATGACGCTCTCCGTGGGTGGGAGCGAGCCATGACCACCCAGGATCAGTTCAAGCTCCGTTCCGTTCACACGGACATCGTAGAGCTCCCACTGGGTGGGAGCGAGCCAGGCTCCGACGATCTCGCGCGCGGCGTCCTCGCGATGGACATCATTCCAGAGCGCCGCGCTGTTGGCACGCAACGGAATGGCGATGATCACTACGAACAGGATGATCGCCAATCCGGTCAAGCGCAATTCTGCCCAGGTTCGGCCAACGCCCTCGGCCAGGCCGGTCAAGGCAAAGGTAATGGTGCCTGCCAGCAGGATGGCTGCAAAGTTCGTCACGAAAAGGAGAAGGGCGCCCTTGGCAAGGTCATTGTCACCATTGGCAAGCAGGATGCCAGCCGTATTGAGCGGGGGAACGAGCGAAATCGCAATCGCCACGCCTGGGAGCGCGTCGGCAACATCGGTCCGGCTGAGGGCATAGGCGCCTGCGCCCCCCGAAGCCAGCGCGATGACCAGATCGAGCAACATGGGCGAGGTCCGCGACACAATCTGCTCGGATGTGGTGGGATTCCAGCCAAATGGCATCAAGGTCGCAAAGAGCCATCCGATGAGGAGCGCCAGCACCACACCGGCAACAACGATCACCAGGCAACGGAGCGCGCGGCTACCTGATCCAATGATCAGCGCGACGACGAGCCCCATGATCGGCGTCATCAACGGGGCAATGATCATCGCGCCGACAATCGCCGCCACGGAATCGCTGATCAGGCCACCGGACGCGATGACCGAAGCGAAAATGATGAGCATCGCGAAACGGATCAGGCGAGATCGCAACTCGGGCTGCTCGAAGAAGAGCGTATGTTCGATGCGGCGAATGTCTTCCTGTGTCATACCCGGTAGCGCGTTCACGAAGCTCCTCCGCGGCATCAACAAGGCCGTGAGCGTGTGCTCCTCATGCCGGGACGAACAGGCGCAAGAAGCTCCAGATGACTCAGGATGGTGCGTGACCGGGTTCTAGCGCAACCGGCAGATGAATGCAACACGCTGGTGCACCGTTCCAGGATTGTCGCAGGAAGCCATGTTGTTCACGCCGGTGGGTCTTCGCACAGAGCGCCCTGCCTCGCCGGACGTGAACGCCCTCACCCCGGCTGATCCATTTCCTGGCCTGGCTCGTACTGAGGGTGATGTCGCCAGCGTGGGCGGCAGCCGCCTCACGAGGAGACGAGCCATGTCAACCGAGGCCAACAAGGATGTGGTCCGCGCGTTCTACGCCCAGGCGGCCACCGGCGAGCGGGATGCGGAACTGATCGCGGCGGACCTGCGCTACCACGGGCCCGATATGCTGGGCGACCTGCAGGGGCGCGAGGCCTTTGTGCAGTTACTGAGCGGCTTCCGGGCCGCCTTCCCCGGCTTCGAGACCGATGTCCACCGCCTGGTTGCCGAGGGCGACACCGTCGCCGTCTGGCACACACACAGCGGCGCCCACGGCGGGGAGTTTGCGGGCATTCCGGCGACGGGCAAGCACGTCATCATCAACGGGCTGGAGCTGCTGCGCATCGCCGATGGCCAGATCGCCGAGTTCTGGCACATGGATGACTTCGCGGGGATGTTGCAGCAGATCGGCGCGGAGTAACCGGGCGCCATCACGCGAACCGCGTGATGGCGTGATTTCCCTGCCGGCGCCCTCCGTACCCTACGCGACGCGCTTCAGCGGCCGCGCGCGTTCGATACGGGCCTGCTCCTGCGGGGACTTCATGGCCTGCCAGAGGTCGGTGCGTCGCTGCACGTTCAGCCAGAACTCCGCGCTGTTGCCAAAGACCCGCGCCAGCATCAGCGCCGTGGGCACGGTGATGCTGCGCTTGTCGTTGCACAGTTCGTTGACGTGCTTGCGCGGCACGCCCAGGGCTTCCGCCAACTCGCCTTGCGTGATTCCCATGGGCTGGAGAAATTCCTCGACCAGGATGGCGCCGGGTGTCGCTGGCTCATGTGTGGTCGTGCGCATGGACGCTCCCTCCCTGGTTGATAAGTACCGTCACTCCATGATTTGACACAATACGCGATGCTGACCACTGGTATGTTTCTGTCAGCGCCCGCGAGGGAGCTTCATGATGCCCGTCATAGGCCAACCTGTGGAACCCACTGACCCCGCCTGCAGCCTGCCACTCCTCACCGCACGCACCCTGCTGCGCCTGGCCGAGCCAGAGGACGTGCCGGACCTGCTGGCCTTTTACACCCGGAACGCGGCGCACCTGGCGCCAACATCGCCCCGCCGCCCGGAGGGGTTCCTGACCGAGGCGTACTGGCAGCAGGAGGTTGCGCGGAACCAGGACGATTTCGCGGCGGGGCGCTCGGCGCGGCTGCTGCTCTGCCTGGCCGAGGACCCGCAACCCATCATCGGCACGGTCAACCTCAACAACATCACGCGCGGCGCGGCCCAGTACGCCGACCTGAGCTACGCACTGGATGGCCAGATGCAGGGTAAGGGCCTGGCGCCGGAAGCGGCCCGCGCCGTGATCGCCTACGCCTTCGGCCCGCTCAACCTGCACCGCGTGCGCGCCTGCTACCTGCCCACGAACGCGCGCAGCGGCGCGGTGCTGCGTCGCCTCGGCTTCGTGGTCGAGGGCTACGCGCGCGACTACCTGCTGATCGATGGCCGCTGGCAGGACCAGATTCTCACCAGCCTCATCAACCCGGACTGGCGGCCCGCGTAGACAGCGACGCGGGGTATTGACACGAGCGAGATGAAGCGGTTGCGCCGGCCTGCGTTACGCGAACGGCGTGCCCCAGCGCTCGCGGTAGGCCACCTCGGCCAGCGGCTTGCGCCGCTTCCTGCCCTGCCCCACCGCTTTGGCCGGGTAGCCAAAGGGCAGGATCGCCAGCAGTTCCCGGTCCGCCGGGATACCGAGCAGATCCTTGATCTCCTCCATCCCGCCGAAGCCAACCCAGTTGCCGCCGACCCCCGCCTCCCAGGCGGTGAGCAGCATGTCCTGCACCGCGCGGCTGGCGTCCGACACGGCAAAACGTGAGTCGTCGAGCACGATGGCGATGGCCAGCGGCGCCTGCGCGATGTAGGGGCCGTGGACCGACAGCTCGCCCATGCGGCGCAGGGTGTCGGGGTTCTGCACCACCACGAAGTGCCACGGCTGCCCGTTCATCGAGCTGGCGGTGAGGCGGCCCGCTTCCACAATGCGCTGCACGACATCGTCAGGGATCGGGCGAGCGTCGTACTCCCGCACCGCCAGCATGGTGCGGATCGTGTCGTAGACAGACATGGATCGTTCCTCCAACATCACACGCGGGAACCCGGAGCGGCTGCGTACTGACGCTGCCAGCAGGAATCACGCCACCGTAGCGGGCCGCGCAAAGGGCTGCGGGCTGTGGGGGAGCGTGTTCCACTGCGCGTCGTCGTGCCCGCGAATGATGTACGCGCCCGTTTCCTCCGCAAGCTGCAGCAGGCGATCCCGCGAGCGCAGCGCGGCGCCGGCATCCGGCGTGGTGCTGGGGAAGCGCGGCATCGTCATCTGCTCCGCCACCGCGATGGCGTCGATGGCCAGGATGACCGGGCCATCCGCGGTCTCGACGTAGACCGACTGGTGACCCACCACGTGCCCTGGCGTCAGCAGCAGCCGGAGCCCTGGTTCCAGTTCCAGATCGCCCTCGACCGCCTCGTAGATGATTCCGGGAGTCGCCCAGAGTGCGGCGTCGAACCGCCGATCATCCACGGCGGCGTCCAGGTGGCTGCGCTGCACCAGCGAGGTGATCCCGCTGCCGGCGAAGGCATCGTGACGGCCGCAGTGATCGAAATCGAAATGAGTGGAGATGAGCAAATCGATTTCCTCCACCGTCAGGCCCAGTTCGCCCAGCCGCTGCGGCAGGTCGTCCTGCGGCTGGGTGTTGCAGGCGAGGTCCCACCAGGGTGCGGCGCTCTCTGCGCCGATCAGCGCCGCCGGATTCCCGGTATCGACCAGGATCGTCTTCCCGCCCGCGCTGCGGATGAGATACCCCGGCACCTGGTTGAAGTGGACCTCCCCTGTCTCGGGATCGCGTCCCCCCAACTGGCCGAGGTTGAGGAGGTAGAGGGTATGCGTGGGCATGGTGGGTTCCTTCACGATGCGCGTCGGTTCGGCCGTGTATCCGGTTGCAGCCAGATGACCCCGGTGGCCATCAGGCAGGCAGCCGTCATCATGCCACGGCGTGAGATGATGCCCACCACACTCGCCCACGCAGCCGAGGCCAGGCATGCCCGATTCCGACGATGTTGACCTGCCGGATCACGAGTTCCCTGCCCAGCGCGTCCTGGCGGACGCCAGGAATGAGCGGGCGCACCGCGCGGCGCTGATCGCCACGGTGGCCGTGCTGGTCATGGTCTTGCTGGCGCTGCCCTTTGCGCTGCGCAGCATGGCCGGCACGCTGTTCGGGGAGCAGGAAACGATCCTCTACGATCTCGTGGCCGAGAGCGTGGTGCCGCCGGTGGTCACGGAACCGGTCGCGAACGACCGCAACTATGTCAATATCGCGGTCGTGAATCTCGACCCGGCCAGCGGGCAGGCGACCTTCGCCATCTCCGGCAATCGCTTCTGCCCCTCCAACTGCACGCAGGTGGAGATCACCCTGATCGCGCTGGATGACAACGCGGCCCAGCGCCGGGGCCTGCCCCCGACGGCTACCATCACCCTCGGCCCCAATGATCGCGTGTTCAGTGAATCGGTGGAGTTGCCCGTGCGTGGGCGGCCCAACCGCTACCCGTTCGACACCTACGAGATCTGGCTGGGCATGGCGGTGCAGGCGACCGCGCCAGATGGCTCCCCCCTCAGCCTGGAAGAACTGTTCGAGCGCGACGCCACGGTGGTCACGCTGCAAAGCCAACTCAACTACCTGGAGATGGCCCCGCCGGTGGCCATCGACCCCAGCCGCGCCACGGCCGCAACGGACCCCTACGCCATCGCCCTGGTGGAGGACCTGCGTTTCGAGCGGCCGCCGTACGTGAAGATCCTGGCGGTGCTGCTGGTGACACTCATCGCGGTCTCCGGCACCATTGCCCTGCTGCGCCGCGATGTGGACGACCTGCTGCTGGGGATTGGCGGGCTCATCCTGGGCGTGTGGGGCATCCGCTCCGTGCTGAACAGCCAGCCCCTGCCGGGCGTCACCGCCATCGACCTCGCGCTCTCCCTGGTCATCCTCATCATGCTGCTCGGCCTCACCGTGCGCCTCACGCTGCACTTTCACCGGGGGAGCAACTGGCGCTGGCCGGGGAAGGCATAGCGAAACGCCATTCGCCCAAGGAATGAGAGGCCCGGGACTGCGCTGGCAGTACCAAGCCTCTCGCGGGGACTACGATGGCAGTACCCAACCAAACTCCATAATAGACAATCCGTGCAATAAAGCATGATGCGACGTAGGGCCAATCATCCCGTCGTCTGATCTTCCCCAGCATCGACCTGCTTCAGCGCGGACTCGACCGATCTATAGGTGAAGCAGGGGGTAAGTTGAACCGACGGCGGATGGCATCCGCCTCTGCCCGTAGCCCCGGCTCGTCATGCTCAAACTCGCTCCAAACCTTCTGGTCCAAAGTGGACACGTTCGGGCGCCCCTGGCCGGGACACGCCGGATCGAGCGCGCAAAAGTTGCCGAGCTTGAGCGCCACACTCCCGGGGTTGCGGAATGGCGTCCCCCGCTCAGAGGGCGGATAGATGGGAAGGATCTGCAAACAACGGCTTAGCTCAACGATCTCTGGGCGCTTCTTATCGACTTGCTTCCGTCCGGCCCTGACAAAAAGATCCAACGCCAGCACGCACTCTTCCCGGGTCCACTTGGGACTTCGCATCGTTGCGATTACTCCTTACGCCACGATGGAGACAAGAGCGATCCGCGCTTTTGCCTGTTATCTCAATGCCAAGGTAGCACCAACAATCGGCGTAACCACGCGGTTTTCTCCACTTATCCACACCTATCCACACCCCGCCTCGCATTCCGACATCACTGCTGTCATTACGACAGCGGGGTGTTCAGATACTCCCGGGCGAATTGCGTTTCGGTCATGCGACGGTGACAGCCTGGCGCTTGTTCGGCTTCCAGATCAGGAGGCGGAGGCCGAGTAGCACCACAATGATGGTGCTCCCCTCGTGCCCGACCACGCCGAGCGGCAGCGGGATGCCGCGTGTGAGGGTGGCGACCACCAGGACCGCGATCACCGTCAGCGCGAAGGCCAGGTTCTGGCGGATGGTGCGCCGCGTGCGCCGGCTGAGCGCGATGGCGTACGGCAGCTTGCGCAGGTCGTCGCCCATCAGCACCACGTCGGCCGTCTCCAGGGCCACGTCGGTGCCAGCGCCGCCCATCGCCACACCGACGGTGGCGATAGCCAGCGCCGGGGCGTCGTTCACGCCGTCGCCCACCATCGTCACCGGCCCCTCCTGCTCCAGGGCCTCGATGAAGCGCAGCTTCTCTTCGGGAAGCATGTCGCCGCGCACCTCATCCACATCGAGCTCGGTGCAGATGGCATCGGCCAGCCGCTGGTGATCCCCGGTCAGCACCACGATGCGGGAGATCCCCAACTGCTTGAGCTCCCGGATCACCGCTGCCGCGTCGGGTCGCAGCGTGTCGGCCACGGCCAGCACTCCCTGCACGCCCAGCCGATTGCCGGCGAACACGGCGGTGCGGCCGGCATCGCGCAGCTCGTCCGCCAGCCGCGCGGCGGCAGCCGGCACGGTCACGCCGGCATCGGCGAAGAGCATGGCATTGCCCACCAGCACCTCCTGCCCCGCGACCTCGGCGGTGATCCCCTTGCCCGGTATCCCCTGGAAGGAACGCGCGTCCAGCAGCGGGATCTGGCGCTGCACCGCGCCGTCCACCATGGCCCGCGCCATATGGTGCTCGGAGAAGTGCTCGGCGCTGGCGGCCAGTTGCAGCAGGGTTGCTGCGTCCCAGGCGCCCAGCGGCTCCACGTTCGTCAGCGCGGGCTTGCCGTGGGTGAGGGTGCCGGTCTTGTCGAAGGCCACGATCCGCGTTTCGCCGATGTTCTCCAGGTCCGCGCTCCCCTTGAAGAGCACGCCGTTGCGCGCGGCGTTGGCCAGGGCGGAGAGCGTGGCGGCCGGGGTGGAGATCACCAGGGCACAGGGTGAGGCCACCACCAGCAGGGTGATGGCGCGGTAGATCGCGGCATCCGCATTTTCGCCCAGGAAGAGGATCGGGATGGCGCCCACCAGCAGCGCGAAGAGGATGACCCCGATCGCATATGCGCCCTCGAAGCGGTCGGTGAAGCGCTGCGTGGCGCTCTTCTGGGCCTGCGCCTGCGCCACGAACTGCACGATCTTCGCCAGCGTGCTCTCCTGGTGCAGCCGCTCCACCCGGACATGGATCGCGCCATGGCCATTGATGGTGCCGGCGAACACGGCGTCGCCCACCCCCTTGGCCACGGGCACGCTCTCCCCGGTGATAGCAGCCTGGTCGACCGAGGTCGCGCCAGCGAGCACCTGGCCATCCACGGACACGCGCTCGCCCGGGCGCACCAGCACGGTGTCGCCCAGCCGCAACTGCTCCACCGGGGTGACGCGCTCCGCGCCGTCCTCGATCACCGTCGCCACCGCCGGCGAGAGGTCCATCAACGCTTTCACGGCGCGCTCGGTGCGGCCCAGCGCGTAGTGCTCCAGGGCCCCGGAGGTGGAGAAGAGCCCGAGCAGGATGGCGCCCTCCTCCCAGTGCCCCAGGTAGGCGGCCCCGGCCGCGGCGGTGATCATGAGCAGGTCAATGCTGATCTTGCGCTCCGTCAGCAGCAGGCGCAGCGCGTTGACTGTGGCCGTGGTCCCGCCCGTGATGTAGGCGGCCACGTAGAGCGCAATGGCGACCTGCGGCCCTACCTCCACCACGCGCGGGATGATCAGCGCCAGGGCCAGGAAGACCCAGCAGAGCCCGGCGCCAACGGCCAGCCCCCACTGCGCCCACCAGGCGCTCAGCCTCCCCGGCGGGCTCCCCGGTGACACCGGGGAGGTGGGTGCTGCTGGCTGTGGCAGCACCTTGCCGTCGACGAAGGTCGCCTGATCCTCGAAGGTGGGAACCTCCAGGTCTGCCAGCGTCCTCCCCAGATTCCGGCCAGCACCTGCGCTGCCCCTGTGCCTGTGCTCCGTACTTTCGACCACGCGCCCGAACCCTGCTTTCCCGGCACTCGCGGCAATTTGGACGCTGCGCCCAAATGCGATCCCTGACCTCACAGGTCGGGATTTATGTCTTGTTACAAGTCTAGCCGGTGAGGCAGGGATGGTGTCGCGCAATTGCGCATCAGTCAATCGCCTGGCAGGCGAGGTAGGCGGTTATCCACAGTTATCCACACCAGGGGCGGCAAGCGGGCAAACCTGTGCCTGGCTGTGCCTGGCGCTGACTTGGCGGAACCATGCGTGTTTTCTGGTCACCATCTCTGCCAGCAAGTCACAGGTTCTGGCACAGGTGGGGATAACTCCTGGCCGATTGTGGATAACTTTGGTGGGCTGGGGATAAGGGGCGGAAACGTGGGGATCAGCCGGGGAGAACCCGCGTACGTACTGTGTACGGGCCGGGACCTGTGCGTGGATTGGCACAGGTGTGCCAACCCTGGCAGAGGGCGAGGCGGGGATATGTGGATAGCTTATCCACAGGTTCTCCCGGCCGGAACCTGCGCCGCCACGCGGAAAACGCCGCTTATCCCCAGTGTCCACACCACTACGGTAAAGACGGGATTTCTCCACATACTATTGATTGATACGTGTGGAACGTATACGTTGTGGGGGAGGAGGACCTCCCCTATTCCGGGCTCTCGTTCCGTGTGTAGAGCAGCGCGGCGTGGGCGGGCAGCCGCAGCCTGACCGCGCCCTCGGATGTCACAGCGTCCGGGCCGCTGGCGCCGGGTCCCGCGAACCGTGCCTCGCTGGCGTCAAAGCGCCCGGTCCACTCGCCCACCGGCCACGGCAAATCGCGCGTCACCGGGCCGTCCGCGAAGTGCAGGATGGCGAAGGCCGCTCCTTCACTGTTCCGCGCGTGCAGCAGCAGGATGCGCTCCGTCTCGAGGGCAGTCACGCTGCGTTCGGCATCCGGATCGGTGAGGACAGGGAACTGCCGGCGCAGGGCAAGTAGCGTGCGGTAGGTATCATGCAGGCCCTGGTGCTCGGCCGCCGTCTCCAGAGTGTCATCGAGGTGCAGGCCGATCTGGACCCGGGAGCGAATGAACGTCTCTTCGGCCTGGGGGTCGGGCGCGGCCTCATCGCTGGCCAGGTCCCAGTGCCCGAACTCGGCCTTGCGGCCTTCGCGCACCGCTTCCACCAGGTCAGCATCGCTGTGCTCGGTCATGTACAGGAACGAGTTTGGCTCGCCGTACTCCTCGCCCATGAAGAGCATGGGCATGAAGGGCGAGAGCAGCAGGGTTGCCGCCGCCAGCTTGCGCTGCGCGAAGGTAATGTGGTGCCCCAGCCGCTTGCCCCCGGGACGGTTCCCTACCTGGTCGTGGTTCTGCATGAACACCACGAATTGGTCGTTGCGCACGTCCCCTGGCGGCTTCCCGAAGTGCCGCCGGCGCATCTGGCTGTACTGCCCGGTGTAGACGAAGGCCTGCTCCACGGCGGCCGCCAGGGCCGCGAAGGGCGCGAAGTCAGGGGCGTAGTGACTAGCCTCCCCGATTAGTTGGGTCTCGAGGGCGTGGCAGAAATCATCGGCCCACTGCGCGTCCAGCCCAAAGCCATTCCGCTCGCGCGGCTGGATAATGCGCGTGTCGTTGAGATCGCTCTCGGCGACGAGGAATGCCTCCCGGCCCAGCGCGGCGGCGCGGCCATGCACGGCGTCCGCCAGGTCGGCCAGGAAGGGTTGGGCGTGGCAATCATAAATCTGGTGAATGGCGTCCAGCCGGAAGCCATCCACGCGGAATTCCTCCAGGAACATCAGCGCGCTCTGGATGAAGAAGGCGCGCACCTCGTCGCTGCCGGGGCCATCGAAGTTGATCGCATCGCCCCAGGGCGTGTGGTAGTTGTCCGTGAAGTATGGACCGAAGTGGTGAATGACGCTCCCTTCCGGGCCCAGGTGGTTGTAGACCACGTCCAGGATGACCGCCATTCCCAGGCCATGGGCGGCGTCCACCAGCTCGCGCAGGCCGTCCGGGCCGCCGTAGGAGTGCTGCACGGCGTAGGGGAAAACGCCGTCGTAGCCCCAGTTGCGCGTGCCGGAAAACTGCGCCACCGGCATCAGTTCGATGGCGCTCACGCCCAGGTCCCGCAGGTAGGGCAGGTGCGGGATGATCGCGCCGAAGGTGCCCTTCTCTGTGAAGGACCCCACATGCAGCTCGTAGATCACCCACTCCCGGCGCGGTGGGAGTGACCACGCCTCGTGCTGCCAGGGGAACTGGCTATCCACAATCTGCGATGGCCCATGCACACCCTCCGGCTGAAAGCGGGAGGCCGGGTCCGCCAGCAGCGCGTCATCCAGGCGGAGCCGGTACTGGTCGCCCACGCTGGCGCCGCTCACCTCACCACAGAAGTAGCCATGAGCATCCCTGGCCAGCGGAATCTCGATGTCTCGATCTTCGAGGACGACGCTCAGGCGGGACGCTTCTGGCGCCCAAACCCGTGCCAGTATCCGCCCAGTGCTGTCTGGCAGCACTCCGACCCGGGTGACCTGCTCGGTCTCCGCTGTACTCACGCTCGTACCCGCCTTTACCTGCTGGGATTGCCCAATGCTTCGTATCTCGCTAGGTCTGCTCCACCTTCATCGACCAGTTGCCTGTCGCTGGCGTGTGCAGGCCACGTCGCTTGCGATAATGCGGGAGTTGTGCCAGCGGATATACCCCACGGTCAGCAGAAGGGGACCAACACGCTGATCCGGCTCAGGTCGTGCAATCACTCTCCACTGCGCGGAAGTTGG
>DAOUDE010000117.1:0-18045 GCA_034431475.1 Thermomicrobiales bacterium | reverse complement strand
GGCTGCCAGTGCGCAGAGAACAACCCCTGCAATGAGGGCCTGCTCTGCTGCGACGACGGCTCCGGCGTGACCGGCGTCTGCCAGGTGGGGTGCTAACACCGGGTTGCACGATGGCCCGCGCTGAAGACCCTCAGCGCGGGCCGGGGTGCTGTCCCACTCCCCCAGGGCCCCTGGCCCGGTGCTTGTGCACCAGGCCAGGGGCCTTCGCTCTTGCCTTCCGGCCCGGTAGCGCCACGTCATCAACTCGCCGTACGATCACCAGCAGCACACGCCGTTGAACCGCGCACAAAGGGGAACCCCGTGGACACGAATTACGACGCCATCGTGATTGGCCTGGGCGCCATGGGCAGCGCCACGCTCTACCACCTGGCGCAGCGCGGACAACGCGCGCTCGGCCTCGAACAGTTCGAGCCAGGGCACAACCAGGGCTCCACCCACGGGCCGCACCGCCTGATCCGCACCTCCACCTTCTCGGACGATGGCTACGTGCCGCTGGCGGCTCGCGCGCTGCAGCTCTGGCAGGAGCTGGCGGACGCGTCTGGCACGGATCTCGTCCGCATGAACGGCGAGGTGCGCATCATCGACCCCGCGACCAACCAGGGATACGCTGACAACGCCGGCGCCATGGTGAAGCGTGGCTTCCTGGAGTGGCTGCCGGCACAGGAGCTGGCCGCCCGCTTCCCCGGCGTGCGCCCCGGTGAGGGGATGGTTGCGACCTGGGAACAGCGCGCCGGCTACATCCGCTGCGAGCAGGGGGTGCTCACTCACCTCGACCAGGCGCGCCGGCATGGCGCGCAGGTTCGCAGCAGCGAGCCGGTGACCGGCTTCACCCCGGACGGCGCTGGCTGGCGGGTCAGCACGGCGCAGGGCAGCTATCGCACTGCCCGCGTGATCGTGACGACCGGTCCCTGGGCGGCGGAGTTCCTGGGCGATCTCGGCTTCCCGATGCAGGTGCAGCGCCGCGTGAATGCCTACTTCCGCCCCACCCGGCCAGACTGGTGGACGGAGGAGGCGGGCGCGCCGAACTTCCTGCTCGAAGTGCCCGAGGGCCATTTCTACGGCATGCCCGCCACCGGCAACGTGGGCGTCAAGATCGGGGTCAGCGACGGCCCGGTCACCACGGCCCGCACCATCGACCGCACGATCGCCCCCGAGGAAATGACGTTCTTCCGTGACGTGCTGGACCGCTACCTGCCGGGCGCCAGCGGCGAGGTGGTGGCGCAATCGACCTGCATGTGCACCTACACCGTGGACAGCGATTTCATCGTCGACCACCACCCTCACCAGCCGGGCGTGATCCTGGGGTGCGGCTTCTCCGGGCGCGGCTTCAAGTTCGCGCCGGTCGTTGGCGAAATCCTGGCGGACCTGGCCATCACCGGCGAAACCCGGCACGACATCGCGTTCCTCCGCGCCGGGCGCTTCGCGGGCCACTGAGGCGTGGGGGCAGGGCAGCCTGCGGCGCACCGCAGGCTGCCGGTCAGCGGCCGGGGCGACCCACCCACGGTTGGTCTCCCCCTCCGGGACGCGTCTCGCGGAATGCCGTCCACCCTACGTGGACGGCATCAGGAACCCGGTCTGTGGCGAACAAGGTCCTTCGACTCTGCTCAGGACGACACCTGAGGGAGCGTGGCCGCCGGGAACTCGGTCCTTCGACTGCGCTCAGGATGACCCCTGGAGGGGGTTGACTCCTCGTCCCGCGTTGGCTGGGGAGCGTGGTGTTGCGACTGCGCTCGGGATGTCACCTGGAGGGGGTGACACCTCGCAACGCGGCGGTTGGTGGGCGGGGCAACTCGCCTGCGCTCGGGCCAGTTTGCGGGATACGAAAAGACCGTACCACTCGCTCGGGTGCCAGAGGCACGGCGTGGTACGGCCGGCAGGGGGTCGGGCGTTGCGCGTGCTGGTGAGATCGGGCAGGCGGCCCTAGACCACCTCGGCGGCCTCTTCCACGACGCGTCCCGCAAGCGAGCCCAGCGGCGGCCGGGGCTGGAGCAGCGCCTGGCGCAAGGCATCGCCATCGGCGTCGCGCGGCCAGGCGATGTCCGCGCTGCGCAGGGCATCCAGCAGGGCTGGAAGTTCCCCGGAGGCCGAGCCCCACCAGCCCGCCCAGATGGCATCGCCCGTCAGGGGGATGCCACAGGCGCTGCACTCGAAGGCCGCCAGGCACCAGAAGCGCGGTTGCCGGGGATCACGCACCGGGGCGACTCGGTAAACGCGCTGATCCTCTTCCACCCGGAGAAAGACGCCAAGCCCCGCAGAACCACGCAACTCGATGGCTTCGATGCGTGAATCGTTTATCACCTGGTCCGCTCCTTCCGTACTCCGCTCGATTGCCCAGCTGCAGCGAGGAGCCACAGGGAGGGTGGCGCGGCCGGGAAGAGGGAACCAACTGCGCGGGAATGCACGACGCCTCCGCCTACTCCAGGTCATGCGAGACCGCAGAGCCAAGCGACGGTGGCGATGCCCGCAGGGCATCGTGGCACGCACCGACCGCAAGGGGTGCGCTCGAAGGCCATCTCCGGAACGCGTGCTTCTGACATCGTACCATAACATGTTATAACTTGCGACTTCAGTGACATCTTGAAGGAAGAGTCGGCTGATGCGGCGGCGCGCCTGCCCGGCACGGTGCGCCTACGTCGCCCCTACGTCTGCCTCTGCCTCCAGGTAGGCCAGGAGCCTGCGCTCGTCCATGTCCAGGAGCGGGAGGTCCGCTGGCGCGGGGGCCAGGTCCGGGGCGCCCGGCCACGACCCGTCCGCGTAGCGTTCCAGGAGGGATGGGTAGATGTAGGCCGCGCGGCAGACCGTGCGCGTGTTCCCCAGGCGGGCGGCAACGGCATCGATGGCGCAGACGATGTGCGCCTGGCGCTCGCGCTCGCTCCCGGCGCTGCCCAATTCCCCCAGGTGGCGGTAGGCCAGCACGGTGCCAGCCCAGGTCCGGAAGTCCCTCGCCGTGAAGGGCTCCCCGGCTGCCTCCTGGAGGTAGCCATTGACCTGGTCCGAGGTGACCGGGCGCAACTCGCCCTCCTCGTCCCGGTACTGGAACAGGTGCTGCCCGGGGAGGTCCTGCAGCTTGCGCACGATGGCGGCCACCCGCCGGTCCCGCACGTCGACCTCGTGCTCCTTCCCGCTCTTGCCCCGGAAGTGGAAGCGCAGCGTTGCCCCCTCGACCGCCACGTGCCGATTCTGCAAGGTGGTCAGCCCAAACGAGGCGTTCTCGCGCGCGTACGTCTCGTTCCCGATGCGGATCAGGGATTCATCCAGCAGGCGCACCACGGTCGCCTCTACCTTCTCCCGGGGGAAGCCGGTTCGCTGGAGGTCGCTCGCAACGCGCTCGCGGATGGTGGGCAGGGCGCGGCCGAACGCCGCCAGGCGGGCGAACTTGGCCTCGTCCCGGGTGGCCCGCCACCGGGTGTGGTAGCGGTACTGCTTCCGCCCACGCGCATCACGCCCGGTCGCCTGGATGTGCCCGCGCGGATCAGGGTTGATCCAGACGTCGGTCCAGGCCGGGGGAATCACGAGCGCATCGATGCGCGCGATCCGCGCCGGGTCGCGCAGGATCTTTCCCTCAGGGTCCCGGTAGCGCCAACCGGTTTTCCGCGGCTGCCGGGTGATGCCTGGGCGGTCAAGGTGGGTGAAGCGCAGCCCGGCCGCTTTGGCCGCCGCTGCGGAGTCGTGCGCGACATCGTCTGGCGCCTGGGAGCAGGGAGTCATCAGCGGTCAGGGCGGTTGCGAGTTCCCGGGCTCGCCTTCAGGCCACCCGGCCGGGGGTGTCGATCTCGGCGGTCTCCCGCGAGCTGACGGGCACTGTCCAACCGTGCATCATCTCCCAGTAGCGGCGGCGGATGCCGAGCACACTGATGGTGCTCCGGTCCACCATCTCCGGCGTCTCAAGGGGCGGTGCGGTCAGGTTGGCGCTGTTCTGCGTCACTGTTGGCGTTCCACGCAGCCGGGTGCCGGCTCGTGTTCCGAAAGCTGGCCGACGCGCGCGCCAGGGTCGTGCGCGATGAAACACCAAGTCCGTGTCCTTTTCTGTCGTTGTTCAGGCGCGGGGCCCTGCCGCCGTGAAAGCAAGTCTCGTGCCATCCAGGCACGGGAAGGGCCAGCTTGGCTGCACCATATCCGACTGCTATAGTCGGATATACATGCGCTCACCCGGTGTGCGGACGGAGGCGCGGCGTGCGGTTGTCAGGAAGCGGAGCGAAACGTTCATGCAGATGGAACGCGAGGTACGGCCAGGTGTGATGACTCGTCGCCGGATGGTGGGGTCGTTGGGGGCGCTGGCCGTGCTGGCCGGGCCGCGATCCCTGCTGGCGCGGCAGGCCACGCCGCAGGCGAGCGAGAGCGGGTGGACCTTCACGGACGACGCGGGCAAGACCCTGGAGCTGCCGGAGCGACCCCTCCGGATCGCCGCCGACCTGAACGCGGCCTCCGCGCTCTGGGACTTCGGCATCCGCCCGGTCGCCGTCGCTGGCTACACCGTGGATACCGACGCCTCCTGGGGCGAGGTGGACCGTGCGACCCCGGTGATTAACGTGGCAGCAGGCTCTCCCGTGCCGAACCTGGAGACTCTGCTGGCCGAGGACATTGACCTCTTTGTGACCATTTACTGGGGCAACGAGGACAACCCCTACGAGTGGAGCTTCCCCGAGGTCGCGGACTACGAGCGCACCAACGCTGCCGTGCCCGTAATTGCCATCTCCGGCTCTGGCCGCGCGGATCACAATACCGAGCGCTTCGCCGAGCTGGCGGCGCTGCTTGGCGCGGATCTGGATACCCCGGAGATCCAGGAGGCAAAGGCCGCCTACGACAATGCCGCCGCCGCGTTCAGCGCCGTGGCAAAGGAGAAGGCGGACGCCGGAATCACCTCGCTCTTCATGTACGCCGATCCCACCGAGCTCTACATTGCCTACCCGCCGATCTGGGCGGACCTGGCCATGTACCAAGCGCTGGGCATGGACATCATCGTGCCGGACAGCGTGCCCGCAGGCGACTACTGGGAGTCGTTGAGCACCGAGTTGGCGGTCAAGTACGTCTCCGACCTCATCTTCCAGTCCTCGCGCACTGGCACCCTCACCCTGGAGGAACTGGCCGCGCACCCCACCTACGGCGCCCTGCCGGCGGTCAAGGCGGGGCAGGTCTACGCCTGGAACCAGGACTTCATCCAGAGCTACCAGGGGCTGGGCTCAGCCCTGGAGACCATGATCGCGGCGCTGGAGAACGCGGAGAAGGTCACGGGGTAGCGCGAGGCTGCAGCAGGCGAGCCTCCCGGACCACCGCCCAATCACGCGCGTCGTCCTGGGTGACGTCGAAGGACCTGGCCTCGCATCCACCCTGTTCGGGGTGTCGTCCACCATCGCCTGTCATCCAGACGCAGGAGGGATGACAGGAAAGGGCGAATGCTGCCCCAAACCAACGTGATCGCTGCAGAACAACGTCCTGCGACTGCGCAGGACGACGCGCAGAGGTAGGCGCCATCACGGAACAAGGTGGCCGGGAATGAGGTCCTGCGCAGTCGCTCAGGACGACACGCGAGGGTGGGCGTCGCCTCGGTTCTGGGCGGTGGCATGAGGCCCGGAGGCGTCGGGAGCGCGGAGGCCCGGTCCCGATGCGGCGCAGCCCACCCTCACCTGCCGGGAGAACGGAACGCCCCTGTTGCGCGTTGTTGGAGCGCCGCATACTCGCAGCAGGACAACACGCATCAACCTCGCGAAGGAGCCTCGCTCGTGGCCTCTGCTGATTCCACACCCTCTCGCCGCGCCATCCTGCGCGCTGGCGGCCTGGCCGCGCTGGCCGGCGCCCTCACCGCCCTGCCGGCTGGGGCGCAGGACGAGGCCGGCATGACCATCGTCCAGGCCTTCGCCTCTGGCACCCTCTTCCCCACCCAGGGCGATGCCGCTGGGCCGCCCTACACCCTCATCCTGTGGGGCGCCGATGGCCGGGGCCTGCTGGCGGTGACTGGCGAGTGGGCCGCCGTGCTGAACAGCGGCGCGCTGCTGGCCGCGCTGGCGGCCGGGGCGCAGCCGCAGGCCGCCGTAGTGCTGCCCGCGCCGGCAGACGGCACGGGCCAGCAGCGGGCGTGGGGTATGAAGCTCGTCTCCGGCTCGCCCGGCAGCGATCCCGACGCCATCACCTACCAGGGCGACCTGCTGGATGATGCCGCCGCCTCCGGCTGGCTCGGCACGCCTGTCACCGCGCCGGACGGCGCGGCCACCTTCGGGCCGGGCTACCTGGTGCTCATCGGCCTGGAGGGGTTGGACATCAGCGAGAACGCCACCGTGCGCGTCGCGCTCGGGTAGCGCGCAAAACAGGTCTGGCGCGCCTTCCCGCGCTCCCGTACCATCGTGCCATCGGTTAGCGGAGCAGGAAGGATGGCGCCGATGCTCTTCTACTGCGCGTACACGTGGTTCCCGAATACGCGGCCCGAAACCGTCTGGCGGCGGGTCATGCATCAGCACGAGCAGGGCGCGAACGCGCCGGACCTGATCAAGGGCTGGTATGACCTGGCGGGAGGCGGCGCGGGCTTTCTGCTGGTGGAAACTGACGACCTGCGCGAGTTGACTTCCCTGCTGCGGCCCTACATGGACCTGATGGCGTGGGATGTCCGCGCGCTCTCCGAGAACCGCTACGACGAAACGATCCAGCAGATACGGGACGCGCTGGCCCAGATGCCCGAGGGGGAATAATCGCCCCTCCCACCATGCGGTAACGCGAAGGAATCATCACGCATGCTGCCCATTGGGCTTGGTCTCGGTGCGGCCGCCAGCATTGCGGTGTCCAGCAGTGTGGCGGGGTTGGCCTCGCGGCGGCGCACCCCCTATGTGGTGGCGTTCTGGTCGCAGATCGTCCAGTTGCTCGTCTGCCTCGTGCTCATCCTGGCGCTGCGGCCGGGGCGGCTGGATGGCCAGACCCTGGCCGGGGTGGCCGCCGGGGTTATCGGCGGCCTTGGCATGGCGCTCAACTACCAGGCCATGGCGGCCGGGGCGCTCTCACTGGTGGCGCCCATCACCGCCTGCTCGGTGGTGGTGCCCGTCATCTTCTCCGTGGCCACCGGCGAGAGCCTGGCGCCCCTTGCTGCCGCGGGCATCGTCGCCATCATCGCGGGCGTGGTCATTGCCTCCATGCAGAAAACCCCGATCCCGGAGGACCCCACGGACACCACCCCCGCCGGGGATCGCCGCGCACTGATGCTGGCCATCGGCGCGGCGCTGGCCTACGGCGGGTTCTTCATTCTCATCGACTTCGCGCCGGATGCCCCCGGCCTGAGCACCCTCTGGACCGCCATCGGCGTGCGCATGGGCGGGGTGGTGGTGCAAACGCTGCTGCTGCTGGCCAATCGCCATTCGGGGATTGGGATGGGGCAGGTCGCACCCTTCGTCGTGGTCTCCGGTCTGCTCGACTTCTCCTCGCTGCTGCTGATCAGCTACGGGGCCATGACCGCGTCCTACGCGCTGGTCACCGCGCTCGTTGGCCTCTACCCGCTGATGGTGATGCTGATCGGCGTGCTGCTGCTGGGGGAGCGGCTGACGCGCGTGCAAAGCACCGGCGCGATCCTGGCCATTGCCGGGGTGCTGCTGGTCAGCGTGTAGCTGCGACCGTTACGGGTGGAGCGTCAACCCCATCGCCGCGCCGTCCTCCTTGATGCGGCTTTCGATGCGGACCACATCCTCTGGCGAACAGAAGGCCTGATCCCGCGCCTGGTGGATGGAGCGCCAGCCGGCCTCAGGCGCCGGCCCTGGCTCGTGTGAAGAGCGGCGCCGCGTCCGGGCCGACACCCCCCAGGCTGACCTGCGCTGCATCCGCCTGACCGTCCGCACCGATCGTGAAGAGCACGCCGAGCTGAGCAAGTTGGGCCCCTTCGCTTCCCGGGAGCTGGTAGCTGAACGCGTCCCGGTTCCAGGGGACCAGTTGGCGCTGGACTCCGTGCGGCCCGAACGCCAGCACCAGCCCGCCGGCGTCTTCCCGCACGGTCACCTCGCCGTACGTCGTATTGGTATATGTGCCGTCGTAGACGGCGAGGGGCAAGGGCGGCGTAGCGTCGGCTGGCGGTTGGCCCTGGGGGAAGGGGGTTGAGGTCTCCAGGATGCCTGCCAACGCCGCGGCAAATGACGTTTCGGTCGCGCGCACCCAGTCCTGGCTCAGTTCGCCCTGGGTGACCAGTTCCAGGAACGCCTTCGGTATGGCTCCGCGCACCGCGCTGGCCCCGCCGTTGCACAGCACCAGGATGCCCAGTCCTGCGCCAGGGAGCAGGGTGGCCTGCGTGCTGTAGCTGTTGAAATCGCCGCCGTGGCTGATTTCCAGCCGGCCCTGGTTTTCATAGGAGACGGTCCAACCCAGGCCATAGAATGCCGGAGGACCCGTAACCGGGTCGGGCGGTGCGAACGCCACGATCTGCGGCCGGTAGGTCTCGCGCAGTGAGTCGCTCGCCACCACCTGCTGCCTCTCGAACGTGCCTCCAGCCAGGTGCAGCCGCATCCAGCGCGTGAGATCCCGCAGGTTGGAACTGATACCCCCCGCGGGTGCTGCCGCATCATCGTTGGTCAGATCGCCTGGTTCCCATGCGCCATCCCGCGTGCGGTAGTGCGGCGCGGCCCGGTCTTCCCGGCGCGCGAAATCGGCAAAGCGATAGCTCGTGCTGGTCATCCCCAGCGGTGCGAAGAGCCGCGCCTCGGCCAGGTCCTCCCACGATTGCCCCGCCGCCCATGCCGCTGCGTAGGCGCCAGCGCTAAATCCCAGGTTGGAGTAGGCAAAGGTGGTCCGGAACGGGGTGGCCAGGGCATAGAAGCGCAACCGTCGCAGGCACTCGTCGCGATCGTAACCAAACGTGAAGACCAGGGGGTCGCCGCTGTAGGTCGGCAATCCAGAGCGATGGCAGAGCATGTCGCGCAGCGTGACCTGGTCGCTCACCCACGGATCGGAGAGCGCGAAGCCGGGCTCGAGACTGCCAATCGTGGCGTCCCAGGTCGTCTGGCCATCGCCGACGACAGCGGCGACCAGGGTGGAGGAAACAGGCTTCGACAGCGAGGCGATCTGGAAGACCGTTTCCGGCGTGATCGGCTCCGGCTTGCCGAGCTCACGCACCCCGAAGCCCCGCTCGTAGACGACCGTGTCGTCATGGACCACCGCCACGGCCGCGCCGGGGAGGCCCGTCTGGGTCATGCCATCCTCGATCAGGCGGTCGAGGTGGCCCAGGGCCGCCGCAACCTGGGCGGCGGTGATGGTCGCCTCGCCGGAGACCGGCGTCGCCTGTTCGGCTGCCGCGCGAGAGCGGGGCAACGTGGCCATCGCGGCCGTCACGAGTGCCGTTTGAGCGACGCGACGGCGGGAGGTGCGGAGCGTCATTGATACAGCCCTCCATGATTCGCCAGGACGTTCTCGAGCCCGTGTTCGCTCCGAAGGGTAGAAGCCGGCTGGAGTGCGACGGCGCGACGCATGCCGTTCTTATCGACGGAGACGCACAGGGAGGATTGACGGTCATTACGCCGCAGCGATTGTCGCATTCGAGACGCCTCCCTTCTGCTGGAGCGAGTGTCGTTTTTACAGGGGTCCGCCTCCGGATGGCCGTCCCTCGCCGGGTGATAGACTGCCCGCGGCTATCCATTTCAGGGGCCCCGGTTCTGGCGAGTTCGCCTTCCTGAAGACCGAACGCGTGCCACGCGGAGTCAGCGGACCGGGGGGCTGAGCAGGGTGTTACAGGTGACGGACCGATCAATGCGCGTTGTCGTGGCCCAGGTGCAGACCCAGGTTGGCGCCCGCCAGGCCCACGGCCTGCGCGCGGCCATCACGGCCCCCCGTTCCGGGGAGGAAAGCGCCAGTTGGGCGCTGCGCGTAGAGGGCACCCTGAGCGGGGAAGGCAGGGCGGGCGCGCCGGTGCACCTGGTCGAGGCGGTCACGCCGGGGCAGATCCTGGCGACAGTGGCGCCGGGGCCGGTGCGGGAGGATGGCAGCCAGCCCTTCTTCATCCTGGTCAGTACGCTCGATCTCCCGCTCGAGTTCGAGTTCCGCCTGCGCGCCACCCTGCCGGGGGGTAACCGCCCCAAGTTCGCCACGGTGCGCGGCCAGCGCCTACCCCTGCGCGGGGAGGCGGACCCGGCCCTGCAGCCACTGCTGGTTACCTCGCTCGGGCGCATGGGCACCACGCTGCTCATGAAGCTGCTGGCGGCGCACCCGGCAGTGGTCGCCTACGAGCGCCCGCCCTTCGAGGCGCGCGGCGGCAAGTACTGGACCCACGTGCTGCAGGTGATGAGCGCGCCCGCCGACGCCAGCAAGCGCATTGGTGCGCCGATGGAGTTTCACTCCGAGCCGAAAGCGGTGGGCGCCAACCCCTTCTTCAGCAGCGAGTTCGCGGCCTGGCCGGAGGTGGAAACCTGGGAGGGCGGGGAGTACCTCGCCTCACTCGCCGCCTTCTGCCAGCGCAGCATCGACGGCTGGTACCTGGCCACGGCCGCCGCCCAGGGCAAGAACGCCGCACCGCTGCGCTACTTCGCCGAGAAGCACTTCCCGGACGCCTACCCGCGCCGCCTGCGCGAGCTGTACACGCAGCCAGCGGAACTCTTTCTGGTGCGCGACTTCCGCGACATGTTCACCTCCATGCGCGCCTACAACGCGCGCAAGGGGTATGGCGATTTTGGCCGCGCCGCCGCCGCCGATGATGCCGCCTGGATCACGACGCTGCGCCAGGGGGTGCGGGCGCTGCTCGATGCCTGGCGCGAGCGCGGTACGCCCACCACCCTGGTGCGCTACGAGGCGCTGGTACAGCAGCCGGAGGTTGCCCTGCCGCCGGTGCTGGAGGCGTTGGGGCTGGAGGCCTCCCCCGCCATCATCGCCCGCATGGTGGCTGCCGCCGCGCCCGATGCGCCAGACCTGCAGGGGCATGGCACGACCGCGAGCCCGGACGCCTCCATTGGCCGCTGGCGCGTCGATCTGCCGCCCGATCTCCGGGACCTCGTGAACACCGAGTTCGGCGACCTGCTGGCCGCCTTCGGGTACGCCAGCGCCTGATCCCGTTTGGTCCCACACCGGCCTGCTGCGCGGTGCGTGCCCACCTCAGGCAGTACGAGCGCCAGTACGCCCGTACCCCGCTGTGGTCATCTGACGGGCTCGTCCCACCTGGCGCCGGGCCTCATCAGCGAGGGAGGAAGCGGTAACGGTCGCATCACGTTCCGTTTCCCCTCCGCTGACTGATCGCGTGAACCGTGAACGGCGCCAGCAACTCCGCTCACCCTCGGGCGGATCTCCTCGGCCTGGCCCTGCTGGCAGGTGTGTGGCCAACGTGCTTCGCATGCCGACGCCAGGTGGGATGGATCGAGCGCGCGAACCAGCGCCGAGTGGCGAATCCACTGCGCTACCTGGTCTGGCGGCGGTGGCTACGGGGTGAGGTACGGCTGAAACGTTACTTTCGCTTGATGTGAATGGCGTCATCAGGAGCTAATCTGATTGCCGGCTCGATTGTGTGCAGGAGACTCCCCCAATGGAAGATGCCCAGTTCGATCGGCTTGCGCAGACGTTTGGTGCATTGCGTTCCCGCCGTGCTGTCACCACGCTGCTTGGCGGGCTCCTCGTCGCGCCAGTCCTTGCTGGCGCGGAGGTCGACGCCAGGAAGAAGAAAAAGAAGAAGTGCGCCAGGAAGTGCGCAGCGGGCTGCTGCACGAGCAAATTCGGGAAATGTCTCCAACCTGCGCAGCAAAGCGTGGACCGATGCGGTACTGGGGGCGCTGTCTGTCAGAGCACCGGATGTCTCGAATGCACAGCGGAGCGGCCCTGCCCGAGAGGACAGTGTTGCAGTGACGCCGGAACATGCGGACCATGCCTTGCGTTTGTGACCAGCACGGAGCACACCGCCCCCAACCTGGGCGGTCTTGCCGGCGCGGATGGTATTTGTCAGAACCTGGCCCGCGCTGCCGGACATCCGGGCAGGTTTCTCGCCTGGCTCTCGGACAGTACCGCGTCACCCAGTACGCGTTTCACCCGTGCCACGTCACCCTATGTGCTGGCGGACGGGACGAACGTCGCCGATTCGTGGGCCGACCTCACCAGTGGAACGCTCAATCATGCCATCAACAGGTCAGAGTCCAACACGGTCATTCCTGGCAGCTTTGTCTGGACACACACCCTGCCCGATGGAACGGCCGGAGGTTCGTTTCCCAATTCGACGTGTGTCAACTGGACGGCGGCTCCCAACAATAGCTTCGGCAACAGTGGGAGCTTGAAGGCGACTGCCGCATGGACCAGCGGCAGCGCTTCGAACTGTAGCCTGCCCATACGCCTGTACTGTTTCCAGCAGCCCTGACCGCTGGGGAGCGGAGCCTGCCCAGCGCAGCGGGCAAGGGACAGGCTCCGCAGTCCAGAGGACACTGGGCCAAGAGATCGCCGGCGGCCGTTGACTTCGTCCACCCGCAACTCACCTCTGCCATCTGACAGAGGACGATGCCCGACGCCAATTCTGCGTTTCGGCCGATGTCTTGCCGCGTCTCGCGCGGGATGATCGTTTCATGCCCGGCCGTTGTGCACCAGTTCCACTCCTCGGGCATGTGGATCATGACAAAGGAGATACCGCAATGGTGGCAATGATCGAAGTCGCGGACCTGGCGGCGCGGGCATCGACCCGCAGCGAGGCCCTGGCCGACCGCCTCTTCCAGTCCACGCTGGCAACCATGGATACCGCGCTCATCCACCTGGGTAACCGCCTGGGGCTGTACCAGGCGCTCGCGGATATCGAGCCAGCCACATCCGATGAGGTTGCGCAGGCCGCCGGCCTGCACGAGCGCTACGTGCGGGAGTGGCTGGAGCAGCAAACGGTCAGCGGCTTCCTGGATTGCGAGAACCCGCAGGCCAGCGCGGCGGAGCGCCGGTACGCCATGCCGCTCGGCTCCGCGGCCGTGCTCCTGGAGGTCGATCACCCACTTTTCCTGATGCCTTTGCCGCAGATCACCATGGGTGTCGTTGCGCACCTGCCGGAGGTGGAGCAGGCGTTCCGCACCGGCGAAGGCGTGCCGTACGCCAGCTACGGCCACGACATGTGCGTGGGCCAGGCTGGCATGAACCGCAACCTGTTCCTGCAGGACCTGGGCGCCGAGTACCTGCCGCAGCTTCCCGAGCTGCACGCCCGCCTCTCCTCCCCGGCGCCGGCGCACATCGCCGATATCGGCTGCGGGGTAGGTTGGTCCGCCATTGGCATGGCGCGCGCCTACCCGAATGCGCTGGTCGATGGCTTCGACCTGGACGAAGAATCGGTGCGGGAGGCGCGCCGCCTGATCCAGGCCAGCGGTGTGGCCGACCGGGTGCAGGTGCATCTGCGCGATGCCACCGATGCGAACCTGGCCGGGCGCTACGACCTGGTTACCGCCTTCGAGTGCATCCACGACATGAGCGATCCTGTCAGCGCGCTGCGCACCATGGGCCGCCTGGCCGGCGAGAGCGGCACGGTGATCATCATGGATGAGCGCGTCGCCGAGGTTTTCGATCCCGGCGCGGGTGATGTGGAGCGCTTGATGTACGGCTTCAGCGTGCTGCACTGCCTGCCCGTGGGCCTGGCGGAGCAGCCGTCGGTGGGCACGGGCACGGTGATGCGCCCGGACACCCTGCGCGGTTACGCGCGGCAGGCCGGGTTCTCGGACATCGACATGCTGCCGCTGGCGCACCCGTTCTTCCGCTTCTACCGCCTGGTCCGCTAGCGCCCGGACCCACCTTCTCTCCTCTTTCTTCACGGCATGGGCCGGGCGCACGCTGGCGCCCCGGCCCGTGGCGTGCAGGGCCAGGTGAGGGTGCGCGTTTGGTACCCTTGCCCTGAACACGCGCAGTTCCGGGATGCGATCCAGGTGGGCCAATCATCCGACCATCCAAACTGCTCAGAACTTTCCCTGCCACGGGTGGGGAAGGCATGACCCTGTTCCAGCGGCCTCCCGGTTGGCGCAACGACTGGCGCGGCATCGCGTCAGCCATCATGTGGGTCGCGGTAGCCACGCTGGCCAGCGCGGCGCTCTCCGAGGTCATGAACACCGCGCCGATCATGCCCTACTACGGCGCGGTGGCGCTCAGCCTCTGGTTTGGCGGCGCTATCGGGGCCATCACCGCCACCATCCTCTCCATCATCGTCTTCGGCGGCGTGGTGGCGTCTACCCCTGGCGCCTGGGGCCTGACGGGGAACGATCTTCCCCGCATCGCGACCTTTGTCCTGCTCTCCGTGCTGGTGATCCTCATCAGCCTGGGGCGGGACCGCGTCGAAGCAGAACTCCGCGCCAGTGAGCGCCGCTTCCGCACCATGCTCTCGACCGCCAATGAGGGTGTCTGGCTGATCGACCGCAATGGCCGGTCGCAGTTCCTGAATGACCGCATGGCGGAAATCCTCGGAACCACGCCGGAAGACGTCGCCGGGCGCAGTGCGTTCGAGTTCGCCTTTCCGGAAGATCTCCCCCTGGCCAGGACGTACGTGGCCGCCATCCTCGGCGGCGAATCCAGCGAGTTCGAGTTCCGGCTACGGCAGCAGGCGGGGGATCCCATCTGGGTGCGGGTCAGCACCAGCCCGGTGCGCAACGACCGGGGGCGCGTGGTTGGCATCCTGGCCCTGTTCACGGACATGACGGAACGGCGGCGCTCCGAAACCGCCCTGAAACTGGCAAACGAGCGCTTTGCGCTGGCCGTGGATGCCGTGCAGTCGGTCATTTATGACTGGGATCTGCGTTCGGACGAGGTCACCTGGAGCAGTAGTTTGCGCTCCCTCCTGGGCTACCGCCCGGAAGACGTGGCGCCCACGGCGACCTGGTGGATGACGCGGGTCCACGCCACGCAGGCCGCGCGCCCCGCGTTTGCCCGGGCGAACGCGCTGGTAGGCGACCGCTTCGAGGAGGAGTACCAGGTGCGGCACCGGGACGGCCACTGGGTCGTTGTCTGGGACCGGGGGCGCATTGTGCGGGATGAGACCGGTCTACCGGTTCGGGTCATCGGCAGCGTGATCGACACCACGGCGCGTACCGAGGCCGAAGACGCCCTGCGCCTGCTCGATGACGCCGGCCGGGCCCTGGCCTCCTCGCTGGACTACGAGGCCACCCTGCAGCGTGTGGCCTGGATCGCCGTACCGCGCCTGGCGGACTGGTGCTTCGTGGACCTGATCGATGCGCAGGGGATCTTGCGCCGGGTGGCCGTGGCCCATGCCGATCCTGCCCAACGCGCCCTGGCCAGCCAGGCGATGCAGGCGGGCGCAGGCGCCCCGGTTGGGGTGGAAGCCATGCGCGGCGGGACCTCGCTGCTCATCGAACGCGCCGAAGACGTCGCGAATCTGGAGGGCGTCCATCAGCGGGAGCCATCAGCGCTGTTGCGGGAGCTGGCGCCCCGGTCGATCATCGTGGTGCCGCTCGATGCGGGCGGCCGGGTGCATGGATCCATGACCCTGCTCACCACCGCCTACTCGGATCGCCGCCTGCGTCCGCAGGATCACGCCCTGGCGGAACAATTGGGCCGCCGCTCGGCCGTCGCCATGTTGAACGCCCGGCTGTACCAGGATGCCCACGCCGCGGAGGCCCGCTACCGCGGCCTCTTCGAGGGCACGAAGGATGGCATCGTGGTCTTCGATCAGGATGGCCTCTGTGTCGATGTGAACCCGGCGCTGACCCAGATGACGCGCTTTTCCCGCCAGGAGCTGGTGGGGCGCCCCGTCTCACAGGTCGCCAGCGGCGGCCCCTGGGACGGCGACACGCTGGTGCAGTTGCGTCGTGAGGGGCAGTGGCGGGGTGAAATCACCCTGCACCGCCGCGAGGGCGAGCCCATCGTTGTGGAAGCCCTGATCACCCAGGTGGCGCTGCCGGCCGGACCGGCGTTTGCTGGTGTGCTGCGGGATGTCACCGAGCGGCGGCAGTTCGAGGAGATGCAGGAGGAGTTCCTCTCCAGCCTGGCGCATGACTTGAAGAATCCCATGACCACGGTGCGCGGGCAGACCCAGCTCTGGCTGCGCCGGCTCCACCGGGGTGATCCCCCGGATGCCGCCGTCCTGGAAAGCAGCCTGCAGGGCGTGGAGGCCGCCTCCCTGCGCATGACGCACCTGCTGGATGAGCTGGCGGATGTGATGCGGCTGCGCGCGGGCCATGAAATCGAACTCCAGCGCCATCACACCGACCTGGTGGACCTGGCGCGGCGCTCCATCACGGAGCTGTCGCGGACCACGGAGCGCCACGAGATCCGGCTGCTGGCTAGCCAGCCGCAGATCTTCGGGGAGTGGGACGCCGGGCGCGTGGAGCGGGTGGTGGTCAACCTGCTGGGAAACGCCATCAAGTACAGCCCCGCTGGCGGCGTGATCGAGGTGCGCGTGACGCGCACCTGCGGTGAAACCGGCTGCCAGGCCATCCTCAGCGTCACGGACCCCGGCGTCGGCATCCCCGCCGCCGACCTGGAGCGCATCTTCGAGCGGTTCCAGCGCGCCACCAATGTGCGCGCCATTGCCGGCACCGGCATTGGCCTCTCGGGCGTGCGCAGCATTGTCGAGCTGCACGGCGGCGCCATCACGGTCGAGAGTGTCGAGGGCCAGGGGAGCACCTTCACCGTCTCCTTGCCACTGACCGGGGATGACCAGGCGGAGCAAGAGACGGCGTGAGCAGTCATTGCGCATGGGCGCGGGCGCGGTGCCGGGGCACATGGCACGTGGTCGCCAGCAGCGCGGCTGCCGCGACGGGTGACCAGTCAGGCTCGGGCATACGTGGAGCCGGGGCGGCAGTCGCCCCTGCCGCTGGTCACCACCAGGTGCCCGACGGGCCGTGTCTTCTCGAACGCCCTCTGCTCTCGATCTCCAGGGTTGCGTGACCGGGGTGGCCCGGGACGGTGGGGAACCCGGGTCGCGGCGGGAATAGCCGGGGCCGGCGGGCGAAACACCGCCGGCCCCGGAGCTTCCACGTCGCGCTAGTTGCCACGGCTGCCGAAGAAGGCGAGCACAATCGCCGCCACGATCAGGCTCCAGCGCACGCGCGGTCTGGTTTCATCAGTTGCCTGATAGTTCGCAGCGTCTGCCAGCAGGCTCTCCTGCCGCCAGCGTGCGCCATTCTGAATGCTCGTAACCGGGTGATTCAGCATCTTCGCTCTCCTGGGAGGACATCACTTCCGGCCCGGGACGAACCATCTCGCCCGTCGTATCACCACGGTATTGCGCGCTACCCGGCCACACCTGTTCGCACGGCACAGGGAGGGTGTGCTCTCCGGCACAGGCGCGCTGCCGCTTGCCAGCCATGCCGCGTCATGCGGGCAGCGGCAATGGGCACGCGAGCGGTGGGCGCCCGCCCGCGCGTGTCGTCCTGGCCGCCGGTGCAGGACCTTGCCCGACAGCAACTGCGTTCGCGACGCTATCCACCCTACCGTGTCATCCTGCACCTGCCGGAGAAGAATCCCGGCCCAGCCCCACCCCGCCAAAGCCCATCGCCCCCACCCAGTCACCGTCCCACCGCCCACCCTCAGGTGTCATCCTGATCACCTACCCGGCCGCGCTGTCACCGGCCACTCTCAGGGGTATCCCGACCACCCACCCGGTCAAGCTGTCACCGCCCATCCTCAGGTGTCATCTCGAGTTTGTCGAGAGATCTCGCCGTCACCAGCCGGATTGCTGCGAGATCGCCGCCCACCCGCAGGTGTCATCCTGAGCGAAGTCGAAGGATCTCGGCCTCCCCGGCCGCATTGCTGCGAGATCGCCGCCCACGCTCGGGTGCGGGCAGCGTTCCGCATTGGTCGGGGGCAAGATCCCTCGACTGCGCTCGGGATGACACCGGGAGGTGAGCGCCACCTCACACCAACGCGGTTGGGGGCGCGAGGTCCTTCGACTTCGCTCAGGACGACACCTGGGTGGGGATGCCACCCCGTCCCAACGCGGTGATGGGCAAGGTCCTTCGACAAGCTCAGGACGACACCTGTGTGGGGATGCCACCCCGTCCCAACGCGGTGATGGGCAAGGTCCCTCGACTGCGCTCGGGACGACACCGAGTGGGGGTTGGCACCTCACACCAATGCGGTCGGGGGCGCGAGGTCCACCGCCTGCGCCCAGGAGGACGCGCGTGGCAGGACGACACGCGGGAGCGGGCG
>DAOUDE010000116.1:0-24690 GCA_034431475.1 Thermomicrobiales bacterium | reverse complement strand
CGAACGGCACCGCGAGGCCCACCAAAGCGACGCTAAGCCGCTTGAACGAGACGTTGCTCATGACCTTTCCCTCCGCGACTCTCACCCCGAGCCCTAGATCGACGTGCAGGCAGCCCCCCGACCGCTGCTCGCCGGACGCTCAGTTACGCCCAGCGCATTGTACAACCTGATGGCGCGAAGGGAAACCCCCTCCTCCGGTCAGGTGGCCGGCTGCGTGGGTCCTGATTCTCGCACATTTGCGCGCAAGGCATAAATGTACCCATCGTGCCCACTCGCGATGACCATCCCATCGATCACCGCTACATCCGCCGTAATGATGTCTCCGGCAACGTGGCCCCACAGCGCTTTGCCACTCCCGGCATCGAGGGCCGTGATGGTCGGGCCACTGGCAATGTAAACCAGGTCGCCGGCACTGGCTGGAGAGGAGGCGATGGGGTAGCCCAGTGGCGTGCTCCAGCGCTCCTGGCCGCTCGCCGCATCGAGCGCCCGCACCGCCTGGTCCTCGCCACCGATGTAGACCGTGCCATCTGCAACAGCCGGAGAGGCAGTGCCACCGGCCTCGGCCCGCCAGATGACTGCGCCGGTCTCCAAGTCGAGGACGACGATCTCCGGTGTCGTCGTCACGACGTACACCCGGTCACCTACGATGGCTGGCGTGGCGTGGACCTCGGCCTTGAGCCGTGCCTGCCAGACCTCGCGGCCGGTCTCCGCATTCAGGGCGCTGATCTGGCCGGAAACATCCGCGATGACGAGTTTGCCGCTTGCCAGCGCCGGAGAACTGAACACCAGGTCGCCGTCGGCATAATGCCAGAGCTCCTCACCGGTGGCCTTGGCAAACGCCGTGATTGCGCCCTCCTGCGACGCGGCGTAGACGCGGTCATCGTCCACCACGGGGGAACAACTCCCGGCAAAGCGCAGTGGCTTCCGCCAGCTCTCGCGGCCACTCGCGCCATCAATCGCCACAATGGCATAGCCACCCGTCACAAAGAGCGTTTCGCCATCGAAGGCCGGGGTGCTCCGCGCGACATACTCGTCGACATCGACGCTCCACTGTTCCTTGCCATCCTGTAACGAAAGCGCGACTACGCTCCCACTCTTGGTTGCCACATAGACGTCGCCCAGGCCGGCCACCGGGGAGGCGTACGATTCACCGCCCACGAACGCTTTCCAGGCCACCAGCGGCCGCGTAACCGGACCAGGTCCGGGATTCTGCCCGGTGCGCGCGGCATTGCCCCGGTACATCGGCATCGTGCCCGCGAAGGCTTCGTTGAGCGTGACGCCCGGCGCGACCGTCGCCTCTGGCTCGGCTACCGGTGGCGCGGGGAGCGGTTCGGGCGCGGCGATCGGCCCGATGGTCTGCATCAAAGCCGCGCCTACAACGACGGAGGAGATCGTGAGCGCGGCGAGGCCAACCCGCGCCATGTTCTGGCTATCCCGCCGCAGTTGCCACAGCCCGACAAACAGGGCCAGCAGCCCAATGCCGAACGCCGCCATGCCCAGGTGGCTGCCCCCGCCAAACCAGAGGGCCAGCCCACACAACAACGCGCCGGTGATCAGGACGCCAACGCCCTGGCCAGTCTGGTACGCCAGTTGCCGCCGCCGCTCTTCGCGTTCGCGTTCACGTGCGGCCAACAGGTAGTCCGGCAGGGTGAACTGCGTCTGACGCGCCCGGGCGAGCCCTGACGGCGTGACGCGATCAAGGAATTCCCCACACTCCGCGCAGAATTCAGCGGTTGGCGGATTCATGTGGGAGCAGGTGAGGCACCGTCGCGGCCGCGTTTCCATGAGCGGGTTCCTGTCCTGTGAAACGTGCCCCGGTCAGCCTACCCCAAGTGCGCGAGCAGATACCGGTTAGCGGGGTACCCGCGCCACGCAGATCGTCCACGGGAAGGAGCCGCCAAGCTCCGCCACCGTGAACTGCTCCCCCACCATCTCCCCGAACGCCGCCCGCGACCAGAACTGCTTGTGGTCCGGATCGCTCCCGCGCGGCCGGATATCGAGATTCTTCCCGCGCGCGGCGTTGGCCAGGCAGAAGAAGGGCTCATGCGGCACGCTGAGCACCACCGCGCGCCGCGCCACCCGGCGAAACTCCGCCAGGGCCAGGCGCGGCAGGTCATCCGGCAGGTGCTCCAGCACCTCGAAGCAGCCGACAACGTCCACACTCTTGTCCGGCAACGGTATCTCCGTCACGCTGCCCGTCACGAAGGTTCCGCGGGGATTTGTTTCACGCGCGACAGCCAACGCGCCCTCGGAGAGGTCGCACCCGGTCAACTGCAGGTTCGGCAAGGCCTGCAGCAGCAGTTTCGCAACAAACCCCTCGCCGCAGCCGGCATCCAGGAACTGCTGCGGCGAGAGCTGCACCACCTCATCCACGATTCGGCGGTGAAAGCGGTCGATGAGGACCTGCTGAACCGGGTTCCCCGACGTGTGCTTGCGAAAGTTGCTCGAATCCCGTGCGTGCGTCTGCAAATCCATGCCTTCTCCACGGTAGGTGTCGCGTGTCCTCAGCGCGAGCGTGAGCTCGCCAGTCTCACGAGCCGTAAACCGCCCCAAACGACCGGGGTCACGATGAACAGCGCCAAACGATAGGCCACCGCCGCCAGCAACACCGGCGCCCCCGGCTGCCCTTCCACGCCGGCCATCGCCGTCATCAGCGCCTCCCGCACGCCCGCGCCTCCCGGTACCGGGCTGAGCATCCCGATCAGCATCGGTAGGCCCATTAGCCCCAGCATCAGGCTCGGGGTGGGCGTCACACCAAACAGGGCGACCAACGCCGCCATCACCGCGCTCTGCGCGCTCCAGAACAGCACAGTCAGGGCCACGGCCAACGCCGCAAACCCTGGCCGCTGCGCCGGGGCCAACAACAGAGGCCGTATCCGCGCCACCATGCGCCGCCCGAAGGCGGTCTTCCAGCCGGCGAGCACAAGGCCAAGGACCCCGGCGGCGCCCAGGGCCACGAGCGCAATCACGGCGCCAGTGCCGGGCAGGAGGCTCATGAGCAGCGGGCCGCCGCCGGTCAGGATCCAGGCCAGCCCAATCAGGGCAAGCGCGCCGGCATCGAGCAGGAGTTCCCAACCCACCACGACGCTGCTCTGCATGGGAGAAAGCCCAAGATCGCGGACAGTGAGCGCAGCTCGGGTCGGGACGGCCAATCCGATCGGCGCGGCGTAATTCACGATGACCGAGGTCAGGAAGACCTCGGCCGAGGACATCCAGTGCGGCCTGCCGCCAACCAGGCGCACCAGCACATCCCAGCGCAGGCCCAGCACGAAGATGCTGCCGGCGTACACCACCAGGATCGCCACGATCCGGCGGGGATCGGCTTCCCGCAGCGAACTCGCCACTGCCTCCAGGCTGCCCTGCCTCCAGAGCGCATAGGTGGCGATGAGCGCCGCCGCCACGAAGATGACCGGGGTGGGAATGGCCAGCAGCGGGCGCAGGGCACGCCGCCACCCCGGTTCCGCCGTCACCGGGTCGGCGTTGGATGACGGCGCGACCGTCACAATGCCGCCGGGACATACAGCCCGGCACGCTCCAGCCGCTCTGCTCCCACCCCCGCGACCTCGCGGAGTGGCGTGGCCTTGCCCCGGCCCAGTTGTGACTGTGTGCCATGCACGAACAACTCGCCGAGCAGGCCGATGCCAAAGAACTGCGCACCAACGAGCACCAGCAGCACGGCCAGCAGCAGGAGCGGGCGGCCACCAATCGCCGCGCCGGTGATCAGCTTCTCCGCGGTCAGCCACAGCCCGATCAGCACGCCGGCGGCGATGGCTACCAGGCCAGGAATGCCCAGCATGTGCATGGGCCGCTGCCGGTACTGCGTCAGGAAGGTCACGGTCAACAGGTCCAGAAAGCCCTTGACCAGGCGCGACCACCCGTACTTGGAGCTACCCCAGCGCCGCGCGTGATGCTTGACCGGGAGTTCGCCCACCCGGAATCCCTCGGCATTCGCGAGTACCGGGGTGAAGCGGTGCAGCTCACCGTAGAGCCGGATATTCTGGGTGACCTGGGCGCGGTAGGCCTTGAATCCGCAATTGAAGTCGTGCAGCGGAACCCCGGAGACGCGGCGCACTGTGGCGTTGAAGACGCGGCTGGGCATGGTCTTGCCCAGGGGATCCTGCCGCCGCTGTTTCCAGCCGGAGACCAGGTCGTAGCCATCATCAAGCATGGCCAGGAAGCGCGCGATCTCTTCCGGGTCGTCCTGCAAATCCGCGTCCATGGTGATGATGACCTCGCCTCGGGCGACGGCAAAGCCGGTCGCCAGCCCCCTCGCCTTGCCGAAGTTGCGGCGGTGCCGCAGCGCGATGACGCGTGGGTCCCTGGCCACCAGCTCGTTCATGACGCGCCAGGTGCCGTCCGAGGAGCCGTCGTCGATCAGCACCAGCTCCCACGTGACGCCCAGCGGCTCGACCGCTGCCACAATCGCCGCGTACAGATCGGCGATATTCCCCTCTTCGTTCATGGCTGGCGCCACGATGCTGAGGTAGGGTGCGCCATCCTCACCTATGGCTGGTCGAGCGGTCTCGTCGCTCAGTGCCGGGTCGTTGACAGGCGGGAGCAACGTCAACGTCTCGGACGGGCGCTGGTCGTCCCGCGTTGATGGGCGATACGTCACGGGGAGACGTCCTTCCTGGCGGCATTCGCGCATGCACTGGCGGCATTATGCCGTGCCCAGTGGCTCGGCACCAAAAATCGCGCCGAGTACGTGTAGAGTTCACTCCGGGGAGTGCGAATCAGGGAGCGGCAGGGGGCGCGTTGGGGCACGGGGGAAGCCAGCCTGGCAAATCGTCGATCTTGGGGCGGGCGCGGACCCTGGCACCTGCAGTAGGGCTGTGCCTTGCCGTGTTGACAGCCTGTGGAGGTGGGCCAATGATGGTTGCTCCCGCTACCAGCACGCCGCCTGCCGAGGCGGTGACGCCCGCAACCCCCGCCGTGCCCACGCCCGCGCCCTCCACGCCCGTTCCACGCTCCGCAGGCCTTGGCGAGGTCCGCTGGTCCCGCGATCCGCTGACGACTGCTACACCGGTCGCCGGACTCACCCAACTCCCGAGTGATGCGCCGTACATCGTCGCCAATGTGCCTGCCTACGTCCTACCGGCCGGGAGCCAGGTCAGTGCGACCTGGTCCTACAACAACACGTCGCTCGACGCCTTTGCCACGACCCTGAGCATCGACCACCTGCGGCCGGAGCAGTGGCTGACCTTTCAACTCAGCCGCAACGCCGAGGAGCCGTGGCCTACCGGTGTCTACGAAATCACCATATCCCTGAACGGCCAGGTCGCGCAGTCGTCTACTATCGAAGTGACATCCTGAACTCGGGTATCGTCAATTTGGCACACCGCAACAGGCGGTGCTACGCTCTTGCCGTCGGATTCGGAAGCATTTCACCGCCCCGCCTGGAGAACGACACCGACCGGCACCCCGTGTTCTCCATCGCCAGGGGCCATGACCACAGCCAGGCTGTGGCATGCTCTCTACGGTGCCGTAGGGACAGGAGCTCACGAGTGCCAACCGGCGCATGTCCACCACCCGATAACGACCACGGCGCCGGCGGCAACGCCACCGTCACTGTCGCTCCGCTGACCACGCCGTTCACCTGGCAGGATGGCCGCCGCCTCTGGCTGCTCGATGGCCGGCCGCGCAACTGGGTCCTGGCAGAGATGGTTTTCGACCCTTCAACGTGTCGCTACCTGGAGGTGCGCCGCACCACCTACCGCTGGCCGCGCGAGGCGGCTGGCGCTCTGCTTGGCCGCACATTCGCCAGCGGCCAGGGCCAGGCCGAAAACGCGGCGCGCGGCCTCGTGGAGTGGGCCGTCAAGGCCAACGCGGTGCTCTAGGGTCAAGCGTCACCGTCCTGCGCGCCACTGCGCGCCGTATCCCCTGCACCGTGTCATTCTCGAACCCGCCGCCTGAGAGAGTTCTTCACAGCGGCCCTCAGGCGAAGAATCTCGTCCCAGCCTCGATCCACCAGTGGCCACCGGCCCCTGCCCGTCACGCTGCCACCGTCCACCCCCAGGTGTCATCTCGAGCTTGCCGAGATCTCGGCCTCCCCGGCCGCGTTGCTGCGAAATCGCCGCCCACTCTCAGGTGTCATCCTGAGCGGAGTCAAAGGATCTCGTTCCCCGGCCGCATCGCCGCAAGACCACCGCCTACGCTCGGGGGCGGGCAGCGTTCCCTGGTGGTTGGCCAGGCCAGGATCCCGCGATTGCTCTCGGGATGACACATGAAATTGGTCAGTTTCAGGGAACGGGCTGTCGCCGAGGCGCTGGCAGCCCAGCTACTCGGGCAACCTGAACGCGCGCTCACCGGCCGGGATCGTGACTGCGATCCGGTTTTCTTCCGGAGGAATCGGACAACTCCAGCCAGAGCCATAAGCACAGAACGGGTTGTAAGCGTAGTTCAGATCCACGTGGAGCCGCCCATCGGGGAGTCGCTGCGGCTCCAGATAGCGCCCCACCTCATACGTCTCCTTCCCGGCCGAACCATCGCGGAAGGGCAGGAACAGGCCTCCCCGCTCGTCGCGGAGCATCGTCAACTCCACCGGTTGGCCGTCGACTTCGAAGCGCACCACACCCGCCCGGAGGAAGTGCTTGTGCTGGCCATCCGTCGTGTCCAGCACCACCTCGTCACCGACCGTATCGCCGCTCTCATCGAGGTCGAGCGCCAGTACCAGGTCCTCCCGCTCCGGGAAGTAGTCCAGGCCCGTGAACTTCTCCCGCTGCTCGTCCGTAAGCGGCGAATGGGCGTGCGAGCCGAAGAAGTGGTCACGCCGGTGGCGGTAGCCCGCCAGGCGACTTGGTGATTCCGTCATCAAGGGTCCTTTCGTCTCAGGCAGCGGCGCCCAGCCGCGCCCGGAGATGTTCGCCAACGCGCAGGGCCTGGGCGGCGATGGTCAGGGCGGGGTTGGCCGCAGTCGATGACGGGAAGAACGACCCATCGACCACGTACAGGTTATCCAGGTCATGCGCGCGGCCCAGCGGGTCGAGCACCGATGTCGCCGGGTCATGCCCGAAGCGAAGTGTGCCGCACTGATGGGAGTTTGTCTCGATCCCCATCTGCTTGCTGAGCAGGATAGGGTATCCAGCCCGCCGCAGCATGGCTTTTGCCTGCTGTAGCAGCCGCTCGTGCGCGCGGAGGTTGTTCGGTGTCCAGTGCACGACAATGGCATCCTGGCTATCGAGCGTAATCCGGTTCTGCGGATCAGGCAAATCTTCGCTCATCACCCACCAGTCCACGCTCTTCTGCGCCGCCAGCGCACGGCTCCAGCCTGGCGCCCAAGGAGCCGCGCCGCGCATCATGGCGCCCTGGAGTTTGCCAACCGGCTGCAGGCTGCCCATCGGGTACGGGAACTCCGGGTCGAACCCGGGACCGTAGAAATCGTTGATGGCAATCACTTTCTGGAAGACCGTATCGTTGGTGCGCAGCGGGTCGATTGCGACCAGCACCGAGTTGTTATGGACCATGTAGTTGCGGCCCACCTGCCCGGAGCTGTTACCCAGGCCGTGCGGGCACCGGTCGTTGCGGGAGCGCAGCAGCAACGCCGCCGAGTTCACCGCCCCAGCGGAGACCACGACAAAATCCGCCTCCACCGCCTGCCGCTCACCGCCTGCCCGCCGCACCTCAACACTCGTCACCCGCGAACCCGACCCATCGGTCAGGAGACGCTCCACGTAGGTATTGGTCCACAATTCGACGTTGCCGCTGGCCAGGGCTGGCCGCACGGCCCGCACGTCGGCGTCCCCCTTCGCGTGGACCATGCACGGGAAGGCATCGCACGTCTTGCAGCGAATACAGGCTCCGCCCGGCTCGAAGTCCAGACCCACCGGCAGTGGCGCGGGGTGCAGCCCCTGTGCCCGGATGCGCGCGGCCAGGTCCTCCATGTAGGGGTCGGCAGGCATCGGGGGATACGGGAAGGGCCCGGAGCGCGGTGGGTCCGTGGGGTCGGCGCCCGCCTCCCCATGCACCTGGTACAGGCGCTCGGCCCGCTCATAGAACGGGGCAAGGTCCTCGTAGCTGATCGGCCAGGCGGGCGAGACCCCGCCCTCGTGCTGAATCTCTCCGAAGTCGGCCACTCGCAGGCGGGGGAACGCGGCGCCGAAGACCTTGGTGTTCCCGCCCACGAAGTAGTGCACACCCGGTGAGAACCACGCCCCGTGGCGGTCGCGCCACTGCTCTTTCGCCTTGTAGCGGTTCTCGATGAAGACCGCCTCCGGGCTCCAGTTCTGCGCCTCGACCGGCAGGAAATCCCCGCGCTCGAGCAGCAGCACCCGCGCCCCGAGGTCACGCAACGCCCAGGCCAGGGTGCCCCCACCCATGCCCGAGCCGATGATGACGACGTCCGCGTGCTCCGTGGCAGTCATGGTGCGTCCCGTGCGCTGGCGTCAGCCCTTCATCGAGCCGGCCAGCATGCCCCGGATGAAGTAACGGCCGAGGAAGATGTAGACCAGCGCCGTCGGCAGGCCAGCGAGCACCGCCGCCGCCATGACCACGGTCCAGTCCACCGAGTTGGTGCCGTTCAGGTTGTTCAGGGCCACGGTCACCGGCTGATCCTTCGGGTTGAAGACGACCGTCACCCCGAACAGGAAATCATTCCAGATGTTCGTGAACTGGAAGATCCCCACCACCACGAAGGCGGGCAAGCTGAGAGGCAGGATGATCTGCCGGAAGATGGCGAGCAAACCTGCGCCGTCGATGCGCGCCGCCTCTACCAGTTCGTTCGGAATATTCGTGAAGTAATTGCGGAAGATCAGGCAGGCAATCGGGATGCTGTAGATGACATGCACCAGCACCAGCCCCTGCCACTTGCCGTACAGCCCGATCTGGTCCAGAAAGCGGATCAGCGGTATCAGGATCGCCTGATAGGGGATGAACATCCCGAAGAGCACCAGCGTGAAAATCATGTCCGAACCGCGGAACTTCCACTTCGAGAGCAGGTAGCCATTCAGCGCGCCGAGCAGGCAGGAGAGAATGGTGGCCGGGATTACCATGCGCAGGCTGGCCCACATGTTCGGGCTCAGTGTTTCCCAGGCGAGCGGGAACCCGCCGCCGTTCCACACCTGCGGCAGCTTCCACATGTCGCCCAGGGTCATGTAGGACTTGTCTTTCAGCCCATTGATGACCATCACGTAGACCGGCATCAGATAGAACGCCGCCGCCAGGATGAGCAGGGCCAGGATGACCCATTGCCCCAAGCGGCTCTTGCGACGGGCAGGTTGCGGGTGAACGGTATCCAGTGCCTGCATCAAAGTGTCTTCAGTTGACGCGCCAGGTACGGCACGATGACGAGGGCCACGCCAACCAGCATGACGATGGCGGCAGCCGCGCCCAGGTTGTAGCGCTGGGCGCGGAAGATCATTTCATAGACAAAGATCCCCGGTACATCTGTCGCGAACCCGGGGCCCTTGCCGGACATGGCGTAGATGAGGTCGAAGATCTTCAGCGAGACGTGGGTCAGGATCACCAGCACGCTGATCGTGATTGGGTTCAGCAGCGGGATGATCACATCCTTGTAGAGGCGCCAATCCGCCGCGCCATCGAGCGCCGCCGCTTCGCGCACCTCCGGGGAGATGGTGCCCATGCCCGCCAGGAACATGGCCATGGCGAACCCGGAGAGCTGCCAGGAGGCCGCAATGGCGACCGGAATCATGGCCACCGGCACGCCGAGCTTCAGGCTCCACTCGGCGGCCGGCGGATACACGGTGGCGATCAGGCCGTTCAGTTGCCAGATCACATCCGGGTTGGTGATCCACCCCGGCTTGATCGGCTCCATGCCCGCCGCCGTGAGCGCATGGTTGATCCCGGTCGCGTTGATCAACAGGTTGACGCCCGTTTCCGGGTTGAATATCCAGCTCCAGACCACGCCGGTCGTGATGAACGCAAGCGCATAGGGAAACAGGAAGATGCTGCGGAAGAGCCCGCCAGCGGGGATATGCCGGTCCAGCAGAATGGCCAAAGCCAACCCACCCAGCACCGCCAGCAGGAGAAAGAGGATCGTGAACACCACGGTGTTGCGCAGATCGATCTGAAAGCGCGATTGGGAGAACAGGTCGGCATACACCGCGCCGATGGGGCGGCGCAGGGTCATGTTCGGCTTGGCGCTTTTCCAGTTGGTAAGGGAGACGTAGAACGTATAGCCAATAAACCCATAGACAAAAACAAAGATTGCCACTACCGAGGGAGCCAGCAGCGCCGGAGAAAGCATGCGCTCGACGGAAAAGGCTGGCCGCTGCGCCGTACGTGTGGCGCGGTCAGCATCACGCGATAGAGCTGGAGAAGAAACCGCCACGATGCATCCTTTGGGGAAATCCTGGAGCGAAAGCGCGCCAGGGCCACGACGCCGTTGTCGTGGCCCTGGCGCGACCGATTATTCGGTCTCTTCCGCGTCGAGCGCAGCCGCGTCGGTCAGCGCCATGATGTAGGCATCGACATCGTGGTCAGTGACGAACGCCACAGCGGCGTCATAAAACGCCTGCTTGAACGCCGGGGAGGAGGCCTGGCCGTGCGCGCAGGAAGGCACCAGCGCATCCTTGGCGAAGCTGTCCATCGACCACTGGTGGTAGTCGGAGAAGAGGGAGCGGTCCACGTCCGTGCGGGCCGGGATCGAGCCCTTGAGCGGGTTGAAGGCTTCCTGGGCTTCCTTGCTGCCCAGCACCTTCAGCCAGTTCGTCGCGTTCTCGGCGTGGGGCGCACCGACCGGCAACGTGAAGCTGTCCACCACGAGCACGAATGAACCATCGGTGCCGGGGTGGTTGACCCAGCCGATCTTGTCGACGGCGTCCTTGGCCACCACTTCACCGTAGGCCCAGTCGCCCATGCTGTTGAAGCCGGCCTTGCC
Organism: Thermomicrobiales bacterium; assembly: GCA_034431475.1. Lineage (GTDB taxonomy): Bacteria > Chloroflexota > Chloroflexia > Thermomicrobiales > UBA6265 > JACCXM01. Next base: position 13,856 of record DAOUDE010000116.1, on the reverse strand, counting down.
CTCGATGATCATCGCCGTCGCCTGGTCCCAGGAAAGGGCGGAGAAATCCTCGTTCACATAGTCAAGCATCTTCGCGTAGGTCTCGGCGGCCTCACGCACGCCGTCGTCATCCCACGAGGCTTCGCCCTTGAAGAGTTGGTCGTACTTCTCGGGGCCCACCACGCCCAGCAGCGTGTTCTCGAAGGTCTGCGCGCCGGCGAAGGTGTCCTTCATGGCGAGCGAAATGCCGGGGATACCGGCGGCCTTCAGTTTTTCGGCGGCCTCGAAGAACTGATCGAAGGAAAGGGTATCGCCAACTTCGATGCCGTTGGCCTCCATCACTTCCTTGTTGTACCAGAAGCCATTGCCCCGGTGGACGCCGACCGGGATGGAGTACTGCTCGCTCTCCCACGTCGCCTGATCCACCAGGCCAGCCGGGATGACATCCGCCCAGCCCTCGGAGGTGTAAATGTCCGTGATTGGCTGGGTGTACCCCGGCACCACGTACTGGTCGATCAGCTCCCGGCCAACGTGCGTCTGCCAGGAGTCTGGCGGCTCATTGCCCTGCAGGCGGGTCTGCAGCACGGCGATGGCGTTCACGCCCGCGCCACCAGAGACGGCAGCGTTGATAATCTCGACGTCGGGATAGGCCGCACTGTAGGCATCGAAGAGCGCCTGCAGCGCCGGCGCTTCGCCAGGCGATGTCCACCACGAGAAGACTTCGAGTTGGGTCTCGTCCTGCGCCAACGCCATGTCGCGGGTCAGGGAGCCAAGTCCCAGGGCGCCGATACCGAGTGCCGCACCGCCCTTGAGCATCCCGCGCCGTGATGCGCGGGTCGCAAACGCCTTTGTCGCGTTCCCCACTGAAAACCTCCTGGCATCAGAGTTCTGGCTCGCACCCTTGCGCAGCCTGCACGCGCCGTGCCCACGCCCGGCCCCTGCCTGGCAGGGGAAACGTTGCGAAAATCGTTTCACGTGTGTCGCCAGTTGTACTGCCATGGGCACACAGCGTCAACAGATTGCGGGCACACCCTCACGAAAGTGCCGGCGCACCCAGCAGTTTGTCCAGCGCCTCAACGAAAAAGTACTCGCCCCACATCACGCTCCCGTCCACGCCCAGGTCCAGGCGCTCGTGGTAGCTGCCATGCCGCAGGATGCCTTCCCAGCCGGGGATGTCCACCGCCAGGAAGCTGGGGGAAAGCAGCGTGTCCAGAATCTCCCGGGCGTATGCACGGTAATTCGCGGCGCGCTGCGGGTCGTGGGTCAGTTCGGCGAGTTGCAGCATCCCGCTCGCGGCGATAGCTGCGGCGGAACTCTCGTACCGGCGGCGCGGCTGCGGCTCCTCCCAGTCGTTCGGCGGCACACCGCCTGCGGGCGTGCGCGCGATGTAGAAGTCGGCGCAGCGCTCGGCGGCATCCAGAAAACGCTCATCCCCGCTGAAACGGTAGGCCGTGCCAAACCCGTACAGCGCCCACGTCTGACCGCGTGCCCACGACGAATCGGGACGCCAGCCCTGGTGGGTATCCTCGCGCAGGAACTCGCCTGTCTGCAGATCGAAGATACCCTCATGCGCGGTGCTGCCGTCGCCACGCACGAGGTAGCGGCGGGTGGTCAGGCAGTGCTCGGTGGCCCGGCGCAGCAGATCGTCGTCTCCGCGCTGATCGGCGGCGTAGAAGATGATGCCGACATTCATCATGATGTCGATGAAACAGCTTTCCGGCGCCACGAACGAGCGCAGGTACTTACCCTTTTCGTTGAATCGCAGGCCCATAGTGCTCCCGGCCTGGATGACGCGCTCATTGACCTGCTCGTCTCCCGTCAGGTCAAACCAGCGCTTCCAGGTCGACCAGAAGACGAAACCCAGGTCGTGGACGCTGGTGTCATGCTGCCGCTCCTCGACCAGGCGGGCGTAGTGCTCGGCGCGCTCCCGCCAGACCGGATCGCCGGTGCGGCGCGCGAAGATCCACATCATGCCGCCCAGGAATCCCTCACACCAGTTCGTCCAGGACTGCTTGCCGTGCTGCCACTTTCCCTCCTCCGTGTAGAGCGGAAAGTAGTCCGGGTGCGCTGTGATCAGGGCTTCAACCTGCTGCTGCGCGAAGGCCATTGCCTGCTCCGCGCGCGCCTCCAACGGCGCGTCGGCGGTGAAACTCACCACGTCGGTGCTCCTTGATGTGTGAGACCTACACGCCGCGGAACTGCGGCGCGCGCTTTTCCCGGAAGGCCGCCATGCCCTCCCGGCCGTCCTCCGCGCCGGCCGCCAGCGCCCCGGCAAATGCCTCGTGCGCGGCGACATCGTGATCGATGGCGGCCTTGGCGAGTTGAACAGCAATCGGCGCGTTCGCGGCGATCTGCTGGGCCAACTGCGTAGCCCGGGCCGCGAGCGCGTCCGCGGGCACGACCTCGTTGACGAGCCCCCAGCGTTCAGCCGTTGCGGCGTCGATCCGCTGGCCGGTGAAGATCATCTGTTTGGCCCGCGCAGCGCCAATCAGGGCCGGTAGGCGTTGGGTGCCACCCCACCCCGGCAGCGTGCCGATCCTGACCTCTGGCATCGCGAAGGCAGCATCGGCGGAAGCAATGCGCACATCTGTCGCCATCGCCAACTCCAGCCCACCACCGAATGCCAGACCCTGCACCGCCGCAATGGTCGGCTGCCGCAGCGACGCCAGGCGCTGCAGGACGCGATGCCCATCGCGCACCCACCACCGCCACATGTCCAGCGGCGCGAGGGCAGACCAGGCATTTACATCCGCGCCCACGCTGAACGCACGCTCCCCGGCGGCGGCCAGGACGACGACGCGCACATCCTGCCGCCGGTCGATCTCGGCCACGTGCGCCTCCAGCGCGGTCAGCATGTCGACACTGAGCGCGTTCAGCTTGTCTGGCCGGTTCAGTGTCAGCAAGCCGATCGCGTCATCAACCCGGAACTCGACGGCGCCGGTTGCCTCACTCACGCTGCCGCTCCTCCCCCAAGGGTGTTGACCAGGTTGCGCGCCGCCCACAGCGAAAGCGCCCAGAGGGTCAGCGTCGGATTGACGCCCGCGCAGGTGGGAAACACCGCGCCAGAGAACACGTAGAGCCCTGGCGTATCGTGCACCTGCAGGTCGCGATCCGTCACGCTCAGCGCCGGATCATCCCCCATGCGGCACCCGCCCAGGTCGTGGGAGCTGCCAGCGCCGGTGAAGCGCGGGCCATTCCAGGTCTTCGTCGCCCCCATCGCGGTCAGGATCTCCTGGCACTTGCCCTCCATAAAGGCCGCCAGGCGCTGCTCGTTGGGCTGCAGGTCGTAGGTCACGCGCACCACGGGCAGCCCCAGCCCGCTGCGGTCGCGGTGGCGCGGGTCGATATCCAGGAAGTTCGCCTCGCAGGAGAGCGCTTCCGGCTGCATCCGCACCACCCCGAGGTGTTGCCACTGCCGCACATGATCCTTGTAGGCCTGCCCCCAGCCGGGAACATCAGGCGGCAACGCCTCGCGGGCGATCTGGATCGGCAGAAACTGGTTCTCCGCGCCGAGGGTGGAGCCGCCCAGGAAACCGTGCGCGCCACAATCGAAGGAAGCATCCAGGAAGTCATCGAGCACCACGGCCTGCGCCGCCGGGCCGGTGTGGCGGTTGAAGACGATGTCAGGGAAGTAGCCATCGACGTGGGTGAACATCTTGGTCATGAAGTGCTTGCCGAGTTGGCCGCTGCTGTTGCCCAGGCCAGCGGGGCGTTTGTCCGTCCCGGAGAGGAACATCAGGCGCACCGTCTCGAACGTGTACGCCGCCAGGATGACCGTTCGCGCCTTCTGCTCGCGTTCGCGCCCGAGTGCGTCGATGTAGGTGACTCCGCATGCCCGGCCATCGGCATCGGTCAGCACCTTCGTCACCCGGCAATTTGTGCGCAGGTCGAAGTTCCCGGTGGCAAGCGCCTCGGGCACCGAGGTCAGCGCCGGGTGCCACTTGTCGCCGGTCCATGAGCCAAAGCCGTTGTTCCAGGCGGTGTAGGTCATCTCCGGCTCGCCGTTGTACGGCCGAGTCGTCATGCCGACTGGCGCAGCGTGCGGATGCAACCCCATCTCGCGCGTGGCCCGGGTGAAGATCTCGCCCATCCGGAACGGACGAGTCGGTGGCAGCGGGTACTCCGCGTCCCTGGGACGGAATGCGTCCTGGTCATCGCCCGCAATGCCCGCGAGGCGCTCGACCTCGGTGAAGGAGGGCCGGAGCTCATCGTACGTCACTGGCCAGTCCTGCGTGGTGCAGCCCTCGGGGATCGCCTGCGGGCCCCAGCGTTCCAGCGCGTGCGAGCGCAGCCGCAGGTTGTGCGCCGGGAAGCGGCGCAACCAACCACCGTAGTGAATCACCGAGCCGCCAACGCCGTTCATCATTCGGCCCAGCGAAAAGGTCAGTTCCTGGTCTGGCGCGCCCTCATGCGTGCGCCAGCGCGGCGTTTCACTCTTGAATTTTTGCCCGAGTTCCGCGCGGCAGTAGTAGGCGTGGCCCAGCTCGTCCGGGTGAAAATCTGCCAGGTCCCACCAGGGCCCGGCTTCCAGCCCGACCACGCGCAAGCCGGCCTGCGCCAGCACTGGCGCAATGAACCCGCCCGCCCCGCCCACGCCGACCAGCACCACATCGGCGTCGGGAAGTGGCGCCGCCGCGCCGCGCTGCGGGTCGAACCCGGTGATGTCGCGCGGCCGCGCGAGCGCCGCCAGCGCCGCCTGCACGTCGGCCAGCGACTGGATACGTCCGCCCTTGTCCACGGGCAACGGCGAAAGATTTTCCTCGGCGCTGTTATCCAGCCAGACCCCCGGGTGGCCCAGCGCCCGCCACCCGGCCTTGTCGATATTGCCGCCATAGGCCGGGTCGCTGAAGAGCCCCTCCTGCAGGTGCGCGCGCAGCCTGCGGAAGAACGCGGCCTGCTCCGGCGCGGGCCAGCCTGCGATCTCACCGCGCTCCAGGGCGTGCAACAGGGCGTCCTGCGCCGCCGGTGAGGCAGTTTCGAAGGGAGCCCCATGGGTAGACCGGCTGGCCGCATCGAGCTGCGCCAGCCCCCGCCGGTAGAGCGCCGCATCCTCGCGGTACGCCCCGGCCAGCGCGCGATCCAGATAGCGCACCACGCCGATTTCGGTCGCGCCGGGCACGTCGTCGGCCGGGAACATGCGCTCGAAGATGGCGGCGGCGGTTCGGGCCTGCTCGGCGTTGAGGGCCAACCCTGCCTCATCAGGCATCGCTGCTTACTCCTTCTGCCCGGCGGCTAGACCGCTGGCACCTCAGCCACGCACCCGGTTTGGGCCGATTCCAGCACCGCCAGCGCCACGGCCAGCGAACAGAGGCCATCGTGGGCCGTGGCCGCTGGCTCACCTCCGCCGTTGACTGCCGCGTTGAATCGCCGCACCGATCGCTCGTAGAGGTTTTCGTGCGAGACGACGATCTCCTCTTCCTGCCCGTCGCGCCGCAGCACGACCGTTCCCACCGGCTGCTGGGTCATGACGTTGCGGGCGTAGATCGACCCCAGCGTGCCGTGAACTTCGAGGCCGGTGTACGAGTGGCGTGAGGTGAAGGAATCGTGGAACTGGACGAGGTGCCCCTGCCGGGTGCGCATCACGCCCATTACGGCGTCCTCTACCCCCTCGCCCATCCCCTGCGCGGCGGTCATGGCCGTGACCTCGGCGATCTCATCGCTCAGGATGAAGCGCACGGTATCGGCGTCGTGGACCGTAATGTCGAAGACCACGCCGCCGCCGGATTCAGGGCGGTTGATGCGCCAGCCCTGCAGGTGCGGCGGCAGGTGTACGGCATGAAAGACGCGCGCCGCCTGCACCTCCCCCACCGCGCCACTTGCCACCAGGTCCCGCACAGCGCGGTGTGTCGCCGAGTTACGCAGGTGGTGGTTGGTGCCCATCACCACGCCGGCGGCGGCGCAGACCGCCACCATCTCCTGTGCGCCGGCCAGGGTCAGCGCCAACGGCTTCTCGCAGAGAACATGCTTGCCAGCAGCGGCCGCCGCCAGCGTTTGCGGCTTGTGGTGCTCGTTGGTGGTGCTGATATAAACGGCGTCGATCTCGGGGTCCGCCAGCAGTGCCTCCACCGAGTCGTAGGCGAGCGGGATCCCTTTCTCGCGGGCAAATGCCTGCGCCCGCTCCAGGTTGGAGCTTGCGATTCCCCGCAGTTCGCCGTCGGGCTGCGCCGCGATGGCGTCGGCCATCCACTCCCGGCCAATCGTTCCCGCGCCGACCATTCCCCAACGCACCATGGAGCATCCCTCTTTCACCGAGTGGCGGCCGTTTGCGCGATGTTCGCTGTTTACTGGGGTGTGGTCAACCGCAGATTGTGCGACGCGGCTACTGGTAGATGATGACGTCCGGCGCGGGCACCAGGTCGAGGATTTCGCGCGGCTTCATCAGCGGGCTGTCCTGGTTGTAAAACAGCTTGATGCCGCCGAACTCGACCGGCTCGTCCCGCACGAGGTAGTTGTAGACAAAGGTCTTCAACTCCGGTTCCCCGAACCCGTCCGCATCGATCACCAGTTGCACGCCCGGCATGGGGCCAAGCTGCCCCTTCTCCGAAATCATGTCCTCGCGGAACTGATGCACGATCAGCATCTTGGGGGGGATTCCCTGCTCGGTCGAAATCTCGGCGAGCACCTGCTGCGCGTAAGCAATGCTCTCTGCGCTTAATGTGCCGATATGATCCCCGGGCGTTTCCCCTTCCGCGATGGCAAACTCGGGGTCCAGCGCCAGGTGCACGTTTGGCCGCTCCAACAGATCGCGCACCTTCTCGATCTCGTGGGCGACAGTCCCCCGCCCGATCTGTACGTCCAGGATCACCAGCATGTCGTGCTCGGCCGCGTAATCGATGTACTCACGCAACGTTTCGTGGTCGGTATCCAGGATGTAGGTGCCGTCGAAGCCGGGGTCACGCTGCGCCACGGTGGCGATGAGTTCCAGTGCGGGCACGACCGGCCGGGAAGGATCGGCAGCCTCGAAGGCATCTGCCTGCTTCTGTAGCTTCCTGGTCAATTCATCGAGCGGCATCTCGCCCACGATCCCCATATTGGCATCGTGGGGGTGCCCGTAGTAGGCAACGATGCGGTACTCAGGCAGGAGCGCGCCGGCCAGCGGCGTGCGTGCGGTGGGTGGCGTCGTCGCCATCGCAGCCGGGGCGGCCGCAGCCGTTTTCGTGGCCGCAACGGTCGGCACGGCGGTCGGAGCAGCAGCCGGAGCCACGGTGGGGTGCGCCACAGCGGGTTGCGTCTCCTGCATCATCGCCTCGATGGAAGCGAACGTCTCCTCGGGCGCGAGCGTGGACTGCGCGGCCAGCGACTGCACAGCCAGCTCGTCCGCGGTTGGGCCACCGTAATGCATGAGGGGGCCGCCCCGGCCGGCTGGCAGGGTGAGGTACACCGTTAACAGGATCACCACGACCAGCAGGCCAGCGCTGGTCGCCCGCTCGCCCGGGAACCACCCCGGCAGCCGGAACCCCGTGCGTGCTGGCATCGTGGCCACCACCAGCGCGGGCGGCCGTTCGTTTGCAGCCACCCACTCCGCGGAAAAGGGCTTCGGCCCCTCTGGCTGTGGCGACCGCCCGGTAAACCGGCCAGCCATCACGCCGCTCCGCCCTCCCGGCGGGGCCTGGACTGGCAGTTCGTCGCGCTGATCCGGACGACCATCTTCATGGAATGTGCGCCTCCGCGGGCCCCGACGCAGCAGTAGTGTGCGAGTTGGCGCACCAATCGCAGGTCCTCGGGGCGCCTGTGCGACTGGTGTAGGTGAGCAAGATGCCAGATGCAGTGACCTCCGGGCAAGCCCATACTTGCAATCGGCCACAATTCGGGCCACTGAAATGCGCGAAAACTCCGGGAAATGCACGTGTCAAAGTGGTCATACCGCGAGGCGCTGGAAGAACTTTGGCGACGGTCGAGCTACGAGCGTGGGCTGATTTCCAATCCCTTTGGAGGTCCCGAACGCGCGGCCCGAGGCCTGCGCCGCATGCGGGCGCTCCTGGCGGAGCTGGGCGACCCCCATCAACGCGTGCCCTTGGTGCATGTGGCCGGGTCCAAGGGCAAGGGTTCCACCAGCGCATTCATCGCCCATAGCGCTCTGCAGGCGGGCCTGAAGACCGGCTTCTACTCGTCGCCTCATCTACACCGCTTTCCGGAGCGCATCGCCATCAACGGCGTGCCAGTCGCTGATGCCGTGTTTGCTGACCTGGCGCGGCAAGTCGCGTTGGCTGCCAGCCGCCTGGAAGCGGCGCGGCCGGAGCTTGACACGGTCACTACGTTTGAAATGATCACCGCGATGGCCTTTCTCGCCTTCGCCCAGGAGCGATGTGACCTGGCCGTCATCGAAGTTGGGCTGGGTGGGCTCCTCGACGCCACGAACGTCATTGAGCCACTGGCGACGGTGATCACGCGCATCGACTACGAGCACACCGCCGTGCTGGGCAACACGCTGACCGAGATCGCCCGGCAGAAGGCGGGGATCCTGCGCCCCGGCACGCCGGTGGTCGTCTCCCCGCAGCCGTCAGAGGCAGCCGCCGCCATTCGGCAGGCCGCAGCCGACGTCGACGCCCCGCTGCTGATGGGCGGCGTCGATTGGCATTGGGACGGGGACTGGCGCAGCTTCACTGCCACGGGGCCGTGGGGCGCCTGGCCTGATCTCCGCGTCGGAATCGCCGGGCCGCATCAGGTCGAGAATGCCTGTACGGCCCTCGCAGCTATGTACGAACTGGGGAACCGGCATGTGTCCATTCCGGAGAGCGCGATCCGGGCCGGGTTGCGCACCGCGCGCTGGCCGGGACGCTTCGAGCGCCTGCAGGTGAACGACCAGGAGATCGTGCTGGACGGCGCGCACACGCCCGCCGCCGCCAGGGCCCTCGTGGAAACGTGGCTCGCGGAGATTGACGCAGAGGCCGTGGCCGCCATCGTCGGCATGGGAAGTGACAAGGACATCGCGTCCTTCCTGACGGAGCTGCGGCCGCTTGCCACGCGCATCATTGCCACCCGCGCCGCCTCCCCCCGCGCCGCCTCGCCCGCAGCCATCGCTGCCGCGGCAGCCGACCTGGGATTCAAGGTCGAGATCGCGCCTGATGTGGCGTCATCGCTGCACTTCGTGGGCTCAGGCAGCCCGCTCCTGGTGACGGGCTCGCTCTTCGTCGCCGGCGAAGCGCGGGAGGTGCTGGGAGTGGCGGAACCGGATCGGGAATGGGCGGCTGTCAACGCCGCGCACCTGGCCGGAACAGGGGCGCCGTAGTCCAGATGGAACCCGCGAAAATGCCAGTGGTGGCGGGGCAATACAGTAAACTTGTGCACAGTGCCTTCCCGCCCGCACAACCCGCAGGTCCCAGGGCGAATCGCGGTGGACCGCCGGTAAGCGATCCGCCAGGCACTCGATGAATCCAGATCCGCTGGTCACGCCGTATATCAGGGCAGACTGGCATGGAGGCACCTTTGGCCATGCCGGTCGGTGACGAGGCAGGCTTCGCAACCAGCCTCATCGAAGCGAGCGATGCCGACCTGATTGGTCGCGCCGCGCAGGGCGATGCCCGAGCGCTGGAGGTGCTCTACGATCGGTATTCCGGGGTGGTGTTCTCCTTTTCGCTGCGGATCGTTGGTGATCGGCAACTCGCGGAGGAGATCCTGCAGGAGGCGTTTTTCCGCGCTTGGCAGCAGGGCAGCAATTTCAGCGCCGGGAAAGGTTCATTCGTCACCTGGCTGTTGAGCATTACCCACAACCTGTCGATCGATGAGATCCGCAAGCGCAAGCGCCGGCCACAGAAGGCGGATAGCGAAGAGCCAGAACAGGTGCTTGCCGCCGTACCCGACACCGGGTCCGGCGCTGATGTTGAAGAAGAGGTCTGGCTCGGCACGTTGCGTGGAACGATTGGGGTCGCCCTGGCGGAATTGCCAGACGCCCAGCGGGAAGCGATTGAAATGGCGTATTTTCGGGGGATGACCCAGCGCGAGATTGCAGAAGCGCTGGGAGAACCCCTTGGCACGATCAAGACGAGGATGCGGCTTGGGATGCAGAAGCTCAAGGACGCACTCGGTAGTGACGGAGCACAGTTGGCGTGAGCGATAACCGCGGTTACCAGCCAACGCCTCGACGCACCTACCGGCTTGCCGGTTCGCGCGAGATGCCGGATACGGCAGCGTTGCAAACTGGCCACGTGGATGACCTTGCCGCCGCGTATGCGCTCGGCGCCCTGGAGGATGCCGAGCGGGCGTCAGTCGATGCGCACATCCGGGCCTGCCCGGCATGTGAGCGCGCAGTTGAGGATGCCCTGGCGACCGCCGGCATGCTCGTCTACCTGGCGCCGCAGATGCAGCCGTCGGTCGCCAGCAAAGCCGCTCTCTTCGCCCGCGTCGCGCACGCCCAGCGGGCAGCCGTCGCTACACCGCTCCCAATGACCTCCATGGAGGCGTTCCGCACGCCAACACTGCCGGCCTCGACACCGCAGGACGACCTCGTCCTCCCCACTGTGGCGGCTCCTGGCACGTCAACCACGGCGCAGCCAAGGCAGTCTCGGACCGGGTGGCTCATCTCGGCCATCTCCGCGCCGCTCCTCATCGCGCTGGTGGTCACCGGCATGTGGGGGCTGCAACTGCGAGATCAGTTGTCTGCGCAATCCAGCGCTGTGGCGGACCTGCAATCAGAACTGACGAACTTCGGCTCCGGCACGACTTCGTATCAGTTGTCGCCGGGGGAAGCCGCGCCACAGGCTGAAGGCCAGATCGTCATGGGCGCGGATCAGCGCGCCGGGATGCTGCAAGTCGATATCAACTCGAAGGAAGCTGCTGGCATCTATCAATTGCTGATGGTGAACCAGGACGGCAGCCTGGTGCCGGTCTCTGAATTTACTGTCGACCAGGACGGCCGGGGACAGGCGCAGTTCGAGACGGCCCAGCCGTTCACCGACTACGAAAGCTTCCACATCAAGGCCAAGCCGCTGGACGCCAGCGCACCTGCGGATGACTTCGATGTCCTTTTCCAGGACAACGGCGGCTCACTTGGCTCGACCGGCTCCGGCCTGGATGTCGGTCCCTAGTCGCCAACACCCATACGACCTGGAAACGGGTGGCCGCAGGGCCACCCGTTTTTCGTGACCGGCATACTGTGCCCTTCCCCGAAGTCACCGCTGCGAGTATGATCTTTATCCCGCGACACGGAGTCGGCGAGGGCGCCCTGCCAATGTTGCTCGCTCGGCACACGCGATTCGTCCCCTGGAGGGGCCTTCTCGTATGCAAGGCTGGCCGGCGTGAGCACTGGCGCACCGAGAGAGGGCGTGCAGGAGCGGTTGCCGCTTCTTCCGCTGAAAAACGTTGTCATCTTCCCCCGGAACGTGGTCACCCTCCTGGTGGGCCGCCCGCGCTCCGTACGCGCCGTGGAACAGGCGCTGGCCGGCGACGGCCATCTCATCGTCACCGCGCACCGTGACGTCGAAATCGACGAACCAGGACCTGATGCCCTGCACCAGGTCGGCACCCTCGTTGCCATCGTCTCCTCAGAGCGGCAGGCTGCCGGCAACGTCCAGGTGGTTCTGGAAGGTGTCTGCCGGGTCCGTATCAGCGATTTCATCAGCAACCCCGGCTACTACACGGTCCAGACCGAGTTGCTGGAAGAGCCGGACGCGCCTGAATCAGAAGCGCGGGCGCTGATCGCGCACGTCCAGAACCTGGCGAACCGCTACGGCGACGCCCGCGGCGCGCTGCCCGTGGAAGTGCAGGACATGGTGCAGCGGGCCTCCGACCCCAGCCACCTGGCCGACCTGCTGGCGACGCAGTTGCTGACCGATGTCGCGCGGCGACAGGCCCTGCTGGAAATCTGCGACCCACTGCGCCGGCTCGAGAGCGTGGCTGTCCACCTGGCGGCCGAAATCGATGTCGCCGGGCTGGAACGCCGCATCAAGGACCGCGTGCGCGACCAGATTGACCGCAACCAGCGCGAGTACTACCTGCGCGAACAACTGAAGGCGATTCACGACGAGCTGGGCGGGGAGAACGGAAACGAGTTCGACGCCCTTCGCGCGCGCGTCGCCCAACGGGGCATGCCCGCCGCCGCCGCAGACCGGGTCATCAGGGAGGTCTCCCGGCTGGAGCGCATGCCAGGCGTCTCCGCCGAGGCCACCGTGGTCCGCACGTACCTCGACACCGTCCTGGCCCTGCCCTGGCACGAGCGGAGCGAGGATCAGCTCGATCTGCTCGAGGCCGAGCGCCTGCTGGACGCCGACCATTTCGGGCTGAAGGCCGTCAAGGAACGCATTCTGGACTTCCTGGCGGTGCGCAAGCTCACGGCCGAAACGGGCGCCACAGCGACCCAGATTCTCTGTCTCGTCGGCCCTCCAGGGGTGGGCAAGACCAGCCTGGGCCGCTCCATCGCCTCCGCCATGGGCCGCAACTTCGTGCGGGTCAGCCTGGGCGGTGTGCGCGATGAAGCCGAGATTCGCGGCCACCGCCGCACCTACATCGGTTCCATGCCAGGCCGCATCATCTCCGCCATGAAGCAGGCCGGTTCAATGAACCCGGTGCTGCTGCTGGACGAGATCGACAAGCTCTCCTCCGACTACCGGGGAGACCCCGCCTCCGCCATGCTGGAGGTGTTGGACCCGGAACAGAACCGCACCTTCAGCGATCACTTTCTGGACATGCCCTATGACCTCTCACAGGTGCTTTTCCTGACCACCGCCAACAGCATGGCGCCCATTCCGCGCCCGTTGCGGGACCGCATGGAAGTGATCGAAATCCCGGGCTACACCGAGGAAGAGAAGATCGAAATCGGCAAGCGCTACCTGCTGCCGAAACAGATCGTGGCGCACGGGCTGCAGGAGCGCGCCGTCACTATCCCCGGGCGCACCTGGACAACGCTGGTCCGCGAGTACACCCGCGAGGCCGGAGTGCGCCAACTGGACCGCGAACTTGCCGCCATCTGCCGACGCCTCGCGCGGGATGTGGTGCGCGGTAAGACCAGCCGCCTACGCATCTCCGAGGCCCGGTTGGTCGAACTCCTTGGCCCAGCCCGCTACTCGCAGGATCTCCACGTCGGGGATGACCAGGTCGGCCTGGCCATTGGCCTTGGCGTAACAGAGATTGGCGGCGAACTGCTCCCGGTGGAAGTCGCCACCATGATCGGCAAGGGCACGCTGACCATCACGGGCAAAGCCGGTGAGGTCATGCAGGAATCGGCTCGCGCTGCCGTCAGCTACGCCCGCTCCCGCGCGGAGCAATTGCACATCGACCCGGATTTCCAGTCCCGCCTCGACCTGCACATCCACCTTCCAGAGGGCGCCACCCCGAAGGATGGCCCCTCCGCCGGGATCACGATGGCCACCGCGCTCATTTCCGCGCTGACCCGGCGCCCCGTGCGCGGCGACACCGCGATGACCGGCGAAATCACCCTGCGCGGGCGAGTCCTCTCCATTGGTGGTTTCCGCGAAAAGGCGCTGGCCGCCCACCGGCACGGCATTCGCCGCGTGATCGCGCCGCACGAGAATGCGCGCGATCTCACGAAGCTGCCACCGGCCGTGCGCAAGGAAATGGAATTCATCTTTGCTTCGACCATGGACCAGGTGATCGCCGCCGCGCTCCGGTTGGATGACACCCTGGTTGATGGCCTCATGGGCCAGATCGAGCCATTGGCCGGCCCGGCGCTTCCAGATGCTGTCGCCGCCGCGCACCTGCAGGCGCAGCAGACCGGCGACGGAGCCACCGCGCAGGGGAGTTAGGAGATAACAGGGTGAAAGCCCCTCTCCCGACTCGCGGGAGAGGGGTTGGGGTAGGGCTTATGCGCGAGTGGTCAGCGGGTGCGCGAGCATGGCGAGGGCGAGGTGAGGGAACTGGGCGAGGTGCTGGGTGTGAGCGAGGTGGGTGTGACTCCCGCTGAGGACCAGGAGATTGAGGGCGGC
>DAOUDE010000115.1:0-79323 GCA_034431475.1 Thermomicrobiales bacterium | reverse complement strand
CCGTCGCAACCGTCGTGCCGGAGAGTCTGGTGGCCGTGCTGCACGAGGTGGCGGACCCCCGGCGTGCGGCGAGTGTGGTCTACCCGCTGGCCGCCGTGCTGGCCCTGACGGTCGCGGCCCTTGCGGCCGGGCAGACCTCGGTGCTGGCGATTGCACGCTGGGCCGCTCGCCAGGAGGCGGCTCACCTGGAAGCGCTGGGCTTCCCCGCCGGCCGCGTCCCCTGCCAGTCGACGCTGCACCGGCTCTTCCGCGAGGTGGATGTGTGGGCGCTGGCCTCCCAGGTGCAGCGCGCCTTTGCGGCCGTGACAGCGCCGTCGCCCGCGCACCTCCAGGGCATCGCCATCGACGGGAAAGGCCACCGCAGCCGACTGCGGCGCAGTGGGCAGGCCTACGCCGTCCATGCCGTCAGCGCCGTCTGTCACGACTCCGGCCTGGTCGTGGCGCACGAACCAATTCGGGAGGACCCGGCGGCCCGGGACACCGAGTTGCCCGCGGCCCGCCGCCTGCTGACGCGTCTCACCTGGGCTGGCCGTGTGCTGACCGGGGACCGGCTGTATGGCCAGCAGTGGGTCTGCGAGGCGGTCTGTGCCGCGGGTGGGGCCTATCTGCTGCTGGTTGGCGGGAATCAGGGCCGGCGGCAACAGGCGTTGGTCGACCGCCTGACCACCACCACGGCGGCCGATGTCCGCACGGCCAGCACCGAGGAGGACGGGCATGGCCGGCATCGCGAATGCCGCGAGCTGCGCGTCACCACCGACGTGGCCGGGCTGGCCGAGGTCTGGCCTGGGGTCCAGCAGGTCTTCCGCCTCACCCGCGCCTGGGTCGAGCGCGGAGTCCCACATACCTCGGTCCGCTACGGCATCACCAGCCTCGGCCCTGCCCAGGCCAGTCCGGCGGACCTGCTGCGGCTGCGGCGTGGGCACTGGACCATCGAGAACCGCGTCCATCGGCACAAAGATGGGCTGCTGCGGGAAGATGCCAGCCAGGTCCATCGGGGCGCCGGTCCCGCCGTCCTGGCGGTGTTGCGCGATGCCGCCCTCAATCTCCTGGTCCTCAGCGGGAGTCACACCCACCTCGCTCACACCCAGCACCTCGCCCAGTTCCCTCACCTCGCCCTCGCCATGCTCGCGCACCCGCTGACCACTCGCGCATAAGCCCTAGGGGTTGGGGTGAGGGTCCCTCTCTCCCCCGCCGTAAACGCCGTCCACAACCGGCTGTACTCGTCGAAGTTATCCGGGTACGCCTGCCAGTCGGCGATGTGCTCCAGCCGGGTGTCCAGCGCCGGGCGCTCCTCCGGCACGGCGCCCATGTACCAGTAGTCCCAGGCGTTGATTCCTTCCGCCGGGGATTCCTGCTCCTTCAGCAGCGGCTCTACCACGTCCGGGCGCGGCGAGTAGTAGCCCTGCACACCGAGCACGGAGCCGACCACGCCGCTCTCCAGCGACCAGTTGATGAACTTCATCACTTCGGGCATGTGCTGGGTCGCGGCGGAGACCGTCGCGCCCTGGATCCAGCCGTTGCTCCCCTCGGTCGGGTCATTGACAAAGACGGCCTTCGCGCCGCTGGCCACCGCCGCCGCGCAGGCGCTGGCCCAGAAGTCGCCGACCCAGACCTCGCCAGCCACCAGCAGGTCGACCAGTTGGCCGAAGTCGCTCCAGAAGAGACGGAACTGTCCCTCCTGCTTCTTCTGGTTCAGGAAGTCGAAGCAGATCTTGAGGTCGTCGCTGCTCAGATTATTCAGCGCGCCAGAAAAGGTCGCCTGGCCCGTACCCTGCAGGAAAGTCGCCACCTTCATGACCGTGGTGATCGGTTCGTTCAGCAGCGTCGCGTGCCCCTTGTTGCCCTCGTCGAAGATCGCGCCGTACGACGTCAGGTCACCTTGCGTCGGGCCGTCGAGGTAGCCGAAGGCATCGAAGCCGAACCAGGTTGGCGTGCCGATGAACTGCTCCATCGTGGCCGGATCGACATAGGTGCCGGCCATCGGCCAGCCCGATTTCTCGCTGGAGCCGGGGGAACCCGCCTCCCGGAAGAGCGGCAGCACCTGGTCGTTCCAGGCCGGGACATCCGCGACCGGGAACGCCTGGATGGCGTTCTGGGCCAGCAGCGGTGCGTTCTGGCTGAAGTTCACCTGGTTGACATCGTAGTCCTTGTAGTTCTGCAGCCAGAAGGTGATCTGATTGCCCAGGATCTGGGAATTGCCTTCCATCGTGATCCCGGTGTCCTGCTGGAACCGGGTCAGGATGCGCGGGTCCTCGGTCAGGCTGAGGCCAATCTCCCGCAGCACGACATCCTGTGCGGCGGCATCGAGCATGTTGAAGCGTCCCAGCGCGCCGATGGCCGTGAAGGCCGCGCCGAGTTGCACGCCGCGCGCCAGCAGGCGGCGGCGGGTCGTGGAGTGATCCGCCTCGAAGCGCATGGCGGCCATCTGCTCATAGGTCAGGTGCTTCGGCGTCATCGTTGCATCCTTTCTGCGTGCCACTGCCATTGGGTCCATCGCGGTCATTGCGGCCGGTGCAGCCCGGCGCGAGCGCTCCTCCTTCCGTGGCGCAACTGATGCGTCAGGCTTGCAGGTAATGCACATCGTTCGGGTTCCACCATGCCTGGTACGTCTCGCCAATCACCGGCCGCAGCCGCTCAGTTTCTTCAGCCGAGACATCTGTGGTGAGCGCGCCGCCGGGGCCGTGCAGGAACCAGGTCACCACCGAGCCGGCGTACTCCAGCGCATCCAGCCGCACCTGCAACGCCGCCGCGCCAGCGGGCGGCGCGCCCAGGTGAATCGCGTCCGCCCGGATAACGGCGGTGGCCGGGCCATTGCCGATGCGGGCAGCGCCTTCACCGGCCGGGAAATTGCCCATCCTGCCGTTGAACACGTCGCTGTCGATCGTGCCGTCGATGAGGTTGTTGCGGCCCACGAAATCCGCGACAAAACGGGTGGATGGGTAGCGGTAGACCTGCGTCGGGCTGCCGGACTGCTCGATACGCCCCTCATTCATGACGTAGACGCGGTCGGCCAGCGCCAGCGCCTCGCTCTGGTTGTGGGTGACGTGAATGAAGGTCAGGCCGAACTCGTTGTGCAGGGCCTTCAGCTCGGTCTGCATGGCCAGCTTCAGCTTGGTGTCCAGCGAGCCGGTGGGCTCGTCCAGCAGGAGCAGGCGCGGCTTCACGACCAGGGCGCGGGCAATGCCGACGCGCTGCCGCTGCCCGCCGGAGAGTTCGCCGATCTTGCGTGTGGCCAGGGGCCGCAGCCCGACGCGGTCCAGCATCGGCAGCACGGCAGCCTCGATCGCGGCCTGCTTGTCGCCGCGAATCTTCAGGCCGTAGGCCACGTTCTGGTAGACATCCAGGTGGGGGAAGAGCGCGAAGTGCTGGAAGACCATGCCGAAATCGCGCTGGTTCGGCAGCAGGGAGGTGATCTCCTCGTTGCCGACGAAGACGCCGCCGGTCGTGGGTGTTTCCAGCCCGGCAATGATGCGCAGCGTGGTCGTCTTGCCGGAGCCACTGGGCCCGATCAGGGAGATGAACTCGCCCTCGCCGATCTCCAGGTCAAGGTCGTTGAGCACGGTCGTGTCGCCAAAGCGTTTGCTGACCCCCACCAGGCGCAGATAGCCGGAGCTCTGCCGATGTCCATTCCCCGTGACTGGTGCGCTACTCATGCTCTTGGCCGTCTCCCGGAAGTGATCGTCGCTCGTCGAACAGGTGCTGGCTCGCCGCCAGGGTGAGGCGCGTGCGCCGGATGTGCGTGCGCATCATGCTGCTGGCGTCGGCAGCATCGCGCCGCTCCAACGCATCGAGCAGCAGGCAGTGATCGACGTGCGTCATCGGCAGGGCCGGGTCGTCTGGCGGCCACTCCGCCGCGACCATACGGTAGTAGACGCGACGATACTGCTGGGTCGTATTCCAGAACCCCTCGATCATCTTCAGCATGCGCGGCATCGGCGCGGCAGCGTAGCTGGCAAGGTGGAACTGGCGGTCCAACACCAGCCAGACCCCGGGATCGCGCGAGCGTTCGATCTGGAGCTTCAGGCTGCGCAGATACGCCAGCGCCTCGTCGCTGAGGTGAGGCGTGCTCTCGGCCAGTGCCAGCGGCTCCAGCTCCTCACGAATGCGGTACAGCTCCGCGTGCTCCGCGTAGTCCAGGCGGGCCACCCGCGCCCCGCTGCGCGGCGTGAGGTTGACGAGCCCCTCGTTCTCCAGGGTCCGCAGGGCTTCGCGCACCGGGATGCGGCTCGCGCCCAGTTCCCGGGCGATCGCCTCCTGGCGCAGGCGCGTGCCGGGGCGCAGGCGGCCGTCGAGAATGGCGGCGCGCAGATAGCGCGTCGCGATCTCGCTCAGCGGCTCCCCAATCGTTCGCTCTGGCTCGGCGTGAGCAATGGTGCTGCCCGACATTTCAGGCCGCGCAACGGTCACAAGCGCCACGATCCCCTCAGGCGGATTGAAAAATCGTGCAGACAACCAGCCCTGCAACGCACGATGAAATGGATACAAAACGGATGCTATAGGGCTGATTTCGACGTGTCAATGGGCAGGCGGCAGCATCCTGGATACAAACGGCGGTCGGTGGGGATGTGATCCGGGTCTGATCCTGCCGGTGCAGCTTGGAGGCGTTGTCCGCTGGTGCGCCCGGGGGCTGGGCCGTTCGGCGCGCTATCACAACCTCGCGGACAGCGCGGACATCTGTGGAGCGCCAGGGTCCTGAACTCTGGCGAGAAACCAGTAACGCTTACTGGTGCGTTTCCCCGCGCTCGTGCATACCCTGAGGGCACGCCCGGAGTCTCGGATGTGCCTCTTCCACGCTGCCGGTCTGGCAGGTGGTCTTCTCCCGGGCGGGCGGCAAGCGAAGGGAAGCTGCGCTGATGGATGAATCACCCCAGAATCCTCGATTTCCGTCACTGACCAAATCCCTGCCAGGAGAGCCCGTGCAGAGTCGCCGCGCCCTGCTGGGCGCCGGTCTGGGTGACCTGGTGCTCGCTGCGAGCGGGCTGTTGCTGCCAGCCGCCGAGCCGGCGGGGGCGGCGAAGCATCGTGCCAGGAAGCGGCGGCGACGGAAGCACGGTGAGGGCAATGGGCTCCTGCGCAACTTCGCCTTCACCGTGGTGAACAATTCGAACAAGGACTGGTGGTTTGGTGTCGGGTGGCAGGGGTTCCTGTCGTCCGATATCCCGCGGCGGACGGTGGCCAGGCACTCGACCCAACGTCTCGTGGTGGAGGATGACGAGGCGATCTTCTTCGTGCCCAATGGGTCGAACGATCAGTGGGGCAATCCGCTGGGGCGTCTCGTGGGCTTCTCCAATCCGGCCGTTCCCGAGGTTCACCTGATGAGCTACTCCGATGTCACGTACTTCGCGGGGAGCAAGTCGATCCATGCGGATACTTACGACGTCGATAGCGACCAGGACATGAAGATTGGCGGGTCGCGCACCTTCAATTTTGGCTTCGTGACCTTTGACGTGCGCCGCGAGCAGGACAGCCAGAAGTACAAGGAGTTCACCATCACGTTCAGCTAATCGCGTTCCCGGACGGACATGGCCCGCGCGGCCGTCGGCGATGAGACGTCGCGGTGTGTCCAGGAGTTGCTGGCCCAGGGCGTCGATCTGCGGCAACACACCAGCGTCGCCTGCGCCACCGATCTGGTCGCCCTGGTGCAGGCCCTCGACGACGAGACGTTCAATCTCTACGGCATTTCCTGTGGCACCCGGTTGGCGCTGGTGACCATGCGGGTCTACCCGAACGCCGGGATTCGCAGCGTCATCCTCGATTCGACCTACCCGGTCGGGCTCCCCGGGTGCGAGCGCTACCCTTCCGAGCCGCACGAGGTGGTGATGCAGATCTTTGCGGATTGCCACCTGGACCCGGTCTGCAACGCGGCCTGCCCGAACCTGCAAGCCTGCTTCATTGCGCTGCTCGCCGCACTGGAGGCCCAACCGTTCGTGGTCAACGACGAAATCACCGTCACGGCCGACGATGTGGCCGAGGTGATGCAGGTGATCAGCAGCGCGGTCGCCATGGCCCCATACATACCGCAGATGATCGCGGGACTCGAGGCGGGCGACGCCACGACCTATCCCGGCATCGTCAGCGGCGAGTTGCTGACACCAGCCTCGGCCCGTGCAGCCACGCCCGAGGCGGCGCTGCCGGCTCTGGCGACCCCGGACGCGGCCACCCTGGTCGTGAAAGGCGAGGAGGCCCAGGCAGCGGCGCTGCGCGAGGTGGTGCGGGCGTTCATGCATGGGATTGGGATTGGCGACACCAGCCAGGCGTTGACCTCGGCCCTGGCGTTCCTGAGCGAGGTGACCTTCGCCATCTACCAGCTCTCGACCGGCCCCGCCAACGAGTTGACTGTCCGCCTGCTGCTCCTTGACCAACTGCCAGCAACGCGCGCAACGCTTGCACAGTTCGTGGAGCGCGCGTTCACCGACCCCGTGCTGGCCGGCGAGCAGGCCCCGCTGCGGCAGATTTTCGCCGCCTGCAAGCTGTGGCCGGGCGGGCGTGCCCCCAGCTACGCGAACCTGCCGGTGAGCAGCGATCTCCCCACCCTGAGCCAGGCGGGGACGTACGACATGCAGGCGCCGCTCTCCTGGAACACGCAGGCCTTCGTGACCTTGCCCAACACCGGGCTGGTGATCGCGCCGATGTCCGGGCATGGCGTGCTCGCCTACCACCAGGAGTGCATCACGCAGATTGCCGGTGACTTCCTGGATAACCCGGTCTCCCTGCCCGACGATAGCTGCGTCGCCGCCTACTACCCGGAGTGGGCCCTGCCGGACGCCACCTGATGCCACCGCCAGGTGATCAGGCGTAGGCCACCCAACCGCGAAAGGTGAACCCGGCGTAGAAGAGGCTGACGTCAGCGAAGCCCGCCTCCCGCAGCAGCGCCTCGTCCTGCTCGGGCGCCAAAATCGGGAGGATATCCCCAATGCCGGTGCTGGCGGCCAGGGCGTGTTCGCGCTCGATGCCGGAGGCAGTGGCGAACGCGGCGTACCGTGCGAGCCAGCGCGCGCGCTCCTGCTCCCCCTGCGGAAAGCTGAAGTGCGCCACGACGAGCGGAGCGCCAGGCCGCAACCGGCGGTGCAGCTCCTGCAACGTGCGCAGCCGCTCCGCTGCCGGCAGGTAGTGGAGGGTCAGCAGGCACGCGGCAGCGTCGTACGGCCCGGCTGGCGCAGTGTCGATGTAGCCCTCGTGCAGGCGCACCCGCGTGGCCAGTGGCCCGAGCGCCGCTTCCGCGAGGCGCAGCATGGCGGCAGCCGGGTCAACGCCATCGAACGCCCAGTCTGGTTGGCCCTCGGCAAAAACCTTCAACTCCATGCCGCCGCCGGCGCCCAGCACCAGCACCCGGGCGTCCCGGGGCGCACACTCGGCCAGAAGAATCAGAGCCATGCGATGCAGTGCCGCGAGCCCCGGTACGAGGCGTGGCGGGCCGTCGGCGTAGTTGGCGACGGCCGGCGCATCCGCAAAGTGCGCTGCGGCCCGTTGTTGGCTCTGGCCCGGTGATGCGCCGGCGATGTGCGACGCTCCTTGCCGGTGCGCTGCGGTCTCTGCCATGTCTGCTGTCCCTCGTCGTGTTGGCGTGCTCGGGCGAGACGGCGCCCGCTCACCAGAGGACGACGCCAACGGATAATGTAATTAGGAAGATTACCTTATATGCAGTGTGCGGCGAAACCAGCAAGAAAATCCCGTACCGAATACGGGAGCGCCCTGCCGGCGCCCCGCATACGCTCTGTCCCAGGTGAGAGCCGCGTGTTCGGCTTCTCCCGGCTGGCAATACAATGAGCCGGCGGGCAAGGCTGCAGGACAGGGTGATGGCGATGGACGACGCAGCGCAGATGGCACGACGGCCGGTGCCGGCCCGGGACACGGGGTGGGCGCACCGTACCGCGCCGAAGCTGCAGCGGCTGGGGCTGACGCCGAACCAGGTCTCCATTGCCAGCGTTGTCTTCGCCGCGGTGGCGGCCGCCTGCTTCGTGGCCTCGGCGCGGGTGGCGGATGGCCCGCGCATCCTGCTCCTGCTGATCGCTGCCGCCATGATGCCGCTGCGCCTGCTCTGCAACCTGTTCGATGGCATGCTGGCCGTCGAGGGCGGCCTGAAGTCGCCAGTCGGCGGCATCTACAACGAGTTGCCGGACCGCTTCGCCGACACGCTCTTCCTGGCAGGAGCGGGCTACGCCGTCGCTGATTTGGCCTGGGGCGCGCAGCTTGGCTGGGCGGCGGCCACGTTCTCCATCATCGTCGCCTACGTGCGTGCGCTCGGCGTCACGCTCGGCACACCGCAGTTCTACGACGGCCCCATGGCCAAGCCGCGTCGCATGCACATCCTGATTGCCGGTTGCGTCCTTTCCGTCGTGGAGGTCTTCGCCGGGTGGCCGCGTGGCAGCATGTTGGCTGTGGCGCTGGTGGTGATCCTCATTGGCGAAGTCCTGACGATCGGTAATCGGGTCCGCCTGATCGCCGCCTCCGTGAACCGGACTGCCGCGTGACCGGCCTGCTGGCGCGCCTGATCGCGTTCCTCGCCCGGATCGCGAGCGGCCCGAGCGTGCGCGTGACCGGTGATGGCGTCTGCAAGGGTCAGTGCGTCTTCTACGCGAATCACAGTAGCCACCTGGACGTGGTGGTGCTGTGGGCTGTGCTGCCCGCCGTCGTTCGTCAGCGCACGCGGCCAGTCGCCGCTCGCGACTACTGGGAGACGAGCACTCTGCGCCGCTTCGCCGCTACCCGCATCTTCAACGCGGTCCTGGTGGATCGCGACGGCAACCTGGCCGCGCTACGCCAGCAGCTCGACCAGTTGCTGGCCGCGCTCGATGAGGGCGCGTCGCTCATCATCTTTCCGGAGGGCACGCGCGGGAGCGGGAGCGAGGTGGCGCCCTTTCGCGCCGGGCTGCACTTCCTGGCGCGGCAGCGGCCCGACGTCGACCTCGTCCCGGTCAACCTGCACAACCTGGGGCGTATCATGCCGAAGGGGGAGTTCGCGCCGGTGCCGCAACTGAGCCGCGTCACCTTTGGGGCACCGCTGCACCTGGAACCGAAGGAAGGCAAGGACGCCTTCCTGGAGCGGGCGCGCGCGGCGCTCATCGCCCTGGATCCAGCATGAGCATCGTCAACCCCCTGACCATGGATCGTGAACTACAGGCCCTCGGCGGCGGCATCCTGGCCGTGCTGATCGTCGCCACCGTGGTTGGCGAGATCCTGGCGCGGCGCGCCGGGAGCGATGCGGCCCGCGCCACCATCAGCAACCTGAACGACCGCGTGCGCGCCTGGTGGGTCATGGTCGCAGTGCTGGCGCTGGCGCTGTTGACCGGGCGCACCGGCGCGGCGCTGCTCTTCATGGGCGTCTCTTTCCTGGCCCTGCGCGAGTTCGTCACTCTTGCGCCCACGCGTCACGGCGATCACCGCGCCCTGCTCTGGATCTTCTTCGTGGTCACGCCCGTGCAGTACTGGCTGGTCTGGCGCGACTGGTACGGCCTCTTCGCCATCTTCATCCCGGTCTTCGTCTTCCTGCTGGTTCCGGCGCGGGTGGCGCTGGCCGGGGACACCGAGGATTTCCTGGCGAGCACCGCCGTCATCCAGTGGGGGCTGATGATCTGCGTCTACTGCGTCAGCTACGCCCCGGCCCTGCTGATGCTGAACGCCAACGGCGAGGGCGGCGGCGCGAAGCTGCTCCTCTTCCTGCTGATCGTGGTCCAGGGGAGCGACGTGCTGCAGTACATCTGGGGCAAGCTCGTCGGTCGCCACAAGATCGCGCCGCTGGTCAGCCCGAACAAGACCTGGGAGGGATTCCTCGGCGGCGTCGCCAGCGCCACGCTGCTCGGCACGGCTCTCTGGTGGCTGACGCCCTTCCAGCCGTGGCAGGCGGCGCTGATGGCGCTGGTCATCGCGCTGATGGGCTTCTCCGGCGGCCTGACCATGTCGGCCATCAAGCGCGACCGGGGCGTCAAGGACTTCGGCACGCTCATCGCGGGTCACGGCGGCATCCTGGACCGCATCGATTCGCTCTGCTTCGCCGCCCCGGTCTTCTTTCACCTCGTGCGGTACTTCTTCGGAGGGTAGCGGAGAGTTGCCCGGCCTGCACCGACCACATCCTGACCGCGGCCTGGTATCCCCGGGCGATTGCCAGCGGCGTGCCGAGAGCCACGTCTTCGGCAATCCCCTTTACCCTTTAGCTGTAGATCACCCGGACGTTGGCGATGCAGGTGTCCCCGTCATGGTCGTGGCAGTTACGGTAGAGGCGGCAGCATTCGAGAAACGCGCCCCAGCAGGCGAAGTAGTCTGCTTCAGAGTGAGGAAAGAGATCGGCACAGTACGCCTCGACGACCCCCACACACGACCCCGCCCGGGCTCGACACTCCCTGGCCCGCTCCTTCGCTTTCTGCTTCTTCGATCTTTTCTTGTTCCCTGCTGATACGGCCCTGGAGATTGACACACCCAGCAGGTTGCCAGCGAGCACGCCGAGGTCTCCACGCCGCGAAGTACATCGCGGTGCGTGACGGACAAAGGTATCGAAGAGATCATCACGCATGGGAAGCCTCAACCTGCCGGGTGGGGGAGGCCGTCATGGCTGCGCACGCGCAGGGACGCGGCCATCCGCGCCCAGATCGGCTTGCCCCGTTCGCCAGTGACTGCAGCTTAGCGGAGCGCCTGGCCCTTGGCAAGTGAGCAGATTCTGTGGCACATCTCAGGCCGGGCGCGGGTGGCAAGACTCTTGCGACACCTCTGGGAACCGGGTTTGTTGCTACGGCAACCAGCGGGAACTTCTGAGATCGACATCGACCTGGCGTCTTGCTGAGATGCCAATGCCCGACCTCGACCTGGTTCCCAACCGGGTGATGCTCGCTGGGACGAAGCCGGGGCCAGGCGAGCCAGGAGGAGTGAATGATGCGTCGCGTACTGTTTCTGGCCGCAGGCCTGGCAGTGGCCGCCGCCACCACGATGCTCGGAGCCGGCCGCCTGGGTGGCGGAGCCGCGCCGGGCACCCCGGTCGCGGTGGAGCGTGCCCTTGTCGGGGCCTGGCGGGTCACCTTCGACACCCCAGCGGGTCCCTCGCAGAGCCTGCTGACCGTCATGGCGGACGGCACGCTGCTCTTCTCCGGTCGCCCCGTCTCGCCCGCCGCCGGCGGGTTCCCGGTCATCTTCAGCAGCACCGCCCACGGTGCGTGGGAATTGACCGGGCCCGACACGGCGGGGATGACCTGGGTCGGGCTGGTGACCGACGGCGAGGGCACCCTGCTGGCCGTCGTCACCGACAGCGTGGAGGCCACGCTGGCCTCCGGCGGCAATGCCTGGAGCGGAGCGTACAGCGCCTCCGTGAATGATCCTGAGGGCAACGAGTTGTACGTGGGCGGCGCGACCGTGCGGGCCGAACGGATCACGGTGCAGCCCCTGGCCACGCCAGCCGCCACGCCGGCTGCCGGGTAGCACACGCTGCGGGGCCCGAGCATTCCGAGAACGTCCGGCGCGGCCCCTGCTGGCGAGCGTGGCGACCACTTACGCCACCCGGTAGAGCGGCTCCTCCCCGCCCAGCACGCGCAGCACGTTCTCGGCGGCAATCGCGCCCATGCGCGCGATCGCCTCGCGCGTCTGCGCGCCGATATGTGGGGTTACCACCACGTTCGCCAACTCCAGCAACGGGTTGCCGGTGGGCGGCTCGACGGCGAAGCAATCGAGGCCCGCGCCGCGTAGGTGGCCGGATCGCAGCAACCCCAGCAGCACGGACTCATCGACGATGCCGCCGCGCGCGGTGTTGATGAGGTAGGCGCCGGGTTGCATCCGCGCCAGCCGGGCGGCATCGAGCAGGTTGCGCGTGTCCGGGGTCAGTGGCAGGTGCAGCGAGACAATATCAGCCTGCGCCAGCAGCTCATCCAGCGCGAGCGGCAGCGCGCCACCGGCAGCGATGACCTCCGGGTTGACGTAGGGGTCGTGGACCAGGAGCGAGACCTCGAACCCCACAAGGCGGCGCGCGACATTGCGGCCGATACGTCCCCAGCCGAGGATGCCCACCCGCTTCCCGGTCAGTTCCTCGCCAATGACGCCGCGCCACTCGCCCGCGTGCGCGGCGCGGTCGGCGGCGGGTATTTGGCGCAGGCAGGCCAGCATCAGGCCGATGGTCAGGTCCGCCACCGCGCCGTCGTTGCTACCCGGCGCGTTCGTCACCACCACGCCGTGAGCCACCGCCGCTCGCAAGTCGATGTGATCGACGCCCACCCCGTGCATGGCCACCACGCGCAGCCGGGGCGCGACCGCGAAGTGCTCCTGCGTCAGGGGAATGGAGCCAACGATGAGGCCGTCGGCGTCCTCAAGGATGGCGGCGAGTTCCGGCCCGCGCGGTGGCGTGCCCGGCTGCACCACCGTCACGCCCGCGCGCCGCAGCGCCTCGCGCGGGGCGGGGTCGGTGCTGGCGAAGGAGCGCGCCGCGATCACGACGCGCTTGCCAGCCAGGGAGTGGGCCTCGCTCATTCACCCAGCTCGAGACGGATGTGCTTGATGCGCTGGAACTCCTCCAGCCCATGCTTCGAAAGCTCCACACCCAGCCCGCTCTGCTTCCAGCCACCGTATGGCGCGTAGAAGGAGTCGGGCGCGACGTTGTTCACCGCCACCGTGCCCGCTTCGATCCCCTCGGAGGCGCGAAAGATGGTGTTGACGTTGTTTGTGTAGAGATACGTCACCAGGCCGAACGGCGTCGCGTTCGCGGCGGCGATGGCGTCGTCGACCGTCTCGAAGGTAGAAATTCCGACCGCCGGGCCGAACGTCTCCTCGTGCATCACCCGCATGTCGGCGGTGGTGTCCGTCAGCACCGTCGGCGCGTAGAAGCGGCCCGCCGCGAACGCGCCACCCGCCAGGGGCGCGCCCCCGAGTGCCAGCGTCGCGCCCCGGCAGATAGCATCGTCGACGTGCGCCTGGACGCGGTCCAGCCCGGCGTCGTTCAGCATCGGGCCGACATCCGGCGCGGGGTCGTCGAAGCCGCCGCCAACGCGCAGCTTCTCGGTTGCCTGCACGAAGCGCTGCGTGAACTCGCGGGCAATCGACGCCTGCACGTAGATGCGGTTGACCCCGTTGCAGACCTGGCCGGCGTTGCGGAAGGAGCGCTTCACGCCGTCGGCAATCGCCTTGTCGAGGTCCGCATCCGCGAAGACGAGCATCGCCGTCTGCCCGCCCAGTTCCAGGTTGAGCTTCTTCAGGGTCGGCGCGGCCTCGCGGAAGATGTCGATGCCGGTCGCGGTGGAGCCGGTGAAGGTCACCATCTGGGCCAGCGGGCTGCGCACCAGCGCCATGCCGACCTCGCTGCTGGGGCCGGTCACTGCGTTGATCACGCCGTTGGGCAACCCCGCGTCGTGGATCGCCTGCACGAAGCCGAGCGCGGCCAGCGGCGTCTCGGAGGGCGGCTTGGCGACCACGGTGCAGCCGGCGGCGAGGGCGGGCGCCACCTTCCAGGCCAGGAGCGAAACCGGGTAGTTCCACGGCACCACTGCCGCGACCACGCCCAGCGGCTGCCGGATGACGAAGCTGCGCGCATTCGCGGTGTTCGGCGGCGCGATCTCACCACCGATCCGCTTCGCTTCCTCCGCGAAGAAGCTCAGGGTCTCCGCCGCGCCGTCGATCTCCTTGCGCGCGTCCGGCAGCGGTTTCCCCTGCTCAGAGGTGAGCAGCGTGGCCAGCATTTCGCGCCGCTCCCGCACCAGTGCGGCGGCCTCGCTCAGCAGCTTCGCGCGCTCGCTGCCCGCCGTGCGCGACCAGGCCGGGAAGGCGCGGGCGGCGGCCTCCAGCGCGGCGTTGGCCTCCGTCGCGCCACCCATCGGCACGTGCCCGACCACCCGCCGGTTGGCCGGGTTGTCGACATCGAGCCACTGCGCGGCCCCGGCCGGCTGGCCATCGATCAACATCTGGACGGTGGTTTGCTCCGCGATGGTCACAGTGTTCTCCCTGGTTCTGTCTCATGCGTCTCGTTGCTGGCCAGGCGCGCGGCCTGGTGAAAGCTCGGTTGCACCTGGTCGTGCAGCTCGCGAAAGAGCGCGAACTGGCGGTCGTAGCGCGCGACATGCGCGGCCTCGGGCTGGAACGGCTCCCGCTCGGCGACCAGATGCGCGGCAGACTGCAGGTCGGGCACGAGCCCGCCCCCGGTCATGGCCAGCATCGCCGCGCCCAGGATGCCGACCTCCTCATGTTGCAGGGGTGCGACTGGCATGCCGTAGATATCGGCCTTGATCTGCGACCAGAGCGGCGAGCGTGCGCCACCCCCGCCGGTGCGCATCCGCGTCACGTTCACCCCGTCCTCGCGCACGATCTCCAGGCTCTGCCGCAGGTCGAAGCAGATTCCCTCCAGCAGGTCGCGGGTGGCGTGTGCCCGCGTGTGCCGGGGGTGGAACCCGAAGAAGACCCCGCGCGAATCAGCAGAGCCGAGCGTGCGCTCTCCCTGCAGGTAGGGAAGGCAGAGCAACCCTTCGCTGCCGGGCGGCACGGTGGCGGCCTCCGCCAGCAGGCGGTCGTAAGCGGCGTCCGGGTCCGCGTCAGCCTCCCCGAACCCATCCAGCCACCAGCGGATCGCGCCGCCCCCGCTATCCAGGATGCCGAACGCGATCCAGTGCGGGCCAGCGCCGTGCAGGTTCATCAGGCGGCGATCCACAACCGGCGCGTCGGCGTGGAAGGAGATGATCGAGGCGGTGCCTGACGTGTCGCAGGCCATCCCCGGCGCGCTCACGCCGCTCCCCAGCAACTGGCAGAGCATGTCACCGCTGCCCGCGACAACCGGCAACCCGGCTGGCAGCCCGGTCAGGCGCGCAGCCTCCGTGGTTACCCCGCCGATGACCTCGCTGCTGGCGTGAATGGGCGGCAACTTGCTGGCATCCAGGCTTAGCAGCCCGATCAACTCCGGCGACCATTGCCCAATAGCGGCATCCATCAGGTAGGAGCCAGAGGCTTCGGTGACATCCGTCGCGGCGACGCCGGTCAGTCGGTAATTGACGTAATCCTTGGGCGTCAGGATCTGCCACGCCGCGTCGTAGAGCTCTGGCTGTTCGCGGCGCATCCAGGCCATCTTGAACCCGGACCACGCCGCCGTGGGCACGTTGCCCGCCAGGCGGTGCAGGGCGTCGAGGTCGCGCCGCGCGGCCACCTCATCCGCAATACCGGCGGCGCGCTTGTCGCACCAGAGTTGCACCGCCGAGGCCAGCAGGCGGCCATCCCGCGCAATCGGGACCGTGCCGTGCATCTGCCCACAGACCGCCACCGCTGCCAGCGTGACGCCGGGCGGCAGGTGCGCCAGCACATCGCGCACGTTCGCCACGGTCGCCTGCCACCAGGCGTCCGGGTCCTGCTCCGCCCAGCCGGGACGCGGCGTCGCCAACTCATGCGGGCGCGCCGCCGAGGCGAGCAGCCGCCCCTCAGGATCGAGGACCGCCGCCCGGCTGCTCTGGGTGCCAATGTCGATGGCCAGCACGGCGTCAGGCACCGTGGCTTCCCGATTGTCTGGAGAACTCGCAACTTCTCATCAACGTGCCGCTTTCAGCCTGCCCACGTCCTGCCAACGCTCACAGGTGTCGTCCTGAGCTTGTCGAAGGACCTCGTCTCGCAACCAGGAAGTTCGTGTTCAGTCGCCCACCTTCGCCTCAACCCTGTAGCGGCCAATCAACCCGGCCGGTCACGCCGTCGCCACCTACAGGGGTCATCCCTCGAATTCGCTCGGAATGACATATGAGCGTGGAGGACACATCGCACATGCGCGGCCGGGGAACGAGGTCCTTCGACGAGCTCAGGACGACACCCGAGTGCGTTGGCAGGAGCGTGGCTGGCCACCGCGCTGCGCACCCCTCTCCCTGCGCACAGGGAGAGGGGCTGGGGGTGAGGGTCACTCGCCCTTTGCCCCATGCGGCGTGGTCACCCAGAAGTACTCCAGCGGCTGGTTGTACGGATTCCTCGTGGTGTGGAACGGCCCGAAGGGAACATAGACGATATCCCCGGCGGTGACTTCCCACTCTTCGTCACCGACGACCATGATCCCCTTCCCGTGCGTGAAGAAGTAGACCTCCTCCAGATGATCGTGGCTGTGCCCGCGCGTGCTGCACTCCGGGTAGACCGTGGTGTAGCCAACCTGCAGGTTGCCGGAATCGGTCTCCTCCGGGTTGAGCAGCATCATCACGTCGCGGCGGATGTGCGCGTCCGGCGAGGTCATCAGCGCGGCCAGGCCGCTGCCGCCGCCCTCGACCGCGACATCGGTCAGGCTGATCTTCTTCGCTCCCATGGTGATCACTCCTTTGTACATGGTGCTAATCGGCAAACACTGACGTGTCATGGCCGCGCTCGGCGAGGAACGCGAGGACTTCAACCCGGGTCGGCATGTGGCTTGCCTCCGGCGGACGGCTGATCTTCAGCGCGGCTGCCGCCGCCGCGAAGCGGGCGGCTCGCACCGGGTCGCCGCCCGGTCGCCAGGCCGCCAGGTACCCGGCGTGAAAGACATCCCCCGCACCGATGTCGTAGACGACCGTGACGTCGAAGACCGGCGCGTCATCCACCGTTGCGTCGTGGACGACCAGCGTCGGCTGGTTGCCCCGCGTGATCACCGCCAGCGGCGGCCCCTGCCCACGGAACCAGGCGACGGCTCCTTCCAATGAACGGGTACCGGAGAGCAGGATCGCCTCGCTCTCGTTCAGGATCACGAGGTCGGCCAGGGTCAGCGCCTCGCGCAGCACGGCGCTCGCTTCCTCAGCGCCACCTGCCCAGGCGGCCTCGCGGTAGTTTGGGCTGAAGCAGATGGTGCAGCCGAGATCACGCGCGCGGCGCGTCAGGGTCCGTGCCTCGCGGCGCAACTCCGGGTGGCGCAAGCTCCCCTCGGCCAGGTCGAAGACGCGGCCCCGGCGCAGGAAGCTGTCCGGCGTCTCCTCGGCGCGATACGTCGCCAGCGGGTCGCACGTGCCGGGGAAGCGGTAGAAGGCGAAGGTCTTGTTGCCGTGGTGATCGACGCTGGCCAGCAGCAGCGGGGTCAGTTGCCCCGGCACGACCGCGACGGCGCTGGTGTCCATGCCGGCGGCCTGCGCCTGCTCCACCAGCCACGCGCCGAGCTGATCGTCCCCGATGCGCGAGATGAGGCCGATCCTGCCGCCCAGGCGGGCCAGCGCGTTGCCGAAAATGTTGGCCGAGCCGGCAACGTGCAGCGAGAGCGATTCGCTCTCGGCGATGCTGACCCCCAGGTGGGGCGGTGAGATCTCCACCATCATCATGCCCAGGTTGACCACATCGAGGTCTGGTTGGGGCACGGGCCGGTCAGCCATCCCCGCGCTCCAGGAGCGCGGCGTGCAGCACGTTGCGGGCGCTGCTATCGACCCGCTCAACGGTGTCGAAGGCCGCCACAAGGGTATCCGCGGCCACCACGAGGCCGTGCCACGGCAGCAGGAAGGCGAGCGGATGCTTCGCCAGCCTGGCGCGGTGCGGCAGGATCGCCGCCGCTACCACCTCGCCGTATGCGTCGGTGTGCGAGGCGGCGGTGTCGGGCACGAAGGTGATTTCACCGAACTTGTCGGTGTACTCGTTCGTCGGCGGAATCGGGCGGTTGGCGTAGACGAACGCCTGCACGTGGTAAGGGTGCGCGTGGATCACCGCGCCCACCTCTGGCAGGTGGCGATAAATCGCCAGGTGCATGCCCAGTTCGCGCGAGGTCTGCCCCGCGCCCGCCAGCAGGTTCCCCTGCATGTCGATCTCGCAGATTTGCTCCGGGCTGAGGTCCCACTGGTAGCGGCCACCCGCGTAACGCGGCGTGACCAGCGCGTGCTCACCGTGGCGCAGGCTCAGGTTGCCGCCAGCAGCGTCGGTCAGCTTGCGGTCGAAGGTCAGCTTCGCGATGCGGACCAGGTGCTCCCGGGGGCCGCCGTCCCGCGCCACGGGGTCGGGGGGTGGGAGCACGGCCGATGCTGTCGGGGAAATCTCAACCTCCTTCGGGGTCGTTACTTCAGGGCGCCCATGGTCAGCCCCTGCACCAGGTGGCGCTGAGCGACCAGGGTCAGAATGGCGGTCGGGATCATCATGATCACGGCGACCGCCGTCATGTAGCCCCACTCGATGCCGGTCTCGCGGATGAAGAGCGTCACCGCCACCGGCATGGTCTGCGCGCGCTCGGTCGAGGTCAGGATCAGGGCGAACAGGAACTCGTTCCAACTGAAGATGAAGGTGAAGATGGCAGTGGCGGCGATACCGGGCCGCGCCAGGGGAATGGCGATGCGCGTCATGGCCCCGAACCACGAGGAGCCCTCGACCAGGGAGGCTTCCTCCAGTTCGCGCGGAATCTCCTCGAAGAAGCGGGTCAGCATGAAGACGATGAAGGGCAGGCTGGAAGTCAGATAAATCAGGATCAGCCCGGCGATGGAGTTGGTCAGCCCGAAGCGGCGAAAGAGGATGAAGAGCGGGATGATGGCGGCGATGGCGGGCATCATGCGCTGCGAGAGGATCCAGAACTGGACGTGGTTGGAGCCCCGGAAGCGGAAGCGCGCCAGGGCGTAGGCCGCTGGTACGCCGATGATCAGGGCGATCAGGGTGTTCAGCGTGGAGACCAGGATGCTGTTCCGCAGGTAGGACGAGAAGGGGTACTGCTCGAAGATATCTATGTAATTGTGGAAGGTGGGCGTGAAGATCCAGACCGGCGGCGAAGCGAGCGCATCCACGCGGTTCTTGATCGAGGTCAGGAAGATCATCACGATCGGGAACATGAACACGATCAGGACCAGGATGACCAGGATGTTGGCCATGATCGATCCGGGCGTGCGCTTGCGCCGCGCGTTCGGGACGTACGTGGGCAGGGTCGTGGCGCTCATGCGTTTGCTCGCTTGCGGGCGGTCGCCAGGATCAGGATATTGGCGAAGATGATCACCATGATCAGCATCACGAAGCTCAGGGCCGAGGCGTAGCCCATCTGGAAGAACTTGAAGCCCCACTTGTAGGTGTAGAAGCTGAGCGTCTCCGTGCTGGTGCCGGGTCCGCCATTCGTCATCACATAGACGAGATCAAAGGTCTTGAAGGAGTCAATCGCCCGCAGCAGCACCGCTACCACGATCGTCGGGCGCAGCAGCGGAATGGTGATGTGCTGGAACGCCTGCCAGGCGCTCGCGCCGTCGATGGCCGCCGCTTCATAGGGTTCCTGCGGCAGGGTTTGCAGGGCCGCCAGCAGGATGAGGACCATGAACGGTGACCACTCCCAGATGTCCGCGATCATCACCGAGAGGAGCCCGGTCTGCAGGCTGCCCAGCCAGTTCGGGCCGGGGATGCCAAGCAGCCCGAGCAGGTAGTTCACGACCCCCTGCGTGGGATTGAACATGAAACGCCAGATCAGGCCGACGACGACCGGGGTCGTCATCATCGGCAGCAGCAGCGCGGTGCGCACCAGCCCGGCGGCAAGAACCTGCCGCTGCAGCAGCAGCGCGATGCCCAGGCCCAGCACCAGTTGCGTGGCGATGGTGCCGAACATGTAGGTGCCGGTGACCTGCGCCGCGTTCCAGAAGCGGGCATCCTGCAGGATCTTGGCGTAGTTGCCGAGCCCGACGAACTCCCAGACCGCGTTGCGGTTGGACATGTTCCACTCGTTCAGGCTGAGCGTGAACGAATAGATCGTCGGGTAGATGGTGAGAAGGAAGAGCACGATGACCGTGGGCAGCAGCAGGAGCACCTGTGGCGGCAGGGTGCGGCGTGGCGCGGCGCTGGCCGAGCCTGCTCTCACCTGTCCCCCCATGGTCTCACTGCTGACTGCCACAGCCGCTGATCCTCTCGTGATGGAAGCGCCAATGCTTGGCGCGATTCACTTCTAGGGAGCCCGAACCGCCGAACGGCCCTCACCCCCAGCCCCTCTCGATGCGCGGGAGAGGGGAGCCGAATTGCGATGGCGGGGCAAGCCGGCATTCGGCTGCTGGTTTGCCTCAGACCCACCGAGCCGTATCGCCGCCGCGAGCCCCTCTCCCGCGCATCGGGAGAGGGGTTGGGGGTGAGGGCTCTTTGGCTACCCTCCGAAACCGCCGCCGAGCAGGATGTCGGCGAGTTGGCCATCGAGCGCCGTCATGGCGTCCCGGGCCGCGGTCTGGCCGACCATCACCTCGGAGAGCGACGCGGCGATGGCGTCGTTCATCTGCGGCCAGACGGGGATGCGCGGGCGGCCGAGGGCCGATTCCAGCGTGCTCAGCATCATCGGGTACTCGATGTAGGTCTTCTGCAGCTCTGGATCAGAGAGCGTGGACTTGCGCGCGCCCGGTCCAGCCGGCGCCAGCGCCACCTCGATCGGCTTCGATGTGGCCCAGACCAGGAACTCCCAGGCCGCTTCCTTCTTCTGCGAATCCGTGGAGATGCCCAGGTTCCAGCCGCCGAAGCACGCGGTGCGGTTGATGTCGCCGCCCTCTTCGACCCCCGGCACCTCGGTGATGTTCCACTTGCCGATGATCTTGGAGGCGTCCGGGTCCACGAACTGCGGCGCGGCGTTCTGCCACTGCAGGTTGATCGCCGCCTTGCCCTGCTGGAAGGCCGCCGCCGACTCGTCGTAGTCGTTGGACAGCGCGCCCTCGACCGCCCACGGGAGGAGGGACTTCAGGTATTCGATGGAGTTGACGCCGGCCTCGCTGGCCATGGTCGGCTGGTACGTGTCGTCGTAGTAGTACCCGCCCATGGAGCCGAAGACATTCAGGTGGGTGCAGAGCAGTTGCACGCCGCGCTTGCCCATCATCGTCAGGCCAGCCACGCCGTCAGCGGATTTCGCCTCGTGGATCGTCTGCGCCACGGTGGCGAGCTCTTCCCATGTCTTCGGCGCTTCCAGGCTCAGCTCATCGAAGATGTCTGTCCGGTAGTAGAGGCCGAAGACCGCCGTGATGAAGGGGAGGCCATACAGGGTGTCTTCCCACGTCGACTGCTCGGAGAGGATGCGCGGCATGAAGTCTTCGAGGTCGAGCACCGCCGGGTCGGTCTGGGCCACGAACTCATCGACCGGGTGCAGCCACCCCTGTCCCGCGTACTGCCCCATCCAGACGCAGTCGACGTGGATCAGGTCCTGCTCGCCCGTCTGCTGCGAGAGGGCGGTCAGTTGCTGCTCCTCCAGGTTCGGGTAGGGGAGGATGTTGTAGTTCACCGTGATGCCAGTGGCCTCGGTGAACTGCGGCGTCAGCGCCTGGATCTGGTCGGAGCGGGGCTCGGCGACCAGCGAGACGTTGATGGTGGTGCCATCCCACTCCTTGCTCAGTTTGCCGAAGCGGGCGTCCTGGGCAAACGCACGGCCGCTGCGCCAGTGTGTCCCCAACCCGGCCGCCAGGCCGAGCGCGCTCGCGCCTTTCAGAATCTGCCGACGGGAACCGCGGGTGTTCGGAAGGACCAAACCGTTGCGACTTCTCACGATGACGCCTCCATGCATCCCTGCATCGCTGCAGCGTGCCGCTGTCGCGCCCGCATCAGCCTCGCGGCGCGCGTACTGGGCGGGACCATCCCGCCGTCGGGCCTAGGTTGAAGATGCTCCTCCCGGCGCGGCGTGCCACACGCCGTCGGGAGCGAGCACATCGAGTGCGAGCAAGCAGGCGCCGAGGGGGTGGTAGAAATCGGGCTTGCCGCGAGCGAAATCAACGTCCTTGCGTACGCCAGCGCGGGTCAGCACGGGGTACCAGCCCCCCAGCCCGGGGTCGATCTGGTGGTCCACGGCGTACTGCCAGCTCTGGTCGTACCAGTGGCGGTACCCGGCCTCGCCGGTCTGGCCGAGCATGGCCACCGCGCCGCCAATCGCCTCGCTGATCGTCCAGTGGTACTTGTCGCTATCGACAATGCTGCCGTCGAGGTCGAACGCATACAGGAACCCGCCGTACTCGGCGTCCCAGGCGTGCTCGACGGCGGCGGTAAAGAAGCTCCGTGCGGCGGGCATGGCCCACTCCGTGGGGCGCTCCCGCTCCAGCAGCACCAGCAGCTTGGCCCACTCCAGCAGGTGCCCGCTCAGCACGCCGTAGGGCCGGATCAGGTGGTAGGGCGTGGCCTTGTTGTAGAGCAGGTCCGCCTGCCACCCCGCGTCGTAGTGCTCCCAGAGCAGGCCATGCGTCTGCTCTGGCAGATCGATCGCGACCCGGCGCGCAATCGTTGCCGCGCGATCCAGGTAGAAGGTCTCGCCGGTTGCCGCCCAGGCCGCCAGCATCGCCTCGGTCATGTGCATGTTGGCGTTCTGGCCCCGGTAGGGATCGACAACCGACCAGTCTTCGCTGATCTCATCAACGTAGAGGCCGTCCGCCTCTCGCCAGAAGCGGCTCTCCAGGGTCTCGCTCACGTCGTCGAGGAGGTCGCGCGCGTTCAGCCCGCTGGCGAGGGCAGTGGACGCCGCGAGCAGGACGAAGGCGTGGCCGTAGGCCTGCTTGCTGCGGTCCACCGGCTCGCGCCCCGCAAGGACCCACCAGTAGCCGCCATTGACCGGATCGCGGTGGGCCTCGCGCAGAAAGCTCAGGCCATGCTCGGCGGCGGCCAGGCAGGCACCGCCATCGCACAGGCCGTACTGGTCCCCCAGCGCAAAGCTGTTCGTGTAGCGGCAGGAGCCGACCAGGTGGCGCGTCTGGCGGTCGAAGATGGAGCCGTCGTCCGCAATCTGGGCGATGAAGCCGCCGCTCTCGGTGTCCACGCTGCGCGGCAGGTAGAAATCGATCAGGGCTTGCGCCTGACCGCGCAGGAAGGCGGGGTCTGCGTACCCGGTGGTTGCCATCGCTCCGGAATCCGTTGGCGCCATGGTCAGCGTTGCCTCATCGCGTTTGCTGCTCTTCGTTGGCCAGCGCGGCCAACCGCCCCTGCCTGACCGTGCCATCCGGCGTCTCGACCAGTTGCAGCGCCCGCTCCAGGCGTTGCTCGAAGCGGTCCAGGTGACGGTTCATCGCGGCGCGGGCAGCCACCGGGTCACCCGCTTCGACGGCGGCGAAAATCTCCTCGTGTCCCTGCATCGAGTAGGTGACGACTTCCGGGTCGCGCCGCATGGTGACGATGCTGCCGATACGCCAGACCTGGCTGATGGGCGCGATGAGCACCCGCAGCAACTCGTTGCCGCTGGCGCCGATCAGGGCGTCGTGGAAGGCGATATCGGCGGCGTTGTAGGCCTCCGAGTCTCCCAGGCACTGCCGCTGCTGCTCCATGATCCCGGCCAGGATCGCCAGGTCCTCCGGGGTGCGTTGTCTCGCGGCCCGCTCGGCGACCTCGAGCTCGACCATGCGCCGGATGTCGAACAGGTCTGGCAGCAGATCGTCGATCAGGCCGGCGTCGGTGCGAATCTGGAGCAGGTCGGCGTCAATCTCGCGCCATCGCTTGCGCTCCAGCACCACGCTGCCCAGACCGTGGCGTACCTCGATCAGGCCGACGCCAGCGATCCGCGCCAGCGCCTCGCGCACCACCGTGCGGCTGACTTCGAAGCGCTCGCCCAGCACCTGCTCGGTCGGCAACACGCTCCCGGTGGGGAAGTGGCCGGTAATGATTTCGCTGGCGATATCGATGACGACCGCATCGGCGCGGCGGCGCTGCTTCATGCCAGGGGTTCCCTCGACGAACGCTGACACCACGGTGATGTATGATGTCATACAACCGAAACGGTAGCAACCACCGCCGGGGCTGTCAAGACGCAGCCGCCAGCGGCAGGGCTGGATGAACAGGGCGCGGGCAGCGCCTGGCGGCAGAGGGAGCCGATGGCACAGGCAACGACAACAGCACCAGCGGGGCAGGGGCATGAGCGCGAGAGCGTGATGCGCATCGCCATCGGGAACTTCCCGGTCGCCTCGGATGAGCGCCTGACGTTCGCGAAGCAGATGGGGCTGAATGGCGTGGTGCTGAACACGCCGCAACTTCCGGCCACCCAGCGCTGGGAGTACATGGATATCCCGCACGAGCGCAAGCGCTGGGAGTACCTGGACCTGGTCGAGCTGCGTACGCGCTGCGAGAACCACGGCCTGCGCCTGGAAGCGATCGAGAACGTCCCCATCGACTTCTACGACAAGATCATGCTGGGCCTGCCTGGCCGGGACGAGCAGATCGAGAATTACCAGACGATCATCCGCAACATGGGCGCCGCCGGTATCCCGATCCTGGGCTACCACTGGATGCCGAACACCGTCTGGCGCACCTCGTTCTCCACGCCGGGCCGGGGTGGCGCGGAGTGCACGGCCTTCGATATGGCGCTGGTCGAGCACGCGCCGCTCACGCACGGCCGCGTCTTCGCCGCCGACGAGATGTGGGCCAACTACGAGTTCTTCATCCGCGCCGTAATGCCCGTGGCCGAGGAAGCCGGGGTGACGCTGGCGCTGCACCCTGACGACCCCCCGGTGCCGATGCTGGGCGGCATCGCGCGGCTGTTCGGCACGCGCGCCGGGCTGGAGCGGGCCTTCGCCATCGCGCCGAGCGCCAACCACGGCCTCGATCTCTGCCTTGGCTCCTGGTCCGAAACGGGCGAGAACGTGGTTGAGACTATCGAACATTTCGGGGCGCTCAATCGCATTGTCTACATCCACTTCCGGGACGTGCAGGGCACGGTGCCCAAATTCCAGGAGTGCTTCCTGGGGGAGGGCAACTACGACCCGGTCGAGGTGATGCTGGCGTTGAAGCGGGTTGGCTTCACCGGGTTCATCCTCGACGACCACACTCCGCGCGTCGTGGACGACACCCTCTGGTGTCACCGGGGCCGCGCCCACGAAACGGGTTATCTGCAGGGGCTGCTGGCGGCGGTGGAACGGCTAGCGTAGGGTAGCGCCGAGAGCCAAGCGGTTGATGCGGGGGTGATGGCAGCCATGTTCAAGCGGACGCCCTCGTGCAGAGGCGTCATCCACCCTCATGTGTCACCTTGAGCCCGCAGGCGAAGGATCTCGGTCCATTGCCGTTCCTGCACAGGCCCCGGCGCTCAGCCTATCTCGTTCCCACCGCCCACTCCAGCGTGTCGTCCTGAGCGAAGTCGAAGGATCTCGTCGTCACAGGCCGAGATGATCAGATTGGGCGCGAATGTGAGTGCAGGCATCGTAACCCTGCGGCAGGTCAAGCGAGACCCCTCGACTGCGCTTGGGATGACACGCGTAGGCGGGCGGCAGGATGGGAACCGGGTGGTAACGGTACAAGGTCCTTCGACAAGCTCAGGACGACACCTCGGGGTGAGCGCTAGCATCGAGATGCGTGATTAGGAAGCGCTTTACAGGACCAAGGGACAAAAAGGAGCGAACAGCCATGCGGCTGGAACACAAGGTCGCCGTCGTCACGGGCGGCGCGCAGGGCATCGGGCAGGCGGTGGTCGAGAAGTTCGTGGCCGAGGGCGCAAGGGTCGCCCTGCTCGATATCGACGAACCGCGCGGCCGGGCCACGGCCGGGGCGCTGGGCGGTGAATCTGCCGGGGTGCGCTTCATTCGCTGCGACATCACCCGCGAGGCCGATGTCTCCTCCGCCATCGCCGAAACGATCGATACGTTCAGCACGCTCGACATCCTGGTCAACAACGCGGGGGTGAACACGTACTTCGACGCCACGACCATGACCGAGGACGAGTGGGAGAAGGTCTTCGCCGTGGATCTCAAGGGCGCGTGGCTCTGCTGCAAGCACGCCCTGCCGCACATGCGCGATCAGGGGGCCGGCTCCATCGTCAACATCGCCTCGCTGCACGCCTTCATGACCAACTACAACATGTTCCCCTACGCGGCGGCGAAGTCGGGGATGGTCGGCATGACGCGCAGCCTGGCGCTGGACTTCGGCAAGCACCAGATTCGCGTCAACGCCATCTGCCCGGGCTGGGTGCGCACGCAACTGGTGGATGAGTGGCTGGAGTTGCAACCCGAAGGCAAGGCCGCCGAACAGCGCGTGCTCGACCAGCAGCCGCTGGGCCGCATGGCGACGCCGATGGAGATCGCCAACTTCGTGGCCTTCGTGGCCAGCGACGAGGCGAGCTACCTCACTGGCGCGGCGCTCCTCATCGACGGCGGCCTGAGCGCGCGCTTCGCGAACTGAGCGACGTTCACCTCTTCGCCAGTGCTGTGTCTCCACCGTGTCGCCAGCGGCCGCCCAACTTCAGGTGTCATCCTGAGCTTGTCGAAGGATCTCGCTCCCTTCCAACCCGGTTCGTGGTGTCATCCGCCTTCAGGTGTCATCCTGAGCGAAGTCGAAGGATCTCGTTCCCAGCCGCCACGCACGCGGAACGCGCCAGGCGGCTGACGCTGCACCTCGTACCATAGTGGGAGCGAGACGAGATCCTTCGCCTGTGGGCTCAGGATGACATGGCGGTGTGGCGCCGGAACGCGAACACGCTGCAGACCGAAAGCCCCTCTCCCTGCGCAAGTACTCAGGGAGAGGGGTTGGGGAGAGGGTTCCCCTCCGAGAAAGGACACTCATTCATGCCACTGCGCGCGGAAACGATTGCCGAAAACGGCCTGGTCGCCATCGTGCGGCTGGATGACCTTTCAGCGGCGGTGCCGCTGACCGAAGCGCTCCTGCGCGGCGGGGTCAAGAGCGTCGAGTTCACCTTCACCAACCCCCTCGCCGGGCGCGTCATCGAGGAAGTGCGCGGCGCGCTCTCCGGGCGGGCCGCCATCGGTGCGGGCACGGTGCTCGACCCGGAGACGGCGCGGGTCGCGATTCTCTCTGGCGCGGAGTTCGTGGTCACGCCCGTGCTCAACACGCAGATCATCGAGCTCTGCAACCGCTACGCGGTGCCGACCGTGATCGGCGCATTCACGCCCACGGAAATCCTCACCGCGTGGCAGGCGGGCGCCAGTTACGTAAAAGTCTTCCCGGCCACGGTCGGCGGCCCGCAGTATCTGAAAGATGTCCGCGGCCCGCTGCCCCAGGTGAAGCTGATCCCGACCGGGGGCGTCAACCTGGAGAACGCCGCCGAGTTCATCCGCGCTGGCGCGTCCGCTATTGCCGTGGGCAGCAACCTGGTCGACGCGAAGACCGTCAACGCCGGCGACTGGGCCACGCTGGAGGAACGCGCCCGCACGTTCGCGGCGGCGGTGGCCAGCGCGCGGTAGGCCGCATCTGCGCCGGGGACGTGCCGTGTCTCCCTTGCGGCCGGGTGCGATGGGGATCAGCCACGCACCCGGCAAATGTGGCCTCGCCTCAGCGCTGCTGGAAGCAGTAGAGCCGCCGTGGCTGATTGCAAAGATCGAACGTGGAGAAGGTCCAACCGAAGTTGGTGCTGATCAGGCGCCCCGTGTTCCCGCCCTGGTTATCCTCCGCAGACGTCCAGTCCAGGCAGTTCGTCATGGCATTTCCCAATCCGCCGGGCGCTCCAGTCTCGGTGGTGTTGGTCCAGGCATAATCGGGAGCACCGTTCACGAAACCTCCGGTTTCAATCTTGTTGATGGCGTGGGCGAGTGTGCCGCTGACGAGGCCTGCCCAGTTCTCCGCGAGCGGCGTGTCATCCGTCAGCGTGTACGGCACATCCGCGCGGGTGAAGCGGGAAACCGGGCTCTGCGTGGCGGTTGAGAGCCAGGCCATGTACGCCCCTGGCAGCCCGACATTGTCGGCGAGGTTCTGGCAGATGGCATCGGCGCCCGCCAGCCCTCCCAGGCTCCCGGCTTGCGCGGTGCTGGTGACAAACACGAGGCATGCGCCGCACGTGCCATCGCGCCGGCAACATGAGCCATCCGGGCAGGGGCGATCCGCGGTGCACTCCGGACAGCCGCTGCTGCGGCACGCTTCACCTCCCTCCCCGCACCGTGTCACGCTCTGCTTCGCGGGTTGGATGCACTTGCCGTACTTGCCGGTGCAGCAGCCATCCTTGCACGTCTTCGCGCATTTCTTCCTGCGCTTCTTGCGCCTCGAGGCGACGTGTTCACGGGCGGTCAACGGCGCCACGACGGCTGCGCCAACAAGCGTGGCTGCGGCCCGTCGTGTGCGCATGGCGCCCAGTACGCGGGCAAGATGATCGAAACGCGACGCATCCAAGCTGCCACCTCCAGATCAGTTGACAAGCTGAAATGCACTCTACGGCAGCACGCCGGACTTTCCTATCGGTACAACTACGCAATTCGCTGGGACGACAGCATGGCAGCGCGAGGGGGCGAGCCGGGAGCCGACGGTGGCCTGGTCATGACCCCGCGCACGTCACGAGAGTCGCCCCCGGTTGAAACTTTCCATAACGTATCATGCTAGACTCTTGCGGTTTACTCCCATGATCGCTGTGTGGATAGTCGTGCGGTTGGAGTGCGTGCATGGATGACTCGGCGTTCGATCAGCTCTCCCGCGCGGTCGGCGCATACGGCTCGCGCCGCAGGTTACTGCGTTCCGTATCCGCGCTGGGCCTGGGTGGTGTTCTTTCCACCATTGGGGCACGTGACTCCGCAGCGGAAAAGCCGAAGGATCGCCTGTCACGCCGCACCAGGCAGCATCGCCGGAAGCGGCGGAATGAGAAGCGCCGGAAACGGAACGCGCACAACGGCGGGGGCAGAGGCGGCGTTGGGGCAGACCAGTGCGTGGCCACTGGCGGTGATTGCACCCAGGACAGTGACTGCTGCACCAGCAACTGCTTCAATTTTGCGTGCGCCGCGCTGGTGCACCAGTGCAGCGCCGGCAGCACGACCAACCCCTGCCGCCCACCGGCAAAGGGTTGCGCTGGGGACCAGTGCTGCCACGGCGCGTTGTCCTGCAACGATGGCTGCTGCAGTGGAGATGCCAACCAATGCAATCCGGAGGGGAACTGCTGCGTCCCCAACTGCGCGGGGCGTCAGTGTGGTGACGACGGTTGTGGTGAGGGAGGCACCTGCGGCTCCTGCCCCGGTGGCTCAACCTGCAACGCGACGACAGGCCAGTGCACTCGGCCATGTGATGTCTGCCCGACCTGTACCTTCACCACGATCCAGGACGCCGTTGAGGACGCCTTCGGGCCGACCACCATCCGCATTTGTCCCGGCACCTACAACGAGTCGATCACGATCCGCCGCCCGGTGACGCTGATCGGCGCGGGACAGGGAAACAGTGCAGCCGACACGATCCTGCTCGGTGCTGGCGGCTCAGTGCTGACGAACTTTGCCCAGGAGGGACAGGTCCAGATCCAGAACCTGCGCATCACTGGTGGC
The DNA here is from genome assembly GCA_034431475.1 of Thermomicrobiales bacterium. GTDB lineage: Bacteria > Chloroflexota > Chloroflexia > Thermomicrobiales > UBA6265 > JACCXM01. The sequence goes on along the minus strand of DAOUDE010000115.1, from coordinate 50,335 downwards.
GACGCCGGGGCAACTGGCGTAGGCGGTGGCGTCGCACAGGGCGCCGGAGAGTTGGTCATGACCGGCTGCACCATCACCGGCAACAAGGCCCAGATCGGCGCTGGCATCTATGTAGGTCACCGCTTGCCGCTCACCCTGAACCAATGCACCATCAGCCTGAATCACGCGGATTACCCGGATGGCCTGGGTGGAGGGATCTACGCGGGAACTGGCAACACAACGCTGATTGGCTGCACGGTTGCCGCGAACACGGCCCTCGGTACCGATGGCGTTGGCGGCGGCATTGCGGTGTACGTCGATGGTGTCGTCCAGCTTGACAGCACGGCCGTCGCCGACAACAAGGCGACCATGGATGGCGGTGGCATTTACAACGATGGGGGGACGGTGCACCTGGGCGACGGCAGCAGTGTCGCGGGCAACACCCCGAACAACTGCTCGCTGGGGGTTTCCGGCTGCACGAACTAGCGGCAGCATCTGGCATCGGGGCGGGCCTGCGTGGCCCGCCCCGATGCCGGTCATGACTGAGCGACGGCCTGACCAATGGTGCGCAGGCGGGGAAGCAGTATCTCCGCGACCTCCGTCGTGAACGCAACCGGGTTGCCAGCCGGCATGACCTGCACTTCGCTCACTCCCAGTGCGGCAAACTGCTCGATATCGGCGAGCGTGGCGTCGATGTCCGCCAGTGCCGGGCGCACGAGCAGCGCGGTCTTCTCGATGGCGTCGTAGTCGCGGCCCTCGGCGGCGCAGTGCTGGCGCAGCACGTCGAGCTTGTGCCGAACGTGCTCGGCGCTCATGCCAAAGAGATTGCAGGAGTCGGCGTAGCGGGCCACCAACTTGAGCGTCTTCTGCTCGCCGTCACCACCAATCATGATCGGTGGCCGGGGACGGCTCAGCGGCTGCGGCACGTTCAGCGTCTCCTCGAGCTGGTAGTACTTCCCGTGGTAAGGACCGTTGTTCTCGCTCCACATCTGGAGGCAGATCTGGATGGTCTCTTCCATTCGCTCGAAGCGCTCCCCCATTGGCACCACGGGCACGCCAAGGCCGCGCTGCTCGCGGTCATACCAGGATGCCCCGATGCCGAGCCGGCCACGGCCACCTGAGAGGACATCGAGGGTGGAGACGGTCTTGGCGAGGAGGCCGGGATAGCGGTACATCACCCCGGTCACCAGCAAGCCGAGGGTCATGCGCTGCGTCTGCCCCGCGACGAAACCCAGCGTGGTGTAGCCCTCCAGCATCGGCTCCTCGGCGGGCGCCACCCGATCCATCTGGAAGAAGTGGTCCATGACGGTGAAGGAATCTACTCCGGCCTGCTCGGCGATGCGGGCGGTCTCCGCCAGGGTCGGGGCGATCAAGGCGGGATCGTCGGGAGTAGAGTAGTTCCAGTAGTGCAGTCCGAGTTTCACGTCATTCCTCCTGACAGGTTCAGTGCAATAGCCAGAACCTCAGCGCCGGTGACTTTCCGTGGCGAGTCAATTTGCCGGTTCGTTGGCTACCTAACACCATGACAAATATAGACAAAGTGTCAGTGCTTCATACTGTAGGGCATGATTCCGCATGATGTCAAAGTCACTGGAGCTTGTGGTGGACCAGCCTGACGAGCGCGCGGCAAAACGCGAGCGAGTGGCTGACGCCGCTCTGATCGTGTTTCAACGCTACGGCTTCGCCCGTACCACCATGTCGGATATTGCCGAGGCTGTTGGGATGTCGCGCCCGGCACTCTATCTGCTCTTTCCGAACAAGGAAGAGATTTTTGCCGCCGCCGTGCTGTCGGCGAATGCGCGCAATCTCCGCGAGATCCAGAGTCACCTGGCCTCGATGGCTGATCTGGAACAGCAGCTTACGTACGCCTGCCAGGCGTGGATCGGTGGCGGTTATGACCGGGTCCGGCAGTTCCCCGATGCCAGAGACATGACCGATCTGCCCCTTCCGCCGGTGCAGGAGGCATACGCCGCCTTCCAGCAGTTACTGGCCGAGTTGCTGGCTGATGCGGCCGCTGGCGCGCGGTGGGACGTGACGGCGGAAGATCTGGCACGCCTCCTGGTCGCCGCCATGCGCGGCTTCAAGGGTGAGGCTGTGGATCGCGGCGATCTGGACCGGATGATTGCGCTGGAGGTCTCGGCAGTCGTTTCCGCCCTGGAGCATGCCGGACCGATCGCCAGCGGCAACTGAACGCGGCATCGTGCGGATTCGCCTCCGTCGTCCATGAGGCGAGCATCGCCGCGGGTCGTCCGCCAGTTCAACGACAGACCCCACGCTCTGGTAAACAGGAGCATGGGGTCTTGGGGCTAGGGGTGGTTGCTCGCCGTTACGACGCGGGAGTCGCCTCCTCGTCGCCGCCTTCCTCGTGGCTCTAGTGTGGCTCGTCACCGTGCTGCATACCTGGGGTCACCACGTACCAGACATCACCCACTTCCTGGCCATTCGTGTCGCCAGCGGCCGAGTCGGCGGCGTAGTGGTAGAGCGGGATACCGTTGTAGGCAAGCTGCTGTGCCCCATCGGCGCGGGTGATGGCGGTCAACTCGCCGGGGATACCGGCGGGCAGGGTCAGCGTGCCCTCGGCCGTGGCGGCCGGCCAGTTGGCGAGGCAGTCACCCTCGCAGGTGCTCTCGTTGGCCGTGGTGTCCTTCTCGAACAGGTACAGCGTCATCCTGTTGGCATCGGTCAGGAAGGGCCCGAGTTCGTCCGTGAAGCCGACATGCAGCGTAGATGCAGGGGCAGGTGTGCCCTCGGCCGGGGCAGGAGCGTACTCGCCGTGCGTGGCGCCCGGGGCGACCACGAACCAGACGCCGCCCATGCCCTCGCCGGTGATTTCGCCCGCAGCCGAATCCCCCGCGAACAGGTAGAGCGGGATACCGTTGTAGGACGCCTGCTGTGAGCCGTCAGCGCGGGAGATGCTGCCGAGTTCGCCCGGCACGCCTTCCGGCAGGCTCAGGCCCTCAGCGGGAACGGGCGGCCAGTTCGTGGCGCAATCGCCGTCGCACACGCTCTCGTTCGCCGTGGTGTCCATCGTGAACAGGTAGAGGGTCATCCCGTTCGCGTCCGTGAGAAACGCGCCCACGGCGGGGTTCTCGCTCACCTGGAGCGCGGCCATATCCTGCGCTCCTGCGGTGCGCAGCAGCAGTGGCGCGAAGAGCGCGAACGCGGCAAAGAGTATGAGCCATCGTTTCATCGCACAGGGTCTCCTTGTGCGGCCAGAAAGGAGGTTGCCCGGAGGGTGGCAACGGCGAGCTTGGCGGCCACAAACGCAAGTTCGTCTACAGCGACGGTATCGCGGTTCCGGGTGGCACGGAACGGCATTCCGTCGCATGACCGCGTGCGACTTTCGTCCAACCTGGCACGGCGGGCGCGCGGTTAGGCCGGGTTCTGGCGGGCTAGGGCCGCTCCCGTTTTCGGGGTGACGCGCGGGCGGCGGCCGGGGCCGGGAGTCCGGCGCGGCGCGCGCGGGCGATGGCATCGCGGCGGGTGGATGCGCCGAGCTTTTCCAGGATGTGGCGCACATGCCAGCTCACCGTGCGCGGGCTGACGTGCAGCGCGGCGGCGATCTCGCGGTCGGTGAGGGATTGCCGCAGGAGGTGCAGCACCTCCTCCTCGCGCGGGGTGAGGTCAACGGCAGGCGCGTCCCGGTCGGGCCGCTCGTCCTCCTCCGGCGCGATGGAAAGCGCCAGCCGCAGAATCGAGGCGAAGGGTTGCTCGTGCCACACGCCCAGGATGTTCGCGGCTGTCTCTGCTCCCAACCGTTCGGTCGCCGCTGCCAACTCCTGTTCGTGCCGGGAGAGATCCGTGGGCAGCAGCAGGTGGTACCCGGTGCGCTCGCGCAGGCGGCTGGCGGCGTCGAACAAGGGGAGGGCAACCGCGTCGTTGCCGGTGGCGGCGAGGGCACTGGCAATGCCGCCAAGCGCATCCGCCAGCAGGCGCACCTCACCCCGGTCATCGAAGCGGAGCAGGAACGCCTGGTACCGGGCAATCGCGTGCGTGGAGTACCCCTGGTCCCGGGCAATATCCCCGAGGTCGATCAGGATGCGCGCTTCCGCCTGCTCCAGCCCGGCGGCACGGCAGCGCTCCAGCGCGGCCTCGCCCCACCGGGCCGCCGCCGCCAGGTGCCCCTGCGCCCGGGCGGCCACGCTGAGGTTGGCCTGGGCGCGGGACGCGATGGCCGCGTGGACCTGGCGGTCGGGCATGAGATTCGCCAGCGTCAGCGCCTCTTGCAGGAGCGCCTCCCCCGCCGCATGCTCCCCGTTGTAAACATGCGCCACCCCGCTGGAGATGAGCGCATTGGCGAGGTCGAAGGGGCTGCCTGCGGCGCGCACCAGGGGCAGAATGTCCGCGAATGCCGCCGTGGCTGCACCATGTTCGCCGTTCACCATCAGGTGCTCGGCTATCCCGACCTGCAGCAGCGCGCGCTCCAGCGGCGGAAAATCGGCCATCTTCGCCTCGGCGCGTTGCAGCCAGGTCACCCCTTCCGCGAAGTGCCCGCACGCGAACATGAAGATGTAGGTGGCGGCCACCAGGCGTGCAAACTCGGCGTGCAGGTTGGCGTGGTCCAGCCACTCCAGGGCCGCACGAATATTCTCCAGATCGGCCGCCAGCGCGTTCATCGGCGCGGACGTGGCGCGGGTGGTGACCAGCGGCCGGTGCTGCCACGCAAGGTCCAGGAAGAAACGGGCGTGGGTGATGTTGGCGCGTTCCTGTTCCTCTGGCGAGAGATGGGTCACCGCGAACTCGCGAATCGTCTCCAGCATGCCGTAGCGCAGCGTGCCATCCAGACCTGGCGTCACCGTGAGCAGGCTGTGGTCCACGAGCGCCGCCATGTGGTCCAGCGCGGCGGCCTCTGGTTCGCCGCCGGCCGTGTCCTGCGGCGGCAATTCCTGGTGGGATGGCATCCGCGCGAGGGATAACGAGGCGTCCAGCGTGCAGCCACCGACACACACGGCGAGTTGGCGGAAGACGCGTTGCTCCTCTCCCGAAAGCAGGTCGTAGCTCCAGGCGATGGCGTTGCGCATGGTGCTGTGCCGGTGTGGCGCGTCGGCAGGCCCACCGGCGAGCAGGTGCAAGCTGCGGTGCAGATGCTGCCGCACGTGCTCCAGGCCGAGCATCTTCACGCGGGTTGCGGCCAGCTCGATGGCCAGCGGCAGACCATCGAGTTGCGCGCAGATGGCGGCCACGAGCGGCGCGTTCCGGGTATCCACCGTGAAGGTTGGGACATGTTCGCGCACCCGCGCGACGAAGAGTTGCCCGGCTTCGGAGGCCAGCACCTCCTCTGGCGTGGCGTTGGCCGTGGCCACGGGCATGGGCGGCACCGGCAGTTCCTGCTCGCCGCGCACGTGTAGCGGGGCGCGGCTGGTGATCAGGAAGGTGCACTCCGGCGCGATCCGCGCCATCCAGGAGACCAGCGGCGCGGCAGGCAGGATTTGCTCGAAGTTGTCCAGCACGATCAGGCGGCGGGTGCCATGCAGCGCCGAGGCCAGGAGGTAGGAGAGGTCCTGTCCCACCGCTTCCTGGATCCAGAGTGCGCGGGCAATGGCCGGCGCCACCAGGGCCGGATTGAAGATCGTGGCCAGCGGCACAGCGACCACTCCATCTGGGAACGCGGCGGCGACCTCACTGGAGGCGGCCATGGCCAGGCGCGATTTACCGGCGCCGCCGGGGCCGGTCAGCGTCACGATACGCACCGCCGGGTCACGCAGCTTCGCCGCCAGGTCGCCTTGCAGCTCCCGGCGGGTGATGTACGACGAGTTGGCTGCGGCGTGCTCGGCCAGCAACTGCTCCGGCAGGTAGCGGGCAGGCGGCGCAGCGTGGCGCTGAGTGCGGGCAGCGTACGCGGCGACATCCTGCTCCCGCACGCGGTAGACGCCGCCGCTCTTGCTGGCGGCCAGATCCCCACGCGCAATCGCCCGCCGCACGGTGCGTTCGGTGACGCCGAGCAGGTCCGCAGCCTCGGCCGTCGAGAGATCGCGCGCGCGGGCGCGCTTGCGGCTCGGCTGCGCTGCCCGCTTGGGTGTTGTGTCGCGCTCGTTGCTCACGCGATTACCGGTCATTTGTGCGGGCCGCATCCCACCCACCCTGGCTGGAAGGCGCGTATGCCATGTGTGACACGGATAGTAGCGGACCAGCCGGACAGTGCGGCCGGGTCATGTCGATTCGCGTGCGCCGGGGGCGACTACCTCATGTGCGAGCCGGCGTGGCGAGCGCCGGCAATTGCGTGCGGGACAGGAGCACCACCATGCGCCAGAAGATCACACCGTTTCTGTGGTTCAACGACAACGCCGAAGAGGCCGCAACGTTTTACGTATCGGTCTTCCCGAACTCGAAGCTCACCGACGTTGCGCGAATGGGGGAGGGCGGCCCGGCCCTGACCGTGGTCTTCACGCTCGATGGAGAGGACTTCGTGGGGCTGAACGGCGGCCCGGTCCACGCCTTCACGGAAGCCGTCTCGTTCGTCATCGACTGCGAGACGCAGGCGGAGGTTGACCGCTACTGGGAGACCCTGACGGCAGACGGCGGCCAGCCAGGCGACTGCGGCTGGCTGAAGGATCGCTTCGGCCTTTCCTGGCAGGTAGTGCCCCGCCGCCTGCCCGAGCTGCTGACCGACCCCGACCCGGCGCGCGCGCAGCGCGCCATGCAGGCCATGATGCAGATGCACAAGATCGACATCGCCACGCTGGAGGCAGCCGCCAACGGCTAGTCCCCAACGTTCCCCACATCTTGCAGCGGCCACGACACGGACAATCGCAAGTCAGGTGATCGGGCTGGTGGCCTGATTCTCTGTGGGCGCTCCGGATCACGACTGGGCGCGCCAGATCACGATTTGGCAATCCGGCGCACCCGCGCTACATCGGCGTCTCACCGCGCAGCACCGTCAGCAGCGTCTGTGTGTCGATATTCCCGCCGCTCAGGATGCAGGCCACGTTGCCGCTGCCCGCCTGGCCGGTCAGGGCGGCGGCTACGGCAGTGGCCGCCGCGCCCTCCGGAATCACCCGGTTGCGCTCCATCACCAGGCGCGCGGCGGCGGCGGTTTGCTCGCGGCTGACCACGATCGAGCCATCCACCAGGTCCTTTGCCAGGTCCAGCATTTCGGGATTCACGAAGGCATCGCTGATGCCGTCGGCAAAGCTGGGCGTGAACGCCACCTCGACCGGGCGCCCGGCGGCCAGGGAGGGCGCGAACGGCGCGCCGGTGTCGATCTCGCTGGCGTAGATCTTCACCTCCGGCCGTAGCTCGCGCAGGGCCGAGGCGATCCCGCAGATCAAGCCGCCGCCGCCAAAGGGCACGATCACGGTGTCGACCTCCGGCAGGTCTTCCAGCAGTTCCAGCCCGATCACGCCGTGCCCCGCCATGACATCGGGATCGCTGTAGGGGTGGATGAAGCGTCCCGGCGCGCCGGGGTGCTGCCCGGTCAGGAAAATCCGGGTCAGGTCGTTCGCCGGGAGCTTTACCGGCGTGCCGCCGTAGCGGCGCACATTCTCGACCTTGACCTGGGGTACGTGCTCCGGCATGTAGACCGTGGCCGGAACCCCCAGCGCCCGCGCGGACCAACTCACCGCCTGCGCCATATTGCCGGAACTGGCGGTCCAGACGCCCTCGGGCAATCCGGCGCGCCCGATCTTCGCCATCGCGTTGTAGGCGCCGCGCAGCTTGAACGAGCGCACCGGCTGCAGGTTCTCCAGCTTGAGGAACACCGCAGGCCCAGCCCCGGCCTCAGCATCCAGCCGCACCAGCGGTGTGCGCAGGACCACGCCTCGCAGCCGCTCTCGCGCCGCCGCGATCTCCGCCAGCGGAATCGGGTCCCAGTGGAGGGCATCCGCAGCAGCTTTCGTATCGGATCGCATGCCAGATGTGCTCCTGACGACTATTGGACAGAAAGGTGTCCGATGGTCATTTTCAAATGGGTTAACTTCCTGCGCAGGGATCGCCAGCAGGCGGGCAATGCTGTTCAAATCGACGTTGAAATCAATTCACGGTCCGAAAGCACGTTCGCGTGCGCTCTGATCATCAATGAGTTGGCCATCGCAGGGACGTGGTGTTTGAGCCCTGAACTGGTTTACTTGCTCATGACCTCGGATTCGCCGGAGGCGAGTCCTCAATCATTACCATCATCAGGGTCCGCAGGGTTGTGTAACGCTCCTGGGTTAAATTCACTCTCTCCAAAAGCCGAGCCAGTTCCAGGCGATGCGGGTCCTCACTGGAAACGCGCTCATTGAGTGCTGCCTGCCACACCTCCTCGTAGGGAAGTGAGAGAGCATCGGCCACAGCGCGTATTGATCGCGGGCTGGGCTTTTGACCCTGCATCCAGCGAGATATCACACTCACCGCGATGCCACTCTGCTCTGAGAGATCAGCGAGATTCCAGTCACGATCCAATAACTGCCTCTGGAGGTAAAGCGGAAATCCTTCCTGGAGCCAGTCTCGATATCGTCGTTCTCGTCTCTTTCCCTTTTGTGACATGCCAAACAACTCCCGCTGCGAAAACTTACAAGTCCCTATTATGGACTAATTAGTCTTATTAGTCAATCTTGTCGGTGGCACTGTCAATCAACTCACTGCCCGAGAGCACGATAATGTGCTGTAAACGCTCATTCATGTCTCTCAGTAGGGAATCGGCACTGCGCCTGCTGTCAACTTCAGGTTCAGGCGACCCTGCGTTTCAGTCCTTGTCGGCTGAGTTTTGGGGTCGACTTATGTTCAATGGCTCAGACGACGGACAGATGCGACCCCGATTGCTGCCTCCACTGAACCCCAACTAACTCACATGGGTGAACGACGATTCGGGATTGGCTGATGGATTCCACCGCGACTTTCGAAGAAGGATGAGCGAAGCCCTGCAGCCTCCGTCTCTGTTGGGGCCAACGCATACAATTGCGAAAGATAGAGTTGCGGTACGGGCAGGAGCTTCGACCAATTCAACAGGAGAAGAACGCCGATGGTTGTGAGAAGAAACCAACATAGATTCCACCCATGAAGAAGATTTACTCCCCACTGGCTGACTGGATCTACCGCCTGCGGACGGAGGTCTACGACATGACCCAGGAGAACTTCGCCCGAGAGGTCGGAGTGGCTCACAATACGGTGACCCGCTGGGAAACGGACGCCCGCGTTCCACCCAACACGACACTGAAGCTCTTGGCCACGATGGCCGCGAGCAAGGGTTTCGATGACCCCATCCCGCTCCCCGAGCGGATTAGCAAGCCCCTGAAACGCGGAACGGCCGAGGATTAACTACCCGACTGCTCGCTTATCAGGGGAAGCAACCTCCGGGCCTACAAGGCCAATCAAAGCCGACATAACCTATTTGCCATACAGTTGGACTCCTCAGTTTCAGTTCGCTCACAGGAAAGTAAGCTTCTGGCACCGTGGATACGCGCCTTCCGGGACCTGCTGGGTGAATGCGGAGTAAGTCATCGAAGTAGGCCCAAATTACATGCCATCAAACTGCTCTGCTCGTCGGCTGACAAGGTGGCGACATATCGGCATCGTGACCGAAGCCTGCGTCCTGATCCTTCCCCGCTCTCTGCCCTGACATCGTGATTCGCCTGGCACGGCCAGTCGTCCTGCGGAGCAGGGATTACCACATTGTTGCCATTGCCGGGGGAGCACGGTGTCCGCACAATTGTTAACGAGTTGCTATGCTCTGCCGCGCGCCGGAGGGAAATGGTTGTCTGGACCACGTTTGCATGCCGTCATATCCCCAACGGTCTGGCTGGACCAGACGCTGCTCACGCGCGACCTGGTCGGCGGCAAGGGCGCGAGCCTGAGTGAATTGGCCGCGCTCGGCGCGCCGGTGCCGCCCGCGTTCGCCATCACCGCGGCGGCGTGCGCGGCGTTCATGGCCAGTCTGGGTGTAGCGGATGTCGCCGCCGTGACGCCAGCCACGCTGCCGGCGCTGCGCGAGCAGATCCTGACCGCGCCGCTCCCTGAGGACCTCGCTGTGGCGCTGGCCGAGGGCTTCGCTGCCCTCCGGAAGCGCGCCGGAGACGATGTGGCGCTGGCAGTGCGCTCCTCCGCGACCGCGGAGGACGGCAAGGAGTACTCCTTCGCGGGTCAGCACGACACCATCCTGGGTGTGCGTACCCTACCGGAGCTGGAAGCTGCCGTGCGCCAGTGCTGGGCTTCACTCTGGTCCGAGCGGGCGGTGGCCTACCGGCAGGCCAACCTGCCGGATGGATCGCCGTGCATGGCGGTCGTGGTGCAGCAGATGATCCGCAGCGATGTCTCGTTCATCGCCTTCACGGACGATCCAGTTGGCGAGCGGCGGGACCACGTCGTCATCTCCGCGTCCTGGGGGTTGGGCGAGGCGCTGGTCTCTGGCCTGGTCACGCCCGATCACGTCGTCGTCGCGCCAGACAGCCAGGTCACCGACTACAGCATCGGCGACAAGCAACTCATGATCATCCCCGATGCCAGTGGCTCGGGCACGCGGGAGACGCCGGTCCCGCGCCTGATGCGCTCCCTGCCCGCGCTCACCGCAGAGCAGGCAGCGGAGATCGCCGCGCTGGTGCGCAGCCTGGCCGCGCGCCTCGGCTACGCCGCTGATATCGAGGGCGCGCTTGCCGGCGGCAAGATCGTCCTCTTCCAGGCGCGGCCCATCACCACCCTGGACCGCGCTGGTGCACCGGCCGATCTGGCGCTGACCGGCGACTGACGTGGCCTCGTTTCCACCGTTCTCCGCATTGTTGACCGAACGAGGAGTGCCTTGTGAGCGTAATGTCCCCCACGTCCATCCATCTCGCTTTCCCGGAACCCTGGGAGGCCCCATTCGACGACGGCGAACCGTTCATGTTCGATCCCATGCATTCGCCACTGCCCATCACGCCGCTGACCGCCGATATCATCGGAGCCGCTTCCAGCACCGGTATGCGCACCGCTGCACGCGAAATGCACCTCCCGATCGCGGGGTATGACACACGTGCGCGCAACTACTTCCACTTCACGCGCTTTACCCCTGTTGTCCCGGCCTCCGAGGACGACGCGCGCCAGATGGCCGAGCGGGCGGAGGCCGCGAGCCAGCGCGAGCTTGGCCGCATGATGGAGCGGTGGCACGGCGAACACCTGCCGCGCCTGCGTGAACTGGAGGCGCGCCTGGGCGAACTGTCGCCGCCGGGCGCGTCCGACGCGGAGGTCCTGGCTGCCATCGATGAGGCGCAGGCCATTGCCAGCGAGGCGTGGACCATCCACTTCCGCATCGCCATGCCGATGCTGCTCTCCATGCAACTCTTCGACGAGTTCTACGCTGATCTCTTTGGCGGGACAGACGCCGATGGCCACGCCCTGCTGGTGGGCGCGGTCTCGGAGAGCGTCAAGGCCGGCTTCGGCATTTCCGACCTGGCGGCCATCGCGCGGGAGCACGGGCTGGCGCAAGAGATCATCGCCACGCCGCCCGATGCGATTGTGCGAGCGTTGGCGGGAACCGAGGCCGGACGCACCTTCCTGATGGCGCTGGAGGAGTACCTGGCCAGTTACGGCTTGCGCCAGGATCTCTTCGCCCTGGATGTCCCGACCTGGCAGGAGGATCCCTCGGTCGCGCTGGCCGCCATCCGTGCCTACGTCATCTCTGGCCGCGATGCCCGGGCCGAGCACGCGGCCATGGCGACCTCCGCCGAAACGGCGCTGGTTGCCGCGCGGGAGCAGCTGGCGGTGTACCCGGAGGCCGTGCGGGAGCAGTTCGAGGCGTTGCTGCAGTTCGCTCGGCACGGCGCGTTCCTCCAGGAGGAGCACAACTTCTACATTGATCAGCGCAACACGGCTTTCATGCGCCTGGTGATGCTCCGTGTGGGCCAGCGCCTGGCGGAGCGAGACTGGCTGCAAGCGCCGGAGGACATCTTCCTGCTCAACCTGGACGATGTCCGGGCGATCCTGCGTGGGGCGCCGGGTCTGACAGCACCCGACGTTCAGGCGTTGGTCCGGCGCCGTCGCGCTGAGCTGGCTCACGCCACGGAGATGACACCGCCACCGTTCATCGGGCGTCCGCCAGCAGGGCCGCCTCCGGCCAGCAACCCGATGGAGCGAGGCATGGTGCGTTTCTTTGGTGGGCCACCGCAAATCTCCGAGACACCAGGGCAGCTCAAGGGCACCCCCGGCTCGCGCGGGACCGTGACAGGTGTTGCCCGCGTGGCGCGCACGCTGGATGACGCCAGGCATCTTGAGCCGGGCGAGATTCTGGTGGCGATCACCACCATGCCGCCGTGGACGCCGCTCTTCGGCATTGCCAGCGCGGTGGTGACGGAAACGGGTGGCCCCCTCAGTCACTGCGCCATCGTGGCGCGGGAGTACGGCATTCCCGCCGTCGTTGGCGCTGCGGGCGCGACGCGAGCGATTCAGACCGGGCAGGAGATCACCGTGGACGGAAGCGGCGGCCTGGTGACCTACCCGGTGTGAGAAGCGAGGCCACCTCCCCCACCACGAACGCCACCACGGCCCCGGCGCTCGATGCGCCGGAGCGCTGGCTGCTGCCCGCCATCGCCATCGGTACCACGCTCGCGCCGCTGAACTCGACGATGATCGCGGTGGCGCTGCCAGACATCCAGCAGGCGCTGGGAGTTTCGGTGACGGCCACGGCGGCGCTGGTAACGCTCTACCTGGTGGCGATGGCGGTGGGGCAGCCGATTGGCGGCCGCCTGGGGGACCTCTACGGGCGGCGGCGCGTCTACCTGGGCGGCTTGCTCTGGTTCGCTCTGGCTTCAGTGGGGTGTGCCTTCGCCCCGAGCCTGCCGATCCTGATCCTCTTCCGCACCATGCAGGCGCTCTCTGGCGCACTGACCTTCCCCAACGGCGCGGCCATGATCCGCGAGGCGGTGCCGGAGGAGCGGAGAGGCAGCGCGTTCGGTGTCGTGGGGATGGCCGCTGGCCTGGCTGCCGCCTCGGGGCCACCACTGGGCGGGGTACTGGTCAGCACCTTTGGCTGGCCGTCCATCTTCTGGATGAACGTGCCCGTGGTGGCTGCCGCGCTCCTGCTCGGCTGGCAGAGCCTGCCTCGCACGCTGGCGTCGCGCCGGGAGCGGCCACCGTTCGATATCGCTGGCTCGGTGCTTTTCGCCGCCGCGCTCGGGGCAGTGATCCTTATCCCGACCCTGACTCGCGCCGGGCAGCCGCTGCTGGCCGCCGGGGCCGGGTTGGCAGGCGTGCTGCTGGGTGTCGCCTTCGTACGCTGGGAGCTGCGCGCCCCTGCTCCGGTAGTGGATGTGCGCCTCTTCGCGCGCCCGCACTTCGCCGCGGCGTGCGCCTCCATCGGTCTCAGCAACCTGGTGATGTACACCGTGCTGCTGGCCCTGCCGCTCTACCTGGCTGATGTGCGCGGCTACGGTGTGGAGACTGCCGGCCTGGTGCTGGCCGCGCTCTCCGCCTTTGCCGCACTCTGGGGTCCCATCGGCGGCCGGTGGACCGACCAGCGCGGCCGCTGGCTGCCGGCGGTGGTGGGCGCGGCGATCCTGCTGCTTGGCACGGCGAGCCTGACCCTGGCCGTACGGCAACCGGCCCTGGCGCCGATGGTGATCGCGCTGGCGGCCATGGGCCTGGGCCTCGGCGTCTCGGGCGCACCAGTGCAGACCGCCGCTGTGGAGGCTGTCCCGCACGCCCAAACCGGCGCTGCCGCAGGCATCTTTTCCACCTCCCGCTACCTGGGCAGCGTCACCGGCTCGACCGTGCTGGCGCTCCTCTTCGTGCAGCACCCGCAGCCCGGCATGCCCGGGCCGTTCATCGCCCTCTTCGCCGGACTCACCATCGTTGCCCTGCTCGGCGTCTGGGCCAACGCGCGGGTGGCGGAACGAGGGGAGTAACCAACCAGCGGCAAACGCGCCCGGACACATCCGGGTTGTGTTCCCCTCCGGGTGTCGTCCTGAGCTTGTCGAAGGACCCCGCTCCCCACCAGGTTCCCGGGGCATCCACCTTGACGTGTCACCGTTGGCCCCGCCCTCCCGGCGTCACTCGGCTTGCATCGTCGTCCGCCCTCCCGTGCCATCCTGAGCCCGCAGGCGAAGGATCTCGGCCCAGCCTCGAGCCCACAGCGACCCAGCGCACCCAGTCAGTTCCCGTGCCACCGCCTCCCTCCGGTGTCGTCCCGACGCAGGAGGGATCTTGCCCCCGGCCGCCGTGGGGGAGGTGGACACGCCGCTCGGGGGCAGACATGGGCGCCGACTGGCAGCGCCAAGATCCCTCCTGCGTCGGGACGACAGCGAAAGGTGGATGCCACCTCGGACCGCGTTGGCCGGGACCGAGATCCTTCGACTTCGCTCAGGATGACACATGAAGCTGGATGACAACCCTGGGCGTGGCGAAAGGGAGCGGGGTCCTGTGCTCCAGCGCATGTCGCAGGGGCGGGCGCCTGCGGGCCTGCCTCAGCGCCGTGGCCTACCGGCTCAACCCGCGATGCTGCATGATCTCCCGCACCCGCTCCAGCGGCAGCGCGAGGCTCGTGTTGCCATCGCGGCCAGTCACCGTTTCCGCCCGGAACAGGCTGTTCAGCACCGCTTCCTCCGTGGCCTCGACCACGGCCTGGAAGAGCGCGTCGATCTGCCCGGGGTGATTGCCGCGGTCATCGTCGGCGAGGATTTCTCGCTGCAGCACGGGGCTCGCTGGTTCATGCGGTACGCGCAGGCCCGGCGCGGTCGAGAACGCGATGGCGACTTCGCCGCTGCCATGCCCGCCGGTCGAGCCCGTGCGCGCCAGACCCAGCGCCACCCGCCGCGCCAGCCGCCCCAGCCCGCGATCCAGCAACGGCGCATCCGTGGCGACGATGGTGATAATGGAGCCTTTCTCCGGCTCCAGGTTCCGCTCGCGCTCCAGCGCCCGGCCTACCTTGACGCCATCGACTACGAGTTGCCCGGCGGCCCCGAAGTTCGCCAGCACGAGCACGCCGACGGTCCAGCCGCCAAGCTGGGCCGGAGTCAGGCGAGATGCCGTGCCAATCCCCGCCTTGTAGCCGTACGAGCGCATCCCGGTCCCGGCGCCGACCGCGCCCTCGGCGACAGGACCAGCGGAGGCGCTGTCGATTGCCGCCAGGACATCCTGCTCCGTGATGTGCCGCCCCTGGATATCGTTGAGCCACCCGTCGTTGCACTCGCCCACAACGGGATTGACCGTTGAGGTGGTGATCCCAATGCCGGGGTTCTCCCGGATCGCGTGGCTCACCAGTGCGTCCGCAACCCGGCCAGCGGCGAGGGTCGAGGTGAGCGCAATTGGGGTCTCGATGGTGCCGAGTTCGGTGATCTGGTCGCCGCCGATGCTCTTGCCGAAGCCGTTGATGACGTGGAACGTCGCCGGGACCTTCGCCTGGAAAAGGTTGCCCCCATGCGGCAGCACCACGGTCACGCCCGTGCGCGCCGGGCCCTGCCCCGGCCTCAGGTCACCATCGCCCCACCAGACGGTGGTCTGCCCGACCAGCACGCCAGCGACATCCGTGATGGCATTCAACGGGCCTGGCTCCAGCTCGCCAGGAGAAATACCGAACTCGCGAACCCGTGGCCGCTGGCAGTTCGTCATGAACGCGCAATCTCCTTGATTCAACGCGAGCGGAATCGGTGGTTGCTTACCCGGGATGACACCACGACGCATGGTGACAGCCCGGCCAGTGTGCAACAAGGACCCTCTATCCCTATCGACCAGGCTGCATCATGCTTGTGGCATAAGCATTGAACTGAGGGCGCAATTCGCTAACGTTGCTGCATGGGTTGAAACAGGCATCCCGCCGCGCTGGCGGCACACTCCGCACGCAGACCGGCTGCGTGCTCCTGCCCGACGCCCGCCACGAGGAGCCGGCATGTCCAGGCACGAACGCATCAATGCCTGCCTTGCCGGCGCGATCAACCGACGCGCGTGGGTGAGGCCATGGCGCTACTCCGCGTCGGCTCCGAACGCTGCGACATCTGACGCCGGGGAGGTCTCACGTCCGCGAAAGTCGCTGCCCACCATGGGCGATGTCGCCATCCTCGGCTGAGGATGGCACGCCGTAACCCATCCCGGCCAGCAACTGGCGGACCACGGCGGCCTCGTCCCATGGGGTCGTCCTCCCGCGCACGGTGATCGTGCCGGCGTCGGCCTTTCCGAGGATGAGTACGCAGTCACCGGGTCGTGCGAGCCCCAGCGCGTGGCCGATGGCTGCCCGCCGTTCCGCGATACAGGCAAACGTAGTGCCCTGGATGCCACCCGCTGCCCGAGCGCCTGCCGCAAGGTGCGCCATGAGGGTGGCCGGCTCGGCGCGGTGGGAGTGCTGCGTGGTGAAGACGGCGAAACCAGCAGCTAGCGCCGCAATCTCGCCCTTCTGGCGGAGCACGGCAGGAGGCACGGCATCCGAACCACCGATCACCACGATGACGCGGCCTCCGGAAACGAGCTGACTGGCGATCTCCAGTGCTCCGGCCACTTGCGGCGCTGACTGTGCTTCGTCGATGAGCACCAGGAAGGGTTGCCCCGCCTTCACCCGCTCCAGTCGCCCCGGAACAGGCGCGGTGGTCTCGAGCGAGCGCACGATCTGGGCGAGCGGGATCCCGACCGCGTGAGCGACGGCGGCGGCGCAGAGCGCATTCGCCACGTTGAACGCCCCCGCAAGTGGGAGGGTCAGGCGGTGGGGGGCGCCAGGGGCAGACAGCGTAAACCGCGTGCCTGTTGGGCGCACGTCGATGCCACTGGCCCGGAAGTCGGCGGCGCGGCCTTCCGCACTGTAGGTGACGACGGGAGCTGAGCCAGCATAGCTGCGCATCCCCGCCGCGGCCGGATCGTCGACATTGATCACGGCGATTCCCCCATCCGCCGCGACACGCTCGAACAGGATCGCCTTGGCACGACGGTAGGCCTCGACACTCCCGTGGAAATCGAGGTGGTCCTGGGTGATGAACGTGACCGCGCCCACGGCGAATGGCACCGTATCCAGGCGGTGCAGTGCCAACCCCTGCGAGGAGGCCTCGAGGACCGCCCACCGGTCGCTGGCATCGGCCATCCGACGCAGCAGGCGCTGCAGATGCGGCGCTTCAGGCGTCGTGCGATCGCTCCGGTGGCGCGTCCAGGTGTCGCCAGCCCGCCATTCCAGGGTCCCGATCAATCCTGGACGCAGACCGGCATCGCGCAGGATGGCGTCGATCAGGAAGGTTGTCGTGGTCTTGCCCTCGGTTCCGGTAACCCCGATGCAGCGCAGGTGCCTGGCCGGGTAGCCATAGAACGCGGCCGCAATATGGGGCAGCGCGGCCCGGATCGAAGGCACGATGATCTGTGGCACGGGGAGATGGCACGCGTGCTCCAGGAGCAAGGCCACCGCGCCGCGCTCGACCGCGCGTGCTGCCAGGCGCGTTACGTGGGCTTCTGGCAGATCCAGCGGTGCGAAGAGCACGCCTGGGTGGACGTCCTCTAGTGATGGGTCGCACGCCAGGCCGGTGATCACTCTCCCGGCGTGCCCAGGCTGGACCCACGCGGCCACCACCGCGCCGAGTTCCGCGAGATCACCGACGACAGGCGGCATGGCAGACCTGGTGCTCACCTCCATTGCTCCCCGGTTGGGCGCGTCAGCATGCCCGGACGTGACGGTTCCCGGTCAGGCGCAGGCGCCATCGTCGTTGCAGACGCCGCTGCAACAGGGACCCGGCGACGCGGGATCGCACGAGCCACCGGCGTCCAGGCAGGCAACCGCGACCCCCTCCGGCAGGGGTTCAACCACGCCACCATCCGCCACGTCTGGCTGCGCTTCCGCTGGGCTGCAGAGACCGGATGCACACACGCTGTCGGACCCACAAACAGTGCCACAGTTTCCGCAGTTGTACGGGTCAGAGATCAGATCGGCGCAGTAGCCGCCGCATTCGACCTGCCCGTTCGGACATGCGGGCGCCGGCGCATCGGCCGCAGGCGCAGGCTCGACTGCGTCGATTTCTTCCTCTGGTGCTGGTTCTGGCTCGGGTTCGGGTTCGGCTTCGGGTTCTAGTTCCGGCTCGAGCGCCGTCTCTGCCACGGGTTCGTCATCGGTTGGCGCAAGCGTCTGCGCCGCGCCGGTGATGACGCACCGCCCGCCCTGGCACTCGGTATTCACGCTGCAGACGTTGTGGCAAGCTCCGCAATTGTTGGGATCGGTGTTGTAGTCGATGCAACGCGTTCCGCAGGGGAAAAGACCCTGGGCGTAGCAGACTTCGGCTGGCATATAGCAGATCCCCGGAGGACTCCCGCTGGTGGAGGCCGTGCAGCGCGTTGGGGCTGGGCAGACAACATCGCATGCACCGCAGTTGGCATCGTTCACGGCCAGGTCAACGCAGAAGTCGCCACAGCGGGTGAGCCCATCGGGACAGGTCCGTACTGGCGATGGCCCTACGGCGGCGCACTGGCCATCGATGCACTGCGTGCCGCAGGGGTTACCGCAGAAGCCACAGTTGTCCAGGTCCGTGGCGGTGTTCACACAGGTGGCGCCGCACGGCGTGAATCCCTCACCACAGGAAACACACGTCCCACCAGTACAAACTCCGCCGGGACAGGCGTTCGAGCAGGAGCCGCAGTACCCGGGATCAGTCTGGAAATCCTTGCAGATGCCGTAGCACCGCCCCTGCCCGGGTGGGCAGTCAGTTGCTGCCTGGCAAGCGCCCTCGGCCTGACAGGCGCCGTTGCAAAGGGCTTGCCCAGGAGGGCACTCAGCCGGCGGTGCGCCGCCGCCGGAGCAGACGATGCTCCCGTCGGAAAGTGTCAACCCGGTGCGACATTCGGTGCCGCACAGGACCTGCCCGGTGGGGCAGGAACCCGAGCCCGGTGTGCAAACGCCGTTGAGGCACCCTTCGCCGGTGGCGCACGTAACGCCGCACGCGCCACAGTTGGTCTTGTCCGTCTGCAGGTTGGCGCATGTCGTCCCGCACGGGGTCAGGCCCGTCTTGCAGCCTCCACCGCCGTCGATCGGGACGCACAGGCTGTCCCGGCAGGTTTCATCCGCGCCGCAGGCGCGGCCGCAGGCGCTGCAGTTGGCTGCGCTGCTCGTCGTATCGACGCAGACCTCGCCACAGCGGGTCTGGCCTGTTGGGCAGGTTGTGGTGACCGGTGCGCACGCGCCGCCGACACATTCGCTGCCATTGAGGCAGGCGTTGCCACACGCGCCGCAATTCAGGACATCCGTGCGCAGATCAACGCAGGCATCGCCGCAGCGCGTCTCGCCCGCCGGGCAAGTCTGCGCGGATGCGCTCTCGAGACCTTCTCCGGCTATCGAGTTAGCCCCATCCTGTTCGTTTTCGTCACCGGTTTCCCCGATCGCCTGGCGTTGCTCAACCTGGTCATCGCGGTTGCCACCGCGGGTCGTGCCCGGTACGGGTTGCGGATCTTCCGTTGCGCTGGAGTCATCCTCGGCATCATCGCGCTGCCCAGCGGGTGGCTCGCTGGCTGCACCGGCATTCCCGTCCGGGAGCGATTGCGTTGCGCCGCGTTCCTCCATTTCGGCAGCAAGGCCCTGGGTCCCACTGCTTCCGTCGGCGCGGTTTGCGTTGCCAGTCTGGCCGGTCGGGCTCTGCGCGCTGCCCTGTCCCGTTTGCGGCGCATCGCCGCCGCCACCTGGGAGCGGCTGCGCGTTGCCGTTGCCGTTCGTGTTGGAGTTGGAGTTGCCGTTGCCGTTGGGGTCGGCGTTGCCGTCCCCCGGTGGAATATTCTGCACACCGGCGACCGCGTGAAACTCGCCGAGGTCCCCGGCCCCGGGGCCGACCGCCGTGCCGTCGATCCGGCCCAGGCAGCGGGCAATAGCCTGCTCCCCTACGCCGACGGCCACCAAGGCCCGCCCCTGGCCGAAATCGAGCCGCACCTGGAAGCTGTGCCCGGTGACCTGGCCGACAACCGGCAGGCTCCTGCCATCGCCGAGGAGAAGGTCCGCATTCTGGAGGTCGCCGCTGCCCGAAAGTGCAAAGCGCAGGTAGCCGCGCAACGTGCCCGGAGGCCCGTCAGCGACGAGTGCCCGGTTGGCGTCTGGTCCCTGCAGGACGGTCGCCTCGAAGTCGATGACACAGAGGCCACCCTGCCCGGCGAGGTCGCACAGCTCCCCATTGGCTCCGCACTCCCCCTGGGCAGCAACGCGGTCCGGCTCACCCCGGCCGCGGCCAAGGGCCCCAAGAAACCCCGCTGCTACAGCAGCGCCGAGCGTCGAGCGTCGCGAACGGGTGCTGGTGAGCGTCCTGGCGAGGGTGTCGAATCGATCGGCATCCATGATGCAACTCCTCGGGCCCCGGCATGATGTCAAGAGTGCAATGATGTGCCAAGACGAGAGTAGTGTCATGCGCAAAACTACGCATTTTTGCAGAGGTTGCGAGCCTGAGCCTGAGCCTGAGCCTGCCCTGCCGCCGTCCTGGTCCCGACCCTTTGCGAATTCGCTGTCACCTGACAGCGCATGCGCTGCCACATGACCCCCGATAATCTCAGCCGAGGTCAGTGAGAGGTGGCTCGTTTTCTGGGGGTCTGCCGCTCGGCTATGCCTGCGACGATGGCAGGTTTCCGCACGTCGCGCTACGTGCCACCACCCAGGCCTGATGCCGGGCCATACGATGCGTCGAGCAGATCCAGCGTCCGTGCCACGGCCGTCTCCCAGGGACGAGCCGCCAGGGTCGGCAGGCCGAGGCGCTCAGCCTCCCGGCGTAGCCATTCGCTGTGGTTCCAGCTCCAGCGTGCCCGATCCGGCTGCGGCTCGCCTTCCCGTGCCAGGTAGTTGCGCGCAATCTGCACTTCATCCTCATACAGGGTGAAGCCGCGCACCCGGCCTGCGGCGGGGATGCCAGCATACGCGTCCTGCACCGCCAGGGATGGCAGCAGAAAATCTCCCTCCAGAACGAGCGGCGGTCCACCGTCGAGGTGGTTGGCGATGACCGCCTCCAGCGCATCCGCCATGACCGTCGTGTAGGCAATGGCGACATCCAGCTTGCCCGCATCGTCCAGCGCGAAGAATGCGTCAGGGTCAGTGCGGAACAGGTGGAGCACCGGATACTGCGCTGCGGTCGTCATGCGCTCGAGGACGACCTGGAAGTCATCCACCTCGGTGATCCCAACGCCGAAATGCCGGGCCAGCGGGTAGCTGACCCGGGTTTTGCCGACACCGCTGGCGCCACAGATCAGCAACACGTGCCAGGGTTGTTGCGTCTCCATGGCCCACCCTCCGCGGTCGCATCGTATTCCCCGACTTGCCGGAATGTCGCCTCGACGGCTACTCCCCCAGCGCCGGGTCTTCCGCTGGCGATTGGAACTGCGGGATGGCGCTGCCGCGTGAGAAGGAGATCAGGCCGCTGCGAAGGTACGTGCCCAGCTTCTCCCGCGTGTCCGTGATGTCGTTGTTGCGCATGGTGAGCTGGCCGATGCGGTCCTGCGCCGTGAATGTACCTTCGCCCTTCTCCATCGTCAGGCGCTCCGGAAGGTAGGTCAGGTTCGGGGATTCGGTGTTCAGGATCGAGTAGTCGTTTCCCCGGCGCAGGCCGATGGTAACCGTGCCGCTCACCAGTGGCGCGACCCACCGCTGCAGTGATTCGCGCAAGAGCATCGCCTGCGGGTCGAACCAGCGCCCCTGGTAGAGCAGGCGGCCCAGTTTGCGCCCAAAATCGCGATACTGGTCAATGGTGTCCTCGTTGTGGATGCCGGTCACCAAGCGGTCGTAGCCAATGAAGAGCAGCGCCATGCCCGGCGCTTCGTAAATGCCCCGGCTCTTCGACTCGATGATGCGATTCTCGATCTGGTCACTCATCCCCAGCCCGTGCCGCCCGCCGATGGCGTTCGCCTCGGTCAGCAGCGCCACCTGGTCCTCGAAGCGCACCCCGTTAATGGCGACCGGCCACCCCTCCTCGAAGGTGAGCGTCACCTCCTCGTAGGGGATCTCGACCTCCTCGCGCCAGAACGGCAGGCCCATGATCGGCTGCACGATGGTGACGTTGCTGTCGAGCTGCTCCAGGTCCTTCGCCTCGTGCGTCGCCCCGAGGATGTTGCTGTCGGTGGAGTACGCCTTCTCGGCGGACATCTTGTAGTCGAAGCCAGCTTTCGTCATGAAGGCGGACATCTCGGCGCGGCCACCCAGCTCGTCAATGAAGTCCTGATCGAGCCATGGTTTGTAGATGCGCAGGTCCGGGTTGACGAGCAGGCCGTAGCGGTAGAAGCGCTCGATGTCGTTCCCCTTGAAGGTGCTGCCATCGCCCCAGATGCTGACGCCGTCCTCTTTCATGGCGGCGACGAGCATGGTGCCGGTCACGGCGCGCCCGATGGGGGTGGTGTTGAAGTAGGGGACCCCGGCGGTGGTGATATGGAAGGCGGCGCACTGCAGCGCGCTCAGGCCCTCCGCCACCATCTGGGCGCGGCAGTCGACCAGCCGCGCCTGCTCCGCGCCGTAGCTCAGGGCGCGGCGAGGGATATCCTCGTAGTCCGTCTCGTCCGGCTGGCCGAGGTTGGCGGTGTAGGCGTAGGGGAGCGCGCCCTTGCCGCGCATCCACGTCAGTGCAGCGCTGGTATCCAGCCCACCGGAAAACGCCAACCCAATCTTCTCACCAACCGGCAGACTGCCGAGAATACTGCCCACGATCCTGCTCCCACTCCCTGTCCACGCAACACACCGCAACCGTGCGATTTTAGAGCGAGTGGGCAAGGAGCGTGGGCGGGCTGCGCCGCAATCCCCAACCGGGCGTCCTGGCATGGCCGAAAGCGCGCCAGTGCGATGACCTCGTTCTGTAACATTTTTACGCCTGTTCCGTATACCACTGTGCGTGCAATCAGCGGTAGCAGGCAGCGGCACATGCAGACAGCAAGGGACACGCCGCCCACAATGGAAATTCCTCCGGCCACGGTCGTGGCGTTGGATGACGCTCGCCTCGTGCTGATGGCGCAGGCCGATGCGCGAGCCTTTGCGCCGCTGTATGGCCGCTACGCCGATCCCGTCTACCGCTATTGCTACCGCAAGTTGGGAAACCCGGACCTTGCTGCCGACGCGACGGCACAGGTGTTTGTGCAGGCGCTGGCCGCCCTGCGGAGATACCGCCCGGAGGGCAACTCGTTTCGCGCCTGGATTTTCACCATCGCGCACAACGTGATTGTGGATCACTTCCGCGCGCGCCGGCCGGTTGCGCCCATCGCTGCCGCCGCGCACGTGCCCACCGCCGAGCCGTCGCCGGAGGAGACCATGCTTCGTCACGAAGCCGGCTCGACCGTGCGCGCCCTGCTTGCCACATTGCCCCCCGAGCAGCGGCAGATTCTGGAGCTTCGCCTGGCCGGGCTGACCGGCGGCGAAATCGCCACGGTGCTGGGTCGCACCCCAGGCTCGGTGCGGGTGGCGCAGGCGCGCGCCTTTGCCCGGTTGCGGGAGCGGCTGGCTGCCAACGACGCTGCGGCGCAGGAAGGGGCTCATGGTGACGCCTGACCGCGAACTCGATGCCTATCTCGACGCCCTGGTGAGCGGCGCGCCCGCGCCGCCGCACGCGCTGGACCGGGGAACACTCCTCACGGTCGACCGCCTCTTCGCGGCCGATGACGTGCCAGAACTCACGCCTGAGGACGCGGATCACATCTGGGGCGAGGTGCTGCGCGGCATCGCGGCTGCTCCCACGATGGCGTCAGGCCCGCTGCACGCCGTGGAGCCAGCCCTGGGAAGCACGGAAGCCGCAGCCCGGCACGCCTGGCGCGCCGGCATGCGGCCTCGCTTTGCGCCATTGGCCACGGCGGCGCTGGTGCTGCTCATGCTTCTGGGCAGCCTGGCGGTGATCCACGGCCCTGCCTTGCCCCGGCCAGAAGGGCCGATCACGATCTCCGTGGGTGAACCAGGGCGCTCACTCACCACCCTGGCGACAACACCGATTGCCGAGTGGCCCGCACTCGCACCCTTGTTGCGGGTGACGCTCCGGCGGGAAACGTTTGCACCCGGCGCGGTTGAAGCGTTCGGCCTGCCCGAGACAACCGGTGACGCCCTGGACCTGTTGATTGTCGAGTCCGGCGTGCTCACCATGGAGGCCGACGGGGCGCTCACGGTGTGGCGGAGTGGGGCCGATCACCAGCAGCCAACGACCATCGGCGCAGGGACCGTGGTGCGGCTGCTCCCGGGCGATCAGGCGCTCTCACCCAGCGGCATCGCGGTGCGCCGCAGCAACCCGGATGCCGAACCCGCCGTGATCCTGAGCGTGTTGATGACGCAGGCGGAGTTGCTGACCTTTCCGCCCGGCGTCACCAACGTGCGCTATGTGCCAGATCTCATCCTCAATCGGCCGTGGCCAGCGCCGGCGTCCCTGAGTTTGCGCCGCGTGCAGTTGCAGCCCGGCGCGCAGTTCCCGCTGCTGGAACTGCCCGGACTGCAACTGCTCTACGTGGAGGAGGGGGCGGTTGACCTGCTGGGCGCCTGGCGGCGGGGAGACCTGGCGCCGGTGCGCTGGGATGCGATTCCCGCCGGGCAGGGCGCCGCGTTCTTCGAAACCACGTCAGCCCTGGCCAATAGTGGCGCGACCCCTGCCACCTTCCTGGTGGTGACGGTCGAAACGGACGGGTAGCGCCCTCCTGCGTTACCCCTCGTGCCCTGGTCCCCACGCGCCCGCCACCTGGCGCAGGATGGCGAGTTCCCCGATGTGGTAGGCGTTGTGGTCGATGATGATCAGCACCTCGCGTAGCAGGGTGTGCTCGGCGTGGCTCGGCGCAGGCATGAGGAGGTCGTTGCCTTCGTCCTCGATCATCGCGGCCAGCGCCTCACGGTCTGCCAGGAAGCCTGCGACCGAGGCGTCCCAATCAGCCCTGGTGGCCTCTGCGTCCTTCGTTGGCCAGTACTCGCGCGGCCACTCCAGTTCCTGGTAGTCCGGATCGGTGACGTAGCGCAGGATATCCGCCTGGGTCAGCCGCAGGTGTTCCACCAGATGCCAGAAGGAGTAATCAACGTGCTCCGGGCGCGTGTTGATATGCGCATCCGGGAACTCGGCAACCGCGTCCTCGAAGCTCAGGTGCGCGTTGCCCGTGCGCAGGTTCTGGGCGAGTTGATGACGAAATTCGCTGTTCGCGGACATGGCTGTCCCTCTCCACATGGTCAGGCCCTACGACACAAAACGTTGCCGGAACCATGCCATGGCGAGACATGGCGCCGAACTGCCGGTAAGACGCGGCAGGCGATTTCGCGTTACAGAAGTCCGGGTGATGCGCGTTCACGTTGCATGGGTTGTGACATTTTCGGCGCACCTGCCCCCATTTGCGGAGCGAACCATGGCCGCCAGGGCCGATCACGAAGCCACAAGATGTCTTCCATCTTGACACCAGAGGAACGGGGACGTGTTTTCGATTTCGAGGGGAGGCGAGTAACCGGCCTCTCGGGCGAGGAATTTCTGCGCCGTCATGACGCTGGCGAGATCATGTATCTGATCAGCCGTGCTGCAGCGCCACCGGGAAGCAAACGAGCGCGACCTTCTCTGACGTGACAGCCGCCACCACCCAGCATCCGTCTGCCCAGGTCGATGGTGTGCCTGAATTGACTGCAACCCTGCCGCCCAGTCCGCTGCATTGCGCCGGCTCCGGGAATACCGTGGCCACGACGGAACGCCTCGATGCCGAGATCACGCATTGTTGGAGGGCACCATGAACGGTATGGCAGAGACGTCTTCGCACAACCGGCGCAGGTTCTTGCAAGCAGCATTCGGCGGCGCGGTCCTGCTCGTCGCGGGCCGTACGGGTATCGCGCGGGCGGAGCCGACGAAAGCTCCCAACCAGAGCCCCGGGGAACTCAAGGCAAGCTGCGACAAGTACGGCGGGGTCTACATCGAGTCGAAGAAGGACGACGTCCAGGCGTGTTTCTGGCCGAACAAGGGCAAGACCGTCTGCAAGTTCAACGGCACCGGTTGCTACAACTACGATCCTCCCAAGGCGGTCACCAACCCGGGGCCCTTTGCGGACCCATTTGGCAGCGTGAACTGGCCTGTTCTGGAGGTCCTCGCCGGAGTCGAAGAACCGGACCCCGGTGATCCCATCACGACACCCGCCACCGTCACGCCTGCGACGACCAACATCCCTCGTCGCCGGAAGCGTCGTGGGAAGCGCCGCAAGCATTAGACACGCGTAGTGCGGACACCAGCGGGAGGGTGGCCTTGACGGCGCCCTCCCGCTGGTGCCTGCGGGCCGGTTGGGGAGCTACGCCTCAGCCGGGGCATCCCCACCGCGCAGCCGGTCCGCCATCAGCTCACCGATCATCACGCAGGTGAGGTGCGTGTTGGCGCGCGGGTTCTCCGGCATGATCGAGCCGTCGATCACGCGCAGGTTTTCCACGCCGAGCACGCGGCAGGCAGGGTCCACGACCGAGCGCGGGTCATCGGGCGCGCCCATGCGGCACGTGCCGATGGGGTGCTGGCAGTCCTGGCAGTTCGCCAGCACCCAGGCGTCCAGTTCGTCGTCCGTGGCGTCGGCGCTGAGGGGCGCGCCGGAAGTCCAGGAGTAGGTACCCTCGATGATGTTCTGCATCGCCGGGTGATCGATGATGCGCTGCAGGCGGCGCATGCCATCGCGCATACGTACCAGGTCGCGTTGGTCGGAGAGCATCGCCAGGTCCACGTCGGGGTCAACCAGCGGGTCGGTGCTGGTCACGGTCAAGCGCCCGCGCGACCATGTCTGGAACGCGCAAACACTGACCAGGCCATGCTTCAGACCCTCTTCGCCCAGGCCCGCCACGTTCATGGAAATGAAAATCATGTCGTTGCGGCCGGCGCCCTCCAGGCCGGATGAAAAGCGCACGCAACAGTTGGTGTGGCGCTGATCCAGCGACGTCGCGCTGGCCTCCGGGGTGAGGTTGAGCCCGATCCAGACGGCGGAGTGCTCGACCAGGTTTTCCCCCACGGGCAGGTCAGCGACCTTCGCGATGCCCAGGCGCTCCAGGTCCGCCGCCGGCCCGACGCCCGAGCGCACCAGGATGGCGGGCGAGTGGATCGCGCCGGCCGCCAATACGATTGTCTTGCCGCGGTACTCCCTGACGCCATCAATCGTGATGGCGCGCACGCCGGTGGCGGTATTGCCTTCGAAAAGGACCTTGTCCACCACGACGTTGCCGACGATGGTCAGGTTCGGGCGCGCGCGCGCCAGCTCCAGGTAGGCATCATTGATCGAGATGCGCTGGCCATCCTGGCTGTTGATGGCGTAGGTCGCCACACCGCTCCCCTCGGGTGCGTTGTGGTCCGGGTCATCCGGGTAGCCGAGGTCGAGCGCGGCGGTGCGCAGCGCGCGGTCCACATTGCCCTGCTTCTCGATGGGCGCGCGGTAGACCGGCACCGGCCCGCTGTCACCGTGGTACGGCTTGTCGGGGTAGTCGAGGTCGGTTTCCAGCTTGTTGAAGTAGGGGAGGACATCGTCCCAGCTCCAGCCCGCCGCGCCCTCTTCCACCCACCACGCGAAGTCTTCGGGGATGGGGCGAATGGCGATTTGGCCGTTGATGCTGGAGCTGCCGCCCACGCCCTTGCCGCGCCAGTACAGGCGCGGCTCCTGGGTGGCGGAACGCTTCGCCAGCAGGCCGTCGAACCGGTAGCGGGAAGCCTCGGGGTTGAGGATGATCCCGAATGGATTGGGGGAGCGCATCTCGGCCGGGGCTTCGGCGGTGGTGTAGTTCGGGCCTGCCTCCAGCAGCAGAACGGTCGTCTCCGGGTCCTCCGTCAACCGGCTGGCCAGGGTGGCCCCGGATGACCCCGCCCCGACGATCACGTAGTCGTAGTTCACGCCGCTCCCCTCGTGTTCATGCCGTACTCACACTGGCGGGTAGTGTATCGGACCCGGCGGGATGTCCCGGCCATGTCCGTTTCTCGCTCGGTTGAATGGCATGAGCGCTGGCTGCCTCCGCCCCGTGCGAATTTATCGTTTCGGGGCGCTCTTTATCGTTTTGCGCCCGACTCGCGCGGCAAGGCGACATTTCTGGCGGATTTCACGGATGTTGACGCCGGGGCACAAGGCCATAGTGCAAGTCATCGCTGGATCGTATGCGAGATCGAGCCAGGAGCATGCACATGGACCAGGATCACTTGCGGCAGACCTTCGAGCGGCTCACCACCTCTCTTTCCAGGCGCAGCGCCGTGGCCGCCGCTCTCGGTGCTGCCGTCGGGTGGAGCGCAACAGCCGAGGCCAAAAAGAAGAAAAAGAAGGGCAAGAAGAAGAGCAAGCCCGTCGCGACAACCCGGCCGCCGCAGGCCTGCAAGCAGCATTGCGATGGCAAGGAATGTGGCCCAAACGGTTGTGGAGGTACATGCGGCGCCTGCGACAGCGGTGAGATGTGCGATGCGGGGCAATGCGTTGCCGAGCGCGCCTACGTGTTTGATCGGGAGTGGTATGGCGATGGAGGCGGATTCACCAGCCCGACGGACCTGGCACTGGATGCGGACGGCAATGTCTATGTGGCTGACTGGTTTGGTGACACCGTCCAGAAGTTCAGCAGCACCGGCAAACATCTCTGGACCTGGGGTGACCGCTTCGGCGGCGGCACGCCGGCGGATTTCTCCATGCCGTATGGGGTGGCGGTGGGCCATGACGGCGCCATCTATGTCGCGGATTCCGGCAACACCCGGATCGTCAAATACGCCAGCAGCGGCGAGTTTGTGCTGGATTGGCAGGTGACGGAAAACGGCGCGACGGATGACGATGAGCCGATCAGGGTCGCAGTGAATGCCTCTGGCGAGGTCTTTGTCGCCACGCACTACACCGATGGGGTGCTCAAGTTCACATCGGAGGGCGAGTTCATCACCCGGCTTGTGTACCAGGAAGATGAGAACTACTCCGGGCGCGGTTCAGTGGCCATCGACAGCAGCGGCAGGTTGCTGGCAATGGGCAAGGGTGGCGTGAGTATCTTCTCGACCGATGGTAACTACCTCTCCCACGTGGGGGAGGCTGGTGACGAGCCTGGGCAGTTGTTGGTGCCCCGAGACTTTGCGGTTGATAACACTGGGAACATCTACGTCGCGGACTCAGGGCACAAGCGCATCCAGAAGTTTGACAACAAGGGCAGCCACGTCCTGACCCTTGGCGAAGATAGCGAGGGGAACTACCACTTCTACTACCCGGTTGCAGTAGAGGTTGATGATGACGGCAATCTCTACGTCCTGGATGGCTCAGACAAGAAGGTCAAGAAATACCGGCCAGCCGGCAGCACGGCGCGCCAGTCCCGGGTCACCGAGGCCCGACAGGAAACGCCCCGGCGTGACCAGCGCCAACGCAAACGGGGTCGTCGTCGTCACCGGAACTGATGACGGCGCGCTGCGGTGAGCCGTGGCTACCGGGGAAGTTGGCGCGGGCCGCAGAGACGGCGGTGCGGCCTGCGCGCGGCGCTCTAGAACGACCTCGGCAACCCCAGCACATGCTCTGCGATGTAGGAGAGCACGAGGTTCGTGGAGATCGGCGCGATCTGGTAGAGACGGGTCTCGCGCAGCTTCCGCTCGATGTCATGGTCGACCGCGAAGCCGTAGCCGCCAAAGGTCTGCAAGGCGACGTTTCCTGCCTGCCACGAGGCTTCGGCCGCGAGCTGTTTGGCCATGTTCGCCTCGGGGCCGCACGGCTGCCCGGCGTCGAAGAGTTCAGCCGCCCGGTAGCGCATCAGGTCGGCGGCGGCGAGCGCCATGTGCGCCTGCGCGATGGGGAACTGCACCCCCTGGTTCTGCCCGATGGGCCGCCCGAAGACCACGCGCTCGTTCGCTCGCGCCACCGCCCGCTCGATGAACCAGCGGCCATCGCCCACGCACTCGGCGGCGATCAGGATGCGTTCGGCGTTCATGCCGTCCAGGATGTAGCGGAAGCCGCGCCCCTCCTCGCCAACCAGCGCGGTGGCCGGTACGCGCAGGTGGTCGAAGGTCAACTCGCCGGTGGTGTTGTTGAGCCAGGTCGTGATCGGGCGGAAGCGCAGGCCGTGCTCGCGCGCGTGGTGCAGGTCGATCAAGAAGACCGAGAGCCCCTGCGTGCGCTTCTCCACCTGGTTCGCGGGGGTGGTGCGCGCCAAGAGCAGCAACAGGTCAGAGTGCGGCACGCGCGAGATGAAGATCTTGCGCCCGTTGATCACGTAATTATCGCCATCGCGCACCGCGCTGGTGGTGATCGCGGTGGTGTCGGTGCCGGCCTCCGGCTCGGTCACGCCGAAGGCCTGCAGCCGCAGCTCGCCGCTGGCGATGCGCGGCAGGTACTCCCGCTTCTGCGTCTCGGAACCGTGCCGGAGCAGGGTGCCCATGATGTACATCTGGGCGTGGGCAGGACCGGCGTTGCCGCCACTGGCGTTGACTTCCTCCAGGATGACCGAGGTTTCGGTCAGGGAAAGGCCGAGGCCGCCGTATGCGCGCGGGATGAGCGCGCCCATGTACCCGGCGCGTGTCATGGCCTGCACGAATGCCTCGGGGTAGGCGCGCTCCTGGTCCAGGCCGCGCCAGTAGCTGGCCGGAAACTCCGCCAGCACCGCGCGCACCGCTTCGCGTAGCGCCTCGTGCCGCTCGTGCCCCTGGCTCAATGCTGCTCTCCCCGGTGTGCGATGACTGCCGCAGCCACCATTATCACCATCAATCCCTCCTCAGGGGCCGTCCCGCTCGTGACCGGGTGGTACAGTGCGCGCGTGAACCGCGCAGGCCGTGAGCACCCATGACGCAGCATCCGCCCTTGCACCTGCCATGCGCCATCTCGCCCCTCCGCGCTGCCAGTGCCCTGCGCCTGCTGGCACTGCTCGGCTTGTTCCTGCTCCCGATCCAGATGCGCGCGGGCACGGCGTACGTGCATCCGCACGCGCTGCTCCACCTGCTGCTGGACGCCTCGGACAGCAACCTCGATCACCATCATCCGGCCCCCACACCGCCAGAGCTTGCGCACGGCGACCATGGTGCCCACCCCCGAGAGAAGGCCACCGAATCGCCAGATCTGCCGACCTTCGACTCGATCCAGATGGCGGCGGGGGGACTCGCGGTAACCCTGGTGACCCTCGCGTTCTTCCTCCTCACGACAATGCAGGAGCGCGTCTGGCCCTGCCGCGCGGCGTGGCGTGGCTGCCGTGTCCTGCCAGAACGCCCGCCGCCGCGCCACTGCGGCATCTGATCGCGTTCATCTCGACAAATCCGCAACGGCATGCACGCCGTGCCGCACGCGGCGCACGGCGCTGAGAGGGTGTCCCCAATGCGAGCTATGGCTTCGATCCTGGGTCTTTCCGGAGCGCTCCTGAGTGGCGCGCTGTTCCTGGCCGCACCGGCCGGGGTGTTGGCGCACGAATCTCGCGACGTGCTGGATGGCCAGTACCACATGGTGGTCGGCTTCATGAACGAGCCGGTCTTCGCCGGCGACAAGAGCGGCCTCGAGTTCTGGGTCACCGAAATCGCCGGTGATGCCACCCCGAGCGCGAGCGACGAAGATGCCGCGGGCACGCCGGTCGATGGCCTGGAGGAAACGCTCAAGGCCGAGGTGATCTACGAGGATCAGACGATGGAGCTGCCTTTGACAGGCATGTGGGACGATCCCTCCGGCTACTACAGCGTCTTCTTCCCGACCGAATGGGAAGGGGATTACTCCTTCCGCATCTACGGCACGATCAATGGCGCCGATATCGACGAAACCTTCACCTCCGGCCCGGAGACCTTCGGGCCTATCCAGAACCCGGAGCCGCTCCGCTTCCCGGTCAAGTAGCTCCACGCTGAGCGCCTCGGCCTGACCGGGCGTCGCCAGGGCGGGGGCCAGGCTGGCCTCCGCCCGCTTCGCCACAGGCCGCGGGCAGATGGGCTCATCATGATTCGTGCTCTTCGCCTGGGCGTGCTCTGCGGCGCGCTCCTGTGGCTGGTGCTGGCGAGCGCCGCCGGGACCGCCGCCCACGCGGCCCTGGACCGCAGCGAGCCCGCTTCGGGCGCGGTGCTGCCGGCAGCGCCGCCGGAGGTGCGCATCTGGTTCACCGAGCCACTGGAGCCCCGCTTTACCCGCGCCGATCTGCTCGATGCCACCGGGCAGCCGGTTCCCGGCGGAGCCTCGCAGATCGCCCCGGACAATGACCATCTCCTGATCCTGACCCTGCCACCCGACCTGCCGGATGGCGGCTACACCGTGGCCTGGCGCAACCTTTCGGCAGCGGATGGCCACACGCTGCAGGGCTATTTCGGGTTCGCCATTGGGGCCGGGGCAGCGCCGGGCGCGGTGGCCCCGGAACTGACCGCCGCGTCAAATATCCCTCGTGAGCTGTCGCGCGGGCTGGCGTTGATCGGGCTGGCATTGCAGCTGGCCATCGCGCCGCTCACGCTGGGCGTCCTCGTGCCCGCGGTGCGCGCCGCACCCAACCTGGCGGAGGGGCTGACGCAGCGGCTGCGTGCATACGCGGTGGCCGCCATCACCCTGGCTCTGCTGGGCAGTGTGGCCGCGCTGCTCGCGCAATCGGTTGCGGTCGCGCCCGATCTGGCATTGCCGCAGGCGGCCTGGGCCACACTCAGCGGCACCCGGTACGGCGAGGTCTGGATCTGGCGTTTGCTGGGCCTGCTCATCGTTTCAACGGCGGCTGCCATCGGGCTCTGGGGGCCGGAGCGGCGGTCCCATGCCTTCCTCCGGATAGCCGCGCTGGTGGGCCTCGTCGTGCCGCTCACCTTCAGCCTGCTCTCGCACGCTGCCGCCCAGCCCAAGGGCGCGGCTGCTGCCATCGTGGCGGATGCGCTGCATCTCGTGGCGGCTGCCATCTGGGGCGGCGGGGTGGTGCTGCTGGCAGTCGTCCTGCTGCCTACCCTGCGGCCCTTCAACAGCGGCCCGTGGCGCGATGTGCTCCGGGTCGCCATCCCGCGCTTTTCCGTGCTGGCCCTCGCGGCGTGGGGCATCCTGCTATTGAGCGGCCTCTATGCCGCCTGGCTGCAGGTCGGGAGCTTGGCCGGGCTAACGGAGACCCCGTACGGGCGCACGTTGCTGCTGAAGGGGGCGCTGCTCCTGCTCATCCTGGTCCTGGCGGCCTGGCACTTCTGGCAAGGGCGGGACCTGGCGCGCGCACGCTTTCCGCGCCTCACCGCCACCCTGGCGCTGGAGGCGCTCCTGGTCGTTGCCGTGCTGCTGGTGGTGGGTCGCCTCATCGGGCAGCCGCCGGCGCGGGAGGTGCTGGTGTCCCGCACGCCCACCCGGCTCCAGACGCCGCTTACCTTCCCCACGCACAACGGCGAGCGCGCGGCCACGCTGACCATCTCCCCCGGCGCCGCAGGCAACAACACCTTCACCATCGAGGTCACGGGCGACCCGCTCTCTGCGAGGACCGAGGGGGTGCTGCGCGTCAACCTGCCCACCCAGGACCTGGGGGAGCAGGAACTGCGCCTGCCGCAAAACGCACTGAACACCTTTGCCGCCGACGGTACGGAACTGGCTGTGGCGGGCGACTGGCAACTGACCGCCATTCTGCGCGAGATCGGGTCCTTCTCCTGGACCGCGCAGTCAGCGCTGCGCGTGGGTGCCTCGCCGCCTCCGCCGCCGGTGGTCAACCCGCCGCCGCACTTTGGCGGCCTGGGCATCGCGGGGATGCTGGTGCTGGCCACCGGTTGCCTGGTGCTTGCCATCGGGGTTGCCGCCAGCGTCCGGGATCGCCGTCCATTCGCGATCCCGGGCGGGATGATCCTGTTCGTGGCCGGGGCAGCGTTGCTGTTCGTGGGGCGGCTCCCGGCCGCCTCGGCCCCCGAGCTGGTAGGCGTTCCCGTGGCCACGATTCCGGTTGGCGACGCCACCCCGCCGGCCATGCCGGTGGGCATGCATGAGCATGACACGGCGGGCATGCCCGGCACCGCGACCCCTGAGGCTGTATCGCTTCCCGGCGTCGCCACGCCCACCAGCGCAGGCGGCCTCACGGTGACACTCGCGGCCGATACCCGCTACGCGGCACCCACGGACCTGACCCTGACGGTGACGGACGCTGCTGGCGCGCCCGTCACCGGCGCACGGGTCGTGGTCTTCCCGGAGATGGCGAACATGGGCCCTGCGGAGAACCTGGCCGCCGCGGAGCAAGCACCCGGCATCTACCTCGTGGCTAACGCGCCGCTCCTCATGCCCGGCCCCTGGGAGATCGCCGCGCGCATCTCACCGCAGGGGCAGCCGAGCAGCACGGTGCGCTTCGGGATCACGGTGGGCGGAGGATAGAGCGCAGTGGAACTCGACGTGTCCCGCTCAGGTTGCCAGGAGCAGCGCGGCGAGTGCGTCCGGCACGGTGACCATGGCGTCGTGACCCGTTGCCAGTTCGCGACACTCCCAGGTCGGGTCCGCCTGGAGCCGCGCCGCGACCGCCGCGAAGCTGGGTGATCCCGGGTTGCACCGGAGGTAGCGGCGAGCCACCTCACGTGCGGGTGGTGGGTCATCCGGCAGCGTTTGCGTGAATGCAAGCAGGGGGTGATCCGTCAGGCGAGCCTCCAGCCAGGCGGCATCGTCCGGGGCGGTGACGCCCATGCCGGCAGCGGTCGGCGGCGGGATGCGCCAGCCATCCCCTGCCTGCGTGGCAGACTGCGCGTAGTGTGCTGCCCGGTCGGGCGGCAGGAGCGCCATGGCGGAGTCTCCGGCCGCAGGCACGAAGGCGTCGAGGTAGATGAGCGAGCCGACGCGCGCCGGCAGGGCGGCGGCCACGCCCGTGATCACCATGCCGCCGTAGCTGTGGCCGACCAGGATGACCTCGTGCAGGTCACGGTCTTCCAGCACAGCGGCGATATCCGCAATGTGGGTCAGCAATCCCGTCGTCCGGGTCAGTTCCCCGGCGCGTTCCGCGAGGCCGGTCAGGGTCGGCGTGAACACCTCGTGACCGGCCGCCCGTAACGCCGGCGTCACTCGTTCCCAGCACCAGCCGCCGTGCCATGCTCCGTGGACGAGCACCATCGGTGATGGCTGTTCGCTTTTCACGCGGTTCCCCCTTGGGTCATCGGCCAGAGTGAGCCACATGATGCCATGCACCAATCGGGACGGCGTGACCGTTCACAAGCTGCATCGATGGACCTGTCACCACCGCAGAAGCGACCGCGGAAGCTCCGCCGAAGAAGTTCTGGCCCGGCTCGCATGAGTCGGTTGTTGAGCAGGCGAGGCAGGGCGTGTTTGCGCGCGTGCCGCGTCACGATGGCGTTCACGACGTGCGCAGCGGCTTCCGCCACCCCGATGAGATTGCCGGTCTGCAGCGACGGCAGCCACGGCATGCCGACGAAGGAGAGGCCCGGCTACGCGGTCACTCCACGCTCCTGCGCCGGGAAGCCATCTGGCGCGAGCGCGGGCGCTTGCACGAACCGGTAGTCGTGGTGGAAGCCAGTCGCTCAGATAATGGAGGCGATCCCTTCCGCGCGTAGGTCCAGGCGCGCGACGGCGGGCTGCGCGAAGCCATCCCGGAGCTGAGGTACGGTTCCTCCGGCGCGTCCGTGCCGGACGCCTGCACGTACTCGTCGATCATGCGCAGGGTTCCCACTTCGAACTGATCTCCCTGCGTCAGGGTCTCGTGCAGGTCCTGTGCGAATGAGACGGACGGACCGTCCGCGTCCTGCAGCCGGCCCAGCAGGGTCACGCCATCCCGCACGAACCGGTGCACATTGAGCGTGCGCCCGCCATCCCGCCCGGAAACATGCGGCGCGACGAACTGGTTTTTGGGCGCCGGCAGCTTCTCCGGGGTGATCCCGAAGAAGCCGGTCTGTCCCAGCCATGCCACGATGTCCCTGCCCCGGTAGCGGCGGGGCACCCGCCCCGCGCCGCTCGTGGCCAGGAAGGTGCGCCGCCCATGCTGGTACCGCTCCTCGGCACTCTGCGCTCCAGACTGCCCGCTGCCAACGACCAGCACCCCGCCGTCCGGCAGACCCTCCGGCTTGCGATACTGACTGCTGTGAAGTTGCACCAGGTCCGCGGGCAAGCGTGCATTGGCGACCGGAATGCGCGGTTGCTGTTCATATCCCGTGGCGATCACCACCGAGCGGCTGAGGTGGGCCCGCTCTGGCGTGGTGATCCGGAACTCGCCGCCAGCTACCGGCGTGACCGACAGGACCGGAGCCACCGTCGACCCACGTTCCAGCACGAGGTGCTCCTGCCCAGCCTGGTGCAGGTAGGAGCTCGTGGCCCGCCCGGCCTGCCCGGCCCCGACGACAATGGTTTCGATGCGCTCCATTTGCTGCTCCCGTGTTCATGGCGCTGGCCTGCCGCGCGCCCTGCGCGAATACGGTCAGCACAGGGGCAGGTGATCGTGATCGCGCGGCCCGCAAGCGGCGACTGGCAGCAAACCAGGAGGCGCGCTGCGCCCGGGACATGGCAGAAATCTCGCAATTTGCCGCAGGGGGGACGGAGCGTGAACGCCGGCTGGCGCGAAGTCATGGCGAGCGATGACGCAGGAACCGGGGCCTTCCCGGTCATCATCTGTTACCCCACCCGGGAACCCGAGCGGCAGCGGCCCTGGGGCCCTACGCCATCTCGGCCGCCTGGGACGCCGCGCCCACGGCCGGCGAGCACCCCGTGGTCATGCTCTCGCACGGCAGCGGTAGCAGCCCGCTGGCCAACCGCGATCTGGCGCTCTCCCTGGCGCGGGCAGGGTTCGTGGTCGGGATGCCCGTACACCCGGGCGACAACCGGGATGACCGCAGCCTGCAGCACACCACGCAGAACCTGCGGCAGCGCCCGCGCTGCCTGCAAGCAGCTATCGACGCGGTCCTCGGCGACCCGGCGCTTTTTCCGGGCCAGGGGACGCGGGACATCGCGCTGATCGGGCACTCCCTGGGCGCATACACCGCGCTGGCCCTGGCCGGGGGCGATCCGCGCACGCTGCCAAAGGTCTGGCCCGACGGCCCGACCGAGGCAATTCCGGTGGTGCATGATCCGCGCGTCTCCACCCTGGTGCTGCTCGCGCCAGCGGTGATCTGGTTCCACGCGCCGGGGGCGCTGGACGCCGTCCAGGTCCCCGTGCTGATGCTGGCCGGCGCCCTGGATACGGTCACGCCGCCGCAGTACCACGCGGACCTCGTAGCGCGGCGCCTTCCGCGCCAGGATCTGCTGGACTACCGCATCGTTGCCGGCGCCGGACACTTCTCGTTCCTCAGCGTCTTCCCGCAGCCGATGCAGCAGCCGGCCTTCGCGCCAGCGCAGGATCCGCCCGGCTTCGATCGCGCAGCGTTTCAGGTGCAAATGACTGAAGAGATCATGAAGTTTCTACGGAAAATCACACAGGAAGACCAAACGGACCAGGTTCTCGCACCTTCGTGCCCGGAGTGAGGGCACGCGCGAGGTTGACAGTTCTCGCGGCCGCGGGCACCATCGTCACTGCCTCGTGGCGAAAAATCAGAGTCTGGAGGAACGGACCTTGTTGAAGAGACGAGATCTCTTGCGCGCTGGAGCGGCCATTCCAGCCGCCGCCGCTGCCGGATCCCTCATCGGGGTCGACGCCAAAAAGAAGAACAAGAAACAGAAGAACAAGGGCAAGGGCCGAGATTACAGCGGCATGAACGTGCTCCTGTTCATTACCGATCAGCAGCGCGCCACCATGCACTTCCCGGATGGCTGGGAGGAGCAGAATCTGCCGGGCATGACGCGCCTGAAGCAGAACGGCCTCACCTTCAACCGCGCGTTCTGTTCCGCCTGCATGTGCTCGCCCAGCCGTGCCACCCTCTTTACCGGGTATTTCCCTGCCCAGCACGGCGTGAAGTACACGCTGGAAGAGGACATGCCCTCAGACCAGTACCCGCAGGTCGAGCTGCCACTGGACCTGCCCAACCTGGGCACCGTCATGAAGGCCGCTGGCTACAGCGTGCCCTACAAGGGCAAGTGGCACCTCAGCAAGATGACCGAGGCGGACTGGGTGCCGAACGACGTCAATCAATACGGCTTCGAGCGCTGGGATCCGCCTGATGCGGGCGCCAACCAGGATGTCGACCAGTTTGGTGGCGGCGACCCGAACAACGATGGCCGCTTCATGGACGACAATGGCGACGTCAATCTCGGGAAGGAGGGCGTTCTCGAGTACCTCAACTCGACGGCGGCGCAGCAGCAGCCCTTCTTCCTGACCGTCTCACTGGTCAACCCGCACGACGTGCTGTCGTATCCCGACACCTACAACGACCCGGGCTCCGGGTATGACAACAGCGACCTCGTCGGGAATATCGGGCTGCCCCCGACGGTCAGCGAAGACCTCTCGACGAAGCCCACGGCGCAGCAGCAGGTGCTGGACCTGATGAACTTCGGGTTGGGCCCGCTGCCCACCGATCAGATGAAGAAGAACTACCTCAATTTCTACGGCAACCTGTTGAAGGAGTCCGACGCCTACCTTGTCGAGATCCTGGACACCCTGGAGGCAAAGGGGCTGCTGGAGAACACGCTCATCATCCAGACCTCCGACCACGGGGAGATGGGGCTCAGCCACAACGGCATGCGGCAGAAGAACTTCAACTTCTACGAGGAAACGCTGCGCGTGCCGCTGACCTTCTCCAACCCCCGGCTCTTCTCAAAGGCCGAGCAGACCAACGCCATGGTCTCGCACGTGGACTTCGTGCCCACGATGGCCAATCTCTTCAAGGTCCCGAATTCAGCCCGCGCCAGGTGGCAGGGCCGCGATTACTCCAGCGTCCTGCGCCGGCCGAAGAAGAACAAGGGCCCCCAGAAGTACGTGGTCTTCACGTACGATGACTGGCAGGCCGGGCAGCCGAACGGTCCCTACGTGCAGCCGCCGAACCACCTCACCACCATCCGCGAGGGCCGCTACAAGCTGGCGAAGTACTACGACGAGAATGGCGCCGTCGCCGAACAGTGGGAGATGTACGACCTCAAGAAGGACGCGCTGGAGACGCTCAACATCGCTGATCCGGGTCACAAGAAGAACAAGAAGCAGCGCAAGGAGTACAACCGCCTGACGAAGAAACTGCAGCAGGTGGAGAAGGACCGGCTTCAGCCGCTGTAGCCGTTCAGCACTCGGGCTGGCCGCGACGGGACCGCCTGGCTCGTCTCATGGTTTCGGAGACCAGGGACCCACCGTTTCTGCTGATCCCTGTCTCCGGGGTCCGCGCTAAGGTCCGCACAACACGCACGGGTGAGGGCATGCCCTCACCCGTGCCCCGCAGGCACCGGCTAGGGGCCGCACGGCGGCGCACACTGCCGGCCGTTGTAATTGACTTCACAATACTCGCAGTGGGGACCTGTGGCGTCCAGGCAAACCCAGCCAGCCCCGAACGCACCTTCGCACTCGATGTCGCTGCTGCAGTTGAAGCACTGACCGTAGCCGCCGCAGAAGGGGGTATCGACCCCGGCAATCGCCGCCGGCCGGATCCAGCAGATGCAATCGGGCTTGCCGTTGCAGGTGACAGTCTCCACGCATGAGTTCTGCTCGACCGTACAGGCGCCAGGCGGCGCGGTCGTCGACGTCGTTGTCGTCGATGTCGTTGTTGTCGTCGTCACCGGCGGCGTGGTCGTCGTTGGTGCGGGAGTGGTCGTGGTGTCCGGCTCAGAGCGACGCCGCTTCTTCTTGTGCTTCTTCCGTTTCTTCCTGGCGGAAGTTTGCTCCCCGGCCAGGACGGCAGCGGTAAGCGCCGCCGGGATGCTCCCGGCCATGCCGCGCAGCGTGGCCATGCGGGTCGTGCGGACCAGCGTGAGGCGTCGAACGAGGTCATCGAACCTGGTGTCATCCATCGCGGTCATCCTCGTGGTGTCGGTGTGGACCGGACATCGATTGAGTCCGCAATCGACCACCCTCAGACAAGTCGTCCATGGTAAATATACCGTGAATCTGTGGTGAAGGAGCTCTTTGGTCGCGCATCCCGCTCAGGTCACCCGGCGGGCGTACCGCGCGCCATCATTCGCCGGCGGTCACGTATCTCGCTCGGCAGGCGAACGAACTCGATGATCATCGTTGTAGGCATCCTGGACCGCCAGTACGTCCATGGCTGAGGCATCACCTGCGTTCAGTTCGCGGACCAATGCACCAATTCGCGAGGCCCGGATCGCTGCACCTACGTCGATGATGGCCGGGGTGTGAACGTACCAGGCGCGAAAGACGCCGTTTCCAGCCTCGGCTTACATCGTGAAGACAGCCGCGCCGGTCACCGGCGTGGCACCGCTGCGTTTGCGGTTGTGACCATGCCGGGGAGTTGGTAGGCTGCCGGGCCGGTGCGGATGCACCCGGCAGAACCGGGGAACAGGGGAGCGTGGGAACTCATGGTGGTGAATCAGGCGCTGGCCAAAATGCGAGGTGGCGAGCCAGCCTTCGGCTACGCGCTGGAGATGGGCTCGCCCGTGGCGGCGGAAGTACTGGCCGAGTCGGGCGTCGACTTCCTGATGGTGGACACCCAGCACGGCTCCTACAACAACCCGGAGAGCACGGCGTTCTCCTTCATGGCCATCTCCACCGGGCCGTCCACGCCGATGGCCCGCGTCGCCACCAACAACTACACCCAGATCGGGCGGCTCCTGGACGAGGGCGCGCAGGGGATCATCGTGCCGATGGTGGACACGCCGGAGCAGGCGCAGGCCGCCGCCGCTGCCTGCCGCTACCCACCGGCTGGCGCGCGCTCCTGGGGCTGGGGGCGGGCCGTGCGCCACAACCCGGCGTACACCACCACCATCAACGACCAGGTGTTTGTGGCGGTGCAACTCGAGAGCGCGCTGGCGGTGGCTAACGCCGAGGCGATCATGGCGACGCCGGGTATCGATGGCTGCTGGATCGGCCCCGGCGATCTCGCGCTCTCGCTCGGCATTCACCCCAGCGTCTCCTACGGCGACGAGCGGCACGAGCACGCCATCGCGCAGATCCTGGAGGCATGCCGCAACACCGGCAAAATACCCGGTTTCGCGGCCTTCACCCCGCAGGAAGCGAAGAAGCGCGCCGCGCAGGGGTTCCTTTTCCTCACCGCCGGCACCGACTTCCTGTTCATGGAAGAGGGCGTGCGCAACGGCGTGGCCTACCTCTACGGCGACCCCACCCAGCAGGGCGACACCTACGGGAACTGACCGTTCCTCCCGCTCTTGACACTGCTCGCGGCGTCTGCCTAGGATAAATCCGACTAAATTGGTCGGAATCAAGGCGGGCGCTGCTGTGCGCCGGAGGAGAGAGCGTGTCGCGAATGGTGAATCCGGGGCGTGGGGTGACGCGGCGTGAGATGCTCGGCGGATTTGCGGCATTTTCGCTGGTGGGACTGCCGGCCCGCGCCGCCGCGCAGGATGCCACCCCGGCAACCGGGTGGAGCTTTACCGATGACGCGGGTGTCACCATCTCGCTGCCGGAAACCCCGCAGCGGGTGATTGCCTACCTGAACCTCGCTGCCGCGCTGGACGATTTCGGCGCGAAGCCGGTGGGCTACTTCGGGCAGCCCCTGCGCCCGGACGGCACGCGCGAAACCATCGCCGGCGACATGGACCTCGAGGGTATGGTCTCGCTCGCGCCGGACTACGGCGCGTTCGACATTGAGGCGCTGCTGGCGGAGGATATTGACCTCATCGTCACCGACATGTGGGAGGATCCGCCCACCTTCTGGGGCGTGGACGAAGGCGCAATCGAGCAGATCACGGCGGTCGCGCCCATTCTCAACCTCTGGTTCATCAACCAGCCGGTGACGAAGACGATCGAGCGGGTGGGGGAGCTGGCCGTCGCCCTCGGCGCGGACCCCGAGAACCCGCAGGTAGTCGCCGACCGCGAGGCGTTCCTCGCGGCCGAAGCCGACCTGAAGACCGCCATCGCCGCCAAGCCGGGCCTGAAGGTGGCCTTCGCCTCGGGCACGCCCGACGACGCCTTCTACATTGGCAACCCCAGGGTGAATGCCGACCTCATCTATTTCGCGTCCCTCGGACTCGACATCGTGACGCCCGAGGACCAGAGCAGCTTCTTCGAGCAGTTGAGCTGGGAGGAAGTCGGGCGCTACCCGGTCGATCTGCTCATCATGGATGACCGCCAGTGGAGTTCCACCCCGGAGGAACTGATCGCCCAGGTTCCCACCTTCGCCGCCCTGCCCGCCGCGAAGGCCGGCGCATTCGGCCCGTGGGCCTCGGAGTGGGTGCCCAGCTACCCCGGCATGACCCCGGTGCTGCAAAGCCTGGCCGAGCTCATCACCAACGCGGACCCGGATATCGTCTCCTGATTTCGGCCGCGGGATCGCTGCGGCGAGGCACAATCACGACGCAGACGAGCGGCGAGCCAGTACGGAATGGTGCTGGCTCGCTGGTGCGTGATGCGCGCCGTCTCGATATGACGAGCGGATGGCGACCCGGAGCAGAGATGACGAATGGCCGATCCATCGTGCGCGTCCGTGGACAAGTTAACCGGTGCGCCGCATACTCCGGTTGTTTTCCTTGCTACGACGTTATGCCGCGTTGCGGTTCCGGTGGAGTAAAGGCCGATGGACGGACGCCACTTCGATGCGCTGACCCGTGACCTTTCCGGTGGAAATGCTCGCCGGCGTCTCATCGCCCTGGTGGTCGCGCTTCCTGTCCTTGGCAGTCTGTTCGGCTGGAATCAGGCGGAAAGCGGGCTGGCCAAGGATCGTCGGCGACGCCGCAAGCAGCGGCACCAGAAGCGTCAGGACGCCTCAACTCGAAAACGCCGGCGCGATCGCCGCAAGCACGCCTGCCGGCCAAAGCGCAACGAGATCGTCTGCGCCGGGACCTGTGGGATGGTCACCAACCGAAAGACCTGCGGCAAACCCGTGGATTGCGGCCCCTGTGGCTGCGATGCAGACTCATGCGCCAACCCAACGCCAATCTGCGCGGGCGGCTCCTGTGTGCCCTGTTCACCCAGCCAGCCCTGTCCGGCCGGGTCGTGTTGCCAGGGAGACGGGGCATGCGTGACAACGTGCCCAGATTGCCAGATTTGCATTGACGGGCTCTGTGGAGCCGATGGCAGCCAACAGCACACCTGCGATGGACCGTGTCCACTCGGGGAGTGGTGCGACGCTGGGGCTTGCGCGTCGATTCAGGCAACCGTGACGTTTCCGGATTGCCAAAGCCTGTGCAGTGGAAGCACGGATATCTGCGGGCAAACGGTGACGTGTCCGGACTGCAGTCTCTGCTTTACTCAGACAGGCTGCTCTATGAACTTGCTCCCGAACGGCCCGGTTGGGGCTGGCACCTATTGCAGCTCGAACGACGCACTTGTCACATGTAAGTCTGATGCGGACTGCGCAACGCAGGCGCCATTTTCGTATTGCAACGACAGCCAGTCGGTCTCGGACTTCTGTACGAGACTTTGTCCGTATTGACTTCGCCGCCAGCCGCACTCCGCGCTCGGTGCTGCGCAAGAGACTGCGCCAAAGTGGCTGGAATGCCGGGCAGGTGCTCACTTGCATCCGCCCGGACCAGCCTGGGTCCGGCGCTGCGGAACCCTGCTGCTTCGCGACCCCGATCACCTCGACCACGATGTTCCCCTGCGTCGCCCGCGAGGAGGGGCAGCTCGCGTGCGCGGTTTCCGCCAGTTGCTGCACCATCTCCAGCGGGAGGCCTGGGATCGCGACCTCGATTTTCCCGGCCAGGCCGTAGCCCCCAGCATCAACCGCCGGTCCCATCGGCACCTGCACGGTGACCGTGGACTGCGAGACGGCGATCTCTGTGCCGCGCGTCGCGGCGTTCAACGCGCCCTGGAAGCAGGCAGCCCAGGCGGCGGCAAAGAGTTGCCCCGGATTGACGCCGTCCGGCGTGCCCTGCAACGTCGGGCGGCGCAACGGCACATCCAGGACACCGTCGTCACTCACGGCGTGACCTTCCCGGCCCCCCGCTTCTGGTCAAGCCGCCACTCGTGGTCTGCAGCACCCCGCACGGGTCAGCGCGCTTGCCGATATCGTTAGCAAAGCGTACTATCAGCCTGGGAAGCGATGATAGGGGTGTGTCCGCCTATGTCCATCGACCAAGAAAACGCCGAACTGGCCCGCCGGCTCCTGACCCTTGCGCCGCGCTACGTCCAGTGGTCCGCCATGTCCCTGCGCGCCCACCGTCTGGAGGGCGACCCGAGCTTCCGCCAGCTCGCGGTGCTCTTCATGCTCCGCGAAGGCGTGGCCTCGCCCGCGGGCATCGCGCAGCGGCTGGGCATCTCGCGCGCGGTGGTGACGGGTTTGCTCGATCGCCTCGAGGAGCGGGGCCTGACCCGGCGTGAGCCCGACCCGGCAGACCGCCG
Organism: Thermomicrobiales bacterium; assembly: GCA_034431475.1. Lineage (GTDB taxonomy): Bacteria > Chloroflexota > Chloroflexia > Thermomicrobiales > UBA6265 > JACCXM01. Next base: position 6,411 of record DAOUDE010000115.1, on the reverse strand, counting down.
CCGGCTGCGCATTGTCATGACCGCCGCCGGGGTGGCCGCCAGCGAGCGGCTCGGGTACGCGGTGGTGGCTGACCTCGCTACCGAACTGGGCGCGACCACACCGGGCGAGCGCGCCGCCCTGGCGGCGGCGCTGGCCCTGCTGGAGCGCAAGATCGAGACGCTGCTCGATCGGACACCTGCCCCGGCTGAGACGGGCCGCGAACCGCACGCCTGGGACGACGAGATTGCAGGGCCTGCGCCGTCGCTGGCGCTCAGCACGTGACCATCAGCACATCAACCGAAAGGGATTACACCATGGCGAACGAAACGACGCAGGGCGGCGTGGCGACGGCCACGCCGGAACCAGCGCACGCTGAGGTTGTTGCCGAGTTCAACTTCCAGGACCCGGAGTTCCGCGCCAATGCCTACGCGGTGTACGAGGAACTGCGCGCGCAGGGCCCGGTCAGCAAGGTGCGCCGGCTGACTGGCCGCGAGGATGAGGAGGGCGAGCGCGCGCTCCCGCGCACTGGCTTCTTCACCAGCGAGTCGAACCTGGTCACGCACTACGACGAGGGTGTGACGGCCATGCTCGACGACCGCTTCACGGTCGACCCAGCCAAGGTCATGAGCCCGGAGCAGCAGGCAGAGGTGGCCGCCCGCATGGCGGAAGCCCCCAGGATCACGCGCGCTTTGAGCCGCAATCTGCTCACGCTCGATCCCCCCGATCACACCCGGCTGCGCAAGCTGGTGCAGCCCAGCTTCACCGGCCGCGCCATGGCCTCGCTCGACGCGCGCATCCAGAAGATCACGGACGATCTCCTGGACCAGGCCGAGCAGGCCGCCGCCGCCCGGGGCGAAACCGCGCCAGACCGCATCATGGAGCTGGTGCGGGATTTCGCCTACCCGCTGCCGGTGACGGTGATCTCGGACATGGTCGGCATCCCGGAGGAGGACCGCCTGCAGGCGCGCTACTGGACCGAGAATCTGCTCAAGGTGCAGGGCGCCGACCCCGAGACGATGCAGGATATCCAGCAGCGCCTGAGCGACTTCGGCGACTACCTGGAGGCCCTGTTCGAACGGCGGCGGCACGACCCGCAGGATGACCTGATCAGCCGTCTCGTGGCTGCTGAAGAGGACGGCGACACGCTCAGCCCGGAAGAAATGCTTTCGATGGTCTTCGTGGTCTACGTGGCGGGCTTCGTGACCACCGTCAACCTCATTGGCAACGGGGTGATGGCCCTGCTCACGCACCCGGCCGAACTGGCGAAGTTCCGCGCCAATCCGGAGCTGGCCGCCAACGTGGTGGAAGAAACCCTGCGCTACTGGGGCCCGGCGGAATCGACGCTGCCGCGCATTGCCATGGAAGACGTGCAGATCGGTGAAACCGTGATTCGCCGGGGCGAGGCGATGCAGGCCGGCCTGGCCTCCATGAACCGTGACCCGCAGCGTTTCGCCCACCCGGAGGTCTACGACATCGAGCGCGGCGATGCCAACCGCCACGTCGCCTTCGGCAAGGGCGTCCACGTCTGCCTCGGCGCGCCGCTCGCCCGCCTCGAAGGCCGCATCGCCTTCGAGACCCTCTTCCGCCGCTACCCGCACCTGCGCCTCGCCGTACCCGCCGCCGACGTCCACTGGCACCGCGACCTCATTCGCGGCTACGCGGAGATCCCACTGTCCTTTTGAGGGAATAAGGGAGTAAGGGAATGAGGGGGAATAAGGAATGACGACGTTCGCAACTCCTCATTCCCTTATTCCCTGAGCGAAGCGTCTTCCCCAAGGCCCGCAGGCCGTCTTCCCTCGACAACCCGCCGCAGCGGCTCGCGGTTCACCAGCACCGTGAACAGGTCCGGGCGAGAGTAGTGTCCACCCGGGTCACAGCCCGCCTTGGCCGCGTAGATCGCCTCCATCGAGCCCTCGGCCAGGATGATCGTCTCACCGGAAACGGGTGCCGTCAGGATCTCGCCGCGCGGGTCGATGATCGCGCTGTCGCCGGTGTAATCGTGGCGAATCAGTTCGTGGTAGCGCTCGGGGATATCCTGCTGGCGGCAGAGTCCGCCCACCATCATCACGTAGGCGCCCGCCTGCGAGGCGTAGGCGCGGGAGAGCAGTGTCTGCCGGGGCCAGATGGAGATCGGCGCGGGCGGCGCGCTCTCCGGTTCCCTCCCCGGCCAGGCCGCCACATGCACCTGCGTCCCCTGCGCGGCCAGCACGTAGCCGGGCAGGATGCTGTTGTGCTCCCAGCAGTTCAGCCCGGAGATGCGAGCGTAAGACCGCTGATGCACCGTCAGGCCCACGGCATCGCCCTCGCCCCACACGGCGCGCTCGTGCAGCGTCGGCTTGACCTTGCGGTGGCGGCCCAGGATCTGGCCGTCGCTGCCGATGAAGAGCAGCGTGCAGTAGACGGTGCCGTGGGAGATGTTGTCCCGCTCCGCGATGCCGATCACGACGTCGATCCCGGCGTTGCGCGCGGCGGTGCAGAGGGCGTCGGTCTCCGGGCTGGGAATCTCCACGCCGTGCGCCAGGTACTCGGCGGCGGCCTGCCACCAGAGGGCGGTGGGGCGGCTGAAGGCGAAAAAGGGATAGCCGGGCAGCCAGCACTCCCCGAAGGCCGCAATCGTCGCGCCCATCGCGCCCGCCTCCGCGATGAGGCGGCACGCCTTCTCGGTGGAGGCTTCGCGGTCGAAGTACACCGGCGCGGCCTGGATGGCCGCCATGGTGAAGGTGGGGTAGGTCGTCATTCGCTCGGTTCTCCAGCTTCGTACGGCGCGAACGTGACGCGGACCACGCCATCCTGCACGCGCACGACGGCCTCGTGATCCCGACGGTGGAGCACCGTGCCGGGTGGCACGTCCGCCATCTCCACGGGCGCGGCGTCAAGCGTGAGGATCGCAACCGGGTCGCCATCCAGCGTGGCGAACGCGGCGGGCGAAAGTGCGGCCACCTGTTTCCGCAGCAAACCTACGGGGCGGTCCCAGCTTAGCCAGCGCTCCTCCGGCGTGAAGGGCGCGGCATAGCTGGCCTGTAACTCATCTTGAGGCTCCCCCGGCTCTCCGGCCAGGACCCGCACCATCCCTTCCTCCAGCGTGGCGGCAACCAGGCCGCGCCATGTCTCGAGGATTCTCGCGCCGGTCAGGGGCTCTGGAAGCGAGACTTCCTGGCGGCTGAAGATGGCCCCGGCGTCGAGCTCGCCCGTAGCCAGGTGCATCGTCGCGCCGAGCGTGTCCGCGCCCTCATAGATGAGCCGGAAGACATTCGGGCCACGGCCCCGGGGCAGGGGAGTGGGGTGCAGGTTGTACGCGCCGAGGCGGGGGATGGCGAGCACCCGCGCGGGCAGCTTGTGCGGAAACGTCGCCGAGATCAGCAGGTCGGGCTGCGCGGCGGCGATCAGCGGCGCGGCGGCGCGCAGCTTGCTGGTGATGAGCATCGGCTGCTTCGGCGCGGCCACGTCCACAAGGTTGAGGTAGCTGGCGCCGTACCGCTCCGCCGTGGCGGCGGGGGAAGTGACCACCAGCACGATCTCGTGACCGTGGCGCTCCGCCCACTCGGCGACGATCTCGTAGGCCAGAACCAGGGCGTTGCAGGCAACGATGCGCAGGCTCATGCGTGAGGCTCCCTTCGTGCTGTGGAGGGAAGACGAGAAATGGCTCGACAGGTATGAGACACGAGGGGTGGGCGGGGCGGTCAAGATGCGGAAGCGGGATGCTGGCGCCTTTCATGGCTACGCGGTCAGCCGGTAGAAGCGGAACGTGTCGTGCTCGACGGGCAGCTCGGTGATGGCCGTGTAGCCGGCGGCCTCTGCGTAGCCCCGGAAGATATCGCGCCGCATCACCGTGCCGGTGCCGGCCGAGGGTTGCTCCACCAGCCCGACCGGCAGGCAGTGCAGCACGCTGAAGGCGTACATCATGCGCTCCCCGGGGTCGCCATTCGGCGTGTACGTATCCTGCACGCGCTCATCCACGATCAGCACCGTGCCTCCCGGCCCCACCAGGCGCCGCATCGCCTGCAGCACCTCGACCGGGCGCGGCATATCGTGGATGCACTCGATGGCCAGCGCGAGATCATACTGCTCGGCCAGGGCGGGGTCGCCGGCATCGCGCAGGTGGAAGGCCACCCGCTCGCCGGTCAGCCCGGCGGCGGCAGCATTTTCCTGCGCTGCGTTGATCGAGGCCGGATCCAGGTCAAGGCCATCGATGTGGGCGCGGGGAAACGCGCGCGCCAGGGCGATGCTGGACCAGCCCTGCCCCACGCCGATATCGGCCACCCGGGCCGGAGGATCACCCTGTAAGCGGGCGGCGATATCCGGCATGGCCGCGATCCACTCCTGCGCCAGCAGGTGGGTGAAATACGCCCGGTTGGCGCGCGCCTGCCCGATGTGCATGTGCTCGCCGTAGTCCGCATAGGGCACGCCCGCGCCGGTGCGGAAGGCGGCCAGTAGTTGCGGGAAGGGCGCCACAACCCCCGCGAAGGCCTGGGCCAACGGCGCCATACCGCTCAGGCTCTCGGGCTCGGTCAGCACCGCCCCATAGCCCTCCGGCAGTGCAAAGCGACGCTCCTCCGGCGTTGCCTCCGGGTTCTCGCAGGTCAGGATAGTGGCCATCGCCTGCTGCTCCAGCCACTCGCGGATGTACCGTGGGTCGGCGCCGGCGTAGGCCGCCAGGTGCGCCGGGGTGGCGGGCCCGATCTGTTGGAGCGCCGCGTACAGCCCGAGTTGATCGCCAAGGGCGATGCACAGCGCCTCGAGCCCGCCGAGCACGGCTTGCCCAATATGTTCCGCGAGCGCCTCGGGCGACATCATGGCAGGAACCGGCATGCGGAACTCGCTTTCTATTCGTGGTGGTTGCGGCAGTCTGGTCTGCCGCAGTTTACCCTTGTAGCCGCGACGATTCGTGACCACGATGGGAGAGGCATTTGAGCACGCTACGCACCGTAGGCATCCTGATCTTCCCGGAGGTGGAAATCCTCGATTTCTGCGGCCCGTTCGAGGTCTTCTCGAGCGCCAGAAGCGAGTCCGGCGAGAAGGTGTTCAACGCCCTGACGGTGGCGGAAACCGACGCCCTGGTTTCGTGTCGCGGCGGCTTGCTGGTGCAGCCAAACGTGACGTTCGCCACCGCGCCGAAGTTCGACATCATCCTGGCCCCGGGCGGCTACGGCACCGACGTGCAGCAGGAGAACCCGGTGGTGCTGGACTGGCTTCGCCAGCAGCGCAACACCGCCGAACTGACCACCAGCGTCTGTACGGGGGCGTTCCTGCTCGGTGCGGCCGGGCTGCTGGATGGCCTGCGCGCAACCAGCCACTGGTCCACCATCGACCGCCTGCGCGGCTTCGTGCCGGGCGCGACGGTGCTGGATGACGAGCGGGTGGTGGACCAGGGCGAGATCATCACGTCGGCCGGCGTCTCCGCTGGTATCGACATGGCGCTGCACGTGGTGCGGCGGCTGCACGGCGACCAGGCCGCCATCAACACCGCGCGCGACATGGAATATGAATGGGCGCTGGCCCCGGCATGATCATCCGCCAGGAGAACGACGGCGACGCCGATGCAATTCACGAGGTGACCCTGGCCGCGTTCCAGGGCAAGCCCTACAGCAGCGGCACGGAAGCGCAGATCGTGGGTGCGCTGCGGGCCGCAGGCGCACTCACCATCTCGCTGGTGGCGGAGTACCACGACGAAATTGTGGGGCACGTCGCGTTCTCCCCGGTCACCATCAACGGGCGGCCAGGGCGGTGGTACGGCCTTGGCCCAGTCTCGGTGACGCCCATGCGGCAGCGGAAAGGGGCGGGCACGGCGCTCATCGAGACCGGGTTGCGACAGTTGCGCAAGCTGGGCGCGGAGGGGTGCGTGCTGCTCGGCGACCCGGCCTACTACGCGCGCTTCGGGTTTGTGAACGACCCCGCCTTGCGCTACCGGGGCGCGGACCCCAAGTACTTCCAGCGGCTGAGCTTCACCGGCGAGGTCCCCACCGGCGAGGTCGCTTTCCACCCGGCGTTCGACGTGACCGGCGAGTAAGCGGTAGCGAGCGGTGCCGCGCGGTTACACCTGCTTGCGGTCCCGCCAGTCGATGAGCTTCTGCAACGGGGCGAGGTCGTAGTTCGGGCCGCCTGCCTCCGTGATGAAGTGGGTGATGCCTGCCGCGTAGTACTCGTCCAGCTTGTCGAGTTGTGGGCCGAAAATCTGGGCCGAGCGCTCGATCTCGTCCGGATTGCGCCCTACCTTTGCGCACCAGTCGTTGAGCACCTGGTTCTTGTGGGCCAGCACCTCGGGCTCGCCCTGGCCGTTCCAGATGTTGGCGTGCTGGGCCACGATGCGCAGGGTCACCTTCTCGCCACCGCCGCCGATCATGACGGGGAAGGGCTGGCGGATGGGCGGCGGGTTCAGCGTCCGCAGGCGCTGCATGATGATCGGCATGTCGCGGTCCAGATCGCGCAGGCGT
>DAOUDE010000114.1:0-60195 GCA_034431475.1 Thermomicrobiales bacterium | reverse complement strand
GCCGCCGCAGGCGAATCACCGATGACCCTCACGTCCACCGGGCGGATTTCCCGGCGCACGATCCTGGCCACGCCAGCGGTTGGCCTGGGCGCAGCGGCGCTGGACGCGGTGCAGCGGCGGGCCGCCGCCGCGCCGGACGCCGGGAGCCATCAGCGGCGGGGGGGCGCACTGCGGCAGGCAACTGCCACGCCGGTGGCGGAGGCGACCAACTGGGTGTTGCCGGAAGGCATGGCCCTTGTGGCATCGCCCCGGCTGCCGGTGACTGGCGTGGGGCCAGACGATGTCTGGGGCCTCCTGAGCGGCCAGATCACAAACTGGTCAGCCGTGGGATCGTTTGTGCCGCTGCCGGTGCGCCCGGTGGCGTTGGCAGGCTTCGAGCAGGCCGGGGCTGCTGCCGCCGACGCGGCGCAGAGCTACGATGACCTCGTCACGATGCTGCGGACCGACGCCGGGGCCGTCGCGCTGGCGCCGGTCGATGTCGTCGATTTCCGGGTGCAAACGCTGAAGGTCGGCGAGGATGACCCGCTGCTGGTTGCCATCGGCGACGATGCTCCGTGGCGGCTGGGCGTCGTGGGCGACATCGTGCCGGGGCGCAATGTTCACGCGCACATGGTGCAGTATGGCGACTTCACCCGACCATTCCTGCGTGTTGCGCCGCTGCTGCGCTCCTTCGATATCACCATCGCCAACCTGGAGGGGAACCTCTCAGCCACCCTGCCGCAACCGAGCGATGCCCATTCGTTCAGTTTCGTCTCCGACCCGGCCATGCTCGACGGCATGTCGCTGGCGGGTATCGACGCGTTGACGGTCGCTAACAACCACACCGTCTGGAACAGCGAGGGCTGGGGGGTGCAGGCGTTCCTGGATACGCTCGACGCCATGGAAGCTCACGGCATGCCGTACTTCGGGGGTGGGCGCGATATCGGCGTGGCGCGATCTCCCCTCGTGTTCGCGTTGGGCGGGCAGCGCATCGCGTTCCTGGGCATCGATGGCGTGACCGCGAACTACGAGGTGGAACCGGGCGCGATCAACGGGGTGCTCGATTTCGATGCGGGGGCGACCACGGACCGGCCTGGAACAAACCCGTTCCTGCTGAGCCAGGTGCTGGAGGATATCAGCGCCGCTACCGTCGTGGCCGACATTGTGATCCCTTACTTCCACTATGGCGCAGAGTACGTCTCAGTGGTGCCCGACTGGGCCGCCGCCGCCGCGCGCTCTGCCATCGATGCGGGCGCGACGATGGTGGTAACGAATCATCCGCACGTGAACCAGGGGATGGAGGTCTACGCCGGACGCCCGATTGTGTACTCGCCGGGTAACTTCATCCTGGATCAAATGTGGGCGGCAGAAGTGCGCTCGGGGTACGTCCTGGAGATCGATTTCCGGGGCACGCGGATCGTGGGTCTGCGCATTCACGGCGTGGAAATCGAGGACTTCCACCAGCCGCGTCCCATGTCGGCCGGCGAACAGGCAACGCTGCTGGACCGCTTCTGGGCGGCCAGTGAGCGCCTGGCCGCGCGAGACGGCCTGGCAGTCTAGGCTGGGCCAACCGCGCGGCGTTCCTGCGCCGCGCGCAGGGCGTTTTCGGCGTGGGCCACCAGCGCGAGGCGGGCGCTGTGGCGCTCCACGGCCTCAGCCAGCCGCCGCTCTTCCTTCGCCAGGGCCGCGAGCCGCTTCCGGAGGCGGCGCTCGGCCTTGCGTTCATCGCTCAGCAGCGCCAACTCCGCGGCGGCCCGCTGCTGGAGCTTCGCTGGCGCGTCGGCAGGTGTTCCCTTGCCTGATTCGTGTTTCGTCATCTATTTGCTCCGCGCTTGGTGACCCGAGTGTGTGGCCTGAAGACTAGACTACGCATCCATGATAGAGGGGGTAGCCGCGGATGCGATCAGCAAAGGATCTGGTTGGTGACTGACGCCACGGCGCGCGTTGCGGCGGCAATCGATATTGGCTCCAATTCCATCAAGATGTCGCTCGGCCGCCTGGATGAAGATGGCAAGCTGGAGGAATTCGGCCAGGTCGTCGATGTGGTGCGACTGGGCCAGGGCGTGGATCGCACTGGCGAACTCGACCCGGAGCGTATGGAGGCTGCTCTGGCCACCCTGCAGCGTCTCGCCGGAGAGGCGCGCGCGGCCGGGGCGACGGAGATCGTGGCCGTGGCGACGGAAGCCACGCGGGCGGCTCGCAACGGCGCGGAGTTCCTGGAGCGCGTGCGACGGGCCACGGGCATCGACGTGCGGGTTGTGACTGGCGAGGAGGAGGCCGCGCTCACGTTTCGTGGCCTGGAGACCGATACCGAGCTCACCGGGCACGTGGTGGTCGCCGATATTGGCGGGGGCAGTACCGAATTCGTGGTCGCCAACGACGGCGTGGTACTTGGTTCGCGCTCCACACCCTTGGGTTCTGGCCGGCTCACTGAGCGATTTGTCACCACCGACCCCCCAACGCCGGAGGCGCTGGCCCAGGCCCAGGCCGAGGCTGACGGCGTGATCGAGCGGCTGGCCCGTTCGCTCAAATTGCCACGGGGCGAACGTGTGCGCCTGATTGTGGTTGGTGGCACCGGCGAGTACCTGGCGCGCATGACTGCCCAGGAGAGGACACTGGACCGCCGCACCGTGCAGAACGTGCTGGGCAAGATGGCGGTGCTGAACGCGGCCGAACTGGCTGAGATCATCGATGCGCCAGCGGCGCGGGCGCGTGTGCTTCCCGCCGGAGTGGCGATCGTGGCGGCGGTTGCGGGCCGCGTACTCGCCACACGTATTGAAACCGCGCGCAGCGGGATTCGCTCCGGTCTGCTGCTGGAAATCCTGGCACAGCCGGCCAGGGTGGAGAAGCCACAGAAGCTACGGCCGGCCCGGGCCCGCAGGGACGCACGCGCGGCATCAGGCGTTGATTCGCCAGAACTGGCGTTCCGCGATGCGATGCGCGCGCTGATCGGCGAGCGCTGGCAGGAGGTCTGGAAAGTGATGCCGGCAGCCATCGAGGGCACGAGCATCGATGGGGTCCACGACGTTCGCGTTGCCTCGCGCCGGCTGCGGGCGGCGATGGATGTGGCTGCGCCAGCCTTTCCCAAGGGGTGGTACAAGCCACTGCACCGCTCGGCCAAGGAGATCACCAGTGCGCTCGGTGAGGTGCGGGATCGCGATGTGATCCTGGAGCGACTTCAGGAGCAACGGGCAGCGGCTTCCCCGGCGGACTGGCCGGGTATCGATCGGCTGATCGACCGGATTGACGGCGAGCGCACGGTGGCGCGGTCAGCGATGGAAGCGTATCTGGCGGACCTCATGCACGGCGCTCTGCGGGCTGAGGTGGAGCGACGCTTCGGCTCACGAGAACCCCACGGGCAAGCTTCCGAGGAAGGAGGTGAAGGATGAGCCGCGCCTGGCCTGTCAACGATGTGGATCCGGATGCGCCGGTCGGCGTGAACGCGCGGAAGGTACTGGCGGTCCGTATCGCAGAGCTCTACGCCTACGAGCCTGCCATCGCGGAACCAGCCTGGGCCCATGAGCTCCACGACATGCGGATTGCCGCCAAGCGCCTGCGCTACACGCTGGAACTTTTCGCGCCCCAATTCGGTGAGTCGGGAAAGGTGCAGACTGACCGGATCAAGCAGGTCCAGGAAGCGCTTGGCATCCTGCACGACCGCGATGTCGAGATCGAGATGGTCGGCGCGGAGCTCTCTGCCGCCATGGCTGACGAGGCGGACCGAGTCCGCGCCGATCTGGCCAACGCCGGCCCGCAGGAGATGGCGGCCATCGCGACCAGCGCCATGCGCCCACCCCCGGACGATGTGCGGCGCGGGCTCATTTCCCTGCTTGGCGCAGCGCACGCAGACCGGCAGCGAGCGTACGAGAGCTTTACCTCCCTGTGGAGCACGCTGAGCGAACAAGGCATGCGCCGTGACCTCGTGAACCTGTCTATTTCCCAACGACCCGTGCACCCGGAGGCGAATACCTCAGCATGAGCCAGATGCAACCCCATGTTGCCGCCATCGAAGCAGCGGTGGCCAGTTTGCGTGAGCCGCTGGTCGCCGCGCTGCAGGAACTGGTGCGTACAGAAAGTCACACCGGCAACGAAGGTGCAGTGCAGGATGTCGTGGCGCGCATGATGCGCGATCAAGGCCTGAGGGTGGACATCTGGGAGCCATCCGAGGCGGAACTGGCGCCCTACGCCGAACATGTGACTCTGGAGGGCGGGTTCAGCGGCCGGCCCAATGTGGCCGGCACGCGTCAGGGGTCGGGGAGCGGACGATCGCTGATCCTGAACGGGCACATCGACACGGTCGATGCGGCCGATGTCTCGGCGTGGGACGCCGATCCACACTCGGGCGAAATCCGGGACGGCGTGCTCTTTGGCCGGGGCTCGTGTGACATGAAGGCGGGCGTCGTCTCCAACCTGTTCGCGCTGCGGGTGCTCGAGGCGGCCGGGCTGGCGCCGGGCGGCAAGGTGATTGTTGAGAGCACCATTGCCGAGGAGGATGGTGGCGCCGGGGCCTTGGCGGCCATTCTGCGTGGGTATGTGGCTGACGCCTGCATCATCACCGAGCCGACGAACCTGGACATCGTTGTGGCTCACGGCGGCTCGCTCATGTTCCGGCTGATCGTGCCGGGACTCGCGGCGCACGCCGCGACACGCAACGAGGGCGTGAGCGCGATCGAGAAGTTCTCCTACCTGCACAGCGGACTGCTGGCGTACGAGGCGCGCCGCAACGCCGCGAAAAACCACCCGCTGTACGCCCATTTGGCGAACAAGATTCCGCTCAGCATCGGGACCATCCGTGCGGGCGCCTGGGCCTCGACTGTACCGGATCTCCTCATCGCGGAGGGCCGTGCCGGGCTGGCGCCGGGCGAGAATCTGGAGACCTTCAAGGGCGAATTCGTCGCGGAGGTGCAGGCGATCGCGGCTGGAGATCCGTGGCTGCGCGAACATCCGCCTCGCGTTGAATGGCTCGAGGGGCAGTTTGCGCCTTCGGAGATCGCGACAGACCACGAGGTGGTGCGGCATCTGGAGGAAGCTGCTCGCGCGGTCCTGCCCGAAACCCCGGCGATCTCCGGAGTGACCTATGGCGCGGACATGCGGCATTTCGTAAACACGGGCAACATGGCGTGCCTGATGTTCGGGGCCGGGGATGTGCGCCTGGCGCACGCGCCGAACGAGTCGATCGTCATCGACGATATCCTCACGGCGACAACCATTCTGGCGCTGTTCATTGCCAACTGGTGCGGCGTCACGGAAACGGCCGCCCCGTCATAGGCAATCACCTTGTAGCGCCATCAATGTCTCCTGGCATCGTCCTTGCGTAACGACCCATTGTCCGCATCGCGGGCCGCATGTTCAACTACACGCGACTTGGAGGAGCAGGCAATGAAGTTCGCTTCACGCGAGGGAGCGACCGCGCGGACGCTAGCGGTCACTGCGCCAGGGTGGTACAGCAGCGCGATGGCAGAGCATCGCGGAAGTGCGCAGACGCATCGGGCCGCCGCTCAAACGACGACTCGTCAAGCAGGAGCTGCGGCGGTGGGACAACTCTCTGATCTCAATTCGTACTCGAGAGCCAGCACGATCACCTTCAATCGTGGCCAGGAGATCTTTCGGCCCGGGCATGGTGAGGGATTCATCTACATCGTGCGCTCCGGGTATGTGCGCCTGTACAAGGCGCTTCCGGATGGCCGCTCGATCAACCTCGGCCTGCTTGGCCCTGGCACCGTATTCACCCAGGAAGTCGATCCCGACGGGCTCTCCAGTGGAAGCTCCGCCGAGGCGCTGGTTGATGCCTCTGTGGCGGTAGTTGAGGCGACCGAGCTGGCAGACCTGATTCAGCGTGTGCCAGAGCTGGCATCGGCGGTGGTGCAGGGGATGTCGCGCCGCCTGTCAGAAATGCACATGCTGACAGAGCACCTGCTGGCGCGGGACACGTCGGTACGCCTTGCGGCGACGCTGTTGCACCTCTCCCGTGGCTTTGGCCGTCCCACCGCCGACGGGCTGACCGCCATCACGTTGCCACTCACTCACCAGACCCTGGCGAACATGATCGGGTCCAATCGCGTCACGGTCACGCGCAAGCTGCTGGAACTGCAGGAACAGGGCGCGGTGAGATCGCTCGGGCGCAACTCGATCGCGGTCTCGCCAGACCGCCTGCTCGCGCATGCGCAGGCTGCTACGACGCAGGATGCAATGTTCGACTGATCCCCAGGCCGCCGGCAAACGCCTGTCCTCGCCGGAAGCCCGTGGAGTCCGCCCTATACTCGTCGGAGAGATGGCAATGACCATCGCTGACGTGATCACCTTGTGAGCGGGCGACATGGCACAGGCTACGGATTTCGAAGCAGAGCACGAACGTCCTCCAACCGCCGAACGCGAGATGCGGGCGCCGATTTCCCCGAATGGCCGGGTTCCAGGCAAACGTGAGGTCGATCTGTACGTCCGGACGTACACGACGCTGCTCCAGAGTTCTGGAGCGGTGCCGGTGTCCACGTTGATTCCTGCTCATCTCACGGCTTCATCATCGCTTCACGCTGGCGCGGAAGAGGCTGCTCCTGACCTGAATGCGTTCATCTACTCCGCACAGCGCATTCCCGAAAGCATCGTCAATGTCACCGACATCCTGCTTGGGCAGTCCGCGCGCGGGTTCCGCCGTGCCGGTCACCCGGATGTGGATGCCTGGGAGATCGTCTCGGCGCCGGGTCGCCGTCGCCGGTGGCGCTATGACGGCGCGCAGACGCTTGCGGTTACTATCGCCTCCGCGTCCGATCTCGACGATCTTGTGCCCTCGATCGTGGCGTACCAACTCGAGTGGAACAAGATGCACGGCATCATCGCGGACGATGCGCTGCTGCGCGACCTCATTGGGCGTGCCGCACGTGGGGAGCAACTCTCCACCGACGAGACCGCCGAAGTCGGGGCGCGGCTGCTGCTCGATACCGCCAGTTGGCAGCGGCTGCAGTCCGTGTGGGGGGCGGCAGTCTGGAAAAACCTGGAGCTGGTTGCCTCCCAGCGCAAGCGCATGATGCTGCGCATGATTGGGGGCACCCACCTGGGCAATGCGCGGGCCACCCACCAGTGGTGGGCGCCAGCCGAGCGGGTGCTGCACGATCTGCATGCGATTGATCGCCCGGTCTATTTTGTCTCTTCGAACACGCACTCCATCGTGAATATCCTGTCGGGTACGTCGCGCCGCCGCAAGGCCGAACTGATTGACTTCATCCGGCAGGGCAACTCGGCGGACCTGAAGGAGGAACTGGCCCAGCTTGAGGCGGGAAACAGCCGCTCCAACTGGGAGAATCTGCTCTACTTCGCGGCCCGGCCCTACTTTGCGAAATCCGGACGCGAGAAGGAGCGGCAGGCACGCAGCCGGGAAGAACTGCAGATCGGCATCCATCACATCGACCCGCAAGGGCCCGTCGATGTCGGCATCCAGATTATCGAACTGGCCCAGCTCGATCCCAGCCAGTTCGATCCGCGACTCTGCGACGACCACGGCGTGTGTCTGGATCCGCGCGCTTCGGACGCGATCATCGTCAACGTCAATTATCCGCTCGGGCTTTCGGCCTACAACATCCTCTCGCAGGTCGGGATGTCCACCGACGAACTCCAGGGAATTTATGTCCTGGGGAAGGCCGCCACGCTGAATGGCCGTATCGGCGATGTGATGATCTCCAACGTCGTCTACGATGAGCACTCCGGAAACACCTACTGGTTTGACAATGCATTCAGTTACGCCGACCTCGACCCGTACCTCATCTACGGGGCGGCGCTGGACAACCAGAAGGCCGTGACCGTCAAGGGAACCTTCCTCCAGAACGAGGGATACCTGGACTTTTTCTACCGCGAGAACTACACCGTGGTGGAGATGGAGGCGGGTCCCTACCTGAACGCCCTCTACGAGGACATGCATCTGCGGCGTTACCCAGCCGGCGAGGCGATCAATCTGCAGACCCACCGTGGGAACAGCATGGACCTGGGCATCATCCACTACGCATCGGATACGCCCTACACCCGCGCCCAGACGTTGGGGGCGCGCGGGATGTCCTACCACGGCATGGATTCCACCTATGCCTCCACGGTCGCCATCCTGCGTCGCATCTTCGAGCGGGAAATAGAGAGCAAGCACCCGGATCTGATCCTGCCGACCCGCTTTGCAGTCCAGGAGTCAGCCCGCGCGTGACTCACCGGGGCGAGGACGTCAACTGGGAAACACACCCCCAGTTCGAGATTGCCATGCAGGCGCGTTTTCACGAGGCTGACCTGCTGGGCCACATCAATAACGCGGTCTACCTGCACTACATGGAGCAGGCCGCGATCGAGCACGCGTCATCCCTGGGTCTGACCGTCGACGCCTCGCGCGCCTTTGGCGGGGTGTTCGTGGCGCGGCGGCACGAGATCGAGTTCCTGCGCGCGGCGTTTCCCGGTGACGTGGTTCGGGTTCAGACGTGGCTGCTGGAACCGCACGGGGCACGAGTCACCCGGTGCTACCAGATCTCCCGTGTGGCCGACTCCGCCGGTGAGCCATTCACCGGGCGTATGCCTCGACGTGAAGCCCCGCTGATCGCGCAGGATGTCCTGGTGCGCGCGGTCACGGAGTGGGTGTTCATGTCCGAGGAGGGGCGGCCGCGCCGGATACCCGAGGGCATTCTGGCGCTCTTTGCCCAGGCTGGCGTTGTCCCCTCGTGAGGGCATGACGTGCATACTTGACCACATGGACACGGCAGACCTGACCACGTGGCGCTCGGCACCCAGCCAGGCCTCCTCTCCCGCCTTGCCAGGCGCCGCGAGCGGGGCCGGCGGCGCAGTGGTGGAGCCGGAGCCAAGCACCATTCTGGTCGTGGATGATGAGCCTGCGATTACCGACGCTATCGCCTACACCCTTCGCAAGGAGGGGTATCGCGTCGAGATTGCCGCAACCGGCGCGGAAGCTATTGCTGCCGCGCGGCAGTTGCAGCCTGACGCCATCGTGCTCGATGTGATGCTGCCCGGCCTGGATGGCCTGCAAGTCTGCCGGACGCTGCGTGCGGAATCGACGGTTCCGATCCTGTTGCTTTCCGCAAAGGGTGAGGAGATCGACCGGGTCGTTGGGCTGGAACTTGGTGCAGACGACTACCTCGGCAAGCCTTTCGCCATGCGCGAACTGCTGGCTCGCATCCGCGCGATGTTGCGCCGCGCGCAGATGATGAGCGGCCAACCTGCGGGGGTGCCGGCTCGGATCGAGGAGCTCCGACCGGCGCCCCTTCCCGTCACGTTGCCGCCCGTCGATCAGGTGGAACAGGTCGTGCGCGTGGGCGACCTGGTGGTGAACCGCGCGCGGCGGGAGGCCACGCTCGGGCAGCGGCAACTGTCGTTGCGCCCCAAGGAGTTTGATCTCCTCCACTTCCTCGTCAGCCACCCGCATGTCGTGCATTCCCGAAAGGTCCTCTTGCAGCGCGTGTGGGGGTATGACTACCCGATAGACACGCGCACGGTGGATGTCCATGTGCGCTGGTTGCGCCAGAAGCTGGAGCAGGAACCCCGGTATCCGGCCCGGATCGAGACGGTGCGCGGGTTCGGGTATCGCCTGATTGCGGACGATGGACGCCAGCCCGAGAACTGAGACCGGCGCTGCTGCGTCGCAACGCGCCACGACGGCATGGTGGCGCGATCCTGCTGGCTGGCTCAGGCGACTCACGCCGAACACCCTGGCGGCGCGTCTGGCATTGACATACGCCGGGCTGAGCATGCTCATCATCGCGGTGCTTGGGTGGCTCCTTATCCACACGATCGAGACGTACTCGCTTGACCGGCTGCGCAGCGTTCTGCTGGAAGAGACCTTGGTGGCCGGGGATCTCGTGTCGCAGTCTCTCCGCGACGGGCAACCCGACCAGATCGACGCAATCGTCCGCCGATTCGGGGAAGAGCTTCAGGCCCGGGTCACGGTGATTGCGCCGAATGGCCAGGTCATTGCCGATACAGAGAGCGACGCCAGTCACATGGACAATCACGCCGCGCGGCCGGAGGTGCGGGCCGCGCTCGCCGCGGGAACGGGGAGCGCCGTGCGGCCGAGCGCCACCTTGGGCGTCCCATTTCTGTACGTGGCGCGTTCTGTTGCGGACGGCGCAGCCGTGGTGCGCATGAGCATGCCGCTGACCGAGGTGGACGCGCTGATCTCGAATGTCAAGCAGCAGGTGGTAGGGGCGGTGCTCATCGCTGGACTGCTGATGGCCGGAGCGGGCTGGTACGTTGCCAGGCGGATTGGCGATGGCCTGGTCGCCATGCGCGATCAGGCGGCCGCCGTGGCAGCCGGCGATTACAAGGCGCGGCTTGTGCCGGCGCCGACGCAGGAACTGGGCGATGTGGGGCGCGCCTTCAACTCCATGACGGCCACCTTGAGCGACACGCTGGAAGAACTCGAGTTGGTTCGAGCGCGGCTGGAGGCGACCCTGGTCAACCTCTCCGACGGGGTCGTGATTACCGACGCGGCAGGGCACGTAGTGCTCATGAACGACGCGGCACGGACCATGCTCGCCGTGCGCGGGGCGGTGCTCGGAGAGTCCCTGATGTGGGTAGGGCGTGACCACGAACTCTCGGAGCTTGTGGACCAGGCGGTGGTCGAGTGTGGCGACGCCATGGAGCGCGTCATCCAGCACGGGCGGAGTGGCCGCACCTTGCAGATCGCGGCACGCTGCCTGGACGCCCCGGACGAGCGCATCGGCGTCGTTGTGTTGCGTGACATCACCGAGTTCCGCAAGCTGGAAGGGGTGCGGCGTGACTTCGTGGCGAACGTGTCGCACGAACTGCGCACGCCGCTCACGTCGATCCGGGCCATGGTCGAGACGCTGGAGGCCGGCGCGCTGGATGACCCCGAGGTCTCCGGCGAGTTCCTGACCCGCATCATCTCCGAGGTGGACCGTCTGGCCGACATGGTTGACGAGCTGCTGGACCTGGCCCGGCTGGAGTCAGACCGGCTGCGGCTGGCGCTTGATTGGCTGGACCCGGGTGAAGTTGCGCGGGAAGCCGAGGCACGACTGGCCGCGCAGGTTGCCCGTTCTGGCCTCAGCATTTCCACCTCTGCCGAGCCGGGGTTGCCGCTGCTGCGCGCAGATCGCACGCGCATTGGGCAAGTGTTGCTCAACCTGATTCACAACGCCGTGAAATTCACGCCGGCCGGCGGCGCCATCCACCTCTCGGTGGCAGAACACGACGGCTGGATCGTCTACCAGGTCGAGGATACTGGCGTCGGCGTCGATCCCGAGGAGATCGACCGCCTATTCGAGCGCTTCTACAAGGCCGACCGCTCCCGGCGGTCTCACGGTACCGGCCTGGGTCTGGCCATCGCCAAGCACGTGGTGCAGGCGCACGGCGGCGTCATCGAGGCGCGGCGCAACTGGCCGCACGGCATGGTGTTCACGTTTCGCCTGCCGGTGGCCGGTCCACCAGAGCCTGGTAGTGATGCCTCGGGCATCGCGCCCGCCTCCGCTGGCGTGATGTGACGTGATCAGCGGCGCCCGGAGCGAGGATCCAGCGCGTCCTGGAGGCCATCGCCCAGGATATTGAACGCAAATACGGTGAGCGTCAGTGCGACACCGGGGAAGGTGATGTACCACCACCCTTCGCGGAAGTAGTTGCGCGCGGTGGACATCATGGTGCCCCACTCCGGGGAGGGTGGCTGCGCGCCAAGCCCAATGAAGCTGAGCGAACTGGTGGCCAGGATGGCGTAACCAACATCCAGCGTCAGCTGGATGATGACGACGGAGATGGCGTTCGGCAGGATATGCCGGATCAGGAGTTGCCGTCCGGTGAGGCCAATGCTTTCCCCCGCTGTGACGAAGTCGCGCTCGCGAATGGTCAGGATCTGGCCGCGAATGAGGCGGGCGTACCACGGCCAGAAGACGGTGGCCAAGGCCACCATGGTCCAGTACAGCTCGCGCCCAAGCGACGCGGCGATGGCGATAGCCAGGATGAGGGCCGGGAAGGCGAGGAACATGTCGGTGAAGCGCATCAGCAACTCATCGACGATGCCACCGAAGTACCCGGCGATCGAGCCGACGAGTGTGCCGAAGACGACTGCGAACGTGAGAACGACGACAGCTACCTGCAGGCTGATGCGCGTTCCTGCCATCACCCGGCTGAAGATATCGCGCCCCAGTTCATCCGTGCCCATGGGGTGGGTGAGTGAGGGCGCGAGCAACTTGGAACCGGTGATGTCCTGGGCGTAGGGGTCGTGTGGCGCGATGGCTTCCCCGAAGATCGCCAGGAAGAAGAACAGGACAACCAGGCACAGCCCGATCAAGTTGAGCCGGTTGCCGATCAGGAATCGCTTCATGTTGCGTCGCAACTGGCTCTGGCCGCGCGACGTGGCGGCGAGGTTCGCGTCTGACGACAGGGCCGTGCCAGCAGTGGCAAGGACGGTGTTGGCAGTCGGGCTTTCGGCGCTCATCAGTAGGCGATCCTTGGGTCGAGGAAGAGGTAGAGGATATCGACCACGAGGTTCATGAGAACAAAGATGAGCGCGATGATCAGGGTGGTCGCCATGGTGGCGTTGTAGTCGAGGCGCTGGATTGCTTCAACCGCGTAACGCCCAATGCCCGGCCAGGAGAAGACGATTTCCACCAGGAATGCCCCGGAGAGCAAGAGTCCAATCTGCAACCCGAGCGAGGTCACCGTGGGCAGCATGGCGTTCTTGAGGGCGTGGCCGTAGATCACGGTGTTGGGAGACATGCCCTTGGCGCGGGCAGTGCGGATGTAATCCTGGTTCAGCACCTCCAGCATGCCGCCGCGCACCATGCGGGTGATTACCGCCAGTGAACCATATGCCAGCACCGTCGCTGGCAGGATCAGGTGGGTTACGGAGAGTTTGAAAAGCCCCCAGTCTCCAGCCAGCAGTGAATCGATGGTGTACAGGCCGGTGACGTTGGGCGGGGGATCGGTGCCGATCGGTATGCGCGCTCCGTCTGGCAGCCACCCCAGCCTCCCGAAGAAGATGAACTGAGCCATGATTGCCAGCCAGAACACCGGCAGCGCCAGGCCCGAGATGGAGATGAAGCGCGCGATGTGATCCGGGAATTTGTCACGTTTGACGGAGGAGATGACGCCTAACGGGATGCCGATGAGCGTGGACATAATGAAGGCCACGAGGCCAAGCTCCAGCGTGGCCGGCAGATAGCGCTTCAGGTCTTCAAGGACGGGGCGGCGGGTCGTGAACGAGGTGCCGAGGTCGCCCCGGAAAATGCCGCTGACGTAGTTCCCGTACTGCACGATCCACGGATCATCCAGGCCGTACTTCTCCCGAATCTTGGCCACGGCGCTCTTGCTGGCGCGCGGGCCGGCCATGAGGCGGGCTGGGTCGCCCGGAACAACGTGCGACAAGGCAAACGTGATCAGGGAGAGCCCAACCAGGACGAAAACGAGGAAGAAGAGCCTGCGGACGATCAGCCGGAACAGCATGTGCGACCCCTTACGAGGTTCGCTCCCGGGAGCGAACCTCGTGCCGTGTACGTGCGATCAGGAGGCCGCGCGCGACATGTCGTAGAAGTTGAAGCTGTCGAGGTAGAGCGGGTTCGGGACGAAACCCTCGATATCCTTGCCGAGAATGGTGTACCGCACGACCTGGCCGGAGTAGATCGCTGGCGGATCGAGCTCAGTGAGGATGTTCTGCGCTTCCTTCATCAACTCGTTCAACTGCTCATCAGAGGTGAAATGCTCTGCCTCGGCCATGATCTCTTCGAAGCGCTCGTTGGCATAGCCGCCGACGTTTGACCCGCCGTCGCCAATTTGCGCTTGCAGGAAGTTCGGCGCAAGCTGGTTGTAGGGGTCGTTGTAATCTGGCCACCAACCCCAACTGCCAATGAAGTGCGGACGCTCTTCGGGCGGGGCGTCGCCGAAGGCCACCGAGTTCAGTGTGGCGATATCGACGGCGGTCAGTTCCAGGTTGAAGCCCATCTGGGCGACGTTGGCCTGGAAGAGCTCGGCAATGGTCTGTTCCGAGGCGCTGGTCGAGTCAAACATGTACTCGAACGTGTCGCCTTCCTTGAAGCCGCCAGAGATGATCAGATCCTTGGCCTTTTCCAGGTCGGTCTCATAGATGAAGACGTCCGGATCGTAGCCCTTGACGTTGTCGGTGATCGGGCCCGAGCGCTTCATCAGGCCCTTGTAGACCGCGTTCACCACATCATCGTAGGGGAAGGCGTAGCTGAAACCCTGCCGCACTTCCGGCGTCAGCAGGCGCGGCGCGTTCATGACCGTCCACGAGACGGCGGTGGACGGGTACTCGACGACCTGGACCTCGGGATTGCTGCGCAACGCATCAACAGCATCGAAGGTCAGGTTGTAGGCGGCGGCATCGGCCTCGCCCCGCTCCAGGAGCTGGCGGCGGGCACCATCCTCTGGCACCACGCGCATGATGATCGTGTCGAAGTGGTTCCCCTCCCAGCCCCGGTGATAGTTGTCGAACTTCTTGAAGACGATGCCCTCGTTGATCGAGTTGGATTCCAGGATGTAAGCGCCCGAGCCGATGGCGAACTCCTTGGCCCATTCATGCGCGTAGGGGTCTTCCTCCGTGGCGTTCTCGGCGAGGGCGGTGGGGCTGATCACCATTGGTCCGTAGGACGATGCCATGGCGGCCAGGAAGAGCGGTTGTGGCGTGCCGAGATTGAAGCGGATCGTCAGTTCGTCCACGACCTCCATCATGTCGGGCGACTCCACGAAGCGCGTGATGATCCCGACCGGCGAGCCGCCCATCTCGATCCAGCGCGTGTACGAGTCCTTCACCGCCTGCGCATTCGCGGGCGTCCCGTCCTGGAACTGCATGTCCGGGTAGAGCTTGAAGGTGTAGGTGGATTGGTCGTCGCTGACCTCCCACGACTCGGCCATCATGCCCTCGAACTCATCGGAGGTGTCGCCCTTGAGCCGGATCAATGGCTCGTAAACGCCGAGCGCAACGACCGAAGAGAGTGTGGAATAGGAGTAGTGCGGGTCGATGTCCTCGTCGCCACCCTGGATCAGGATCATCAACGTGCCAGGAGAGCTCTCCTGGGCGAGCAGCAGGCGGTGGCCGGCGGCTGGGACGGCATTCGCGCCCGCAGGCGTCGCCTCGATGAGAGCCAGCAGTGCCGGGGTGGCGACACCGAGCTTGAGCCCGGCTTCGAGGACGCCGCGTCGAGTGAGTTTGCCGGCGGTCACCTGCGCAAGTAACGACGAACTTCGCGTGTCGCTCATGGGTCCTCCTGTAGCGGATCTGACCAAGTGGGCCAGAACCACGATCTTCTTGCCGGGTGAGAGCAAGAGAAACGGTCGTCGCCAGGCGGGCAGGCAACTCATGGAACGTTGTCTAGATGGCCAGAATGCTATGTGATGGAAGTTCGTGACGCAAGGACAGCGCGCACAGGAAAGCGCCCCGTGAGCGTTCACGGGGCGTTGGAACGATGACAATTCGTTGCAAAACCGCGTTAACCGCGCGCTTCCTGCAATTCTCCGCGAATCACGTCGGCGATTGTCCGCACACCCTGGGCAATGCGCTCATCCTCGACAAACGAGAACGAAAGCCGCAGTTGGTTGGCGCCGGAACCATCGGTGAAGCAGGTTGCGCCGGGCAGATACTCCACGCCCAGCTCGCGGACCTGCGGGTGCATCCGCGTGGTGTCGATCTCCTGCGGCAGGGTGACCCAGATGAAGAACCCACCTTCGGGCACGGTCCAGGACACGCCAGGGGGCATGTGCTCTTCCAGCGCGGCCAGCATGATATCGCGCCGCCGGTGGTACACGTCGCGCAGGCGGGCGACGTGCGGCAGGAGGCCCTCCGGAAGCCAATCTGCTGCCACGTGCGCGCCGAAGACATTGGTGCCGCCGTCAACCTTCAGCGCGGCGATGCGGCGAATGACCTCAGCGGGAGCCACCAACCAGCCCAGGCGCATGCCGGGCCCCATGGTCTTGGACAAGGTGCCCATGTAGATCACGCTGCCGGTGGTGTCCATGGAGTAGATGGACGGCAGGTTCTCGCCGCCATAGCGCAGATCGAAGTAGGCGTCGTCCTCGATCAGCATGGTGCCGGCTTCGTGCACCAGGTCCAGCAGTTCCTGCCGCCGTTCCAGGGTCATGGTGACGCCGGTGGGGTTCTGGAAGTTGGAGATGACATAGACGAACTTCGGCGTGATGCCCTCAGCGCGTAGCCGCGCCAGCTCGCGCCCCAGTACCTTGACATCGGTGCCGTCTGCATCGACCGGGATGGGCACAACGTTCGCCCCGACGTTGCGGAAGGCATCGACTGCGCCCAGCCAGGTCGGCATTTCGCTGCAGATCGTGTCGCCCCAGTTGACAAAGGCATCCAGCAGCAGCCCGATGGCCTGCGATCCGCCAGCGGTGATCAGGATATTCTCCGGGCCGGCGACGATCCCCTGGTCCCGCTTCAATTTGGCCAGGAGCGCGTCGATGAGGCCGCTGTAGCCGTTGTTGTCACCGTACTGGAGGGCCGCGCTGCCGCGCGCCGCGAGGACGCGCGTGGTGACTTCGGCGATCTCGCCAGCGGGGAGGGAGGCAGGGTCAGGGAAGCCGAAGGTGAACGAGATCTTCTCACCAACATCGTCCATGCCCTGGAGGAGTGGAGATGGGTTCACGGTAAGCGCGCGCTGCGAAAAGAGGCGTTCGAGGTTCGGCGACTTTGCCGGGGACGAGACCATATCTTGTACTCCATACCGACGGTGCGTTTGCGCCATTCTAGCGGGCGGACCTGATGCCGGCGCGCGCCGGTCCAGGGCGGCTGCATTTGGACGGCGCGCACAGGCGAATTCTCGCGGCTGGCGAAGCGGCCGATGATAGAATCGGTCAACCTATGAGCGGTACGCCGGGTGGCAGCCGCTGGCCAGGAGTTTCCACATCATGACCGACACGCTGCCAACCGACGCAGCCGCCACGCGCACCGTGCCTGGGGACGATATTTACGACATCACGATCATCGGCGCGGGACCGACCGGGCAGTTTGCCGCCTTCTACGCTGGGCTGCGCGGAGCGCGCACGCAAGTCATCGACGCCCTGGAAGAGCCAGGCGGCGCGCTGACCGCAATCTACCCCGAGAAGTACATCTACGACGTCATCGGGTTCCCGCGCGTACTGGCCAAGGATTTCGTGGTGCAGTGCGATATCCAGGCCCGCCTGGCGGACCCAACGATCCGGCTCAAGGAGCAGGTGCTCGAGCTGGAGGCCCGCGAGGATGGCTTGATCCGCCTGGGGACCACGAGGGGCGACCGCTGGAGCCGCTCCGTCATCATCTGCGCGGGTGTCGGTGCGTTCGAGCCAAAGCGGCTCGATACCCCCGGGCTGCGCGAACTCGAGGGGAAGGGCGTCCACTACTTTGCCAAGCGCGTCGAGGATTTCCGGGACAAGCATGTCGTAATCGTGGGCGGCGGCGACTCGGCCGTAGACTGGGCGGTCACCCTGGAGCCGGTGGCTGCGCACGTTACCATCATCCACCGCTCCAAGTTCCGCGCACACGAGGCGACCGTGCGCCAACTGGAAGCGTCCACCGTCGATGTGCATTACCCCGGTTACGAGATGGTCGCGGTTCACACCAACGACGAGGGCCATCTCGCCGGGGTGACCTTCAAGGGGCCTGACGGCGAAGAGACCTCGGTGCCGTGCGATGACCTGATCATCGCCATCGGGTTCGTGGCGGACCTCGGCCCGCTCAAGACCTGGGGCTTCGACCTGCAACGCAACCAGATCGTGGTCGACAAGACCACGATGGAGACCAACATCCCGGGGGTCTACGCTGCCGGCGATGTGGCGACGTACCCGGCGAAATTCAAGCTGATCGTCACCGGGGCGGCCGAGGCGGTAACCGCCGTCAACCACGCGGTCACTCACTACGACCCGAAAGCGCGCCTGGATGCCGGGCACTCCACGAACATCATGGAGAAGCGCGAAAAGGCGGAATCGAGCGCGGAGTAACCACGTATCAGGTGGAAGGGCGCAGGTTCTGGGCGATATCCCGGGCGGCCTCCAGCAGGCTGTGATCGGTATCGTCCGGAACCGAGCAGCCGTTGGCCAGGATGAACTTGCGGCCGCCGGTCTGCGCGATGGCGTCTTCCGCCTCGGCCTGGATTTGCTCAAGTGGCCCCTGTGACAGAGGGCCGAATTCGTTCCAGCCACCCATGAGGGCCTTGCTGGTCTTGACCCGCACCTCGCGCAGGCTGGGGCCGGCCAGCCGATCCGACCAGCTCAGCACCTGCACCGGGTAGTCCAGGATCAGGTCAAACATCAGGTTCTTTTCGCCGTGAACGTGCAGTACGTTGAGCCAGCCGTCACTGCCGCCGCGCAAGGCCATCAGGTCGTAGGGCCGGCCAAACTCGCGGTACTGCGCCTCGGTCAGGACGTTGCTCGTGATGCCCTGCACCGAGAAGAAGACACCGTCGGCGCCCGCGGCAATGATGTCCCGGATGTGATTGTTGAGATTCAGGGCGATGGTCGTCAGCACCTCGTGCATGAGAGCGGGCTGTTCCTCCAGGTGGGCCAGGAACAGATTGCGGTCGCGAGCGGCGTACATGGCCTCCGCCAGCGGGCTGAAGACGGTCATGATGACCGGAGTGTCCAACCCCAGCACATCCCGGATTGACGCCACGGCTTCGGCGCGCTCACGGAAGAAACGTGACTGCCCCGGATCGATGGGTTCGATCAAGCGCCAGTCGTTCGGCTTCTCGATGGAGCGCTGCGGGAAGGGGTAGGGGATGTCGGGCATCACCTTGGCGATGTCGAGATCGAACTCCTGGTCGAAGAAGCGGAGCGTGGCGTCCGCCATCGCACGGCCGGACCCCTCCGGGCTGAAGTGGTGCCAGAAGCAGACGGGGACGCGGTCCACCTCGTCTCCGGCCACGGCGGCGGCCACACGTTCGGTGCGGGTCATGTAGTCCACCGGGATTGGCCCTTTTCCGAGCTTCCATGCGCGATTGGCCATGCTCTGACACCTTCCTGCGCTTGCTGCCAACGTCGTCCTGATGCATGTAACGGCAAGGGGAACGAATCCCTTCGCATTCCTCTGGCCAGTGGCCTCGCGTGACGTCCACGATCGAACTTTATCGTTTCTGGCCCCAAGTTTAGTGTTTTGGTGCATTTTCTTCGCGCGCGTCGATTCAGGTGGCGGATTTCACGGATGTTGCCTGCGGCAACCCACCATAGGCTCAGTGTGAGGCTGATCGTGCTGTAGAAGGAACTCGCCAATGGACGACGCGCATTTCGACATGGTCGCTCGCACGCTGCACAACTCACGGCGCACGCTCATCGGGGGCCTCCTGGGCTTGTCCGCACTGAGCCTTGTCGAATCGAGTGACGCAAGGAAGAAGAAGGGCAAGAAGAAGAAAAAGAAGGGCGGCTCGGGAAGCCCCAGCGACCGATGTGTCATGCCAATGGAGAAATGCTCGTCTACCAGTCAGTGCTGCCCGACGCAGTACAACGCAAAATATGGCGTTTGCCGGGTGCCAATTGGATGGGACACCGGTGTCAAGCAGTGCTGCATCCAGAGTCATGAGCCGGCCATCAATGGCGACGTTTCCAGGTGTTGTGGCCACTTCAACGAACCGACTGCGGATGGCGGCTACCGATGCTGCATCTACGCGGGACTCCCGGATGAAGGACACCCCGAACACTGCTGCGAAGACTTCCCAAGCATCGATGGCGTGTGCTGCTTGCCCGAGGGATTCTCGTGCGTCGTCGATGGCAAGAAACTGCCCTGCTGCAGCGGAACGTGCGGCCCTGACGGCGACTGCACCTGAGCAACACACCAGGAACGCGAGCGAGGGTGGGTGGCGCTGCGGGCGCCACGGGGCTCGTGGGCAATGACCACGGCGGGGCGGATTCGCCCCGCTTCGCCGGTTCGTGTGGGACACTCCGTCGAGGGCGGCTTGCCCGAAACCGACGGAGTGGAACCGTGGAATCAACAACGCACGCAGAGGCGGCGCCAGTGGTGGTTGTCCTCAATCGTGACCTGATGTTTGGCTCGCGCATCCGCAGCGCCATGGCGACGCTCGGCCTGCAGGCTGTCGTGAAAGGCGACACAGTTGCATTTCTGGAGGCGGCCAGATCGCTGGGGGACCGGGCCGTGATCGCCATCATCGATATGAACGGCAAGGTCGACTGGGAGGCCATTGCTGCTGCCCTGGCGGAGGATGACACCCTGCCCCCATTGCTGGGCTTCGGCTCCCACACCGACATCGAGACCCGGCGGGCCGCCAAGGCAGCCGGCGTTGACCGCATCGTCTCGAATGGGCAATTCAACGCCGATATGGCGGGCTACGTGCAACGGTATCGCCGCAGCCAGGTGGTGGAGCGTGGTACGGTGTGCCAGCCCCACCCGAAGTGAGCCCCGCGCCAGCGCAACAACCTGCGAGGGCGGATCATGGTCATTACCCAGAGTGATTTGGCGGCGCCGGACGATGTTTCTGGCAACGAGCCGCTGACGATTGCCGCAGCCGTCGATCTGTTTTTCGGGGACCTGCGGCTTTCTCCGCGCACCAAGAAGACGTACTTCCACGGCATCGACAAGTTCCTGAAGCACGTGGCGCAGCATGAGGGGATCGACCCGAACGTCGCGCCGGTTACGGCCCTCCGCCCGGAGCATGTGACGACGTTCGCGGCCATCCTGGTTCCGCCGGATATCCGCACGCCGGAAGAGGTCTCCCGGATGCGCACGGCCCAGAACAACCTGTCGGCTGTGCGCAAACTCTGCTCCTACCTGGCCAGTTACGACCTGAACACCGAGTTGGCCGGTGACCGGCTGAAGACGCGGATTGCGGCGATGATGCCCCGCTTCACGCCGCCGCCGCCCGATGTGAAGCTCGGTGACCTCGACTGCATCGTGGCCCACGTCGATGGGTTGCCGCGTGAGCAGAAACCACCGGCGGAACTCCGGCGTCTGAAAGTGCGGGCCATGATCCGGTTCATGTTCCGCTCTGGTGTGCGCGTCTCGGAGCTGTGCGCGCTGCGGCGGCGCGATATTGACCTGGCCGAGGGCTCGGCCAGCATCTACCGCGCCAAGGGGGGCAAGAGCCGGACGGTGCACTTCGATCATGACACCGCAGATGCCCTGACGGCCTACTGGGCGTTGCGAGGTGATCCCGTCCGGGGGGCTGGCGCGCTCCCGGCATTCAGCGGGCGGGATAGAATAGGCAACCCGGGCAATGCCATCAGCCCACGCACGGTCGAACACATCGTGGCCGGGTTGGCGGTAGCGGCGGGTGTGGAGAGTGATGTTACCCCGCATTCCTTCCGGCACGGGCTCGCGACCGAGCTGGTGCGACGACGCGTGCGTGAATCAACGGTGCAGACAATCCTTGGACATGCTTCCCCCGCCACCACACGGATCTACGTC
Source organism: Thermomicrobiales bacterium (assembly GCA_034431475.1). Lineage (GTDB taxonomy): Bacteria > Chloroflexota > Chloroflexia > Thermomicrobiales > UBA6265 > JACCXM01. The sequence continues at coordinate 38,882 of DAOUDE010000114.1, read as the reverse complement.
CACAAATCGGCCATTGAGGTGGCTGACGAGTACCAGGATGCCTTCGGCGCATACCGGCCGCCCAGCAGCACCAGCGCGGATTGACCGCCTGCGGGCGCTCGCGGGCGTTGCGCTGCTGGCGCTGGTAGTCCTCAGCGGCTGCTCGTCCGGCATGGCCACGGATGCCCGCCGCGATGAAGCCCGGGATGCGGGCCTGCCGGAGAAGCTCGCCGCGGATCAGGCGACGCGCACCGCCCAACGCTATTTCCCGCCCACCTCGACGCCTGGCACCGCTGTGCCAGACCCGGCGGGCCTGGAAGAGTTGGTCATTACGTTCGGCTTCCGCGCAGACGGCACGCCGGATGGCAGCTATGAGAGCGTGCCAGCGGGCGTAGGCACGGTCTACGCCGCCGCGCGTGTCTCCGGCGTAAGCGTCGGCCAGACCGTGGATGCCGTCGTGACGGATGCCTGGGGCAATGACCTGGCCCGTCCCAGCCTGACGATCGATCCTGGCGCTGCCGACCGGTGGCTGGCCCTGCCCATCGGCATTGCGGGGAACGTGGCGCCCGGCGAATACGGTGTGTACGTCGAAATCGACGATCAGGTGGTCGGCTCGCTGGCCTTCGGTATCACCGGGGCAGGAAGCTCGGCGCAGTTGCTCCCGGAAGCGCCAACGAACCCGCAGGTACGCTCGACACTGCCGCCGCCGGGCGCGGCGCCCGCCGCCGTCGCGACCGGCACGGTTGATCCGAACCAGCAGGGGCAACAGGGGCAGCAGGGCCAGACGGATCAACAGTGGCAGGATCAGCAGGCACAGACAGATCAGACGTGGCAGGACCAGCAGGGCCAGGCTGAACCGCAATGGCAGGGCCAGCAGGCCCAGGAGGAACCGCAGTGGCAGCCCGGCCAGAGCGATCCCCCGTGGCAACCGGGCCAGGATGGCCAACCTCAACCACCGTGGCCGAATCCCCAGGGTTGAATGGCAATTCACGGAGTGTCCGTACGCTGTGATTGCGCTTTGATACAATCGCTCCCTGACGCTGTGGGACGCGTCCTGTTGAGGTCGTCGCGGGTGCGGGGGGCACGGGATGGATGATCGCGATTTAGCAAAGGCCGCGGTTGCGGAATTCCTGGGTCCGTTTGCGCTGGTGATGGCCGGTGTGGGCGCCATCATTTCCACGCAGAACCTGGGCAGTGGCGGTAACCTGGTTGCCGTTGGCCTGGCGCATGGCCTCGCCATCGCGCTCATGGCGGGCGCACTGGGCGCGATTTCCGGGGGACATTTCAACCCGGCCGTGACGATTTCGATGCTTGCGACCGGCAACGTCAAGCTGGTGCGGGCCGGCGTCTACATCGTGGCGCAGCTCCTCGGGGCGATCGCCGGCGCCGGTATCCTGACCTTGATCTTTCCAGCCCTCGGCGAACTGGGCCGCAACAACATCGGTGTAAACCTGGGGGTTCCCGGTCTTGGCCCAGATGTCACGCCATTTGGCGGCGTGCTGATCGAAGCCGTCATGACCTTCTTCCTCGTCCTGGTCATTTTCGGCACGGCTGTTGACCCACGAGGGCCAAAGGCGCTGGCGCCGCTCCTGATTGGCCTCGCCATCACGATGGACATCATCTTCGGCGGGCGCATTACCGGCGCGGCCATGAACCCGGCCCGCGCGTTTGGGCCGGAAGTGATTCAGCAGGACTTCACCAACTTCTGGATCTACTGGATTGGCCCCATCATTGGCGGGCTGGTCGCAGCGTTCCTGTACACGTTCCTGTTCCTGCAACCAGCAGCTCCGGCTGCATCCGGCAGCCGGCCGGCGGCCAGCACGCCGCAACCGCAGCCGGTGCCACCGCCGCAGTCACAACGGCGGCGCAACCGTCGCTAGCGTGACCAAACGGCCCCGTCAGCAATGACGGGGCCGTTACGTTGCGCGGGCTGGGAGCACGAGACAGGTGGCGAGGGCAGTCGCCAAAGCCGGGCGTCGTCGTGCGATGCTGTGCGGCGTGTAGAGAGTCACGCGAACAATCGCGATGGCGGAGGGTCGCATGGTGCAACACACCGAGGCAGCACTGCAACTCATTGATGACTGGGTTGGGGAACGCGGCGTGCCGGGCGTTGGCGCGGCGGTCTGGCACAACGGCCAGGTGGTGACCGAACGCTACGCGGGGGAGGCTGCTCCGGGGCAGGCGGTCGGGGCGGAGACGCTCTTCGCACTGGCCTCCGTGACCAAGCCGATCACCGGGGCGACGGTGCTGACCCTGGTTGATGACGGACTCCTCTCCCTGGATGAGCCGATTGGCCGGATCGTGTCCGAGTTCCGGGCCAGTGGCGAGACCAACCCGGAGTGGGAGCGGCTGCGCCCCCGCATTTCGGCGCGGCAATTGCTCAGCCATGTCTCTGGCCTGCCCGAAGACCTGAGCGGACGCGAATCCCGCTACACCGAGCAGGTCGGCATCGATGACGTCATCGACCAGATGCTGCGACTCCCGCTGCAATCACTGCCCGGTTCGGAACTCCGCTATTCCAACGCCGGGTTTGGGGTCCTGACCCGGGCAGTAGAGCGCCTGTTGGGCCGGCCGTTCTGGGAGGTGGCCCAGGAACGCGTGCTCGATCCGCTCGCTCTCACCGGCATCGTGCCCGACCCGCAGCGGGCCGACCTGGCGCGCACCGCTCACCTGGCAGACTCGCTGCACGCAGGCACGGACATCGAGACCTACAACAGCGCGTACTGGCGAAGCCTGGCGCTCCCCTGGGGTGGCCTGTTCGGCACGGTGCGCGACGCCGCGCAGTTTGCCGGGGCATTCCTGCAGGATGGGGCGGGTGTGTTTTCGCCCGCCATCGTGCGTCTGGCCACGCAGGATCAAACGCAGGGCGTGGCCGGCGGCGTCGAGAGTGCCCGCGTCTGGTGGGATCCCGGCGCGTGGGGGCTGGGCTGGGAGGTCAAGGGTTCCAAGCGCAATCACTGGACAGGGGATCTGACCTCCCCGCGCACGTTCTGCCACTTCGGGCACGCCGGCACGCTGCTCTGGGCCGACCCAGACCTGAACCTGGCGCTGGCGGTCTTCACGAACCGGGCCGTGACCAACATGTGGTCGTTCATTTTGTCCCGCTGGGCCCGGCTCAGCAACGCCGTGGTCGCCGCTCAGGGCCGCTAGTGCGGCCTGGCGCCGGTGGTCCCGCCGGCGTGTGCGACGGGTGGGGATTGCCGGGCACGGTTGACACTCGCACCAGAGGCCACTACCGTTCTTGCGCTGTCCACACATTTCCCGGCACTGGCTCATGGGGGTGAGCCTTCTCGCACGCATTCCGCGCACCGCGCGGAGAGGAGTTGAGCGTTGAACGAGGAAAATACTCGTCTGCCTTCGCTGATCTCGGAAGCTCGTTCGGGGGCGCTTTCCCGGCGGCAGGTGGTGCAGCGAGGGATTGCCCTCGGCTTGAGCGTGGGTGCTATCGGCACGGCGCTGAGCAGCATGGCGCCGCAGGCTGCAGCGCAGGATGCGACGCCCGAGGGCGGTGCGACCACCATGGTCGGCATTGTGAACAAGGAGATGACCCACGACGAGATCGTGGCGGCAATCCAGGCCGAAGGACAGGTCAATGTCGGTAACTGGACCTATACCGCCAATGACACGCTGATTGCCAAGTTCACGGAGTACGTCAAGACCACATACGGCGTGGACGTCAAACTGAACTACGAGGCAAGCCAGGCTCCGAGCACCTACATCACGAACCTGTACACCGCGCTGCAGAGCGGCAGTGCTCCCTCCTACGACGTGATGGCCATCGAGGAGAACTACTGGGCTGAGGCAATGTCCCAGCCTGAGTCGGTGGTGGCCGAATTCCTGCCATCAGCATTGGTGCCAAACGCCGAGCGGGTGATCGATCTGCTCAAGCATGCGCCTACGGCGGTAGGCTTCCAGGCTTCCGCAACGCCGGGAATCTGCTACGACAAGGCGCGCGCGCCGTGGATCACGGACTGGACCGACCTGGGCGACGAGCGCCTGAAGCAGCGCCTCACCATGCCCATCCCGGGAGATATCACCTGCGGCGGCATGATGCTTGGCGTCGCCGCGGCGCTCGGGCTGGACTACAAGGTCCCGGAAGAGATGACCCAGGCCATCGACTTCCTGATTCAGAAGGTGCACCCGAACGTCCTCCAGTACACGACCGACAGCGCCACCATGCAGCAGCTCCTGCGAGCCGGGCTGGTTGATGCCGTCGGCTTCTGGGACTCCCTGCCACGCATGGAGTTCCTCAATGGCCAGACAGACTCGGCGTTCCTGATCGCCAAGTCCGGTCAGTACCTTGCCAACGGCTACATGTGGATCCCGAAGGGGACGCCGCACCCGATTCTCGCCCAGATCTTCGTCGATTGGCGCCTGGGGGATGAGGCACAGTTCCCGCCGGATAGCTGGGGCCTGGAACATGGCCCATGGGCCGAGCTCAACGAGGGCATCATCGGCGAGTCGTACGAGTCGTTGATTCCGGAGTGGTTCGCCGAGGACTACTTCAACTTCTACCCGACGATCCAGCAGTTGACTGACAACTATCGGCTCGTCGATTGGGATTACTACGCGGCCCATGTCAGCGAGTGGATGGACTACTACGCCAAGGGCATCGGCCAGTAGCGAACGGGTTCGCGAATGCACTGCGCCGTGGCGGACAAGCCGCCACGGCGTATGTCCATAGCAGGCAAGGGCAGGTAGGCCATGGCGCATGCGCCAGCTGATGTTGTGATCGAGTACGCGGTCGCTGATGAGCGGCCACGGCGGCTCTGGGATTCTCCACGCGCCAAAGGGATCTTGCTGCTGCTCCCGGCCGTGACAGTCGCGGTTCTCTTCTCGCTCATTCCACTCGTCTACCTGTTCCAGATCAGCCTGACCGACGGCTCATCATTTTTCTTTGATGCCGAATACACCTGGGCGAATTACCAGGAGGTCTTCACGCGGTACATGCCAGCCATCGCGGAAACGGTGTACCTGGCGGCGGCTGCGACCGTTATCTGCCTCCTGTTCGGGTATCCCTTTGCGTACATCCTGATTCGCAAGATCCGATATCGCGAACTTGTGCGCACCATGATGACCTTTCCCTTGTTTGGTCCGCTCTACCTGGCGTTTGGGTTGTTCTATGTGCTGCTTCCGACTGGGCCGTTGGGAGGGATTTTCACGTCACTCGGCATCAGCGTCGCTGGCATACTCTTTTCGCAGGGCGCGGTGCTCTTCTCGATGGCAGTCTTCACGTTCCCGTTCATGGTGATGAACATTGGCGCGGCGCTCTCCAACGTCGATCCGATGCTGGAAGAGGCCGCGCGGACGCTCGGCGCGAAGCCTTGGCAGATCTTCACCCGGGTTCTCTTTCCGCTGAGCTGGAGCGGTATCGTGGCCGGGTTCCTGATGTGCTTCGGTTGGAACCTCGGCGTATTCGCGCAGCCGCAATTGCTCGGGTCTCCCAAAGAGCAGGCGGTCATCTCCCTTCAGATGTTTTACAAGGGCCTGGTGCAGTTCAACTACGGCCTTGCCGCGTCGCTCGGAGTTGTCCTCATGATCATGGCGTTCGCCGTGACATGGGTCTCGCTGCGCTTCTCGCGCGGCGCACTCGGCGCGTAGAGAGCAGGAGAGTACGCATGGCGACGGTGGCGATTGAGGTAGCGCCAGCAGCGGCGGGGACCCCGGGCCGGTCTGCCCTGCGCCGGCTGGGCAACGCGCTGGCCCACGGCTACATCTGGGCCTGGATGGCCGTGTTCGCGCTGCCGTTTGTGGCAACACTCGCCTACTCCCTGCGGACACCACAAGGTGAGTGGACGCTCAGCGCGTATCAATACGTATTCGGAAGCTTCCGGGATAACCTGCTGCTCTCGTTTGAAACGACCGTGCTGACGATCATCATCAACCTGCTCATTTCTGTGCCCGCAGCGTATGCCATCGTGCGCTATCCGATTCCGGGGAAGAGTTTTCTTCTTTCGGCGCTGAATCTTTCCCTGTACACTCCGGCGGCGGTGATGGGCATCAGCCTGGTTATTGCCTATGCCTTTCTGTTCCGCATCCCGCAGACGATGACCGGTTTGATCGCGGCCTACGTGGTGGGAACGTTCCCGCTCATGCTCGTGCCGATCATCGTGGCGCTGCGTGACCTGCCGATGGTGTTCGAGGAAGCAGCACGCACGTTGGGCGCCACGCGCATGCAGACGTTCTGGCGCGTGGAGATGCCGTTACTCGGTCCCGGAATCAGTGCAGGAGTGCTGCTCACGTTCGTCATTATTTTCAACGAGTTCCTGGTGACGCTCTTTGTGGCCGGACCAGGTACCACCACCGCGGCGTTACGCGTCTACAACTTGACGCGCACCGCAGGATTCCAGCCCTCAACGGCGGCGCTTGCCACGACGATGCAGCTCGTTTCCTTCATCGTGGTGCTTGTGTTCTTCCAATTCTTTGGCTCACGATACCTGAAGGGCACATACCTCATCTGAAACGGGACGCTTTCAGACTCACCGGGAGCCAGCATGACGCGGGTCCAGCTCAATCATGTCACCAAACGGTACGGCTCAACGACAGCCGTCGACGACTTCAATGCCGACATCGCCGACGGCGAGTTCATCACGTTGCTCGGCCCATCCGGGTGCGGCAAGACCACGACTCTGCGCATAGTGGCTGGATTGATCGATCCAAGTGCGGGCGAAATTCGCTTCGACGGACAGGTGATGAACAACGTTCCGTCGCACAAGCGCAACATCGGGCTGGCATTCCAGAGTCATGCCCTCTTCCCGCACCTCACGGTAGCCCGAAATGTCGCATTCGGCCTGGAGGTCAAGGGCGAGCCAAAGGCGCAGACGCAGGAACGCGTGCGGTCCATGCTGGAGATGGTCTCGCTGTCTGACTATGCCGACCGCATGCCCGCGCAGCTTTCCGGCGGGCAGCAACAGCGGGTGGCGCTGGCCCGTATGCTGGCGACCGATCCGCGCGTGCTGCTCTTCGATGAGCCTCTCTCCGCGCTCGACCGCAACCTGCGCGACACGCTGAAATACTCGATCCTCGATCTGCAACGGCGAACGAAGAAGACGGCGATCTACGTGACGCACGATCAGTCCGAGGCGTTCGCGATTTCGGACCGTATCTTCGTCATGAATGGCGGCCGCATCGAGCAGGCCGGGACGCAGCTCGATATCTACCTGCGACCCCACACGGAGTTCGTCGCCAATTTCGTGGGCGACAACAACGCGATTCCGGGCACGGTGACCGCAGCGGCGCCGGCGACACCGGGAGAACCACACCAGGTTGATGTGCGCGCCGGCGCCATGAACCTGCGCGGGCTGGACCCAGGCGGGGTGAAACCTGGGGAGAAGGTGCTGGTCTTCGTTCGACCGGAAAACATCGAGGTGTTTGCGGAGCCGCTGCCCGAGGGCACGCCGAATGTGGTGCGCGGCAAGGTCGATCAGATCGTTTTTGAGGGGCCGACCGTGCGCCTGACAGTGGACGTTGATGGCACGCTAATCAAGGTGACCTCCAGCGGCATGAGCCGCCTCACGTTGCTCGACAAGGAGCAGCGCGATGTCACACTGCGGTTCCAGGATGTAACGGTCGTGCGCGACGAGGACGCCAGCGCCTGACGTTTTCCGTAGTCAGCAGCCGGTGGCTTCCCAGGCCGTGATGGCGTCACGTACCTGTTGCAGCGAATGGTCCGGCACCGGCAGGGCCGGCCAATCTCGGGCGACGGCCTCCGGGGTTGCCGTGGCAGGGTCGAACGTCGCCAGGTCCTCGATGCGGAGCGGGACCGCAACCAGCCCCGATTTCGGATGCACGGAGAAGGGCACGCGAAACGGCGCGTTGTCCTTGAGGATGAGTTGATCGAACAGCAGCCCGTCGCGTTGCTCGCGGTCGGCGGAGGATGTCGTGATGAGCGGCCTGTCCGGACCGACTGCCTCGCGGATGAGTGCGGCGGCTTCGTCGGCCTCCAGGAGCCGCTCTACCTCGCAGGCAACCGCCGTCACCACGCGCTGTTCGATTTCCCAGAGGTCGGCGTCGGTGAGACCCTGGCAGTCCGGCACGTTCCACATCAGGTGGAAGCCGTTGGAACCTGAGAACTTCACCAGCGGCGTTAGTCCCTGCTTCGCCAGGATGCCGTCAGCATAGGCCGTGGCCAGGCGGGCCATATCCAGCGGCAAGCTGCGAGCGTCGATATCGAGCACGAACCAGGCCGAGCCATCTTCGGCGCGCACATGGCCGTGGAACCCCTCGGCGTATTGCCAGACCCAATCGACGATCTGCTGCGGCTCATCGATGAAAATCCAGATCGTGGTGTCGGTGCCGCTGGGGTGCCTCCGGAATACGATGCGAGGGGAGCCGGGGTAGCGGCTTTCGATGGACACGCGCCGCCCGCCGAGGTATGGCGCCATGCGGTCAGCGACCTGCTGGTAGTAGCTGTAGTACTTGCCGGGCATACACTGCGCTCCTGACTACTCCGCGAGATTGCGCGGTCCGAAGGCCCGGGGCAGCAGTTCCTCGATGCTGGTCACGAGGCCATCAGCGCCGTCGTCCAGGATGACGGCCATTTCACCGTCGGCTGGCCGAAACTCGTTGAGGATCTGGCGGCACGCGCCACAGGGTGACGTGCCTGGCGAACGGGGAGCGGAAACCGCTACGGCGCGAATCTCGCGGTGCCCAGCGCTGGCGGCTGCCGCGACGGCCGATCGTTCCGCGCAGGTGGTGAGCGGGTAGCTGGCGTTCTCGACGTTGGCTCCCGTGACGATGGAGCCGTCGGCGAGCAACAGGGCTGCTCCGACCGGAAATCGGGAGTAGGGAACATAGGCGTTTTCCGCTGCTCGCCGGGCGTGATTGAGCAGGGCGCCTCGAGTCTCGCTGTCCATGATTCTCACCAATCGCTGCGCCTCACGGTGGCTTGATCATCGCATGTCGCCTGACGCGCTGTCACTGCGCGGCCAGGTAGCGTTCCTTCCAGGCCGCTTCGGTCGCGGCCGGCACTCTCACGAAGAGCGCGGTGGCCGTCGCGATGACCTGGCCGTCGGCTTCGCGGACGAGCTGACCACCGGCTAATATGGCGCGGGTGCGAATGTCGGTGACTTCGCCGTGGACGGAGATCGCTTCGCCCACGTGGAGCGGTCGCCGGAAGCGGACCTGCATCTCGCCCGTGACCGCCCATACCCCTGCCGCCGCCACGGCCCACGCCATAGCCTCGTCAAGCAGTGTCGAAAGAATCCCGCCGTGAACGACCTGTTCATAGCCCTGGTGTACCGGGAGAGGCGTGAAGATGGCGCGCACTCCGCCCGCTTCCGGCGTGAATCTCAGGTGCAAGCCCTGGGGGTTGGCCGCGCCGCAGCCAAAACACCCGTGGTCCACACGGACCTGGAGCGGAGTGATATCGATGGATGCTTCCGTCATGTGTCCAAATCCCGATGCGAGCCCGGTGGCGCTCGAGCGCCGGGCGACCTAGGCTATCCGCCAGTATTCATGTTTCCTTGCTGGAGTCACCATGCCGAGCTACCAGGAACTCCTTGACCGCGCGCGGCAGGGCGTGCGCGAAACCGATCCCGACACCACCCGGCAATTGCAGGGCGCCGGTGCCACCCTGATCGATGTCCGCGAGCAGGATGAGTTCGACCAGGGCGCGATTCCCGGCTCCATCCACATCCCGCGCGGCTACCTGGAGATGCGGGTGGAGAATTCGGTGCCCGACCGCGACACCCCCATTGTCGTCTACTGCGCCGGCGGAACGCGCTCGCTCTTTGGGGCTGAGACGCTGCAGCACCTCGGCTACACGAACGTGCAGTCGCTGGCCGGGGGGTTCAATGGCTGGAAGACCGCGGGACTGCCGTGGAGTGTTCCCCAGACCCTGACGCCAGACCAGCGCCGTCGCTACAGCCGGCACCTGATCCTGCCAGAGGTGGGTGAGGCGGGGCAGCGGAAGTTGCTCGACGCCCGGGTGCTGATCGTCGGCGCGGGTGGCCTGGGCTCCCCGGCGGCGCTCTACCTGGCGGCGGCCGGTGTTGGCACGCTGGGTATCGTCGATGACGACGTGGTCGATGACTCCAATTTGCAGCGGCAGGTGATCCACTCCACGGAACGGCTGGGAATGGGCAAGGCGGCCTCTGCCCGGGCGGCGATCACCGCGCTCAACCCCGACGTACAGGTCATCACCCATGAAACGCGACTCAGCAAGGAGAACGTGCTCGATATCCTCAGCGGCTACGAGGTGATCCTGGACGGCACCGACAACTTCGCGACACGCTACCTGATCAACGATGCCTGCGTGCTGCTCCACAAGCCGAATGTCCACGGCAGTATCTTCCGCTTCGAGGGACAGGCCACCACGTTTGTTGCTGGCGAAGGGCCCTGCTACCGCTGTCTCTTCCCGTCGCCACCGCCGCCGGAGCTTGCGCCAAGCTGTGCCGAGGCGGGGGTGCTGGGCTTGCTGCCGGGCATGATCGGGATGATCCAGGCCACGGAGGCCGCCAAGCTCGTGCTGGGCATTGGTGAACCCTTGATTGGCCGCCTGCTCACCTATGACGCGCTGGGCATGGAGTTCCGCGAGTTGCGGTTGGCGCAGGATCCCAACTGCCCGATGTGTGGCCCGCAGGCCCCGGTGAACCTCGATGAAATCGAGTACACGGATGTCGGGTGCCGGATTCCGGTCGCGGTGTAGTTCATACAGCCTGCTTTGCCCAGGACGACACCTGGGATCTGAAAGCGCCACGAGCGGAGCCTCGGCGTCGCCCAGGCATTCCGGACGACGCCCGTGACCCGGTTGGCGATGTTATCCCAGGCCGAGCCCCATGGCGTCTCGCACCTGGGTCATCTTGGCGGCGGCGCGGACCCGCGCACGGTCAGCGCCCTCGGTGAGGATGCTGCGCGCCACGTCGGGATCGGCGTTCAGATCGGCCAGCCGGGCCTGGATCGGCGCCAGCGCCGTAACCACCACCTCGGCCAGGTCGCTCTTGAACGCGCCGTAGCCCTTGCCGGCGTAGCGCGCTTCGATCTCGGCCACGGAATCGCCACTGAGCAGGCTGTAGATTGTGATGAGGTTCGTCAGCGCAGGCTTGTCCGGCACCGCAACCACCTCGCTGCCAGAGTCCGTCACGGCGCGCTTGATCTTGCGCCGGATGACATCCGGGCTGTCCGTGAGCGCGATCGTGGCGTTCGGGTTGGCGTCGCTCTTGCTCATCTTCTTCAGCGGGTCTTCGAGCGACATAATGCGCGCCCCGCTCTCCTTGATGTCGGCGTCGGGGAGCACGAAGGTCTCGCCGTAGCGCTGGTTGAATCGAGATGCAGCATCACGCGTGAGCTCGATGTGCTGCTTCTGGTCCGCGCCCACGGGCACGAGATCGGTGTCATAGAGCAGAATGTCGGCGGCCTGGAGAACCGGGTAGAAGAAGAGTGCGGAACTGACCTGCTCTTCCTTGCCGCCGGTCTTGTCCTTGAACTGCGTCATGCGGCGCAGCTCGCCGAATTGCGTCACCGAGCTCAGCAGCCAGCAGAGCTCCGCGTGTTCACGGACATCGGACTGTATGAAGATGATCGACTTCTCCGGCGAGAGGCCGGAGGCCAGCAGCATGTTTGCGAGGTTGACGATGTTGCTGCGCAAGCCCTCGCGTGTGGTCGGCAGCGAGATGGCGTGCAGGTCTACGATGCAGAAGACGTTGTCGTACTGATCCTGCTGTGAGGCCCAGTTGCGGATGGCGCCCAGGTAGTTGCCGAGGTGAAAATCTCCTGATGGCTGGATGCCGGAGAAGACCTTCTTGCGCGCCAGTGCGGCGACACCTGCGGTTGCGGATCCAGATGCTTGAGCGACGTCCCCGGTCACGATTCCTCCCACAGCAGGACACAGGTATTCCGGCCGGGAAGTATACCGGGAGCGGGAAGAGATCACGTTCAGGCCGAGCAGGTCTCCAGCCAGCGTTCGCCATACAGCCGCATGCTTTCGAGCACGGGCAGCAGCGCGTGGCCCTTGTCGGTCAGTTGGTACTCGACACGGGGCGGCATTTCGGCGAAGCAGGTACGGTCCACAATGCCGGCCTCCTCGAGGCGGCGCAGGCGGTCAGCCAGGGTCTTGGGGCTGATGCTGCCAAGTGAGCGCTGGAGCTCACCAAAGCGGATGCTGCCTGCTTGCAGATCGCGGACGATGAGGGGCGTCCAGCGGTCGCCGATGAGAATGGCGGTCTTCGCTATGGGACAGGCGACTTCTTCGCATCGCTCAACGGCAGTCATCATCGTTCGGAGCCTTGCGCAGGACCTCTACCTGGGGAGAGCACGGCGAGACCGAGCCCGCAGGGTACGATAGCACGATGCCTGTGACCGCCGTTGAAATGTGGACAAAGCAGCGTGACATCAACAAGAGGGTTCCGGCGGGTGCGGCGGGAGGAACAGCGGGAGATCAGCGTGCCCGCGCCGGCCGTGATGGGCGTGCTGGGCGACACGCATCTGCTGCGCGCTGACGCTCGCTCGCGCCTGGCCCCGGTGCTCGATCTCTTCCGCCGGGCCAGGGTTGACCTGATTCTGCACACGGGCGACACGGGTGCGCTGGGGCTGTTGCGCGCCCTGGAGGAGATTGCCCCGGTGGCGGCAGTGCGCGGCAATGCCGACCCGGTCGAAACGCTCGATGCCTTGCCAGATCGCGTCCTGATCCACGCCGGGAACCACACGATTCTGCTGCTGCATGGGCATCTGGGAAAGACGGCGGTGACCACCGCGCGCCGGGCAGCCAGCGACGAGATCGACCTGCTGGTATTTGGTCACTCGCATCAGCCGCTCATTGATCGCGAGGGCCACACGATCCTGTTCAACCCTGGCTCACCGACCGAGCGGCGCTGGAATCCCCACTTTGGCGTTGGCCTGATCACCGTCACCGACGAGCGGATCGCGCCGGATCTGATCCTGTTCACCGAAATGGCGCACCTGGCCAACGTCGCTGTATAGGCGCCCTTATCCCATAGCCAGCATGGATTCCGGCGTGGCCGATGGTGTTGTGGGCAGGGTGGCCGTGGGGATGCCAACGGCGGTGGTGAGCGACCCGGCCACACCATCGGGCGTCACGGCCGCCAGGTCGATGTAGCTCTCCTCGGCCAGGGTGAGCGTCTCCTGGACCAGGGGAAGGTCGGCCCAGGTCAACGCGCGGGTTTCGATCATCAGGATGATCGTCGCGTTACTTCGTTCAGCGAAGGACTGGGCCACGCGCCGCAAGTCGTCCGCTGAGCGAATGGGCTCGATTTGCCGGACGGAGCGCGCCACGATCTTGGCGTGAAAGAACTGGATGACGATCTTGGCTACCGCCGCGATAGGCACCGAGAGGATCAGGCCGAGTGGCCCAGCTAATGCCGTGCCAGTGACCAGCACGAAGATGACCGTGAATGGGTTGAGGTGGACGAAGCGCCCGATGACCAGCGGGATGACAAAGGCGTCCTCCAGTTGGCGCAGAGCGAAGTAGATCAGGCCCACCACGAGCGCGAGCGTCGTGTTGGACCAGCCGAATGGCGCGGTAGTCTGGAAGAGCGCGATGGTGACCGCGATGCCGCCGGCGGTCCACGGCCCAATGAGTGGGATGAGTTCCAGGAAGCCGGTCGCGATCGCGACCGAGAGGGCGTAGTCCACATCCAGGATGCGCAAGGCCACGTAGGACGCGGTGGACATGATGACCACGAGCAGCGCCTGCCCCCGCAGGTACGCGCCGAGCGTCGAGTTGACGTCGGTCATCAGGCGGTCGTACTCGCGGCGGTACTTGCGGTTGATGGCATCGCGCAGGGTCTGCATGAAACGTGGTCCGAAGACCACGAGGTAGAACGACGAGAAGAGGTAGATAAAGACCTCGATGGCGAAGGTGAGCGTGGAAAAGAGGAGAGGAACGGCCTCAGTTCCGGCCAGTTCCGCCGCCTGCCGGCCGAAGAGACGAATGCGCTCGTTGACCGCGGCGATATCGACCTGCTCGAAGCGGGGATCGACGGCCTTGCGTTGTTGCAGCCACGAGTCGATGTCGCGCAGCACCGCCGGGATGAGTTGGCGCTGCACCTGCTCGCTTTGCGTGACCAGCAGGGGCACGATGTTGACGACCGCGCTGTAGATGACGAAGCCGACGACGATATAGAAGGCGAGCGCGACGACCTGCTTGGGCAGATGAGTCTTGCGCTGGATGAAGGCGACAATGGGGTGGAAGAGGTAGGCGGTAATGACCGCCCACACGAACGGGGCCAGCGCGTGCCGCGCCAGGTAGAGCACGATCACCAGAAGGGCAACGCCGATCCAGATGACCGTTGCGCGGGCGCGGGCTGAGAGCGTGACTTCCATGCAGCGGTCCAGGGTGTGTGACCAGTCGTTGTCACAGGCTTGCACCACCATGATTGCCACAGTCACTGGCAGGTTGGCAGCACGCAATTTGCCCTGTATGGCGGGCGGATTTTAGCATGGAGCCACTTTCGGCCTGCCAGCGGGCCAACCTCGTGGTACAGGAGCCGCATTCCATGGCGATCAATTTCCGCTTTCCGGGGCCAACGCCGCTGCCGCCGCGCGTGCGCGAGGCATTGGGTCATGAGATGGAGCCGCACCGTGGCCCGGCGTTCCGCGCCCTGTACGTGGAGCTGCTGGAGATGGCGCGTGCCGCGCACCGCACCGTGCATGATGTCCTGGTGTGGCCCGGTTCAGGCTCTGCTGGCTGGGAAATCGCGGTCGTCAATCTCTTCTCGCCGGGAGACCCAGTGCTGGCCGCCGTCAACGGCAATTTTGGCGAGCGCTTTGCCGGCGTCGCCAAACGGCTGGGCCTGGACGTGCGGCGGCTCGATGTTGAATGGGGGCAGCCGATCCTGCCGGATCAGTTGCGAGACGCCCTGAGGGCGAATCCGGACGTCAAGGGCGTGCTCCTGGTCCACAACGAGACTTCGACGGGCGTTACCAACCCAGTGCAGGAACTGGCCGGCGTGGTGCGTGATCACGGCGCGCTGGTGCTGGTCGATTCCGTAAGCGGCATTGGCGCGCTGCCGCTGGAGATGGACGCCTGGGGTCTCGACCTGGTGATGTCGGGCTCGCAGAAGGCGTGGATGTGCCCGCCGGGGCTGGTGATCGTGGCGGCGGGGCCGCGCGCCTGGGCAGCCACCGAAACGGCAGGTTACCCGCGCTTCTTCTGGGACATGGCGGAATCGCGCGAGTGGGCGAGGAAGGGGATGACGCCGACGACATCCCCAATGACGATGCTCTACGGCTACCACGCCGCGCTGCAGCTCATTCACGAAGAGGGAATCGAGAATGTCTGGCAGCGGCACCGGGACCTGGGCGAGTTCACGCGTCAGGCAGTACGCGATGCCGGTCTGGAACTCTTCGCCGCGCCAGGCTACGAAAGCGATTCCGTGACGGCATTCCGGCCGCCGCAAGGCGTGCCGGCCAGCGAGATGCTGGCGATCATGCGGGACCAGTACGGCGTCGAGGCACAATCGGGCCAGGCCCACCTGGTCGAACAGATGGTGCGTATCGGGCACATGGGTTGGGCCCACATGCCGGACCTGGAGGAGGCGATGGCAGCAGTTACCGCGACCGCCGCGCAACTCCGGGCGGGAACGGCTGAGGCCGCCGTCGTGTAGCTGCGGTTACGAGCAAAATCCATTGTTGCGCCAAATGGGCCGGAATCCGTATACTTCCGACTTCTGGCTTTCCGCGACATGTCGCCAAATGCGGCAGACATCGAACGGGAAGCCTGCGGCATGTTCGTTTTTTCGGAAGGCCATATGGACGGAATTGACGTGAGCGAGCGAACGAACGAGGCTACGGCGGGAGCTGCGCCCTCGGCCAATGGCGCCGCTGAAGAGGCAGCGAATCCTGCTGTGTCCGTGGAGACGATCGCGGAAGCTGCGACGGCTATCGACGATGCCGAGTTGGACGCGGCCTCGCTCATGGAGCAGTTCCTCAACGATCCCAGCCACGATTACAAGAGCCTGAAGTACGGCGATGTCATGGACGGGGTGATCATGCACCTCGACCGCGAGGAAATCCTCGTCGACATTGGGTCCAAGTCCGAGGGCATCGTGCCTTCCCGCGAGTACTCCAGCCTGACCTCGGAAGAGAAGCAGGCGTTGAACGTCGGCGACACTATCCTGGTGTTCGTCGTTCAGCCGGAGAACCAGGAAGGTCACGCGGTCGTCAGCATTGACCGCGCCCGCCAGGAGAAGAGCTGGCGCCGCCTGCAGGAGCTGCACGAGGCGAACGAGGTCATTGAGGCCGAGGTCACCAACTACAACAAGGGTGGTCTCCTCGTGAACCTCGACGGCGTGCGGGGCTTCGTCCCGGCGTCCCAGGTCACCGAGATCCGGGGTGGCGACGAGGCGAGCAAGCAGGCCGACATGGCCCGCCTGATCGGCACCTCGCTGCCGCTGAAGGTGATCGAGATCAACCGCCACCGCAACCGGCTCATTCTCTCCGAGCGCCAGGCCGTCCAGGAACGGCGCGACGTGATGAAGGAGCGCCTGATCGAGGAGTTGAGCGAGGGCGAGGTCCGGAAGGGCCGTGTGTCCTCGATCTGCGACTTCGGCGCGTTTGTGGACATTGGAGGGGCTGACGGGCTGGTTCACCTGTCCGAGCTCTCCTGGAGCCGTGTCCGCCACCCAAGCGAGGTCCTGCGCGTGGGTCAGGAGGTCGATGTCTACGTCCTTGGCATCAATGCCCAGGAAAAGAAGATCGCCCTCTCCATCAAGCGCACCCAGGCCGAGCCGTGGAGCCGCGTGGCCGCTGCCTACGAAGTGGGTCAGTTGGTCCGGGGCACCGTCACCCAGCTTGCCAACTTCGGCGCGTTCGCCCGCATCGAGGATGGCATCGAGGGCCTGATCCACGTCTCCGAACTGGTTGACGATCGCGTGACCCATCCGAAGCAGGTTGTCACCGAAGGTGATGATCTTCTCCTGCGCATCATCCGCATCGATCCGCAGCGCCGCCGCATGGGCCTGTCCCTGCGCCGCGCCCTGGATACGCCGGATGAAGAACTGGTGGGTGTCTTCGGCGAAGGCGTGCTGCAGGAGCGTGATGAGCTGATCGAGCGCATTCGCGTTCGACTCGAGGCCGAAGGCATCGAGCTGGGCGACGCGTTCGAGCCGGGCGCCTACGAGGCACAGCAAGCGGCAGCGGAAGCTGCGGCGGCTGCCGCAGCGGCGGAAGCCGAAGCGGCTGCGGCGCTCTTGCCGGCCCCGACCCCGAACCTCGACAAGTTCAACGAGCCGGTGGCGCCACGGCAGCCACAGGCTCCCAAGCCTCGTCGCGAACAGCCGCGGCCGCAGCTTGATCTGCCGGACGACCTGGGCGGCGAGATGTCCGCGATGGAGATGGCCTTCGCCATGGCTGGCGCATCGCTCGACGCGGTGGACGAAGCTACCGGGGATGATGACGACGATACAGGAAACGAACAGAAGAACTCCTGATCGCTGTCTGGCCGGCGCTGATCGCTGGCTGAACCGGGTGACAATTCACGGGACGTTTGTGCGCGGCAGACCAAACCAGGTCTGCCGCGCCTCGTCTCTCTGGAACATAACGACCGTTCAAAACGTCTTGAATTGTGCACGGAGCGCGCGACACCCCTTGCAGGGGTGATTATCATTAGCCCAGGTTTGGTGGCCGCCCCGCAAGGCAGACCACCCAGGGCGACGGGAGACCACGGATGTCTGACAAGTTTGACAAGTTCACCGAGCGCGCCCGCAAAGTGTTGACGCTGGCCCAGGAAGAGGCGCAGCGTTTCAATCACAACTACATCGGGACCGAGCACCTGCTGCTCGGACTGGTGCGGGAAGGCGACGGTGTGGCGGCGCGCGTGCTCAGTAATATGGGCGTGCAGTTGCCGAAAGTTCGCTCGGCCGTCGAGTTCATCATTGGCCGTGGCGAGACCATGGTCATGGGTGAAATCGGCCTGACACCACGCGCCAAGAAGGTGATCGAACTCGCAGTCGACGAGGCGCGGCGGCTCAACCATCACTACATCGGGACAGAACACCTGCTGCTTGGCCTCGTGCGCGAGGGTGAGGGCATCGCTGCGGGCGTGCTGGAAAGCCTCGGCGTCAACCTGGAGAAGGTGCGCGCGCAGGTCATGCAGGTGGTCAGCCAGAGCCCTTCCTACAGCCAGAGCAAGCAGCAGACCAAGACGCCATACATGGACGCGCTGGGTGTTGACCTCACGGAGGCGGCCCGCAGCGGCAAGCTGGGCCCGCTGGTCGGGAGATCCACCGAGATCGACCGCGTGATGCAGATTCTTTCGCGGCGCACCAAGAACAACCCGGCGCTGATCGGTGAGCCCGGTGTCGGGAAGACCGCCATCGTCGAGGGGTTGGCGCAGCGCATCGTCAACGGCGATGTGCCCGAGCAGTTGCAGAACAAGCGGCTGATTGCGCTCGATATCGGCGCACTCGTGGCTGGTACCAAGTACCGCGGTGAGTTCGAGGAGCGCCTGAAGAAGATCGTCGGCGAGGTCAAGGAGACCGGCAGCATCCTCTTCATCGACGAGCTGCACACGCTCGTCGGGGCAGGCGCGGCCGAGGGCGCGGTGGACGCCGCGAACATCCTGAAGCCAGCGCTTTCGCGTGGAGAGCTCCAGACGATTGGCGCCACAACGCTGGACGAGTATCGCAAGTACATCGAGCGGGATGCGGCGCTGGAGCGCCGGTTCCAGCCAGTCCAGGTGGATGAGCCGAGCGTTGACGAGACCATTCTCATCCTCACCGGCGTGCGGGCGCTCTATGAGGAACACCACAAGCTGAAGATCACGGATGAGGCGCTGCGGGCCGCGTCGAGCATGGCCGCGCGCTACATCACCGACCGTTTCATGCCGGACAAGGCGATCGACCTGATTGACGAGGCGTCGTCCCGGGTGCGCATGTACCGGCAGGCTGCGCCGCCGAGCCTGAAGGAGGCCCTGGCCGGGTTACAGTCCCTGAACCGCGAGCTGGATGCGGCGGTCTCCAACCAGGAATTTGAACTGGCCGCCGAGCTGCGAGACCGCGAACGCAAGCTGCGGGACCGCATCGACTCCCAGGAACAGGACCTGCGGGACAGCAATGCCTCGGACGAGATCTACGTCACGGAAGAGGACATTGCCGAAGTTGTCTCGATGTGGACCGGCATCCCGGTCGTGCGCATCGCGGGCGAAGAGTCCGAGCGCCTGTTGAAGATGGAAGACGCGCTGCACGCGCGGATCATTGGCCAGGACGAGGCGATTACCGTCCTCTCCAAGGCGGTGCGGCGGGCCCGCGCTGGCATCAAGAACCCGAAGCGGCCGATTGGCTCCTTCATCTTCCTCGGCCCCACGGGCGTCGGCAAGACGGAGCTGGCCAAGGCGCTGGCCGAGTTCATGTTCGGCTCCGAAGATCACCTGATCAAGATCGATATGTCCGAGTTCATGGAGCGCCACGCGGTCAGCCGCCTGGTCGGAGCGCCTCCGGGGTACGTCGGCTACGAAGAGGGCGGTCAGCTCACGGAGGCGGTGCGGCGCAAGTCGTATAGCGTGATCCTGCTCGATGAAATCGAGAAGGCGCACCCGGAAGCGTTCAACATGCTCCTCCAGATCATGGAGGATGGCAACCTGGCGGACGCCAAGGGGCGCAAAGTCGACTTCCGCAACACCATCATCATCATGACCTCGAACGTGGGTGCAAGCCAGATTTCGCGGGACATGCACCTCGGGTTCACGATCAAGGAAGATGAGGACAAGGCCAAGGCGCGCGATTACGACCGCATGCGAGAGAAGGTGACGGGTGAACTGAAGCAGACGTTCCGCCCGGAGTTCCTGAACCGTATCGACGCCGTGATCGTGTTCCACTCGCTGGCCAAGGAGCAAATTCGCCAGATTGTGGAACTGGAACTTGCCCGCGTCCGCAAGCAGTTGCTGGAGCAGGATATCGAGCTCGAGGTTACCGAGGCGGCGATGGATCTGCTGGGTGAGCGCGGCTACGACCACACCTATGGGGCGCGTCCGCTGCGCCGCATCATCCAGAACCTGATTGAGGACCCGCTGGCGGAAGGCGTGCTCGATACGCGCTTCCAGGCTGGTTCCACGATCCGCGTGGATGTAGAAGAGGATCTCCTCAAGCTGGAACCGGTCAATTCCGAGGCCGGCGCAGAGCTGGCTGGCGTTTCCTGATCACCACGCAGTAACTCATCAGACGGGGCGGCGCAATTGCCGCCCCGTTTGCTGTCTCTCCGGGATAGTCCCGGCTGGAATAGAGGTTCTCATGGCCAAGCCGCGTACGAGCTTCATCTGTCAACAGTGCGGTGCTGCCAGTCCGGCCTACCTGGGTAAATGCCCGGGGTGCGGTGCGTGGAACTCGATGGTGGAAACCATCGAGGAGCGCCGCGCCGCGCCGAAAGAACGTGCGAGGCGGAATGCCGAAAAGCCGCAACCCCTCTCCTCGCTCGGCGCAAGTGGTGTTGCGCGCATCCCGGTCCCCATCTCCGAACTGGACCGGGTCCTGGGTGGCGGCCTGGTGCCCGGGACGCTCGCCCTGATCGGCGGCGATCCCGGCATCGGGAAATCCACGCTGGTTCTGCAGGCCGCGGCGGGCCTGGGCACGGCCGCCGCGCCGGTCCTCTACGTCTCGGCGGAGGAGAGCGCGCACCAGATCCGGCTGCGCGCCGAGCGCCTCGGGGTGCAGGATGCGCACGTCCACATCCTCTCCGCGACGGACCTGGACGCCGTTCTGGCTACCGCGACCGAAGAGGAGCCGGCTTTGCTGATCGTGGACTCGATTCAGACGGTCACGGTGGACGAGATTGCCTCGTCGGCCGGGAGCGTGTCCCAGGTCCGGGAATGCACGGCGCGGTTGATGCAGTGGGGCAAGAGCCGCAATGTGCCGGTGTTCATCATCGGGCACGTCACCAAGGAAGGGACCATCGCCGGTCCTCGGGTGCTGGAGCATATGGTCGATGCCGTGCTCTACCTCGAGGGGGAGCGCTACGGACACTTCCGGGTGCTCCGGGCGGTCAAGAACCGCTTTGGCTCCACGGATGAGGTCGGCGTCTTCGAGATGGCGGAGGCAGGGCTGCGGGAGGTGCGCAACCCCTCGGCCGCATTTCTCGAAGAGCGCAACAGCCGCGCCTCCGGGTCGAGCGTGGCGGTGACGGTGGAGGGTTCGCGCCCGATTCTGGTCGAGGTGCAGGCGCTGGCGACTACCTCCGCGTTCGGTCTGCCCCGTCGGAACGCCAACGGCATCGACACCGGGCGCCTGCAACTGCTGGTGGCCGTGCTGCAAAAGCGGGTGGGTCTCGGGCTGGGCAACCAGGACATCTACGTGAACGTGGTCGGCGGTATCCGCATCGGCGAGCCGGCCGCAGACCTGGCAATGGCGATGGCGGTGGCCTCCAGCTTCAAGGATCAGGCGATCGACCCGGAACTGGTGGCCATCGGCGAAGTAGGTCTGGGCGGCGAGCTGCGTGCGGTCTCCCAGATCGAGCGGCGCCTGGCCGAGGCGCAGCGGCTCGGGTTCAGCAAGGCGATCATCCCGGCCTCTGCCGCGCGGAAGGGCACAACTGACGTCGCGGGGATGCGCGTGCTGCGGGCCGACACGGTGGGTGAGGCCATCGAAATCGGCGTGGGCGGCTAGCGGGAGGCCAGCTCCAGCACGATATCCGCCAGCTTTGCGGCAGCGTCAGGCTGCGCCACAGAGTGGGCGGCCGCGCTCATCTGCCGCCGCCGGTCCTGGTCCCCAAGGATCGCCAGGCATTCTTCAAGCAGCCGCTCTGGCGTGGCGTGCTCCTGCAATAGCATGACCGCGCCACCGGCGTTGACGAGGACACGGGCGTTGCGGGCCTGTTCATCGCCCCCGGCGCCGGGCAGGGGAATCAGGATGGCTGGCTTGCCGACCAGGGCAAGCTCCGCCACCGTGCCGGCGCCCGCGCGGCCAATCACGAGATCGGCGGCGGCGTAAACATCGGGCAGTTCGCCCCGGATGAACTCCACGACCTTGTAGCGGCGTTGCAGATGCTCGGGCAGGGCGGTTCGCTGGGCGTTCAGGTTGGCGGCGTCGTCATTCGCGGTCGCCGGGCCAGTCTGGTGCAGGAGCTGCCAGCGCTCCAGGATGTGCGTCAGTGTGCTGGCGACGCGCTGGTTCAGGGGAGTCGCGCCGCGCGCACCGCCGGTCACGTACATCACCGGCAGGTCGTCCGAGAAGCCCATCCAGGCCAGCCCGCGCGCGCGGTCGCCCTCGGCCAGGGTGGTGCGCACCGGGTTGCCGGTCACAGCCACGTTCGCGTGGAATCTGCGCGCCTCCGGCTCGGTCTCGGCGTGGGAGATGGCCAGAACGTCGGCGAAGCGGGCGTTGATGCGGTTTGCCAAGCCGACGATCGCGGTTTGCTCGTGGGTGATGACCGGGGCGATGCCGCGCGCGGCGACCACGGTGGGCACGCTGACGAAGCCGCCGGTGCTGAGGATCACCTGGGGTTGAGCGCGCCGCAGTGCGCGACGCGCGGCCACGACGCCCAGCGGGATACGGCCGGCATCAGTGAGGTTTTGCAGGGAAAGGTAGCGACGCAGCTTCCCGGTCGGAATCGCGACATAGGGGATGTCGGCGTCCTGCGCGGCCTGCCGCTCGTGGCCGTCGCTGCTGCCAATCCAGGTCACGTCAGCCAGCGCGCCGCGCTGGCGCAACTCGCCGAGCACGGCAAACGCTGGCAGCACGTGGCCGCCGGTGCCGCCACCGGCAATGACTAACCGGACACCCTGGTTTGGATCAGACATGAACGCCCTGGACCTTCCCTGCATCGGAGACACGCCGCGCGAGTATACGGAGGGGTGTGGTGGGCGCGGCGGACGCGGGGAAACGCTGTGATACCATCGCGCGTCGATGCCGCGCCGGGCGGCGCCCGGCACTGTGGCGCACGCACTTGCACATTTTGAGGTTGTCCAACCATGAACGACAAGCAACTGGCCGAGTTGCGTGGGTTGCTCGACGCCAAACTTGCCGAGATCGAGGAGAACGTCTCCTCGATGGCGGTGGAATCGCGCGAGATGGCAGAAGATCAGGGCGACGAGGCCGGATTCCTCTCCGAGGATGGCAGCAGCCTGGCCGAAGCGGAGCGGCTGGACGTGTTTTCCGGCAACCTGGCGCAGATGCGGGCCCGCATCATGAACGCGCTGGAGCGCATGGAAGAGGGCGCCTACGGCAAGTGCATGCGCTGCGGCAAGGACATCCCCATCGATCGCCTCCGTGCCATTCCGTACGCCGAGTACGACGTGGCCTGCCAGGAAATCATCGACCACCAACAGGCTGTCCGTGCCGGCACCGCGTGATCTCGGGATCGTTGCCCTGGTGGCAGGCGCTGTCTTGCTGCTGGACCTGCTCACCAAGGCCTGGATCGTGGCGGGGCTGGCGTCGCTCGAGCCGCCCCGCCTTGACATCGTGGGAAACTGGCTGGGGCTGGAATACACCGAAAACCGTGGCGTCGCGTTTGGGCTGCTGGGTGGGTTGGGTCCGTTCGTGGTCGTTGCGCCGCTGCTGGTATTCGTCATCATGGCAGCGTTGTACTTGCGCAGCGCAGCTCCTCCTATCTGGCAGTCCATCGGCTTCGGGTTGTTGGCCGGGGGGGCAATCGGGAACCTGGTAGATCGGATACGGCTGGGCTACGTGGTGGATTTCATTTCGGTCGGGCGCTGGCCAAACTTCAACGTGGCCGATAGTGCCGTCACAGCCGGCGCGGTGATCCTGGTTGCAGGCTGGGCACTGGCGGATGGAGTGCGCGCCAATGGATGACCGGGTTGAGGTGATCGATCTCGGCGACGATGACGGTGACGAGGCCCAACCCTCGGGCCTCGTCACCTTGTACCCGGAGAAGCCCGATCTGGGCACGCGGCTCGACCGGTATCTGGCCGACAACCTGCCGGATATGAGCCGCGCCATGTTGCAGGGCCTGATCGAGGATGGCCAGGTGCTGGTCGATGGCATCCAGCGAAAGTCCAAGTTTCGCGTCACCCCCGGGCAGGCCGTCACGGTCGATATTCCGCCCGCGGCCGACGATGAGATTCAGCCAGACCCGATCCCGCTGGATGTGGTGTTTGAAGACCCTGACGTGATCGTGATCAACAAGCCGGCGGGGATGGTGGTGCACCCGGCCCCAGGGCACCCGCGCGGGACGCTGGCAAACGCGCTGGTGGCACATGTCCCGGAGATCGCCGTTGGTGGCAGTCACCGGCCCGGTATCGTGCACCGGCTGGACAAGGACACCTCCGGCCTGATCGTCGCCGCCAAAACGGACCGTGGCAAATTGAGCCTTGTCGATCAGTGGGCGGAGCGTTCGGTGGACAAGACCTACATCACGCTGGTCAGCGGCTCCCCGGACGAGGACGAGGCCACCATTGACGCGCCGATCATGCGGGATACCCAGAACCGCCAGCGCATGGCCGTGCATCGCAACGGGCGGGAGGCTGTTTCGCACTTCCGCGTACTGGAGCGATTCCCGGAGGCGACGCTGCTCGAGGTGACCATCGAGACCGGGCGCACGCATCAGATTCGCGTTCACCTGGCTTTTGCCGGTCTGCCGGTGGTGGGTGATCCCGTCTACGGGAGACCGGGGAACGATCCCGTGCGCGCGAGCCGGCAATTGCTGCATGCCAGCAAGCTTGGATTCGACCTGCCAGACGGCTCGCGGGTGACCTTCGAGGCCCCGCTGCCAGAAGATTTTGCGGCTGCCTTGCAGCAGTTGCGTGAGCGAGAATCTGGCGATGGCTGATGACCCCGATCTGGAACAGGCACGGCTGACCATCGAGCGGCTCTTTCAGGCGTCGCTCGCTGCGTCTGACCCGGTCAATGCCGTACGGGAAGCCCTGGTCTGGAATGGCCACGACCTGATTGTCGAGGGACAGCGCCTCGATGCGCCGGAGGGCGTTCACATCGTGGCCGTCGGGAAGGCGGCGGCTGCCATGGCGGCCGGCGCATTGACGGCCCTGGGGACGGCGGTTATCTCTGGTGTCATTGTCACCAAGGATGGCCATGTGGACCGCAACCTGCCGGACCGCATCCAGGTTTTCGAAGCAGCACACCCCATCCCGGACCAGCGTGGGGTCGACGCGACCCAGGCGGTCCTGCGTTCGTTGCAGGCGTTGCGGCCGGGAGTGGCGGTGCTGGCATTGATCTCCGGAGGTGGGTCGGCGCTGCTGGAAGCGCCGCGCGCGGGCCTATCCCTGGATGACTTCCAGCAGACCACGGCGGCCCTGCTGCGCGCGGGCGCACCGATTGACGCGCTGAACGCGGTGCGCGCCCCGCTGAGCCAGGTCAAGGCCGGCGGGCTACGCCAGGCTGCGCCGGAGCACCCGTGGGCGACGCTGATACTTTCGGATGTCCTGGGCAATGACCCTCGCGTCATCGCGAGCGGTCCAACGGTACCGGGCCGCAACGATCCGGCCCTTGCGCTGGAGATCATCGCGCGTTTTGGCGTGGCGGAGCGGTTGCCCACGGCTGTGATGTCCATGCTTTCGGCGATGGTGTTTCAACCACAACTGGTGGACGACCGCGACCTCCTGGTGACTGTCGGCGAGAATGCACGCGCGGTCTCGGCCGCCTCCGAGCGTGCGTGCGAAGATGGACTTCGCGCCGAGGTGGTCTGGCGCGCCCGC
Organism: Thermomicrobiales bacterium; assembly: GCA_034431475.1. GTDB lineage: Bacteria > Chloroflexota > Chloroflexia > Thermomicrobiales > UBA6265 > JACCXM01. The sequence goes on along the minus strand of DAOUDE010000114.1, from coordinate 13,348 downwards.
GAAGGTGAAGCGCGGGACCTGGGTGAGGAGTTCGTGCGGCTGGCGCTGATTGCCCCGGACGAGATAGACCTCTTGCTCGGCGGCGGCGAGGCAACGGTTACGGTGCGCGGCGACGGCATCGGCGGGCGCAACACCGAATTCGCGCTGGCGGCAGCCCTGAGCCTGGAACGGCTCAGTGAGGCGGACTGGGTTATCGCCAGTCTCGCGACGGATGGGCAGGATGCCTTGACAGGTCTGGCCGGAGCCATCGCCGATGCCGGTACGTGCCAGCGGGCGCGTGCAGCGGGCGTGGACCCGGAGACTGCGCTGGCCGAGAGCGACAGCAAGCGTGTCTTTGACGTGGCCGGTGGGGCGGTAGAGACCGGGCCAACCGGCACGAACGTGAACGACATCTATTTCGCATTGCGGGTGAAGCCCGGGGCGAGAGCGGACGAAGGGAGTTAGCCATGCAAGGAGCACGGGCGCTGGTTGAAGTGATGCGCCAGTCTGGCGTGGAACACATCTTTGGCTTGCCCGGTGACACCGGTATGGCCTTCTACGATGCACTGGGTGAGGTCAGCGGCGATATCACGCACGTGATGACGCGCGACGAACGCTCGGCGTCCTTCATGGCCGATGCCTACGCGCGCGTCTCGGGCAAACTCGGCGTGTGCGAGGGGCCCAGCGGTGGCGGGGCGACCTACATCGTGCCGGGTGTGGCAGAGGCCCAGGGTTCGGCGCTGCCGCTGCTCTGCCTGACCTCGGACACGCCCGTCGGGCAGCACGGGCGCGGCGTTCTGACCGAGCTGGATCAGGAAGGGCTCTTCCGGCCGGTCACCAAGTGGAACACGCGCATCAACTCGGCGGCGACGATGGCCGAGGCGACGCGGCGCGCCATCCGCATGGCGACAGGTGGCCGCCCAGGCGCGACTCACCTCTCATTGCCGACCGACGCGCTGGAGGGCGAAACCCCGGACTGGTCCGCTTACGGCGTACCCGAGTTCGGCGCGGCGCCAGCGGCACGGGTGCGGCCGGACCAGGTCCTGCTGGAGCGCGCGGCGGCCGAGATTGCCGCCGCCGAGCGCCCGGTGATCGTGGCTGGCGGCGGGGTCGTCATCTCCCAGGCCTGGGACGCGCTGACCGCATTCGCCGAGGCGCTGAACGTGCCGGTGGCAACCTCGATCAACGGGAAGGGGAGCATTGCCGAGACCAGCCCGGTCTCGATCGGCGTGATCGGCGGCAATGGAGCACGGGATTACGCGAATGCCTGCCTGGCCGACGCTGACCTGGTGGTGTACATCGGTTCGCGCACTGACTCCACGACCACCTGCCACTGGACCCTGCCGTCCATCGAAAGCCCGCCCGCGGTCATCCAGATCGACATCGAGGAATTCGAGGTCGGAAACAACTATCCGCTGACCGTGGGCCTGCTCGGTGACGCGCGGCTGGCCCTGGAAGGGCTGCTGGACGCCGTGCCGCGCCCGGCCGCCGTCGCTGCGCGCAACCAGGCACGTATCGATGCCCTCCAGGCGCAGCGCGTCGCCTATTGGCGGGAGGTCGCGGCCCAGGCCGCCGTCCACAGCAGCCCCATCAAGCCGGCCCAAGTGATCCGCGAGTTGCGCGGTTTGCTGGACGACGACGCCATCATCGTGGCCGACCCCGGCACGCCGACGCCCTTCCTGAATGCCCAATACGAGACCCGGCGCGGGGGACGGACCCTCGTGATTCCGCGCGCCCACGGTGGCCTCGGCTATGCCATCCCGGCGGTGATCGGCGCGTGGTACGGCGGCCGTGGCCGGCGCGTGGTCGGCATGACCGGCGACGGCAGCTTCGGTATGTCGGTGGGAGAACTGGAGACGATCAGCCGCCTTGGCCTGCCAATCACGATCGTCCAGTGCTCGAATGGGTCCTTTGGCTGGATCAAGGAACTACAGCACTTGTACCACGACGACCGCTACTTCAGCGTTGATTTCAACACGGTGGACTACGCAAGCATTGCGCGCGGGTTTGGCATGGAGGCCGCCCACGTGAGCGAGCCGGCTGACCTGGCGGGGGCCCTGCGCCGCGCCCTGGCGGCGGATGGACCGTATTTCCTGGACCTGGCGACCGAATCCCCCATTACCGAAACGCCGCCGGTTGCCGCCTGGACGGCGGCCGAGGCGCGGCGGCGCGTTGGAGCCCAAGCTTGATGACTTCTCCCTTGCCGTTGATTCTGGATGTCGATACCGGGACAGATGACGCACTGGCCCTGGCCTACGCCCACGCGAATCCGCACATCGAGCTGGTGGCCGCCACGACAGTGGCCGGCAACATCGGGGTGGAGGTGGCGACCGCGAACACACTGGCGGTGCTGGACTACGTGGGCGCCAACGACGTTCCCGTCTATCGAGGCGCCAGCCACCCGCTGGTACGCCCGCATCGCGACGCCATCTACTTTCACCACGAGAACGGGATGGGCGGGGCGCGAGTTCCGGCTTCAACGCGGGAGGTCGGGGAATACAAGGGCCCGGCGGCGATGATCCGGTTGGCCAGGCAGCGCCCAGGCGAGATCACGCTGGTGTGCCTGGGTCCGCTGACCAACCTGGCGATCGCCCTGAACGTGGAGCCCAGCATGACTGAGCTCCTGGCGGGGGTGGTGTTGATGGGCGGGGCCTACAACGTCCCCGGCAACACGACTCCGGCGGCGGAGTTCAATATCCTGGTGGATCCCGAGGCCGCCGAGCAGGTATTCGCCGCGCCCTTCAAGCGGTTGACTGCCGTGGGGCTGGATGTCACGGAGCAGGTGCGCCTGACTACCGCCGACTGGAAGCATGCGCTCGAGAACGCGGGCACGCTGCATCCGACGGCGGCGCTCCTGGGCGAGGTGGGCCGCTTCGCCTACGGTGAGCTTGGCCGCGAATCCTTTGCCCTGCACGATCCGCTGGCCGTGGCCGCTTCCCTGCAACCCGACCTGATCAGCCGCGAAGACGCGGCCATCGCGGTGGAAACCACCAATGGCGACCAGTTGGGGCAAACCCGGATCGTTGGCCCAGGCCGGACCGAGGTGGCGATTGCCGTGGACGTGGAGCGTGCGCTGCGCGACTTCAGAGAAACGGTCGGGCTTGTGTTCTGAGGTTGTGGCTGCGAACCTGGTTGCAAGCGTTGCCGTGCTCACCCCGCCGTGAAATCCGGAAATGTGGTATCCAACGTCATCCCAGGAACCAGCGGTGGCGATCCGCGCCCCTGGCGCCACCAGTGCGGAGGGCGATCATGGCCGGCGAAGACTCGATGATTGACCTGGCGCCGATTCAGGATCGGGACCTGCTTCAGCGCCTCAGCATCTACTTCGATGCGGTGGAGCAGCGCTTGCGGCAGGGCGAAGGCTGGATGATCTTCAACGCGGGGAGCCGCCGCTCTCGCCGCATTTCCGGGTTCATCCAGAACCGGCTCGCCGAGCAACGGCCGCCCGTCTCGTACTTCATGCTGCCCTGGCGGGACTTCGCCATCAGCTCCTACGTGACGGAAGTGGGATTGCCGATCCTGGCGCCTGAAGTGACGCACAGTCCACGGGCCGAAGCCGAGTTCAATCTGGCGGCCAAGGTGACGACTTCCATCTGGACGCAGATGCTGAGTACCGACCTGCTGGTGCTGATGGGCTGCAAGCCGGCGCACCGCCATGAGATCGAACTGCTGGACCGCACGCTGGCGAGCCGCCAGGGGCAGAGGCTGGCGACGATCTTGATGACGCCAGAGATGCCCCAGCAACTCCAGGCCGATCTGGCGAACGTGGACCCGGAGCGGCGCTACTGGGAGAGCATCTTCGGCGGCATGTACGAGACCGGGCTGGTGGCGATGTAGTGGGGGGCAGCCTGCTAGGCGGAGCGTTGCACGATGACGTCGGCGACTTCGGCCAGCATCTCGCATGTCTCCGCATCGGTCACTTCGGCCGCGTGGAACTTGGCCTTGTCCGCGAAAGCGTTGGCCACATCCAGGGCCGCCTCGAGCGCGCCGGACTCCCGGATATCCTGGACCACGCGGTCAACTTCCGCCTGGGCAGGTGTGTCGCCGTTCACAACCTCACGCAGCCGCGTCATAGCGGCCGAGTCCGATGCCAGACCTGCCGCGTAGAGGATCGTGGGTAACGTCACGGTGCCCTGCGTCAGGTCGTGCCCGGCGGGCTTGCCGAGTTGCTGCTCCCCTTCGCGCAGGTCCAGCACGTCATCCACGATCTGGAACGCCATCCCGACGTCTGCACCGTACTGGCGCAAGGCGCTGATATCCGCTTCCGAGGTGCTGCCGATGATGGCGCCCATTTCAGCCGCGCCGGCAAAGAGCGACGCCGTTTTGCCGTAGATGCGCTGTTCGTATTCCTGTTGGGTCTGATCCAGCCGGTGTGCGCCAAACATTTCGCGCAACTGCCCATCACAGATATCCGCGAGCGTGCTGGCGAATACGCGCACGACGCGTGGGCTATCGGTGGCAGCAGCGAGCATGGCCGATTGGGCAAACAGAAAGTCGCCGAGCATGATGACCGCGCCGTTGGAGAGGACGCTATTCAGCGTGGGCCGCCCGCGGCGCAGCGCCGCGCGGTCGACGGTGTCGTCATGAACGAGGGAGGCGGTGTGGAGCAGCTCCACGCCCGCGCCAGCCGTGACCAGCGTCTCCAGATTGGCGTCGAACGAGCGCCCCGCCAGAAGCAGGATCAACGGGCGCAGGCGCTTGCCGCCAGCCTGCACCAGGCCCAGCACCAGCTCCGCAACACCGGGAAAATCGACGTGGGCCGCTGACTCGAGGCGCGCCTCGACGCGGTCCAGTTCCGGCCGCATGGTTGCAAAGACGCCGCGCGTCCGGGTATCTACCATCAAAGAGCCTTGTATCTACCTCGAGTTGACGCGCCTGTTCACTTCGGCCGACGTCACTTCACGAGTATACGGGCGGCCGGAAGGCTCCACCACTGATCCAATTGGGACGTTTGGCGTGTGATACACTCGCGGGACGGCGTGCGCGTCAGACCAGATAGGGCAGCCGTTCCCCCGCCCCGAGGTACCGGCATCGTGCCGGGACATGACATAGCGGCGCGCATCGGCGCGGCCCGGACATCTGCATGGCATCCAGGTCATCCACAGTTCGCTTTGGCCGGGGATCCGGCAAGCCTCAAGCAGTGCCAGGGCGACCGGGTCAGAAGCCCGCGCCGTCTGGCAGCCGCCCACTTTCGCGGCTGAGTTGGCCGCTCAGCCTCGCTTTTTTCCTCGTGCCGCTTCTTCTGCTGGGTGCAACGTTGCTCCGTTCCCAGTTCGCGGGCACGCCGCAGGTGCGCCTGGTGGTGACGGATCGCTACACCGGGCAGGCCGTACCGGACGTGACCGTGCTGGCGGATGGCGCGCCGGTTCCGACCACACCCGATGGCTTTGAGCCGGTGCCGCTGACGACGGATTCTGTCGCGGTCGAAGTCTCTGCGCCCGGGTACGAAGGGGTGCGGACAACCCTGGCCAGGGGTGGGCCGAGCGACTGGCAAATTGGCCTGCGACCCAATGTTCTCAGCGGCACGCTCACAGACGCTGGCACCTCCGCCGGGATCGCCGGGGCCAATGTGAGCGTCGTTGCGCCCGATGGCAGTGAGCTTCAGGCAACCACCAATGCCGACGGCGTGTTCACCTTCAACGGTGTCCCCGAGGGCGCCACACTGCGGGTCACTTCCGCCGACTATGGGACATCCGAAGTTCCTGTTGAGCAACAGACCAGCCTCAGTATCGCCATGGCGCCCACGGTCGTGACCGGGACGGTGCGGGATGTTACGGGGCAGGCGGTCCCGGACGCGCGCGTCGCCGCGACGAATGGCACAGCGGAAACCGTGACGGGCGCCGATGGAACGTTCCGGCTGGTGGGCGGCACTGACGTGCAGGAGGTTGCCGTGACAGCGGCGGGCTTCACGTCGCAGACGCTGCCAGTCGATGCCAGTCGGCAGGTTTCCGCGCAACTCCAGACCGAGATGATCAAGTCGCTCTACGCGAACCTGGGCGTGCTGGGAGAGCCTGAGCGGTGGAATGCGTTGCTCGATCTGGCCGAGCGGACCGAAGTCAACGCCATCGTCATCGATGTCAAGCAGGACAACATCTACTACGACACCCAGGTGCCCTTCTTCCAGAGCATTCCCAACATGGTGACGCCCGTGCTCGACATGCAGGCGATCCTGGATGACATGCATGAGCGCAACCTGTACGCCATCGCCCGCATGGTGGTGTTCAAGGACCCCGTGGTTGCCGCCGGCCGACCGGACCTGTCCGTCATGAGTGATGTCACGGGCGAGCCGTGGCTGGATATGAACGGCACGCCGTGGGTCAATGCGTTCTACCCGGAGCTGTGGGAGGCGAACGCCGACCTGGCCGCAGAGCTGATCACCATGGGCTTCGATGAAGTCCAGTACGACTACATCCGGTTCCCCTCCGACGGCGATTTGCGTACGGCGGAGTTCGGTAATGACTACACCGAGGCCTTGCGCCGCGAGGCAATCACCGGCGCGGTTGCGCTCGGTGCGCAGCACGTGCATGAGGCGGGCGGCGTGTTCTCGGTCGATCTCTTCCCGATCATCGCGCTGATGGGCGATGACCAGGGTATCGGCCAGACGTTGCAGGATCTGACGCCGCTGGCCGACTACGTGAGCCTGATGATCTACCCCTCGCACTATGAGCGGGGGAACATCCCGGTGGATGGCCACCCCAACGACTACCCCGCCGAGACCGTGACCTACACCCTGCAACGGTCCCAGGAGATCGTGCCGGGGACGATCAAGAAGATGCGACCGTGGCTGCAGGATTTTGACTACCCCCTGGAGGGGTACACTCCCTACGGGCCAGATCGCGTGCGTGCCCAGATTGACGCAGCCGAGGCGATGGGTGTGAGCGGGTGGATTCTCTGGAACGCCGCCGGTCAGTTCCAGGAAGAGGCTCTCAAGCCGGGGTGAACCCGGGCGGAGACATCGCACCCATCATCGCCGTAGCCGGGCGGCAAGCAGGTGCGTGGCTGCGCGCACTGCGCCCAAGCCAGTGGATCAAGAACGGCGTGGTGTTCGCCGGCCTTGTCTTTGGCGGCAAGCTGCTCGATCCGCTTGCGTTCGCGCAGGCCACGCTCGCGTTCGTCATCTTCTGCATCGTCAGTAGTGGCTTTTACCTGATCAACGACGTTGTTGATCAGCAGACGGACCTGCGCCATCCCGTCAAACGGCTGCGGCCTATCGCCGCTGGCGAAATTGCGACGCGGCGGGCGCTGGCCGCCGGAGTCTTTCTGGTGGCGGCAGCGTTGGCCTGCTCCCTGGCGCTCGGCTTGCCGTTCTTCCTGGCCATCCTGGCCTATGCACTGCTGATGGCCGGGTACAACGTCTGGTTCAAGCGCGTCGTGATCCTGGATGTGTTCGTGATCGCGGCCGGGTTTGTGATCCGGGCGGCGGCTGGTGCACTCGCGGTGAACGTGACCATTTCGCCGTGGCTGCTGATCTGCACCATGCTGCTGGCGCTGCTGATTGCCTTCGGCAAGCGCCGCCATGAGTTCGTGTCTCTCCCCGAAGCGCGAGGTCACCGTCGCAACCTGGAGCACTACAGTCTGGCGCTGCTGGACCAGTGTGTGGCGATTACCGCGATGGGCTCGCTCCTGGTCTACGGCTTGTACACCTTCGATGCGGAATCTGTGCCGCGCGATCATCGCCTGATGCTCACGATTCCGCTGGTGGCGTACGGCATTTTCCGCTACCTCTTCCTCTTGTATCGACGGGGGGATGGCGGCGCACCCGAGACCATGCTCGTCACTGATCGCCCGTTGCTGCTGTCGATTGGCGCGTGGGCGCTGCTGGTTGGGGTGCTCTTTTACGCTTCGTGAGCCCTTGTTCGCAGAGTCCGCAGGCTCGAGACGGCACAGGTTCTGCGTGATCAACTGCGCCGGGAACCGGTACGTGCCTGACCGCGTTGTATTGGTAAGTTGATACGATACGTAGCAAGGTATTGCACACGCGTGTATACTAGCGGCACGATCTGGGCGGAGTCCTGACAAGCCTGGAACGCGTCTACTGACCGCTACTGGTCCCGTTGTCGGCGGGCGCATGGCACACACGGGAACTTTGGAAGGACAACGGAATGATTCTCTTGCGGCGGGTGCGTCCTGCTCGGCCCGCTCGTTCAACAGTTGACATCGAGATTGCGTTTGACATCGCGCAGGCGCTTGTGCGCCAACGGCAGGAGTGCGTGGCGCCGTGGCGGCCCCCGGTCGAGGTCTTCGAGACACAGGATCATCTTGTGGTGCGCGCCGAGATCGCTGGGCTGGTGTCCGAGGAAACGGCGGTTCGGGTTGATGGTGATCACCTGATCATTCAGGGCGAGCGACGCATCAGCCGGCCGCATGTCCGCCACGTCTATCACGAGTCACGCATTCGTTACGGCGCGTTCGAGGTGGTGACGTACCTGCCGTTTGCCGTCCTGGCGAGCGAGGCAACCGCCGAGTACCAGGATGGCTTCCTGACCGTGCAACTTCCCCGGGTTGCAGCCGCACCGGTAACGTCCGGCTCGCGCTACCAGCCTGCTGTCGCCCAGCGAGGAGGGCAATAACCATGACTGACCAGACCGAAAAGAAGCCTCGCGCAACCAGAAGGAAGAAAGTGGAAGAACAGGATACGACTGTCATCGAGTTGCCAGCGGCTGTTGCCGACCTGGCGCCGGCGGAGGCAGACAACCGCGAGGACGCGAACGAGAACGAGGTGCTGGAGCTGCCCGTGCTGCCATTGCGTGGCACCGTGGTGTTCCCGCTGACGGTGGTCCCGCTGGCCGCTGCGCAACCCCGGTCTCTGCGGCTCATTGATGAGGTAATGTCCGGTGATCGCACCGTGGCGCTGGTCATGCAGAAGGACGCTGAACTCGAAGGCGCCGGCCCGGATGATGTCTACGAGGTGGGCACCATCTCGACCATCCACCAGATGATGCGCGTGCCAGACGGCACCGTGCGCCTGGCGGTCCAGGGCAACGAGCGCATGCGCGTCCTGGAGTTCATCCAGGAGGAGCCGTACCTGATCGCGCGGATTCAGCGCGCACCCGAGGTTATCGAGGAGTCGGTTGAGGTCGAGGCGTTGACCCGGAACACGCTGGAACTCTTCCAGCGGCTGGTTTCGCTGGTGGCGCACATGCCCGATGAACTGGTGACCGCTGCGCTGAACGTGGACGACCCACGTCACCTGGTGTACCTGGTGGCGACCAACCTGCGCATGGATGCGGAGGAGCGCCAGCACCTGCTGGAGATCGACTCCGTTCGCGACAAGCTGGCTACCCTCAATACCTTCATTCTGAAGGAACTCGACGTGCTCGAGCTGGGCAAGAAGATCCAGAGTGACGTACAGGAAGAGCTGGGCAAGAATCAGCGCGAGTTCTACCTGCGCGAGCAACTGAAGGCGATTCAGAAGGAGCTAGGCGAGGGCTCGGAGACCGAGGCCGAAGTCACCGAGCTGCGCACCAAGATCGATGAGTCCGGGATGCCGGAGGAGGCGCTGAAGGAGGCCCGGCGCGAGCTGGATCGCCTGAGCAAGCTACCGCCGGCGGCGGCCGAGTACGGCGTGATCAAGACCTATCTTGATTGGCTGACGACGCTGCCGTGGAACAAGAGCACGGAAAACGAGATCGACGTCGCCAAGGCGCGCCAGATCCTGAATGACGAGCACTACGATCTGGAAAAGATCAAGGACCGCATTCTGGAATACCTGGCCGTGCGCAAGCTGAAGCAGGCAGCCGCGGCCGAGGCGGGCGAGGAAGACGCCTCCCTGTCCCGGGAACCGATCCTCTGCTTCGTTGGTCCTCCGGGTGTCGGCAAGACCAGCCTCGCGCAGTCGATTGCCCATGCGCTCGGCCGTGAGCTGACGCGCATGTCGCTGGGCGGCGTGCGGGATGAGGCGGAAATCCGTGGTCACCGCCGCACGTATGTCGGTGCGATGCCCGGACGCATCATTCAGGCGATTCGCCGCGCGGGGTCCAACGATCCGGTCTTCGTGCTGGATGAGGTCGACAAGCTGGGCAGCGACTGGCGAGGTGACCCCTCTTCGGCGCTGCTGGAAGTGCTCGATCCGGAGCAGAACAACACGTTCCGCGATCACTACCTGGACGTGGCCTTTGACTTGTCCAAGGTGATGTTCATCGCCACGGCCAACCTGCTGGATACGATCCCGGCTCCGCTGCGCGACCGCATGGAAATCCTGGAGCTCAGTGGCTACACGGATGAGGAGAAGCAGGCGATCGCCCAGCGCTTCCTGATCCCGAAGCAGGTGAAGGCCCACGGCCTGGCCGACGTGGAGCTGGACTGGACCGCCGAGGGCTTGACCTTCCTGATCCAGAACTACACGCGTGAGGCAGGCGTGCGTAATCTCGAACGAGAGATCGCAACGGTGGCGCGCAAGATCGCGACGCGCAAGGCCGAAGGGCGCGAGTTCAGCCTGACGGTGGGGCCGGATGAGGTGCGCGAGTACCTGGGCCGCCCACGCCACTACTACGAGGAGCGCGCACAGCGCACCGAACAGCCGGGCGTGGCCATCGGCGTCGGGGTCTCGAGTGTGGGCGGCGACATCATGTTCATCGAGGCCTCCCGCATGCCGGGCAAGGGCTCGCTGACCGTGACCGGCCAGCTCGGCGACGTGATGCGGGAATCCGCGACGGCCGCCATGTCGTTCGTGCGTTCCCGGGCGCATGATCTCGGCATCGATCCGGACTTCTTCAAGGAGTCGGATATCCACCTGCACGTGCCGGCTGGCGCCATCCCGAAGGATGGACCTTCCGCCGGGACGGCCATGACCACTGCGCTCGTCTCGCTCTTGAGTGGGGCACCGGTGCGTGAGGACGTGGCGATGACGGGTGAGATCACGCTGCGCGGGCAGGTGCTGCCGGTGGGCGGCATCAAGATGAAGGCGTTGGCGGCGCGGCGCGCTGGTGTGTCGACCTTCGTCTTGCCGAAGCGCAACGAGGCGGACCTGGACGATCTGCCGGAGGAGTTGCGCGAGGAGATGACCTTCGTCCTGGCGGAGACGATGGATGACGTGCTGTCGGCCGCGATGCCGCAGGACTTCATTGACCGGCGGCCGGGAATCAAGGAGGAACTCGAGTTCGCGGAGCCGATCACCACGGGCCACGAGCCCGTGGCGGCTGTGGCCTGACCGTTCGTCAACTGGATCGCATGGCTAACGAGGACCGGCGCTTGCCGGTCCTCGTTTTCCGTGCGCGACGCGTTGAGCGTGTGCGGCGATCAGACCAGGTAGCGCCGCCGCAGCCGGGAACTCCCTTTTCAGCAGGTGATACCGCGCTTCTGCCCGCGTTGGCTGCGGGCGCCAGTCGCTTGTCCTACCGTCAGCGCAGGTGATCCGCACGGATCTGATCGCGCGAACGCGGAGGACCACATGCTCGACTTGCAATTCCGTCAGTCGACTCGGCGACGCGTCCTCGGCCTCATTGGCAGCGGCATTTTCACCCTGGCTCAACTTCGGCTTGGGATGCCGGCTGCTGCCAACCAACGGGCAGAAGCCAAGGGCCGATGAGTTCACCGACTTCTGCTTCAGGTCAGGCGGCGATCCTACTGTCTCCACGGGCGAGGGTGGCTCGGTTATCGTCGTCTGCCGAGGATTGACTGGCCACACCCACACGTGCGTCTTCGAAGGGACGGGACATTACTGCGTCCTGGATCAAGAGACGCATCCGGGATTGAACGCGCCGCTGGACTCCGGGCCAATCGGATCGCTGCACACGCCGGAACCGGACGCGCTGATCGCGGCCTTTCCGCCTGTTCATGAAGGTGGCGCTCCTCCGAAACCGAAGAAGCCAAAGAGAGACCGGCGCCGGCGCCGGTCTCATCACCGTTCGCAAGGGCGCGGGCCGATCCGCTGATCGGAACGGCCGCGGTGTGACCTGCTAACGTACCGCGGCCGTCAGCTTCCTCTCGGCAGCCGCGTTGACCAGCAGCGTGAACGGGCGCAAGTGCTCGTCATGGGTATCGAACATCAGCTCCGGGTGCCACTGCACACCGAAGACATCGCGACGGTCTCGCATCACGACAGCCTCGACCAGGCCATCGGGCGAGGTCGCGGCGGCACAGAGCGGCGGCGCAATCTCCAGGATGGCCTGATGGTGGAACGAGTTCACTGGCAGGGAGTCGCCATCGAAGATGGGCAGCAGGTCTGGCAGGAGCGCCGAAACCTGGTGGCTGGGTTCTGAGGCGGGCACACTGCGTTCATGTTGGCGGTGCCCGACGTCGGTGGCGCCCGGGTGCTGCGTCGGGACATCCTGGATGAGCGTGCCGCCCAGGGCGACGTTCATGACCTGGATGCCGCGGCAAATTCCGAAGACTGGCTTTTCCTGTGCCATCACCGCGTCGAAGAGTTCCAGCTCGAAGCGGTCCCGCTCGGCATCCACCCCATAGGTCGCCTCGTGCAGCGTAGAGTCTCCGTACAACTCCGGAGCCATGTCTGCGCCGCCGGTCAGGAGCAGGCCGTCGATCATGTCGGCCAGGTCAGATGCGGCGTCCGTTTGCGGGGGGAGGATGAGCGCCAGACCGCCGGCGGCCTCGACTGCGCGGACGTAGGGAACCGAGACGAGATACCGGCGAAAGGTGCCGTGATCCTGAGGTTCAACGAAGGGCGTGGTGGTGATGCCGATGACCGGCTTCATGGTGCTGCTTCTCCCCGCAAACGACCGCACAAATGCGCGGCGGGATTATAGAAACTCTGGGGCGATTCCGCAGCCTGCACAGGCCAGAAAATTGCCCCCACGCAACCTCTTGACATCCGCATATGCGTATGGCATTATCGGCGGGTTGCGCAAACGGGCATCGGAAACGAGGGCCACCGAGCGATGCGGCCTGGAGACAGGCGCCGAGATCGGTTTGCACAATGCCTCGGCGAGGGGTTGACAATAAATCCACGCCGTGATAAGATAGTCGGGTTGCGGTCGAGAGATCGCGGCGCGAGGCAGACTTCCGAGGCGGGCGCAAATCCGCCGAACGTACCAAACGTGGTGCGAAGGGTTCGGGCGGGCCTTGACAGGTTGCGCTGGAGCAAGTACAGTCTGCAAGCCCTCGATCTGAGGGCGACCCCCTGGATGGACCTTGTGGGCCGGTGATGCGGCGGGCAGGCGAACAGCCTGGACCTCTAGCAGCACCTGTGGCTTGCAAATTCGTCCAACGGGATACCTTGACAAGCTGGCAGTTTGGCGAGCACAGAACACTCTGTGGCGATACATCTGCCGAAGACGGAGCGAGCGGAGAATCGGTCTCCGGGGCATCCTGGTGGAGACACGGGGGTGGACTGGGGGCGTGATTGTCTGTTTTGCGTTCCTTAGCACATGTCAGCGTAACTGGTGACTGGTGTCGTGGTCGACGACACGCC
>DAOUDE010000113.1:0-5621 GCA_034431475.1 Thermomicrobiales bacterium | reverse complement strand
TGGCAACGGTGGGCGTGCTCTGCGCACGCGGTCGGGTTGAAGAAAAGGCGCTCATGGCGGCGCTGGCGGAAGCCGGCATCGTTTCCGCGCTCTTCCCGCCAGCGTACGAGCCGCTCCCCGTTGGCCCCAGCCCCATTGCGCCCTGCGGCGACCCGTTCCCGGTGCCGCAGATCGTGATCGACCGGCACCCGAACCGGCAGATCGCGCGGGCAGTGCTCTCCGCCTGCCGCGCGCTGGGCGTGCCCGCGCTGAGCGCCGGGCTCGCCGCCACCGGCGATCGGCTCGATGTCGCCTCCGTGCTGGAGCGCGCCGGGCTGCCCCGGCCGCGCACCGCGCTCTGCACCTCGGAGGAAGCCGCGCTGCAGGCCGTGCGCGCCCTGGGGCTGCCGGCCACGCTGCTGCCGCTCGATCTGCAATCCCCCGGCATCACGCTGCTGGATGAGGACGCGGCCGAAGCGATCCTGGAGCACCGGGCGGTGCTCGGCGGCACCGGGCAGTCGCTGAACCTGGTGCAGGCGGGCGCGCCACTCGCAAACGAACTGGTTTCCGTGATGGTAATCGACGGTGTGGCCTGGACCGCGCAGAACGGGCACGCTGCCGCCGCGAGCAGCGGCGTGCGCCGCCTGGCGGAAGAGACCGCGCTGGCGCTCAACGCCGACCTCATCGCCGTCACGCTCTGCGTGCGCGGCGAGACCATCCTGGTCTGGGACGTGACGCCCGTGCCGGAGTTCCGCCACGCCGTGCCCCTGTTCGGGCCGGATGTGGCACACCTCATCGCGCAGGCAGTGCAACGCCGCCTGGAGGCGCAGGCCGTCAAGGCGTCCCAGGGGACGCCGACGGTGGTGATGGACGCCGCGCCGGCATGGATTTCGATTACGCCGGAGAGGATGCGCGGTGATGTCGTTGTCAGCGCCTGAAATCATCAGCGCGCCGGCGAGTGAAGACGTCGCGCTGCTGGAGACCCTGGTCGGCATCCCGAGCCTCTCCGATCAGGAGGGGCCGGCGGTCACATGGCTCTGCCAGGAGATGGAGCGGCGCGGCTTCCGCACCCGCATCGACGAGGCAGGGAGCGCCATCGGCGAGATCGGCTCCGGACCGAAGCGCGTGGTGCTGCTGGGGCATATCGACACGGTGCCGGGGCAGATCCCGGTGCGCATCGAGGACGGCGTGCTCTGGGGCCGGGGCGCGGTCGACGCCAAGGGGCCGCTCTGCACCTTCGTGGCCGCCGCCACGGCGGCAGCCGGCCGCCTGAACGCGACGGTGACCGTGGTCGGCGCCACCGGCGAGGAGCGGCTGGGCTCCCCCGGCGCGAACGCGGTCGCGAAGTGGGATTCACCCGATTTCTGCGTCATCGGCGAGCCAAGCGGCTGGGATGCCATCTGCCTCGGCTACCGGGGCACCTTCGGCTTCCACTACCGGTTAAGACAGCCCTCGCGGCACACGGCCGGGCCGGGCGAATCCTCGGGCGAGCAGGCGATCACCTTCTGGAACGCACTCGGGAGTGAGGTGAACGCGCTGAACGCGGAGCGCGCGGCATCTTCCACCTACACCTCGATTACGCCGACGCTGCGCGAGATGCACGCCGCCAACTCCGGGCTGGAGGATGAGGCAGTGTTGTCGATTGGCCTGCGCCTGCCGCCGGGCGTCGATATCCCACGCCTGACGGCGACATTGCACGACCTGGCGGGCGCGGGCGAGATCGAGATCAACGGCATCCAGGAGGGGTACCGCTCGCCGAAATCGTCCCCGCTGGTGCCGCCCTTCCTGCGCGCCATCCGGGCGCAGGGTGGCGATCCCCGCTTCACGCTGAAGCTGGGCACCTCGGACATGACGGTCGTCGGCCCGGCCTGGGGCTGCCCGATGGTCACCTACGGCCCCGGCGACGCCGCGCTCGATCACACGCCGGAGGAGCGCATCGTGCTCGCGGACTACGGCCGCGCCATCGCGGTGCTGCGCGACGTGCTGGCAGCGCTGTGAGCACGACGAACCTGAACGGCCGTACGCCGCACACCGCGCCAAACGTGCGCCTGGGGGTACTGGTCTCCTACGTGCGGGCGGAGGAGAAGGCGATCCTGGCTGTGGCGCGGGCGCGCGGGCTGGACGTGACGCCGGTCTTTGACCGCGAGATCGTGATGGATTTGGCCACGCCAGACGCCAGCGCGAACGGCCTGCCGTTCGATGTCCTGCTCGACCGCTGCGTGGCGCACTCGCGCTCCGGGTACATCCTCAATGTGCTCAAGCACTGGGGCGTGCCAACACTGAACACGGCAGACGCCGTGCGCCTGTGCGACGACAAGGCGGAGAACAGCCTGGCACTGGAAGCGGCGGGCATCCCCACGCCGCGCACCATCCTGGCGTTCGATGTCGATTCTGCGCTGCGCGCGTGCGAGATGGTCGGGTACCCTGCCGTGCTGAAGCCGGTGACCGGCTCATGGGGGCGCTTGCTGGCGCGGGTGAATGGCCCAGAGCAGGCGCGCTCCATCCTGGAGCAGAAGCGCGACCTGGGCTCCTTCCACCACGGCATCTTCTACGTGCAGGAGTACATCGAGAAGCCGGGGCGGGATATCCGCGCCTACGTGGTGGGCGACCGCGTGCTGGCCGCGTCGTACCGCAGCGCGGACCACTGGGTGACGAACGCGGCACGGGGTGCGCAGTCGGTGCCCTGCCCGATCACCCCGGACATCGAGGAGTTATCGCTGCGCGCCTGCAAGGCCGTTGGCGCCAGACTGGCGGGGGTCGACCTGATCGAAACGGCGAACGGGCTGCAGATCATCGAGGTCAACACCGGGGGCGAGTTCAAGGGCCTGGCGTCCACGACCGATGTCGATATCGCCGGGGCGATTGTGGATGAGGCGGTGCGCACCGCGATGGTTGGAGTTTCATGAGCGAGCAACTGGTTGTCGGCGTCCTGCTCTCGCGCGTGCGCGTGGAAGAGAAACTGCTGATCGGGGAACTGGAGGAGCGCGGCGTCGAGATCGTGCGCTTCGATGACCGCGAGATCGTGCTCGATCTCTCGAAGCCAGAGCCCGCCATGCTGCGTTGCGATGTGGTGCTGGAGCGCGCCATCAATCACCTGCGGGCCCTGTACACCCTGAAGACGCTGAACGACTGGGGCGTACCCACGGTCAACACCTACGAGGTGGCCAACACCTGCGGCGACAAGCTGCTGACCACGGCCGCGCTGGAAAAGCACGGCGTACCTACCCCGCGCACACTCGTGGCCTACACGCCGGAATCGGCGCTGACCGCCTGCGAGGAACTCGGCTACCCCGTCGTGATGAAGCCGGCAGTCGGCTCGTGGGGGCGCTTGCTGGCCCGCGTCAACGACCGCGACGCCGCCGAGGCGCTGCTGGAGCACAAGGTGACGCTCGGCTCCTTCCACCACGGCGCATTCTACCTCCAGGAATATGTCAACAAGCCAGGGCGGGATATCCGTTCCTTTGTGGTTGGCGACGAGACGATCTGCGCCATCTACCGCGATTCGCCGCACTGGATCACGAACACGGCCCGCGGCGGTGCTGCCAGCAATTGCCCCGTCACGGACGAACTCGATCACCTCTCCCGCGCGGCGGCCCGGGCCGTGGGTGGCGGCGTGGTGGCCATCGACCTCTTCGAGAGCGAGCGTGGGCTGCTGGTGAACGAGGTCAACTACACGATGGAGTTCCGCAACAGCATCGACACCACCGGGGTCAATATCCCCGGCCGCTTTGCGGACTATGTCGTCTCGGTCGCCACTGAGGAACGGGCGCGCCGCAACGCGCTGGCGGACGCCGATCTGGCGGTTACGTCGTGATGGGCGCCACGGCGACGCCCCGCACCGACTACGAGGCGGCAGCCGCCGCCTATGCCCGCAACCGCGCGGTGCATCCTGGCGTGGTCGCGGATCTCATCCGCGAGGCAGGGTTGCACGCGAACTCGCGCGTGCTCGATGTCGGCTGCGGCACCGGGAATTACGCGCGGGCGCTCCAGGAGGCGACCGGCTGCGCGGTGTCCGGGGTTGAGCCGTCCGACCAGATGCGGCTGCGGGCAGAGAGCGCGGCCACCTGGGCGGCGCTGCTGGCCGGATCGGCGGAGACCCTGCCCTTCCCGGACAGCTCGTTCGATCTCGTCTACTCGACCGACGTGATCCACCACGTCGGGGACCGTGCGGCGTACTTCGCGGAGGTCTCGCGGGTGCTGGCGCCGGGCGGCCTGATCGCGACGGTCACGGACTCGCCGCAGGATATCGCGCGGCGGCGGCCGCTCTCGAACTACTTTCCGGAAACGGTCGCGATCGAGGAACGGCGCTACCCCACCATCGAGACGCTGCGGGCCGAGATGGCGGGCGCGGGGCTGACCGGTATCCACGAGACGCACGTCGAGCTGGAGTACCCGCTGACGGATATCCGGGGCTATCGCGAGCGCGCGTATTCCTCGCTGCTGCTCATCCCCGACGCCGCGCTGGCGCGGGGCGTGGCGCGGCTGGAAGACGATCTCCTGGCAGGCCCCATCTCGGCCCTTTCGTTGTACACGTTGGTTTGGGGCACCGCCCCGGATGCAGGTTAGGGAGCAGGCAAGGTTTCATGGTAGACGTCGCGATTGTCGGAGGCAGCGGTTACGCGGGTGGCGAGTTGGTCCGCCTGCTCCTGGGGCACCCGGAGGTCACCATTAAGTACGTGACCTCGGAGCGCAACGCCGGGAAGTTCGTGCGCTCGGTGCACCCCAATCTGCGCAAGCGGTCGGACCTCAAGTTCTCCTCTGTCGGGGATATCGACAAGGTCGATGTCCTCTTCAGCGCACTGCCGCACGGCGTGGTGATGGGCCAGATGAACGACCTGCGCGAGAAGGCGCCGATCATCATCGACCTCAGCGCCGATTTCCGCCTGCGCAATGCCGCTGACTACCCCAAGTGGTACGGGCACGACCACACCTTGCCCGAACTGCTCGATGACTTCGTCTACGGCATCCCGGAACTGCACCGCGAGGAGTTGAAGCAGACCGACCTCATCTCCAGCGCCGGCTGCATGGCCACCACCACCATCCTGGGGCTGTACCCGCTCTACCAGGCGCAGGTAGTGGACCTGAGCAAGCCGGTGGTGGTGGAAGCCAAGACCGGCTCCTCCGGCTCCGGCGGCTCGCCGGGGCTCGGCTCGCACCACCCGGAGCGCGCTGGCGTCATGCGCTCCTTCAAGCCGACGGGGCACCGCCACTCCGCCGAGGTGATCCAGGAGTTGACCGTCGATGGCGCCGCGCCGGAGGTGGCGTTCTCCGCGACCTCGGTCGAGGCGGTACGCGGCATCCTGGCCACCTCCCACGTCTATCTGAAGGAGCCGCTGGCGGACAAGGATGTCTGGGGCATCTACCGCAAGGCGTACAAGGACGAGCCGTTCATGCGGCTGGTCAAGGAAGCCTCCGGGGTGCACCGCTACCCGGAACCGAAGCTACTCTCCGGCTCCAACTTCTGTGATGTCGGCTTCGAGCGCGACCCCGATTCCAACCGCATCGTGGTCATGGCCGCCCTGGACAACCTGATGAAGGGGGCAGCCGGTCAGGCGGTGCAAGCCTTCAACATCCGCATGGGCTTCGAGGAAGACACGGCGCTGGAGTTCACGGGGCTCCACCCCATTTAGAGGGAAGACGCT
>DAOUDE010000112.1:0-44124 GCA_034431475.1 Thermomicrobiales bacterium | reverse complement strand
GCATCCTGGTCAGTATGGACGCCGCGCAGGGTGTCGAGGCCATGCGGATCGTCGACCCAGCCCTGGCCATCCCCGTTCACTACAACGACTACGACGTCTTCACGTCCTCACTGGAGGAGTTCCTGCAAGCCGCGCAGGAGGCCGGCTTGCGCGAGCGGGTGCATGTCCTGCGCCACGGGGATCGCTATGACTTCCCCGCGCGCATGTGACGCATCTTGCAGGTTGCTCGTCCGAGAACACGCCGCATTCTGTCGCGATGACCCCCACCTCTGCTACCCCTTGACCCTGACGCAACGTCAGGCCGTACCCTCGTGCCATGGAGCGAGCGATGGGCAAGGGATACCAGGTCGGAGAGGTGGCGCGGCTGACTGCGGTTTCAGTCCGCACCCTGCACCACTACGACCGCATCGGGCTGCTGCGGCCGCAGCAGCGCACCGGCGCCGGCTACCGCCGCTACGGCGAGCAGGAACTCTTGCGGCTGCAGCAAATCCTGACGCTGCGCTACCTGGGGTTCTCCCTCAAGCGTATCGGCGAGCTCCTGGATCGTCCTGATTTCGACCTCGCGGCCTCGCTGCGCGTACAGGAGCGCGTGTTACGGGAGCGTATGGCCGAACTCGACGGGATTGCGAGCGTGCTGGGTGAACTGGTCACGGCGTACCGGCGAGACGGCGCCTGGAATTGGGACCTGGTAATTCATGCGTCAGAAGCGGTAGCAACCGGCCTGGCGCAACAGGAGAACACCATGACCGAATTGTTCACACCCGAACAACTGCGGCAGTTTGCCGAACTCGCCGAGCGCACCCCGGCCGAGGAGATGGCCGCGATCCAGGATGGCTGGGCCACCCTCCTGCCAGAGGTGCGCGCCAGCCACGACCTCGATCCAGCCAGCCCGGCGGCGCTGGCCCTGGCAGAACGCTGGGACGCGCTGACGGCGCAGACCATGGCCGCCTACGAATCGTCGCCGGAACTCGTCGCGGCCTTGCGCGAGAACTACGCAAAGGGTGCGTTCGAGGGCAACACCGGCGCACCACAGGCTGCCGACTTCGCGTTCCTGGAGCGGATTCGCGCCGCGCGAGGCTGAAGCGGAGTGCGCAGGCCGGGTGGGCTCACACCCGGCCCGTGGCGCACCTACCCCGCGCGGCCGCGCCGTCGGATACTGGAGCCATGCACCATCCCACACATACCGGCAGCCAGCCGCTTGTCGAGCAGCGCCACATTCGTGGCCCCGAGACGGTCCCGGACTGGCAGCGGATCGCGAGGCAGCAGGGCCACCGGCAGTGGCCGCCACCAGCCCGGCCCTGGCTCATCCGGCAAACCTGGCGGGAGTTACTCTTTGCCCACTGGCCGGTTGCGCCATCCGTGTTGCGCCCGCTCATTCCGGCACGGCTGGAACTGGAGACCTTTGGCGGCGAGGCCTGGGTCGGGGTTGTGCCCTTCGAGCTGAGCGGCCTGTCGGCGCGCCGTGGGCATCCCCGGCTGCGACTTACCTTCCCGGAACTCAATGTCCGCACCTATGTCACCATCCAGAACAAGCCAGGCGTCTGGTTCTTCAGTCTCGATGCCGCCAGTCTCCTGGCCGTACTCGGCGCCCGCGCGGCCTACCACCTGCCCTATTACTGGGCGACCATGCAGATGTCCGGGCACGATGGGTGGATCACCTACCGCAGTCAGCGGCGCGACCACACCACCGCTCGCTTTGCCGGGCGCTACCGGCCCACAGGGCCGGAGTTCGTGAGCACGCCCGGGAGCCTGGAGAGCTGGCTGACTGATCGCTACTGTCTCTATGCCGCCAGCCCTGCCGGGCACATCCTGCGCGCGGACATCAATCATGATCCGTGGTTGCTGCAGCCCGCCGAAGCGGATATCGCAGAAAACGGCATGGCGGCCGCCCAAGGCATACCCCTGAGCGGCTCGCCGATTGTCCATTTTGCGCGCCGGATGGACATGGTCAACTGGGGGCCAGAGCGAGTGACCTGATCGGAGGCTCCCGGCGATCAACGCCGAGAGCCTCGGTTGCGTCGCCTGGCTTCAGGCCGCCGCGAGCGGCGTTGCCACTGGAGGCGAGACCGGCGTTGCTGCCGGCATCGGAGCCGGCGTGGCCGATGACGGCACCGAGTCATCCGTGTGCAACGTGATCCAGTCGATGATGATCGGGAGCAGGTCCGGGGTGAACTCCGGTGAAAGGGTGGAGTACTCGCTCAAGGCGCCGCTTCCGGCTGCCTGGAAGAGGTGGTTGGCGTCCGGGAGCACAACCACCGTGACATCCCTGTTGCCGCCCTGGGCCAGGGCGTCCAGCAGCGGCGCTGCGTTCTGGGTGGCGTCGACCTGCTTGTCCTTCCCGCCAAAGATGGCCAGCACCGGAACCGTCGTCCTGCCCCAGTCCGCGGCAGGGTCGAACTCCAGCAATGCCCGCATTGACGGGGCCTGTAACTGGGTCGCCTGCTGGGCCGCAATGGTGCGGGCGTAGGATTCGAGATCGCCGATGGCGTCCTGCTGCTCCTGCGGCATCGCTTCGGCCTGCGCCAGCGCCGCGTCGTAGATCGCTTCCTCCAGCGCCTCCGGATCATCCAGCAGCGTCGCGACCTGCGTCATGAGATCGACCTGCGCCTGGGCTTCTTCAGGCGTAGCGCCTTCGGCCTCCAGCATCAGCCGGGTTTGCAGGAGCAGGACATCCTTGCCCGAAACGCCGAGCCCGGCCAGGCTGACGATGAAATCGAGGTCGGTGTTGCGCGCCCCCAGGATGGCCGCGATGGCTCCGCCCTCGCTGTGGCCGAGAAGGCCGATGTGATCCTGGTCGATATCGTCACGGGTGGTGAGGTAGGTAATGGCGGCTTCGGCATCATCCGCGAAATCGTGGAGATCGCTGGCAGCGAAATCACCCGTTGATCCGCCGACGCCGCGATCGTCATAGCGCAGCACGGCGACCCCGGCCGGGGTCAGCGCGTTGGCCAGCAGTTCGAAGGGGCGGATGGCAATACCGCCGCCAAGGTACTCATCGCGATCCTGCGGGCCACTCCCGGACACCAGGACGACGGCTGGGTACGGCCCCGGCCCATCGGGCAACGAGAGGGTGCCTGCCAGCGTCACATCGCCGTGCGTGAAGGTGACCTGTTCGGTGGTATAGGGCGTCGGCGTGGCCGGCCGTTCGAGCGGCGTCAGGGCATCAAGAGCCGGCACGAAGACGCGCTCACGCAGCGCGGCGGCCTCAGCCTCCGGGGTCTGGAGCAGCACGAGGTACGTGGTGTTCTGCCGGTTGGCCAGCGCGAGGTCCACGACGTAGGTGGCATCGCCGAGCTTGACGTCAACCTGGTAGAGCGTCCACTCCAGCCCGGCGCCCTGGTGAGCGCCGGTGCTTTCCGGCGGCTCCGTCAGCAGCAACTGCGGCAGGAGCGCGGCCATCATGGTGTCCGCGGCAACCGGCGCACTCTGCTGGGCGAGCACGACTTCGCCGGTCCCACCGGGGCTGAAGAGGCCATTCCCCAGCTCCAGCCAACCGGCCGGGACGACGCTGCTGAACTCCCCACCCGGGCTCTGGTAGGGCTGCAAACTGATCGCATCCTGCGCACGGGCGCCAAAGATAGGGAGCAAAGTGGTGAACAGGGCTACCAGCGCCAGGGCGCGGAGTCCGATTCGCATGGGTGTCTCTCCTGGACCGGGCATCGCTCGGGACTCCGGCTGGGCGGGCGCGTGCGGTCGCTCCGCACAACGAGCGGTTGGGTAGCGCAACGTGCATGTCAGGACGTGAGTACTTCGCCATTGCGCATTGACGAACGCATCAACGTCTCTATAGTGAACCATGGGGTCACGACCAGTTGCTGTTGCATCATGCACGCGACACTGTCAAAAATGGTGCACTGGACGGAGAACCATCATGGACGGATCCACGTTCGACAAACTCAGCCAACTCGTCTCGCGCGCCGGGACCCGGCGCAGCGCGCTGAGCACGCTGGCCGCCGCTGGCCTCGGCGGCGCGGCGCTCCTTGCCGCTTCCGATGCGGAGGGCAAGGGCAAGGGCAAGAAGAAGCGCAAGCGGAAGTGCAAGAACGTCGGCCGCAAGGCCTGCACGTCTGACAAACAGTGCTGCCCGGGCAAGACCAAGTTTCTCTGCCGGGTACCCAACGACGGCAGCAACAGCGACACGTTCTGCTGCGGTGGGACAGGCGCGAAGTGCAGCAGAAATAACGAAGGCGATATCGGAGATGAGATACCGCCAACCTGCTGTACAGACTTCACCTGCGATGCAGCGCCAGGTTCCACCGGCACCTGCCAGCCAAATCCTCCGGAAATTTAGGCAGCCCGGAAGCTCGCTATCGGATTGACTCGATTCCGAAGTAGCAGGAGTCGCTCATGGGCGCTCGCCCATGAGCGGCGTTCCTGATCCAACTGCCGTGACCTTCGGAAGTACGGGCCCGCTCACGTCACACCCGAACACGGGCAGGGCGCGATTGGCTTCGCGTCCTGCCCGTGCCGCGCCGGGGTGGGATGCCCCCGGGAGAAAAAGGGGATGAGGTGATTGGGCGGGGGCTACACCTGCGTCCAGCCCAATCGGGAATGAGACTGCTGGCGGACCTGTCGCCGGGCGGGCACCCAGCTCCGCCACCATCCTGGCACCACTGACCGTACCGGTGGTCAACAAACCATGAACAGCCGTTGCATCGTATCCTCCCCGCCGCACGAGAGGAGGAAGCATGCAGCGCACCCCGGGGGTGACCAGCGGAAACGCCGAGGACGAAACCGGGCCCTATCGCGGTTGGCTCCTGGGACACTTCATGGCCGGCGAGGAGCACCCACTTACCAGTAAGGATGTCGAGGTGCAGTGGGCGAATCTCCCGGCAGGAACGCGGCGGGCCGAGTGGGGCTACAACGCGCAGGCGCACACCCTGGCCATCCTGGTGCGGGGCCGGTTTCACCTGTATTTCCGCGAGCGCGAGGTGGTGCTGGCGCGCGAAGGGGATTACGTGCTGTGGGAACCGGGCGAGCCGCACTATTGGAAGGCTGAGGAAGATACGCTCATCTTCACGGTGCGCTGGCCCTCGCTGCCGGGAGACAGCCTCCCCTGGGAAGGAGCTACCCCACACAAACACGAACCCGGCCGTTAGGCCGGGCACGTGCGGGAAGGGGGAGGGTATGTACTCGAGGGCGGGGGATTGGGGATCCCGGATTTCTCGCTCTCGCTGGTATCTACGCCAACCCGGCAAGATCGGATTCATGCCCTGCCGGGTCTCATGCCTGCCGGCTTTGCTATCTACCCCCGGCGGCTGCACCTACGGCACGGGCGTTCCCTCGGCCGTCACCGCGGTCAGTTCATCCGCCGTGATATCCCCGCTGGTCACCAGGCGGCCCAGGGTGTCCGCCACCACCCAGTTCTCGGCGATCTTGCCACACGCAATGCGGAAGAGGCCGGCGCTGTTCCAGGTAACCTCCGCGCCGGTGTCCGCATCCTTTCCGGTCCACGTCATGAACGTTGAAACCAGGTCACCGTCGGCCATGATGGGATCGATAGTGGCGGTGAGCTCGGTGATAGCCTCGTTCCGCTCGTCTGCCCAGTCCGACGCGCCCTCAGCACCGCTCTCCGGCGTCGCCACCGGCACATCCACCGACAACTCGTGGTAGACGTGATCGGGCGCCAGGATCTCCCCGAACGCGGCGCCGTCACCGCTTTGCGCCGCATCGAAGAACGCGAGGACCAGCGCCTTGTTCTCGTCCTCGGTGGTGGCGGCGCACTCGGCGGCTGGCGTTGCGTCCTGCGCGAGGGCTGACGTTGCGAGCGCACCCGGTGCCAGCAGCATCCCGGCCACGATCAAGGCGATTCCACGTGATGGCATGTCGTGAACTCCTTCACGAGTGAGGATTGGTGGACGCCCCTGCCCCGGGGCGCGTGCATCATAGCGAATCGCGACCAGTCCCGCGCCCAGGGTACGTTTCCCACCGTCGCGTCTGATCAACCCTTCCGCCCCGGCCCGGTTGGCGAAAAATCCGTATTTTTACCCATTTCAAGCACCTGTCACGTCCATATGCTGGTTTCAGGAGTTTGGCCCGGTCTGCGGCGTCACTCCAGGGCCGACACCCGTACAGGGAAAGGACCACAGCAGCGATGGATGGCGACCACTTCGACGACATCATGCGCGCGGCCATGCCGTCGCGGCGCATCATCCTCGGCAGCACCCTCGCGGCCATCGCGGGCATCGCGGGCCGCGCGGAAGGCGAAGCCCGGAAGCGCAGGAAGCGCTGCAAGTCACCCAGGGTGAAATGCGGCAAGAAGTGCCTGCCGGCCGGATCGTGCTGCACGGCTGCTGACTGCGGCACGTGCCAGACATGCTCCGGCAAGCGGTGCGTTGTTGCGCCCTCCGGCACGGCCTGTGGCGTCGGCGGCGAGTGCAACGGCACCACGTGCATAAAGGAGGGGGCGTTTGGCTGCACGGCGGACCGGGATTTCTGCGCTGGCGCGGAAACCACCGCCTGCCCGAGGTCGCGAACACCTGAGGCGACCTGTTTCATGACCGATGGCAACGCGCTCTGCGGCGTCGGCGGCTGCTTTATCGCCGCGACGGACGAGGAGTGCCGGGAGCAGCTTGGCCCGGGCGCGATACTCATCCCCTGCGCCGACTGCACGTTGCTGTCACCGCCGCCCGGTTGGGCCGCGTGCGTCATCCCGGTAACGGCGTAGCCCTGCGCTACTCCGGCAGCCCAAACGAGCGCACCGCCGCAGCGGTCAGCGCCTCCCGCGTCAGGAGCGGAGTGCGGGCCACCTGCGGCGTAGCTTCGCTGGCGGCGCGGGCCAGCGCGGTGGTGGCGGAGATGAGCGAGGGGCCATGCCTGGCCCAGTGCCCGGCTGTAAACAAAACCGTGAGCGCCTCATCAGCACGGCCCTCACGGAAGACCGGCGCGGCCAGGCACCAGAGCTCCGGGTGACTCTCGCCCGCATCCAGTTGGTAGCCGCGCTCGCGGATAGCGTGCAGTTTGGCCGCAAAGTCGTCTCCCATGTCCGGTGCGAGGTGGCCGTAGGCCCCCTGGCGGTAAGCCTGCAGCCAGGCCGGTGACTGCCATGCCAGGAGCACGAGCCCGGCGGCAATCTGGTGCGCGGGCATGGCGAACCCGATGTACCCCGGCTCAGGTGCGCTCGGCGTGGCTCCGACGTACATGGCCACGCTCACGGCGTCATCGCTGATCAGGCGGATCAGGTGAACGACCTCTCCGGTGAGTTCCGCCAGCGCCTGCATATACGGCAGCGTCGCGGGGTTGGGTCGGCTGCGGTCCAGGTAGCGCTGGCTGAGATGAGGTAGGCGCGGGCCAAGGGTGAACAGGCGCGTCTGCGAATCCCGCGTCACCAGCCCACCAGCGACCAGCGTATTCAGCAGGTGGTACATGGTCGGGAGCGAGACTGACAGCGCCGCAGCCAGACCCTTGGCCGTCTGGCCATCCGGATGTTGCGCCAAACAGTCGAGCAGCGTGATGGCCCGGCCCACCGTGAGGAGTCGATCCTGGGTTGCCAGGGGATGCCCTTTTGTCCGACCCATCGGGCGCGCTCCAGTCCACTTCAGCGAGTATCTGCTCATCGTAGTGACCGGATGCATCCGCTACAAGCCCTGGCTACCGCTATTTGAAATGCAGACGCCGGGCGCACCGCTGACTGGCCCCTGGCACGCGATCATGCCGCCCATACAAACGCTATCTGAAATGCCCTGACTTCCCCTGGGACTCTTCGATTTTCATACTGATGGCCTGTCGCACACGCGCCGTTGCTCCCGTATCTGGCCAGCATGAACGCCCCTGGCGGCGACGAGGTACCCCATGGATCGACAGCAGTTCGACGCGCTCTCGCGCCGTTTCGCCCACCTTGTAGGCAGGCGTTCGGTCCTGCACGTCGCGGCCTTTGGGCCGATGGCGGCGGGGCTCGCAGTTGCCGGCGATGGAGACGCGAAACGCAAGCGCAAGAAGAAGAAATGCAAGCCCCCGCGCATCAAATGCGGCAAGAAATGCCTCGCCGCTGGCGCATGTTGCACGAACGCCGACTGCACTGCCGTCATCGGGCAGGTGTGCGTCGGGAACGCCTGCGAATGCCCGAGTGGGCAGGTGGCCGCCGGCAACAGGTGCGCGGTGCCCTGCTCCCCCGCGTGTGGCGACTGCCAGCGTTGTGACGACGGTGTGTGCGGCGACGTGGCGGACGACACACCCTGCGCCAATGGCGGCACATGCCAGGCCGGCGTGTGCAAGCCGGACCGGTCCTTCGGCTGCACTCCCTCGCAGAATGTCTGTGGAGGGACCAACGTCGCCTGCCCCGACAGTACGACCTCGGGTGCGGCCTGCTTCGTCGATGGCGATGGTGATTCCGTCTGCGGCACTGCGGAGTGCACCACTGTCACCACGGATACGGCGTGCGAATCGCTGCTCGGGTCTGGCGCCTTTGTCCTGTTGTGCCCGATCTGCAGTGTCGGTGGCGGCGGCAAGACCCACATGTGTGTGCTGCCGGTCAGCGCCTAGGCGGCCAGGTCTGGCCATAGTCAAGCCGCGAGGGCCGTGAGCCTTGAATCTGGTGTGAGCGTTTGTTGTTTATCTGACCAGGAGAGAACACCATGCAGGATAGAGCATTCGATCAGGCGGTATCTGGTTTGCCGCGACGCGGGTTCCTGGGTCTGGCCGCAGGACTTTCCGCGCTTGCTCTCGGCCACAACACCACCGTCGAGGCCCGGCGCAAGAAGCGCCGGAAGCGCAAGAAGTGCAAGGGAGACACCTCGAAGTGCGGCAAGGCCTGCGTCAACCTGAACACGGACAACGCGAACTGCGGCAGTTGTGGCGTGGTCTGTACCAACGGCAGGACCTGCAACGCTGGCACGTGCGCCTGCCCAGCGGACCAGAGCCTCATTGCCGGAGCCTGCATACCCAGGTTCGGCTGCACGCTGGCGCTTGATACCTGCGAGGTGGGCAAGAAAGCGTGTCCGGGCCTGATCGTCGCCTCAGATAGCCGCTGTCATGTGAGTGCAGAGGGCGAGCCATTTTGCGCTACGGCCGAGGAATGCGTATCCGTGCCAGACAGCAGCGATTGCCCGACCATCGGCGGGAAGAGCCGCATTCTGATTCCGTGCGCCAATTGTGATACTCCGGGGGAAACGGGCCAATGCGTCCTGCCGGTCACGCAGCAAGGCAATACCCCCTAGGTCAGGCGTATCCAGGGGCGCGGCCTCTGCGCTCCTGTTGACACATTGACGCCGGGTCGGCGCTATGCCACGCTGCCGGTATGAGTGACGCCTCCTCACCTCAGTCTCCTCCGCTGGTGGCGGAGGAGGCTGTCGTCCTGCGCCCCTATCGCCCGGCAGACGGCCCGTGGATCGCGGAGCGGCGCGGAGCGCTCTACCACCAGGAGTTCGGCTGGGATCTGGCCTTTGCTGACCTGGTCGCTGGCATCCTGGCGGACATGGAGCAGAACTTCGACGCCGCGCGGGAACGCTGCTGGATCGCCGAGCGCGGGGCTGAGCGGCTCGGGTGCGTGGCGCTGCTGCGCCACCGGGAGCAGGACGGTGTAGCCAGGCTGCGCATCCTGCTCGTCGAGCCGGCCGCTCGTGGTCTGGGGCTGGGCGAGCGCCTGGTCGCCGCCTGCACCGCGTTCGCGCGGGAGGCTGGCTACCACACCATCACGCTCTGGACTGTTTCATCACTCGCTGCCGCCCGCCGCCTCTACGAGCGCGCGGGATATCAGCTTGTCGTAACGGAGCCAGAGCACGCCTTCGGGCAGGACCTCCTCAACCAGACCTGGGAACTGCACCTCACACAGCAAGGATGAGCAGATGACCGACGGCACGGCCAGACCCGCCGTGGACTGGAACCCCGCCCAGTACGCGAAGTACCGGGACGAGCGAGCACAACCCTTCTACGACCTGCTGGCGCTCGTGCAGCCGAAGCCGGATATGCGCGTCGTCGACCTTGGCTGCGGCCCTGGCGAACTCACCCGGGAATTGCACGAGGCCCTGGGCGCGCGGGAGACGCTGGGCGTCGACAACTCGCCGGCCATGCTGGAGAAGGCAACGGCGTTTGCCGGGGAGGGACTGCGCTTCGCACACGCTGACCTGGGGACATTCTCGGAACCCGGCGCCTACGACCTGGTTTTCGCCAACGCCGCCCTGCAGTGGTCGCCCGGCCACCCGGCGCTCCTGGCCCGGCTCACGGCCTGCCTGGCTCCTGGCGGCCAACTGGCGGTGCAGGTCCCGGCGAATGACGAGGCACCGTCCCACGCCCTGGCCGCCGTGGTGGCCAGCGAATCTCCCTTCCGCGAGGCGCTGGGCGGGTTCACCCGCGTCTCACCGGTGCTGGCGCCCGAGGCGTATGCCACGGTCCTGCATCAGCTTGGATACCAGCAGCAGATCGTGCGCCTTCAGGTCTACGGCCACCTCCTGGGCTCCCGCGACGACGTGATCGAGTGGGTACGCGGCACCTGGCTCACGGCCTACGAGAAGCGCCTACCCGCCGAGCTGTGGCCGGCGTTCCTGGCGCGCTACCGGGACGTGCTGTTTGCGCGACTCCCGGACGACCGCCCATTCTTCTACCCGTTCAAGCGCATCCTGTTCTGGGGTCGCCAGTAGGACAGACGGCCGACATCCGGGAACTCTTTCCCGGCCGAACCGGGAACATCGCCTCTTTCTGACGGGAAGGCGGCGGGCGCAGCATGGAGCCACAGTGGAGGGGCCGATGGTGTGCCGCTCCGCAGCAAGGGAGGCACCCATGCGACGTATTACCCGGTGGTTCACGGTCATGGTGGTCGGCATCAGCCTGGGAATCGGCGCTGCCGGTAGCGGCAGTGCCCAGGACGCATCGCCCGCAGCCGAGAGTGGGCCACCCGTCGGCCTGACCGACGAGATCCTGGCCGCCGGGCTGGCGACCGAGTTTCCGGCAACGCCCGCGGTCATGCTCATGCAGCGCGTCACCATTGCCCCTGGTTCGGATATCCCCGGCGACGAGGCCGACACGACCATGAGCTTCTTCCTGATCGAGTCTGGCTCGCTACAGATGACCGCCAGCGAACCACTGACCGTTATCCGATCCGAGGCCCTGGCCACCGCCCTGCAAACGCCGGGCACCATGCCCGAGATGGAGGAAACTGCGGCTGGCGCGACCTTCACGCTGGCGGCAGGCGACTCGGTCCTCATTCCCCCTGGCGTCGGAGGCAGCCTGCGCAACGACGGTACGGAACCTGCCGTCATCCTGGCGACCCAGATCTTTCCGGCCTGAGACCGTTCAAGCGAGGCCCGCTCCCGGACTGGCCGGGAGCGGGCCCCGGCGTGAAGCAAGCCGCAGCTATCATCCAGCCTGCACATCACGACGCACCATCGGCCAGCATCGCACCTGGGGATCCCCACCATGGCCTCATTGGCGCTTCCCAACCTGGGCACTCTGCGGCAGCACACGCCGACCCCGATCCCGCTGGGCACGGCCCGCGTGCTCCAGGCCGGCTGGTGGTTGCTGCTGGCAGCGGCGCTCCTCCTCGCGGTGCTGGCCACTCCCTCCGTCTTCGCCAACTTTCAGACGGTGTGTCCCGAAATTGTCTGCGAGGTGCTGCCCCGGCCCAACGCCGCCACCATCGAGCTCCTGGGGAGAGCCAACATCAGCCTGGCTGCCTACGCCAGCGTGATGGTGGCCGTGGAGTGGATGAGCATGCTGATCTGGTGCGGCCTGGGCGCGCTCCTGATCTGGGCCCGCCCGCGCGATGTGGTGGCGCTGCTGCTGGCCTACAGCGGGGTGGTGGCGGGCAGCAAGGCGTTTGCTGATGCGCTGGGCCGGGCGCAGCCTGAGTGGGCGGTCCTGGCCGAGGTGGGTGTGCTGATCAGTACCGTTACGCTGCCGTTGCTGCTGGCGCTCTTCCCGGATGGCCGCTTTGTGCCGCGCTGGGCGCCCTGGCTGGTGGCGCTACCCATTGCCTACAGCCTCGCGGCGAAGGTAGCCGGCCCGGCAAGCTCCGGCGTCATGCAGGCATTGGACCTCCCGCTCACCATCGTGCCGCTGGTGGTCCTGGTGGCCGCGCAAGGGTACCGCTACCGGGTGCTGTCCACCCGCGTGCAACGGCAGCAAACCAAGTGGGTGCTCACGGGCCTTGGCGCATTCGTCGCCTTCATAGCCGTGGGATCGCTGCTCCTGGGGAGCCCGGACGCAGCTCCGTACCAACTGCTGTTCGTGCTCCTCTGCTACGGCGCGTTCGTCTTTCTCGGGGTGGCCGTCACCTGCGCGGTGCTGCGCTATCGGCTGTTCGCCATCGATTCCATCCTGCACCGGTCGCTGGTGTACGGGCTGCTGACCCTGCTCGTTCTCGCGGTATACGCCGCCATCGTAGTTGGCGCGGGGGCCCTGCTGCAGGCCCAGGGGCAAGTGGCTGTCTCGTTACTGGCCACCGTCGTCGTCGCCGTCCTGTTCGCGCCGCTGCGGGATCGCCTGCAACACGGCGTCAACCGCCTGCTCTACGGCGACCGCGATGACCCATACCAGGTGCTGACCCGGCTGGGCCAACAGGTCGAGGCATCGCTGGCGCCTGGCGAGGTGCTGCCCGCCATTGCCAGCACCATCGCGGATACCCTGCGCCTGCCCTACGTCGCCATCACCCTGGCCGGGCAACCCCGACCCGCAGCGGTGGCCGGGACGCCCACCCCACAACTGGAGCAGTTCGCGTTGACGTACCAGCAGGAGCGAATCGGGGAGCTCATCCTGGCAGCGCGCGATCCTGACGACGGATTCACTCCGTCGGAGCAGCGGCTGCTGCGGGACCTGGCGCGCCAGATCAGCGTGGCTGCCCACGGCGTGCGGGTGATGGCGGATCTGCAGCGCTCCCGCGAGCAGCTTGTCCTGGCGCGCGAGGAGGAGCGCCGCCGGCTGCGCCGCGATCTGCACGATGGCCTTGGCGCGCAACTGGCCGCGCTGGCGTTGCAGGCGGGCGCATTGCGGCACATCGTGACGCAGGATGCGGCCGAGGCGGAAGCGCAGGCGGGCGACCTGCAGGCCGAGCTCCGCGCGGCGGTGGGAGACATCCGGCGGCTGGTGCATGGGCTGCGGCCACCGGCGCTCGACGAGCTTGGCCTGCTCCCCGCCCTGCGCCAGCGAGTAGCTCGCCTTGGCTCGGAGGCATCCGCCGTCCGCACTGAGCCCGGCCTGGTCATCACCCTCGATGCGCCGCATGATCTGCCACCCCTGCCGGCGGCGCTGGAGGTCGCCATCTATCGCATCGTCGACGAGGCGCTCGTCAATGTGGCGCGGCATGCTAATGCGCGCCGCGCCTGGGTGCGGGTGGAGGCGGAGGCGGCGGGAGGTCTCCGGGTGAGCATCGCGGACGATGGCGATGGCATCTCAGCGGAGCGCGGGACGGGCGTAGGGCTGCTCTCCATGCGCGAGCGCGCTGAGGAACTGGGTGCACGCTTCATGCTTGGGCCCAATCGCGAGGGGCAGGGCACGCAGGTGACCGTCGAGTTCTCGTTGCCGGGTGGCCAGGACACTGGCCATGCCTGAGTTGATCCGGCTTCTGCTGGTCGATGACCACCCCCTCTTCCGCAAGGGGATGCGCGCACTGCTCAACGCTGTCGACGATTTCGACCTGGTTGGCGAGGCAGGGTCGGGCCCGGAGGCCGTCGCACGTTGCCTCGACCTGCTGCCAGACATCGTGCTGATGGACCTGCAGATGCCCGGTGGCAGTGGCCTCGAGGCCACGCGCGAGATCGTGGCTGCCAGCCCGGTCACCCAGATTCTCGTCGTGACCCTCTTCGAGGATGATGACTCCGTCTTCGCGGCGCTCCGGGCGGGCGCGCGCGGCTACCTGCTGAAGGACGCCACCGAGGACGAGATGATTCGCGCCATCCGGGCGGTGGCAGGCGGCCAGGCCATCTTCGGCCCGGCCGTTGCCAGCCGCGTGCTGGCGTACTTCGCCGGCGCCCGGTCGGACGCTCCGCGCATCTTCCCCACGCTCACCGAGCGAGAGCGCGAGATCCTGGCCCTGTTGGCGCAGGGGCAGCGCAACGCCGCCATAGCCAGTGCGCTCTACCTGAGCCCCAAAACGGTCGCCAACCACCTCAGCAACATCTTCAGCAAACTCCAGGTGGCCTCCCGCGCCGAGGCCATCGTGCGCGCCCGCGAGGCGGGGTTGGGCACGCCGGAGGATTGAGGTGGTGGCAATCGCGATCTACCCTGAAACGTCCGTGCGGTACGTGCCAAAGCCCCAGAAATTCCCTTCGAGATCTCGGGCGCTGGACTCGCGCGAGCCGTAGCAGGTGCCTGCTGTCGCCGGCCACCATCATCAGCGGCGCAAGACTGGATGTTGTTCAAGCGCAATGCAGGACCACGCAGCCCAGTTCTGGCACTGATCTTGCTCCACGTACTCCAGAGAAGCCCCATCGACGGCATACGCGCAATGTCGCGGCTCGCCACCCTTGAGGCACGGGCATGGCACGCGCTCGCGCGGGTGACCTGAACGGCGTAGCGCCATGCGCGGCACGTTTTTCTCCTGCTGCCAGAGCGGGGAGAGGAAGCGTTGATGCTGACGGCGCTCGCGTTCATTGGCGCCAGCGTGGTGCTGGGCGGGGTCGCATCCTTCCTGGAGCATCCTCTCTCCCGGCAACTCGATGCCTTTCAGCTCGGCGCGGCACTGCGGATCGGCGGCCTCGTCCTGGCGGCCAGCGCACTCCTGGCCACGCGCGGCCCGGTTCTGCCGGGCCTTGCATCTGGCCTGGCTGGCCTCGGCATCGGGCTGATCCTGGGCGTTGGCTCGGTCTTCTACTGCCTCGCACTCGCGGGGCTCGCACCCTGGTTTGCCGCCTCGGTTGCCAACGGATACATCGCCGTGACGATCCTCCTCGGGGTCGTCGTGCTCGGGGAGACGCTGACATGGCCGGCAATAGCCGGATTGGCGCTCACGCTTGCCGGCATTGTGGCCCTCTCATGGCGCAAGCCAGACGCTGCTGAAAGTCACGATCACCCCTCGCTGGCGGCGATGTGGCCGCTCGGCCCGTACATCCTGCTGGTCGGTCTCGGGGTCTTCCTGGAGAAACCCGCGCTGCGCGGCGTGACGGCGCTGCAACTCAACCTGCTGACCGCCCTCGGCATGGCCCTCGTCGCCGTGGCTGCCGTGATGATCCGCGATCACCGGCTGCCTACCGGGCCAGCCGCGCGAGGTGGCGGCGGGGTCGGTCTCCTGTTCGGCCTGGGCGCGCTTGGCTACTACCTGGGCCTGGAGGATCTCCCGGTCTCGGTCGCTGCCACGCTCAGCAACACCAGCGTTCTCGTCACGGCGGTGCTCACAGTCGCCGTCCGGCGGCAGCCGATTACGCGGCCGCAGGCCGCCGGGGCGGTGGCCACCCTGGCCGGGGTGAGCCTCCTCACCCTCTCCCAGCCCTGACGGTGGGTGCTGACAAGGACACAACCCGTGAGCAAGGCAGGGAGCATGACGATGCAGAACGAGGGAACCGGGATAGCCGCCGGGAAGATCCTCCTGAAGCGCGCCTATGACGCACCGGCCGCCAGTGACGGCGTGCGGGTGCTCGTGGATCGGCTCTGGCCGCGCGGCGTCTCCAAAGCCGAGGCGCACCTCGATGCGTGGATGCGTGAGCTGGGGCCGAGTGATGCGCTGCGCACCCGGTTCGGGCACCAGCCGGAACACTGGGAAACCTTCGTCACCGGCTATCGCGGCGAATTGTCGACTCCCATGCGCCAGGTTCTCCTGGCCATGCTCCAGGGTGTGGCCAGCCACACGACGCTCACGCTCGTCTACGGCGCGCGCGACACGCAGCAGAACGAGGCGGTCGTCCTGCGCCAGGACCTGCTCCGGGCGCATGCGCAGCCGCCCGCCGGCGGGGACGCCCCCGCGACGCTGCTGGCGGCCATGGCCGTGGTGGCAGCGGCGCAGCCGGACGCGGTGGCGGCCTTGGCCAGCGTGGAGCGGTTCGCCGCCCCGCTGCTGACGGCTGACGAGATCGCGAGCGCGCGCTCAACGCTGCTGGCTGACGGCCAGGTGCGGCCTGTGCCAGGGGGTTGGGAAGTGACCACACGGGGCAGCAAGCACCTGCGCGATCTTGCGTGCGCGGCAGCGCCTGCCCCTACCTGACCGCCCGGGTCACAGACACAGCCGGATTCCTCCGGACAGGAGGATGTTGGCCGGAACGGACACAGCGACACCCACACCACAACTCTGAAGCCGAAGTCGCCCCGAGGGCGGCTGGCCAGGCGACGCTGCGGCAACGTGTCGCGGCGCACCAGGGCTCCGCAGGGCGCGGGGCCACGCAGGTCGTGAACAGGAGGAGCAGCATGATTGCCGAAACCGCGAGCGCGGGCCGTACCCTGAGCCGCCGCGCGTTGATCAGGCGGCTGGCCGCGGCGGGTTTCGCCGCCCCTGCCATGACCGCGATGCTCGCCGATGGCGCCTGGGCGCAGGGAACAGCCACCCCGGCCGCCGCAACGCCGGCAGCCGGGGAATTCACCACTCCGTTTACCATCATTCCGCCGGTTGATGATCCTGCGGCAACGCTGGCATCCATCGGCGTCGGTCAACCGCTGATCGCCCACGGTGGGTTCAACTTCGGCACGCCCCCGAACCTGGTGGACGGCCTCGATGTCGCTAACGATGCGTTCTTCATCCGGAGCCACGGGCCCTCCGCCCAGTTGGACGATCCGTCGCAATACCGCCTGGCGATCAGCGGCCACGTCGATACCCCGCTCACGTTGACGCTCGATGACCTCAAGGCGATGCCGCAACGAACGTACCAGGCCTTCCTGGAATGCTCCGGCAACAGCCGGGGGTTCTACTCCCCGGTCGCCAAGGGGGGGCAGTGGCGCAATGATGCCATCGGCAACGCCGAGTGGACCGGCGTTCCCCTCCGTGATGTGCTCGCCAAGGCCGGGGTCAAGGATGGCGCGGTCGATGTGGTCTCCCAGGGCGGCGATTTCGCCGAGATGCAGCGTGGCCTGCCCATCGACACTGCCCTGGGCGAGAACACCATGCTCGTGATGCAGATGAATGGCGA
The DNA here is from genome assembly GCA_034431475.1 of Thermomicrobiales bacterium. Taxonomy (GTDB): domain Bacteria; phylum Chloroflexota; class Chloroflexia; order Thermomicrobiales; family UBA6265; genus JACCXM01. The sequence goes on along the minus strand of DAOUDE010000112.1, from coordinate 27,145 downwards.
GGATCTCCCCGCGCCCCACGGCGGGCCGGTGCGCCTGTTCGTGCCCGGCTGGGGCGGCATCGCCTCCACCAAGTGGCTGATCGGCCTGACGGTGCTCGACCACACGTTCCAGGGTGATTTCAACGTCAAGAACTACATCGTGATCGACGCCCTGGGAGCGGTCGTGCGCCCGGTGCGCGCCATGCCGGTTTCCTCCGCGATCTGGACCCCGGGCGTCGATGAAACAATCACGGCGGGGCAGGTGCCGATCACCGGGTACGCCTGGTCGGGCCTGGGCGGCATTGCCAAGGTCGAGGTTTCCACCGACAACGGCAATACCTGGAGTGAAGCCGCGATCACCGACAGCGGCGGCGAGCTCTCGTGGGCGCGCTTCGCATACACCTGGGACGCGGCGCCCGGCCTCACCGGCCTGCTCACCCGCGCCACGGATGAGCGGGCGACCTCCCAGCCGGGCCAGGTGCCCTGGAATCAGTTGGGATACCAGTACAACGCCATACAGCGCGTGCTGGTGAACGTAAACGACTAATCCGGCCCCGGACGTCAGCGCGGTGAGCCTGGTCCAGCGGCGTCCCCGGCGCTCTGCGTCAGGCGCCGCCGGGCCAGGCCCCCGGGAGTGTCTCCTGCGAACGCCCGCACCTCCAGCTTCCAGGCGGGTTGGGCCGGCGATGCTTCTGCGGCTGTGGGTATGACCAAGGGCACGGCGGTGTCTCGCCGGCAGGAATGGTCGCCAGCCCCACCAGGGGATTTAGGCCGGCGTTGACGACTCGGCCACGCCTGCCCCCTACCGTAAGACGCAGGTGGCGCAGAAGCGCCGCGCAGCCGAGCGACAAGGATGTGCCCGCATGCATGGCATCCTGACCTCCGACCTCATAGCGGCCCTGGAAGATGTCGGCGTGGAAGTGCCGGCGGCCGGCAATGCGCTGCCCGCTCTGACAGCAGCGGCGCGCTGGCATGATCTATCCCTGCGCATCGAGAGCGGAGCGGCGTCACGTCGCCAGCATGGCCCCGTCTACCGCGCCGTCGTCTGGCCTTCCGTTTGCGGCCAACGTGAGAGCCAGGCCGCGCAGCGCCTCGCCGCGCGGGGCCACGGAGCCACCGGCGCGGAGGCCCTCGCCTGGGCCCTGCTGGACGCCCTGAAGGTGATGCGGGTGGCGCAGGCGCGGGAGCGCACGGCGGCGTAGCGGACCTTTCTGCATCGACGTCGCAGCTGCTCGCCTGAGAAAAAGCACGCTGTATTCAGCGCGCATGCGTGCGCCGGCTTGCTTCGTCTACTCGAAAATGTCGCCAACAGCGATCTGGAGGTCCGGCAGCACATTGCCGCCTTCGAGCGAATCACCGGGGTGCAGCGTCACCGGCGCGAGGTTCGTCGCCAGAACCGTCACGGTGAGTGTCTCGGGATCGACCAGCCAGATGAGCGGCACGCCTGCCTCCTGGTACATCGCCACCTTGGACAGCACCTCGCTGGCGCGGTCGGTCGGCGAGAGCACTTCCACCACCAGGTCCGGCGCGAGACGTGGAAAATGCCGGCGCGCCTCCCCCCGCGGCATCCGCTCCGCCCGCACGAACCCCACATCGGATACACGCACGGTCTCCCGATCCGGGAAGAGCACGAACCCGCCATCGGCGCCGTACAGTCTCCCCAGATTGTTCGGCAGGACATGCATGCCAAGCAGCACGATGATTCGTGCTGCCAGGCTGGACGATCCCTCCGAAGAAGGCGTCATCTCGACGATCTCTCCATCAACGAGCTCGACGCGATCCGGGTAGTTCGTCACTTCGAAGTCGGCAACGGAAATTTGCGTGGCAACCAGTGGAGCACCTGCCGATTGAAGGAAGAGCAGCGAATCAAATACCGGGGAGATGCAAGAAGAAACTCCCTGCACCGGCAGCATACCTGACCAATCCACCGTTCACTACACGGAACGTGCTCTCAGCAACGGGGCCCGTGGAAACATGGCCAACCTATTGACTTTCCGGCACCCGGGGTGTACGTTCACTATAAGCCAAAACGTGACGGGAGCAATCCCTGACCTGACTGGTCCGGCAAACGCCGACGGATCTGGCGCGCAAGCGCACGATTTGTCGGCGTTTTGCTTTTCGAGGGGGTGGCGCTACGCTCAGGGGGCGCCACGCCGTTCAGGGGGTGAAGGAAGACGAGGGGGTTTTCCCATCGTCGTTCTCCTTCACCCCCTGAGGCCCGCAGGCCGGCACCCCCTGAGCGTAGCGCCACCCCCTCCGCTTATGGTATAGTTACTTTTCGTTAGGGAGCGCGGGTTCGCCGCGCGCCAGTACGCCTTCTTTCCCCTCCTATCGACGACGCCTGGGGAACGCCGAGCCGTACTGACCGGCTCAGCCGTATCCCTCTGTGGGTTGATCACCGTGGTCACCCACGCTCTGTCATGGCGTCGCGCGAGAGGATCTATTCTGACTACGCTCGAACTTGAAGCACCTGTCGCCGTCGAGGAAACCACCTTCGGCGACTACCGGCTCGGCAATGCCTCCTTGCAGGCGCTGGCCGGCATGGGGATTACCACCCCCACTCCCATTCAGGCCGAAGTCCTGCCCTTTCTGCTGGACGGCCGCGATGTGATCGGCCAGGCCCGAACTGGCTCCGGCAAGACCCTCGCCTTCGCTCTCCCGCTCATCGAAGTCGTCGATCCCCGGCTGCGGGCCGTGCAGGCCCTGGTGCTCACCCCCACGCGCGAACTCGCGGTGCAGGTGGCCCAGGTGGTCGAGGAACTTGGCGCAGGGCGCGGGGTGAAAACCCTGATGATCTCTGGCGGGCGCTCCTTTGGCCCGCAGCGCGATGAACTGCGACGCGGCGTGCACGTCGTGGTGGGCACCCCCGGCCGCGTGCTCGATCTCCTGAACCAGGGCGCGCTCTGGCTGGACCGGGTGCGCTTCCTGGTGCTGGATGAAGCGGACGAAATGCTGGACCGCGGCTTCGCCCCGGATGTGGAGCGCATCATTGCCCGCACCACGCCAGACCGCCAGACGGCGCTTTTCTCCGCCACGGTTCCGGCCTGGGTGAAGCAGACCGCGACCAAGCACCTGAACAACCCCATCACGGTCACCATCACCCCGGAACCGGGTGAGGTGGCCCAGATCGAGCACACTGCGTTCGACATCGGCGACGCCGACAAGATGCAGATCCTGGAGGAGCTGCTCGACGAGCGCGGCGACGGCTCGATCATCGTCTTCGGCCGCACCAAGCACGGCGTCAACAAGCTGGCGCGCCGCCTGCAAGCCTCCGGCTACCCGGTGGCCGCGCTGCAGGGCAACCTGTCCCAGAACGCGCGGGACCGCGTGATGGAAGACTTCCGCAACGGGCAGGTGCCGATCCTGATTGCGACCAACGTGGCCGCGCGCGGGTTGGATGTCAGCCACGTCGAGCAGGTCATCAACGTGGAACTGCCGGAATCGCCGGAACTGCTCACGCACCGCATTGGTCGCACCGGCCGCATGGGGCGGCAGGGGCAGGCGATCACGCTGCTCGGCCCGGAGGACCACGTGAAGTGGCGGCGCCTGGAGCGCGGCTTCACCCGCCCGGTGGTGCGCGCACCGTGGCGCGGCGCGCGCGCAGCGGTCAACGAATCGCCTGCGGAGCACGCCGCCGCAGCCCCGGCCCGGCCGGCCAGCGGGCGGCCCGCGCCTGCCCGTGCGCCGCGCGCGCAGGCCCCGGCGCGGCAAGCAGGTTCGCGCACCGGGCACGACGTAACGCCGTCCCGCAGCAGCCGCCCGGCCCAACCCGCTGCCCCGCGCGCTCCGCGCCGCGAGAGTTCACCACAGCCGCGCACGGTTTTCCCGTCGCAGAGTGACAGCAGCGCCGACCTGGATGGCCGCGAGCTGCTTCGCCGCTACGGGCGCGATCCACGCCGTCCCGCCTGGGCCGACAGCCTGCGCGGGGATGGCCCGGTGATCGTGGCCGAGCCGCAGGCGGCGCAGCCCCGCAAGGCCGCACCGGGCCGAGAGCGGCGCACCTTTGAATCGGACTGTGCGGAGTGCGGGCAGGTCGCGCAGACGAATTTCCGCCCCGATCCGTCGCGGCCCGTGTATTGCGATAGCTGCTATCGCGCGCAGAAGGAGCGCCGTCGCGCCGAAACGGAGGCGGTGGTTACGGCGTCGTAGCGCCAGATGTTGCGCCGCTTCGCTATGCTTACCGTATCTGCGAAGCGGAGCGGATCGATCTAGCTGGCCGGAACTCCCGCGCCGCCATTGTTCACAATGTCTTTTGACTGGAGGAGACCAGATTTGCCGAAGCCAAAGAAGTCACAGTACCGCAAGCCACCCGTGCGTTCCGCCACTCCCGCCGCGCCCCCAACCGAGGAGCGCACCCGGCGCGAGAACCCGGACGCCATCACCATCGACGGCAAGGTGATCGATGCCCTGCCGAACGCCATGTTCATGGTGGAGCTGGAGAACGAGCACCGCGTGCTCAGCTACCTGGGTGGCAAGATGCGGAAGAACTACATCCGCGTGCTGCCGGGAGATCGCGTCACGGTCGAGCTTTCGCCGTACGATCTCACCCGCGGCCGGATCACCTTCCGCCACCGGTAAGTTCCCAAACGCCCGCCGCGCTCCATGACATGATGGAGCGCCGGGACCATGTGCACCGCTGACGCCGGGGATGCCGGCGCCACGCGAGAGAGGCTGCGCCAGAAATGGTGCAGCCTTGTTGCGTATCTGACACGACCCTGTCTATCCATGCTTCACAAATCACGCGCCTCATGAGACACTGCGGCATCTCGCCTATCGAAATGCGGAAGGCCTTGTGAGAGACTCTTATGACACGTGGACAACGCTGTGCCGGAATAGCCAGACGAGCCTTTTTTCTCATCATGCTTCTATTGCTCTCAATCAGATGCGATTCTCTGGTCTTGTTAGCGCAACCTTCAGAAAACTACAGCCCGACGACGGTCGAGCAACTCCTGAATGAATATCCACTGCCCAAAAAGGACGATGTCTTTTGGCTCGGGAGTTTTGAGCGATCCGAACCAGTACTTAGGGAGGTGGAGCGTGAAGTACAGATTTTAACCTATCCTGGCTATATCACCTACTACATGTATGCCGACGCAGATGCCGCCCAAGCCAGTTCTCTCATGCAGGTGGGTTCTGTTTATCCCATCGACACCTTTGCAGACACCATGGCCAGCGGAGATCAATTTCACAATCTACTTGTTCGTGATCGTTACAGCGAGATAGTTGGACGCGAGATCATCTTCTTCGGCGAAGGAGACTCAGCCAGCGCATGTATACAAGAACTCAACATAGTAGTTTGTGGCTTTTCTTCTTTGAGTTGGAGCGACACCCCAAGTGGTGCCGCAATTAGCGCGGCAGTCGTTGGCTTGGCGTTGCTGCTCGACGCGGCAGGTTCGAATGTCGCGTCTTCGCGGCAGCATCCAACTTCGCCAACCAAGGTACCTACAGCGCCTCCGCTCCGTTCGACTCCAACGCCGACTCCGATTCCCTGGACTCCTTCGCCACCGCCGACGCGAACATCGTTCCCGACGCCGGAGCCCGGGATCGAAGCCTGGATTCCAACGAACTTGCAACTTGACTACGGAGATCGCTGCCGAGTCGAGAGCGACGGCAGTCGGGATTTTGACGAGATGATGGATCGTCTTGGAGGACGGAGTGTAGCGGAGCCGCGCCTGATGGCCTGGGGGTGGCAGGGAATGCGATTTCGCACTTGGGCATGTAATAACCCGCCCCGGAGCGGTGTGGCGCTAGCGGAGGTCAATGTGCATCGCTTTGCGTCCGCAGCAGATGCTCAGGAGGCGGTGGCTTTCTTCGCTGACGCCCGGGCGGCAGGAACCCGGCTTATCGTGAGTGGGGGAGAACCGGGGCTTGGTGATTACTCGGTCGTAGTCACTGGTCCTATTGAGGGTGGAAAGGAATTCACCATTTATGCCAGTCGTGGCTCTTCCCTGATCAAGGTGACGGGCGTTTCAACCAGTGGCATCCCCTTCATCGACGTGCGACGGGTCGCGCTCGATGTATTGAGCAATCAGACTCCGTAGACATCTTCCCAAGCGCGTCGGTTCATGCGAGAGTGCGCATATCTGGCACTTCTTCACCCTGGTCTGGCGCGCTCGGGGAGCGAGCAGCATGTTTCACCAACGCGAACACCATCTCTGGGCTGCCAGGTGGGCAATGGCGACACTCATCGCGACCAGCGTTGTACTCGTCCTGCCCATGCTCGTCGCAGCGCAGACGCCGACGCCGGAACCGGGCCGCACGGGCTTCGCGGGAAGCAGCACGGAGGGCGCCGGGTACGTCGGCCATGAGGACGAGGTCTTTCAGATTCTGAATGACTACTGGGCCGAGGTCTTTGCCGGGGCAGGCCTGGCGTACGAAGCGCCCAACGTGGTCCAGGTCACCGCGCCAACCTACGGCGCGTGCGGCCCGATGCGCCCCGAAGAAGAGAACGCCTTCTACTGCGCGCGCGATGCGACCGTCTATCTCTTCCCACAGTTCATGGAGAAGCAGCGAAACTCGCTGGGTGACTACGCGCCGATCTCGATCATCGGTCACGAGTGGGGCCACCATATCCAGGCACTGCTGACCGTCAGCCGCGCAGATTCAAAGCGCTTCGAGTTACAGGCAGACTGCCTGAGCGGCGTGTTCATGGATCAGGTCGAGCAAATGCAGCTCCTGGACGCCGGAGATTTCATTGAAGCGCTGGACATGAGCCGCGCCGTGGGCGATGACACGCTCGGGCTCCCGGTCGATGCCCCCGGCGCACACGGCACGGCGGAGGAGCGCATCAAGTCGCTCGTGCGGGGCTACGGCGGTGGCCCGACGCTCGGCTGCAAGCTCCCGCTGACGGCAGGCAGCGGCCCTGCGCCCACGCCGGGCATCATCCGCCTGCCGCAGCCGACGCAGGCGCCACCAGTCGTCCCGACGGTGGAGGTCATCCAGGCCCCGCCTCCGGCAAACGTCATCGTCCAGATCCCCGATGCACTCCCCCTCGACTACGCCAGTTGCTTCCGGATCGACGGCGAGGGCGGCTACGACTTCGACCAGACCGTCGTCAATCTCGGTGACACCGTCGATGCCCGACGCCGCATGGAAATCTGGGGGTGGCAATCGAACCAGTACCGCCAGTTCGGCTGCGATACACCGCCAGAAGGGCACGCCGGCTGGGTCGAAATCTCCCTGCACCGCTTCAACTCGGCGCAGTCCGCGCAGCAAGCCGCCGATTATTTTGCCGTGCAGCGCATGGCCGGTACGCCTCTCGCCTACGCGCCGCCGCCCTACATCGGCGACTACGCGGTCGCCGTCTCGGGGCCGGCGGGGAACGGCACGGAGTACACCACCTACATCGCCAGCGGCTCGACCCTCCTGCGCGTAACGGGCGTGGCTCCGGCAGGTCTTCCGCAGGACGATGTGTTCGTCATCGCGGAGCGCCTGGCAGGGGTGCGCCGTCCCTGACCTGCCACCCGTCCCTCCCTCCGCATACACTCACCGCTGCCCTACGGGTGACGTGGGCGGCAGCATGAAAGCGAGCATCATGTCCAACACGTCGTCCCCCACGCAGTTCCTTCCCTACAACCACGCCACCCTCGCCTACGACGTTACCGGTAGCGGCCCCGCTGTGCTCCTGCTCCACGCCGGGCTGGGCGACCGCACCATGTGGGATGCGCAGGTGCCTGCGCTCGCACGCGAGTTCACCGTCATTCGGGTGGATGCGCGCGGCTTCGGGGAGACGCGCAAGCCGCCCGTGGCTTACTCGCCGGTAGCCGATGCGCTGGCGCTGCTGGATCACCTCGGCGTTCAGCAGGCACACGTCGTCGGCGTCTCCATGGGCAGCCAGACCGCCATCGACCTGGCCGTGGCCGCGCCGGAGCGCGTCGCCTCGCTCGTGGCCGTCGCCGCGCGGACCGGGACCCCCGTGTCGCCCGAGTTGCGTGTCAACTGGGATCACGTCAACGAGCTCTACGAGGCAGGCGACATCGCAGGCGCCAACGAGTACGAGTTGCGCATATGGATTGACGGACCGCGACGCACCCCGGAGATGATCGACTCCGCCTTCCGCGAGCATGTGCGCGCGATGAACGGCGCGCTCTTCCTGCGCGACGACGACGAGGGCGACGAGATCGCCCTCGAGCCCCCGGCCGCCGAGCGCCTTGGCGAAATCACCGCGCCCACGCTCATCATGTACGGGGACCAGGACATCGCCGATGTGCAGGCAACAGGGCCAAAGCTTGCGCAGGCGATTCCGGGCGCGCGCCTTGTCGTCCTGCCAGATGCCTCGCACCTGCCCCAGATGGAGCACCCCGAGCGCTTCAATGACCTGGTGCGCGAGTTCCTGCGTGCGGCAACGGCCGGGGCCTGACCAGCCTACCCCTCTGGCGCAATGATCAGTGGCAGGAAATCGAGGCGAACGGAGGAGGGCCGGCCATCCGAGCCGGTGTCGAACGCCAGCGGCACCGCCGCCTGTACCCAGGCTGTCTCCCCCTCCACCGCGATCTGGTACCAGAGCCGGTACGCCTCAGCACTGGTACCGGTGGAAGCTTCGTCTCCAGCCGCGATGTCGAGGAGCGGGTAGCTTTTGCCAGCAGCCAGCGCGAGTTCCGCCAGCACAGTGGATTCCGCCGCGTCCCCCGGTGCGCTCCGGAGAGACGTCACCTCCGGCGCCATCGTGGTCACCACCACCTCAGCGCCCGCCGGCGCCGTTCCGCCCCACGCCCGGTGGGCAATGACGTGCGTCGGGTTGCGCCAGCCCATCGCGGAGGGGTGCTCAGGCGCGTCCATCGGCCAGTAGCCGGGGCCGGGCGGGCACTCCACCCCACAGTTGACGGCATAGCGCGGCGCGCTCCCGTTCACCTCGGTGCTGGTGAAGAAGGTGCGAATCTCGAAGTGCAGGTGGCTGCGCGCCCGGTCATCCGTACGCAGCAGGATCGTGCCGAGTTGTTCGCCGCGCACCACGAGGTCACCGGGAGCAACCGCCAGGTCGTAATCCAGGTGGCCATACTGCGAAAAGAGGTCGGGGCCATGCTGGATGATGACCACCCGCCCCGGGTAATCGAAATCCGCGTAGACCACCTCACCGTCGGCCACGGCGTACACCGGGATACCCGCACTCTCCTCGCCGCCGGCGCGATACCAGTTCTCACCAGTGTGCCACCAGCCGGGGAAGAACCAGGTGTTCTCGCAGGCATAGCCGTGGCGCATGAGCAAGCCATCCCCCAATGGCTGCCCGGCGAACCCCATCGGGTAGCTGAAGGCGGGCAGGCCGGCGTTCTGAGCGGTTGCTGTGTGCGGAGCGCGGATGGCGACGCCACTAGCGATGGCAGCCCAGAACAGCGCGCGGCGACTGAGGGCCTGGCGCAGGGTGGCATCACCGGGAAGGGCACGCGGCGTCTTCATGGCTACCATGCTTGCACGTGGCGTGCCGTGCCTGCCAGGCACGTGGAAACCATATTCCGGCCCGGTACGTTTCCAGATTGGGAGTCATGGTGTAGCGGATGGACCATGCAGGTGTGCTGCGTGGCGCTGGCCTGGCGTACAGTTTGCCAATGGCCCCCGAGCCGTTCAATCGCCGTGCTCAGGCCGGCCGGAGGAATCTGCTGATGCCGCGCCGACCTCTGCAGGCGCTTGCCTTCGCTGTGCTCGTTGGCGTGACCCCACTCACGTCCTTCGCGGCGCCAGCGTCCCAGGTAGCGCCGCGTTCTGTCCCGCACCAGGAAGAGTGGGTCCAGGACGCCAACGGCGAATGGGTGCCCGCCGAAACCTGGACCGACCCGGCCACTGATCCCGCAGTCGGCGGAGCGTGGAGCGACCCCACGGCCACCAGCACGTGGGAGGATCCGAACGCCACAGACACCTGGGTCGATCCGAATGCCTCCGGTGAGGCGTGGGTTGATCCGAACGCTCCTGGTGAGACCTGGACCGATCCCGCCGCCACGGACACCTGGACCGACCCGGCGACCGATGACACCTGGACGCAACCCGAGTTTTCCGGGTTCACCATGCCCGGTCTCACGCCGGACAATCTTACGAATTCGGTCCTGGCGGATATCGACGCCTTCTGGGCGGAGGATTTCGCGGCGCGCGGGGTGACGTACTACACGGCGGATATCGTCCCGGTTACCGACACCATGACCACGAACTGCGGCCCCTTCGGGCCATACGACAACCCGGCCGCGTTCTGCCCGCTGGAAGACGCCATCTACTACTCCGTTCCCCTGAGCAGCGATGTCACCGCGCAAGTCGGAGACTTCGCCTGGATCACGGTGCTGGCGCACGAGTGGGGCCACCACGTGCAACTGCTGATGAACATCGAACCCACGATGTCGATGGAGCGGGAGCTGCAGGCAGACTGCTTTGCCGGCGCCTACGCCCAGCGGGCGCTGCTCAACGGCTTCCTGCAAGAAGGTGACGTCACCGAAGCCGTCGTGATGAACATCATGGGTGGCGATCCGGTCGAACTCGGCGAGACAGCCGCCGGCGCGCACGGCTCCAGCGACTACCGCGTGACGGCCTTCATGCAGGGCTACTTCAACGGCGCCAACGTCTGTTTCGAGAACCCATCGGCCGGCGCATAGCCCATCAGTCCGGGATCGTGAACTCGCCAATCCAGCGTGAATCCGTTTGGCAGAACCCGGCGTATATGGAGGCAAGAGCGAGACGAGGTCCCTAACTCTCCCGCTCGACGCCTAACCCTAATAACCCCACTCTTCCCACACAAACCCGGCCACGAGGCCGGGTTTGTGTTTGTGCGAGGGAAGACGCTTCGCTTAGGGAAGACGCGCTCACGCGCTTAGGGAATAGGGGTTTAAGGAGTGATCGAATAGCTGGTCTCGCGCCTTATTCCCTTACTCCCTAAGCGCAGCGTCGTCCCCAAGGCCCGCAGGCCGTCTTCCCTCAACGACAGTGGCTGCCAAATTCCCGGTAGCGGGGTGGTTCGATGTCGTGGTACTCGCGGCAGAGGGCGATGAGGCGGTCAGCGAGCACGCCGAAGAGGCGAGAGCCCTTCTCGCCGGAAGCCACCAGTGGATCACCCATCACACCGTGCGCCATTTCGCGCCGCCGCTCCGGGAAGTGCGCGAACTTCCCGATCTCCGGGCTGAACTTGAGCCGCCACTCATCCTTGACCGCGCGGTTCATATCGACCAGGCACGGGCGCAGGTGCAGTTGCAGGCTGGTTTCCCACTCGCCACCGTGGCCGATGCTGCCCTCGTCCGCCTCGCTCCAGGCGGCCAACTCGTCGTCCGCCATGTGCCAGTAGGTGAGTGCCAGGGGCCAGATATCCTCCTCGGCCAGTTTCACGGCGGCGGCCCAGGTGGGTTGCTCGTTCCCGCCGTGCCCATTGAGCAGGATGACACGCTCGAAGCCGTTGGCCCACAGTGAGCGCGAGACATCGCACAGCACGTTGATGAATGTCTCCAGGCCGAGCGTGATGGTGCCAACCTCCCCCATGTTGTAGTGGGTGAAGCCGTATGTCACCGGCGGCGCGACGATCACCGGGAACTCGTCGATGGCATCTGCGGCCGTGATGGCCAGGTGATACGGGATGCTGATATCGACATCCTGCGGGCAGTGTGGGCCGTGCTGCTCCACCGAGCCGACCGGCACAATCACCACGGGCCGCTGCGCCAGCGCCGCCAGCAGTTCATGCCGCAGCATCTCCTGCCAGAGAACCTTCTTCCCGCTCGCGGGTGACAGCAACATCCTTCATCCCCATTCTGGATCACGTTCGTTCCAGCATTCAGAAAGGTTCCGGGCGCTGGCCGGTCAGGTGTCCAGCAAGCGCCTCAGGCTCGCGACGATGGCCTCCTCCTCACCCGGCAGCAAACAGTGCGTGGAAATCATCAGGCCGCCACGCTCCGCGAAAATCGCAATCGGCGGCTTGCCGGCCAACAGCGCGTCGGCGATGGTCACCGGGTTCCAGGCGCCCTGCACCGGAAAGAGACGAACCACGGGCGCCGGCCAGTCCCCCCAGTCAAGCTCTGCCACGACCCTGGTGTCCGGGCGTGCGGTGAACCCGGAGATCAGCGTGTTTGCCTGCGCCAGGTGCATGCGCCATTCCGCTTCGTGGTCGGTGCGCCTGAACAGTTCGATGGCTGCCCACAAGCCAACCATTGCTTCCTTGCTCACCTTCATGCCGCGACCAATCCCGGCGTGGGGACTGCCGTTTGCCCGTGCGGCAGCAATGAGGTCGCGCCGGCCAGCCAGCAAGCCGGAATCCTGCGGCCCACGCAGTCCCTTGCCACCGCTGTAGATCACGAGATCGGCGCCCGCCTGGGTCCACCTGGTGAGGTGATCGAGTGGCGGCAGCGTCGATGCTGCATCGACGATCACCGGCACGCCGCGCGCGTGGGCAATCTCGATCACGGCGGCCGCTTCGAGCGCGCCTCCGCCAGCGGCACGAGAATCGATCCAGGCCACTGCGGCCGTGCGATCACCGATCGCCCGCTCCAACTCCCAGCGTTCCGTGCCGGCAGCCAGGCCAATCTCGACCAGGCGGCCGCCGCCAACCCGGAACATCTGGTCGTAGTTGATGCGCTGCGTGCGGTGAATGATGATCTCGTTCGCCCAGCCATCGCTATCCGGGAGGCGACGAATGCGGGCGGGATCAATCCCGGCAATGCACGCTGCCGCTGCCAGGGCCATCGCTGCTGCGGACCCGGACGTCACGTAGCCAGCTTCTGCCCCGGTCAGGTCGGCGATGGCCGAGCCCACAGCTTCGTTCAGTTCATCCATGACCACGAACGCGCGGGATGCCTCGCTCATGGCGGCCAGCACTTCGGGCGGCATGAGCGTGCCCCCGACCGAAGTGGTTGCCCCGCGCCCGTTAATGATGGTGCGCACACCCAGGCGCTCGTAGATGCTTGCGGTGGAGGCCGCAGATGCGCTTGCAAAGGTGCTCATGCCCTGGTGCGCCTCGTGCATTTGTGGCCCGATTGCGGTCCTGTTACGAAGAAACCCTGAATGACGCAGCGCATGGGAGCGAGCAGCAGGGATATATGGTGATTTGGTGGTATGACCACATGGTGTCCTTTAGATGGCAAGAACGATCATCGAACCAGGCAACGAGGGCAAGGGAACCGACGTCTTGGGTCAGGGCGCCGCGAGAAGGGAGCCTGCGCGCTGTGCGGCGTCCCGCAATGCCGCGACCTGCTCTTCCCAGCCGTGCGCGCGCTCCAGATGCTCACGCATGGCCGCGCGCGCAATCTCGGGCCTTCCCCCGCGCACGGCCTGGAAAAGTTTGCGATGGCTTTCCAACTCTCCGGCCCGGACATCAGGCAACGCGTGCTCAATGCGCAAACCCTGGTCGGTGCGGCTCCGGCTCAGCAGTTCGGACATACGGAAGAGGATGGCATTGTGGCCGGCACGCGCCAGTTCCCGGTGAAAGTCAGAGGTGATGACGGCAGTATCTTCCCGCTGGGCTACGGCACGTTCCAGCCGCTTCAGGATGGTCTCAATTACGTCGAAATCGTCCGGGTTTCCTCGCTCGGCAGCCAGCCCGGCCAGTTCCACCTCAATCACCATCCGCGCTTCCAGGGCTTCCAACGCCGATTCGTGGATCAAGGACTCAAGCACGGTTTCGGCCGGAGCATCGAGCGCGGAACTGATGTAGCATCCGCTGCCCGGCTTGATGGTCAACACCCCGCGGGCCGCCAGCACCTGCATGGCTTCCCGCAGCACCGGGCGGCTCACCCCGAGTTGCCGCGCCAGTTCGTGCTGATTCGGGAGAGCGTCACCCGGCTGGAGCGGCCCCGTCTTGATAAAGGTGACCAGGCTCTGCATCACCGCCTGTGACAGCGATTGCTTGGCGACTGGCTCCAGTTGCACCAGGGTTACCATACTTGAACGTTCCCGAAATCGGCTCCCTAGCCAGGGACGATGCTGTGAGTGGATTCTAGCGGAGACATCATTGGCGAACGGTGGCGGAGTTGGAGAGCCCCGCCACCAGGCAGCATCAGGCTGGCTTTTCGTTGGTGAAGTAGGTGCAGTAGTACTGCGGCCCCTTCTCCGGCGCCTGCCACGACAAGATCCCGTACTTGTTCTCATGCAGGCAGGAACCTGCGATGTATGGCTTCCAGAGTTGCGTAAACACGGGATGCCACAGGAAGACCCCGCCAACATCCTTGATCAGGATTGCCTCAGCCTGCTGATACAGCTCGGCACGCCTGGCTACGTCGCCCACGATGCCGTCTGCTTCCTTGACCAGTGCGTCGAACTCAGCGTTCGACCACGCATGCCGGCCACCGGTGACGAAGACATCCATGAAGTTGGAGGCATCGTAGTAGTCCATGTCCCACGGGATGAGGACGAAGGGCAGTTCATGCGCGTTCAACTGCTCGGTGAACGATTTACGCTCAAGGCTCTGGATGCCGACCTCTACCCCCAGGTTCTCCTTCAGCATTGCCTGAATGGCCTGGGCGACCGTTTGCACGGTCGGCGACGGGTCGCGCAGGGTCAGGTCAAGGGCCGGGAAGGGTTGCCCGCCCTCGCCGAACCCGGCCTCCTGCAGCAGCGTGCGAGCCGCTTCGGGATCGTAGGGATACGCCGCACTCTCCTGTGCCTCAGCGTTGGACGAGTGGAACCCCGGCGGCAAGAGCCCGTAGGCCGGCACGGCCTGCCCCATCAGCGCCGAGGCGACGATGGCGTTGCGGTCTACCGCCTGGGCGAAGGCCTGCCGCACCTTGACATCGGCAAACGGCGTGCCCTGGTCGCCAAAGGCCAGCCACCACGTCTGGAACTGCGGGAACTGGTGCACCTGCGCGCTGAGCACGGGATCGCTCATGATCCGCGCCTGATCCGCGGGCGAAATGATCTGCTCGTAGCCACGCTCAATGAGATCGATCTCGCCATTTTCATAGGCCGGGAACACGGCCTCATCGGCGCCAATCAGGTACACGATCTGCTGCCAGTACGCAGCGGACGGCCCGGTATAGTTCGGATTCTTCGCAAAGACGACCTGCCGGCCCTTGTCCCACGTCTCCAACGTGAAGGGGCCACAGGAGAGTGCAGTCGCCGGATCAAGCGACCAGTCGTCACCGTGCTCCTCCACCATGTGCGGTGGCACCACGTAAATATCGGCCGCGATCAGCCCGAGGAACGGCGTTGGTTGCTCGGTAGTAATGGCAAGGGTGAGGTCGTCAATGGCGGCAACGCCGACCTCATCGACCGGCGCCTTGCCCTCGCTGGCAGCAGTGAAGTTCTTTATCGAACCGTAGTAGAAGGTGACATCGAAGGCCGTGTTCGGATCCGCCATGCGCCGCACGGTGTAGGCGTAGTCTTCCGCCGTCACCGGTGTGCCATCGCTCCAGGTCATACCGGGGCGCAGGTGGAAGGTCCAGGTCAGGTTATCGTCCGAGATGTCCCACGATTCTGCCCCTGCCGGCACGAGCTCGTAGTTCTCGTTGCGCCGGACCAGGGGTTCCGTGATGAGCGCCGATTCAAACTGCCGCTGCTGAACCGACTTGGACCAGTCAAGGTAACGGCCCTCACGGCCCATGGTACGCAGGACTTGCTGGTCTTGCGGCAGGGCATCGCCGGGTAGCGGAGCAGGCGTAGCCTCGGTCTGGGCCGCGCGGGCGCGCCCGGCCACCGATGGAGCGAGGGTCAGCGTGAGGGTCGCCAACCCAGCCTGAATGGCGCGACGGCGAGAGAGCGCCAATGTCAGGGAAAAAGCCGAACGGTTCTGCTGCATCGCGGCACCTTCCTTTCTTCTCCGGTAATCCTCACGAACGCACAGTCTGCGGCGAGCATGAGCGCCGTACCCACAGAATTACGAGCGCCAGACCGTGGCGCGCCGGGGTTCAGGTTGCTGCACGCGGATCGAGCGCGTCGCGCAAGCCGTCGCCCAACAGGACAAAGCCGAGCATGGTTAGCCCGATCATCAGCGCCGGAAACAGGGCGAGATGCCAGTAGAAGCGAATCGTGCTGACGCTCTCGCCAACCATCTGGCCCCAACTTGGCGTGGGTGGGTTGATCCCAATTCCGAGGAAGCTCAGACCAGCTTCCGCAAAGATGGCCTCCGGAATGCCGAGCGTGAGCGCGACAATCACCGGGCCCATGATGTTCGGCAGCAGATGCGACCGTGCGATGCGCGCGCCATCGGCGCCGAGCGCGCGGGCGGCCTGGACGTACTCCCGGTCACGTTGCCCGAGCACCTGGGCGCGGGCCAGCCGGCAAATGGGAATCCAGCCAGTCAGGGAAATCGCCAGCAGGACGTTGGCAAACCCGCTGCCAAGTACCGTCAGAATCATGATGGCGAAGAGCATGCGTGGGAACGCCCACACCGCATCGACCAGGCGCATGATGGCAAAGTCGACCTTGCCGCCACGGATACCCGCCACCATCCCCAGGCTGAGGCCGAGTATGAGGGCGACGGCCTGGGCACTGAGGCCGATGGCGAGCGACGTGCGCGCGCCATAGACGATGCGCGAGAAGAAGTCACGGCCGATGCCGTCGGTGCCCATGAGGTGCTGGCGAGAGGGGAATTGCCAGGCGGCAGTGAAGTCTGGTTTGTCATAGGGGTACGGAGCAATCCACGGCGCGCCAACCGCCAGGACAATCAGCCCACTGACGATTGCCAGGCCCAGCAGCGCCAGGCGGTTCGCCCGAAAGCGGCGCCAGGCTGCCGCCAGTGGGGACGTCGCGCGTACGTGCCGCGCCGGCTGCCCAGCGTTGGTAAGCGCAAGGGCGAGCGTCGGTGCGGCCGGGTTCATGCGGCAAGCCGAATGCGTGGATCGATCACCAGGTACAGGAGATCGATCGTCAGGTACGTCAGGCTCACCAGCAGGGCAGCCAGGAGCGCCAGGGTCATGATCATCGGGTAGTCCCGCTGGAAGACGCTACTGACGAAGTAGCTCCCCAGGCCGGGGATACGGAAGATCGTTTCGATAAAGATGGAGCCCGTCAGCAGATCTGGCACGAGCGGGCCAGCGATCGTGAGCAGGGGAATCGCTGCGTTCCGCAACACATGCCGCCACATGATCGTGCCGTCTCGCAGGCCCTTCGCACGCGCCGTGCGCACGAAGTCCGCCTCGCTGCTCTCAATCACGCAGGTGCGGGTGTAGCGAGCGATGATGCCGGCCGGGCCAAGCGCGTAGGCAGTGACGGGCATGACCCACGTGGCAGGGCCCTCCCAGCCACCGGTCGGGAGCCAGTGCAGGATGTTGCTGAAGAGCAGGATCAACAGAATGCCGATCACAAAGGTCGGCAGCACAATGCCAGCGGTTGCCAACAGCGTCACAAGGTTATCAATCACCGAGTTGCGGTGGCTGGCAGCCACGATACCCAGCACTAACCCGAGCGGAATAGCCACCGCCAGCGTGAGCGCGCCAAGTTGCAGCGAGACGGTCCAGACCCGTGCGATGAGCTGGGTAACTGTTTCGCCGGGGCTCTGGTAGGAGTAGCCGAACTCGAAGCGAAGCGCGTTGCCGACGTACAGGACGTACTGTTGCCAGAGGGGCTTGTCCAGGCCATACGAGCGCAGAATGTTTGCTTTCGCTTCCTCTGAAAGCGGCATTTTTTCCTCGTCGTACGGCCCGCCGGGGATGAGATGCATGAGGCAGAAGGTGATGACGGACACGACGAACAACACGCCCAGCAATCCGGCGACTCGCACGAGAAGGTAGCGCGCCATCCTACGGCTCGCGGTCGAATGTCGCGTGCGAACCCATCGCTGCGCTCCTGTTAGCTCATCAACTGGTCATACCGGTTCCCCGCATCTTACGGCCGGGTTTGCCGGGTGTCAACGGGTGCGGCTGGCCGCCGGCCACGAGTTACCTCGCGGGGGTGCAGGGCGAAAGGCCTACCGCCCCACCAGGCGCCGCAGCTTCTGCCAGGAGTTCAGGCGGCGGGCGTGGACCATGAGCCAGTACGGCTCGTCGTACTGGATGCCGGGAATGCTGACGATCGTGCCGAACTGGCGCACGTCCGGGGTCAGGCCGCCCTCGCGCAGGGCGTTGACGACGCGGGAAATGGTGTTCTCCGGGGTCGCCTCGGAGCCGTGAAACTCCAGGATCACCTGCTCCACCAGGTGCAGGCGCGGAATCGCTTCCTCCAGGACTGCCGTTTCCATCCCCTCGATGTCGAGTTTCACCAGCGCCACCGGCTCGGTCAGGAGAGACGACAGGGTGACCGCCGGCACCTCGACCACCGCCAGGTCCGCACCGTCATGCCAGGCCTGGCGTAAGGCCGAATCACCCCACGCGCCCGGCTCGTCGTCGTTCACCGACATGTAAAACGAAATGCTGCCCGCCTCGGGCGCAAGCGCCGCGTGCGTCGCCTGCACGTCGCAGAGCCGGTTGTGCCGGATGTTCTCCTGCAGCAGTGCGAACGTCACCGGGTTCGCCTCGAACGCCCGTACCCGCGCCTGCGGGTAATGGCGCTTGAAGTAGTGCGTGGCCGTGCCCACATGCGCCCCGGCGTCGATGATCAGCGGGGAGCGGCTATGCGTCTTGAACGCGTACTCGTGCTGATCGAAGACATCCTGGCAGATGCGACGGAACTCTTCCTCGTTTCGGTAGCGGAACTCGTACCCGGCGTAGGGCATCAGCGGGGCAGGTGCCGCCGGGATCTCTCGCAGGCGTGTCGTCACGCGTGCTGCCTCCATGGGCCATGCGTACCGTTGTCTCCACACAACTCGCCATGGCCCCATTTCGTGCGGAAGGGTAGCAGCGCCTTCCGGCACACAAGCTACGCTTGACGCCCGAACATGCGCGGCGATGCACCGTGCGCCGCCAGCAACAGGGGAGCAATCACCACCAATGGGAACGCCGCACCTCCAGATCTCCGACTTTGGTCTTTCACTGGAGCCGGGACCCGCCGGGCGTCCGCAGCCGCTCGTGCAGAGCCTGCAGGCGCGCCTCACGGCCGAGGGACTGCGCATCCTGGCCGAGGGCGGCATCGAAGAAGCTGCCCGGCGAGCGCCGGTCGGTCTGCAACTGGAGACGGTGCAGGTCAGTGACGCCGGCATCGATCTGAAACTGCGCATCTCCAAGAGCATCATCAAGGGCAGCCTGGGCACGCGCCTGGTCCTCTCCGCGCCGGGTGGCGATGTGCTGCGGGCGGAACTGACGAACCTGGAGATGCCGGGCTGGGTACCGCTCGATCTGCTGCTCGATGCCGCGGTCAAGCAGGCGGGCGGCGCGGTGCAGCGGGACCCTGGCAATGCGCGCGCCCTGCTCCTGAGCCCGGCACGGCTGCTGACCAGCTTCGGCGTACCGGGCCGGTTCGCGCCCGGCGTGTGGAGCGTGAGCACCAGCGCCGCTGGCATCGACCTCGGGTTCCACGAGTCCTGATCGATCCATGCTGACCCGGTTACGCCGGCCGACCTACTATGGCTGGTGGATCGTGTGGACCCTGGCCCTGACGGAAACGGTCTCCTGGGGCATTCTCTTCTACGCCTTCACCGTGTTCCTGGTGCCCATGCAGCAGGAACTGGGCTGGTCCACCCCCGCCATCACCGGCGCGTACTCGCTGGCCCTGCTGGTCGCGATGGCGCTGGCGCCACCGGTGGGCCGCTGGCTTGACCGCTCCGGGCCGCGCGTGCCCATGACGCTCGGCTCCATCCTGGGCACGCTGCTGCTGCTGGCGTGGTCCCAGGTGCAGACCGAGGTCGTCTTCTACCTGATCTGGGCCGGTATGGGGGTCGCGCTGGCGCTCACGCTCTACGAGCCGGCCTTCGCCGTGACCTCTGCCTGGTTCATCCGTGGCCGCTCGCGCGCCATGCTGCTGCTGACGACCATCGGTGGGTTCGCCAGCACGATCTTCATCCCGCTGGCCGGATGGCTGACCGAACGCGCCGGCTGGCGGGAGGCGCTGGTGGGCCTGGCGATCATCCTTGGGGTCACCACCGTCCCGGCGCACTGGCTGGTGTTGCGCCATCGGCCCCAGGACATGGGCCTGCTCCCGGACGGTGAGCCGGTGGACGTCGGGCAGCGCCTGCCTCCCCCTACCGGTGTCACGGCCGAACAGGCGATGCGCGATCCGGCCTACTGGTGGTTGAGCGTCGCGTTCTTCCTGGGCACCGCCGCCAGCGTCGCCATCGGCCTCTACCTGATCCCGGTGCTCCTGGAGCGCGGCGACAGCATGGCTCAAGCTACGGTGCTCCTGGGGCTGCTCGGCCCCACCCAGGCCGCTGGCCGCATCCTGGTCACGATCTTCAACGAGCGCCTGCCGGAGCCGGTGTTGACCACCATCGTCTTCGCCCTGCACGCCGTGGGGTTGGCCATCGTGCTCTTCCCGGCCGGGGTGCTGCTGATGGTGGTGGCCATGATCTTTCTCGGAGTTGGGCGTGGCGCCATCACCCTCATGCGCGCCACGCTGGTGGCAAACCGCTACGGCACGGCCAACTTCGGGGCTATCAGCGGCATCCCGGCCGCCGCGCAAATGGCTGCCCGGGCCTCGGCGCCGATTGGGGGTGGCCTGCTGGTCAGCGGGCTCGGCGGTTACGAGCCGATGCTGGTGGTCTTGACCGTGGTGGGCATTGCGGCGACAGTCGCCATGGCCATGTTCGCCATCCTGGCCCGGCCACTCCGGCTTTTCGCCGTGCCAGCGCCCACGGGAGAACGCTCTTGACCACGCACCATCGCTTTGTCGTCTACGGCGACTGCTGCTCGGGCATCCCCGGCGCGCTGCACGAGGAAACCGCAGCGTCAGTCAATCGGGTGGTTGCGGCGCTCCAGCCGCAACCGGAGTTCGTCTGCTTCCTCGGCGATGAGGTGATGGGCCTCACCACCAGCGAGGAGGACCTGCGCGCGCAGTGGCGCTACTGGCTGGACCACGAGATGGCCTGGCTGGACCGCGCCACGACGCCCCTCTACAACGTGCCCGCCAACCACACCACCTACGATGTCATGAGCGAACGCGTCTACGCCGAGGTGATGACGCACCTGCCCGTCAACGGCCCAGCCGGGCAAGAGCGCCTGACCTACGTTGTGCGGCGCGGCGACCTGCTCATGGTCTTCGTCAACACCATGTCCACCGCGCTCGGCGAAGGGCGGGTGGAGACGGAGTGGCTGGAGGCGACGCTGCACCAGCACGCGGACGCGCGGCACAAGCTGGTTTTCGGGCATCATCCGGTCTGGCCGGTCAACGGCTTCAGCGGGGCGTATCAGCGCGAGCTGGAACCCGAGAACGGGCGCCGCTTCTGGAACGTGCTGCGGCGGCACGGCGTGCTGGCCTATTTCTGCAGTCACATGTTGGCCTTCGATGTCGAGGTCCACGAGGGCATCCTGCAGGTGCTCACTGCGGGCGCGGGCACCGCCCACCTCATGCCGCCAGAGTGGGAGTACCTGCACGCCGTGCGTGTGGAGCTGGACGAGACCAGCCTGCGCTACGAGGTGCTGGACACCACAGGCGCGGTGCGCGAGCGGCTCGCCTGGCCGCCTTCGGAACCGCCAGCAGACGCCTGGCAGGAGCTTGTCGCTGGCGCGCCACTGCCATCCCCGCACTTCGCTGACGCTCTCGTGTGGCTGGATATCTCCGGCGTCACCGCTCCCTCACCTGCCGGGTCACAGACGATCCTTTGCGCCTGGAACGACGACGCGTGGCTGCCGCCGCTCTGGCTCGGCCTCATCGGCCCGGAGCAGCGCCTGAGCGTGCTGCTGGCCCCACAGGAGGGCCGCAGCCCGCACATGTGGACCGGCCCGGCCTTGCCCACTGGCGCGCCCTTCCACCTCCAGATGCTGCTCCACCCCGGCATGGGCCCGGGCGGCCTCCTCTGGCGCTCCGCCCCCGATGCCCCCTGGACCTCCCTGACGTGCGCCTCCGCCTGGGGCCTGGCGCGAGTGCCAGCCACCGAACACCTGAGTGTGGGCTGCGGCAAGGGGAGTGCGGACGACCGCGCGTGGCTGGGCGCAGAGTTGCGCGTGCAGATGGCGGCGTCTCCTGCTCGCTGAGGCGCGGGCCGGGTGCTGCAGCACCCGGCCTGCGTCGAATCAGTCACCTACTCCCCCGCGTGCGCACCTTCCCCATGCGCCAGGAAGTCGGTGAAGCCGGTGATGGCGCTGAGACGGCCGTCCGGGGCGATCTCGCAGAAGTTCACGCCGGCCGCAAAGCGCACCGAGCCCTCTGGTGGAATCACCTCCCAGCCCACCCGCACCCGGTCATTGTGCGCGTCGATGGTGCTGGCGCGAAGGTAGCGGTACCCTGCAAGGTGCCCGCCCAACTCCTTCGCCATGTTCGCGATGCCCTCATGCCCCTGCACCGCGAACTGCGGCGTGATGTAGCGCACATCTTCGGTGAAGGTCTGGGCGATGAGGTCCTGCCGGCGCGCGGCGTCTGGTTCGGTCCACAGCGAAAAATAGCGATCGATGACGGCGGTAACGTCGGTCATGAGACACCTCCAGGCGGTGAGTTGGACCGCCCGGATCGGCGGCCTGCACCCCACGTTAGGGCCCGGGCCGCATGGTGTCGATTACATCAGAGGTCATTGTCCTGCGGCGACTGGCAGCATATCGTTGCCTCATGAGCACGCTTGCCCCGATCCGGCCCATCGGCAATCTCCTGCGCGAGTGGCGTCAGCACCGGCGCCTCAGCCAGCTCGATCTGGCGCTGGAGGCCGAGGTCTCGGCCCGCCACATCAGCTTCCTGGAAACCGGGCGCTCCCTGCCCAGCCGCGACATGGTGCTGCGCCTGGCGGAGCAACTGGAGGTGCCGCTGCGAGAGCGCAACGACCTGCTGGTCGCGGCCGGGTACGCACCGCTCTACCCGGAGCGTAGCCTGAGCGACCCAGCGCTGCAGCAAGCGCAGGAGGCGGTGCGCCTGGTGCTGGCCGGGCACGAGCCCTACCCCGCGCTGGCGGTTGACCGTTACTGGAATCTCGTCGCTGCCAACCAGGCAGTGGCGCCCTTCTTCGCGGACGTGGCCCCGGCCCTGACCCAGCCGCCCATCAACGTGCTGCGCGCCACCTTCCACCCGGAAGGCCTCGCGCCACGCATTGCCAACCTCTTGCAGTGGCGCACGCACATGTTGCAGCGGGTGCAACGTCAGGCGCAGCGCACGGCGGATGCGCGCCTGGTGGAACTGCTGGCCGAGCTACGCGGCTATCCTGCGCCAGTCGACCCGGACGACGCACCCGAACCAGGTCCCGAGGTTCCGGGCATGGTTATCCCACTGCGCCTGCGCACCGATCAGGGAATGCTCGCCTTCCTCTACACCACCACCCTGTTCGGCACGCCGCTGGATGTCACGCTGGCGGAAATCGGCATCGAGGCTTTCTTCCCCGCCGACGCCGCTACGGCCGCCGTGTTCATCCCCGGTCAGCGCGCGTAACGCCTCGCCGCCTGCATGGCCTCGGCAACCGGCAGCAGGCGCCCCTGCTCCCATACCACCTGAAAGGCGTCGTCGCCGAGCGTGGTTTGCGCCCGCCGCAGTGTTTGCGCGTAGAGGGCGAAGTGCGGCATTCGGGGATGGCCCGACGCCACGCGGGCGGCATCGCCTGCGCCAAGCAAACAGGCAGCCTCGCTCGCATCGCCCAGCGCCAAAGCGATGGCAGCGGCGCAGGCGATGAAATTCGCGATGTTCCACTGGCTGGCAATCGCTTCCGCCTGGTCAAGCCCCTCGGCGACGAGCGCCGCCGCGCCGGCACAATCACCGCGCGCCAACGCAACCTGGGCCAGGTTGCCCCGGTTCATGCAGGCCATGTAGGCGTCGCCGACATCATGCAGGATGCCTTGCGCTTCCAGGGCATACCGCTCTGCCGCCGCCAGATCGCCGCGCCGGTAGGCCGCGTCGCTCAGGTTGGGCAGGCACTCGCCGATCATCGGGGCGTCGTCGAACTCCCGGGCAATGGCCAACCCGGCCAGAAAGCTGGATTCGGCGGCGTCCTCATCGCCCAGGTGCTCCGCGACCGTTCCGCGCAGCAGCCATGCGGCAGCCAGGGCCGGCATTGCGCGATGCTCCTCCAGGCTTGGCAGCGCTTCCTCGAACCACTGAATGGCGTCGGCGTACTCGCCTGCGGAATAGGCCAGCATGCCGGCATCCACCAGAAGTTCCGCTCGGGCCAGGGTCGGGCCTGGCTCGATTGCGAGCACGTGGCGCATGCGTTGCAGCCCCTCGGCCCCGTGCGCGTTCGCAAACCAGAAGTAGCCCAGGGCGTGGGACAACCGCAACAGGAGTGCCTGATCGCCAGCCGCTGCCAGGGTATCCCATGCCACCCGGAGATTCGGATGTTCCAGCTCCAGCCGGGATCGCCACGCGGTTTGCGCCGGCGAGGTCATGCTTGCGGCACCCTCTTCGGCCAGGCGCAGGAAGTGCACGGCGTGACGCGCTCGCGCCGCAGTGGATTCGCCCTGCGCTTCCAACGCATCCTGCGCGAACTCCCGGATCGTCTCCAGCATTGCGTAGCGACTGGTTGGACCGCGCTGGTCAACGCGGATCAGGCTCTGGTCGAGCAGGCCGCCAAGCCCATCCAGGATCTCGACGTCAGCCGGAAGCTCGGCCACGTCAGCCGCCGCCTCGGCAGACCAGCCGCCGACAAAGACACCAAGCTGCCGGTACAGGGCTTGCTCCGCTGGCGAGAGCAGGTCGTAGCTCCAGGCGATAGTGTCGCGCAGCGTTTGCTGCCGGGGCGGGCGGTCGCGCTGTCCGCCCGTGAGCAGCGGTAGCCGCCGCTGCAGCCGCGCCGCGAGTTCCTGTGGGGTCAGCAGCTTGATGCGCGCCGCCGCCAGCTCGATCGCCAGGGGCAGGCCGTCGAGCTGCTGGCAGATCGCGGCCACCGCCATGGCGTTCTCGGCGGTGAGCGAGAACTGCGGCGCGCTAGCCTGGGCGCGGGCCACGAAGAGCGCCACCGCCGGATCACACGCCAGGTCGGCCAGGGGCGGCAGGCGCCCCGGGTCGGGTACCGACAGCGGGGCGAGCGGCCACTCCTGCTCCTCCCGGGTACCGAGCGGCGCCCGGCTGGTGGCGAGAATCACCAGATGCGGGCAGGCGGCGAGCAGGTGGGCGATCTCCGGCGCGGCGGCGAGAACTTGCTCACAGTTATCGAGCACCAGGAGGAGTTGCGCGTCGCGCAACCTGTCTGCCACGCGTGCCACTGGCATTGGCCCGGAGCCATGCTCGGGCACGAGCGCCCTCCCGACCGTAGGCAGCACGAGCGCAGCGTCAGTGATGGGCGAGAGATCAACAAAGACGGCCCCCTCGCGGAAGTGCGGGCGGAGGTCGCTGGCCACGGCCAGGGCCAGGTGGGTCTTGCCTGCACCGCCAGGCCCCGTCACCGTGACCAACCGCATGTCGGGCCGCTGCAGCAAGGCGCTGAGCGCAGCCCGCTCCTCCTGACGCCCAAAGATGGGACCGGGCGCCGGCAGGAGCGTGACCGCTGCCGTTCGCGCCCCGGCCCGCAGGGGCTGGGAGCTTGCCGCTGCCACAAGCTGCGTCCGATCCTGGGTCGTCAGGGCCAGCGCGTCGGCCAGCAGGCGCAGCGTCTCCGGGCGCGGGGCCTGCCGCACTCCACGCTCCAGGTCGCTGATGCCGCGCGCGCTCAAGCCTGACCGCGCGGCCAACTCTTCCTGCGAAATGGCGGCAGCCGCGCGAAGGCGGCGCAGCAGATCGCCAAATGCCACGGGCGCGGACTCCATTGCCGCCTTCCTCGAGCTGCCTACCAAACGAACCAGGCTGAATGGCGTGCATCGTAGCAGCACATCGTTCCGGCAGAACGATCAGTGCCGCTTCCGTTGCCGACGCAGCGAGGCTTTCGCTGGGCCTGCGTCGAAGGTCCGTTTGTGAGGCTCCTCAGATCTCCAGAACCGTGCCCACACTGCCGAACACGAAGCGCTCGCCGAAAGCGTGCGCAAGCCGGGCAGCAACTCTTGGGCCGGTGCAGTGAGACACGGCCAGACGCGCAATCTCAAACTGCGTCAGGGCTTTGATCGTCTGGGCGATTTGCTCCTCACCCGCGACGCCAAGATGCGTGCCGCCCATCACGGTGTGAAACCGGGTCTCGCCGGTCCGCGCCTGGATGTAAGTCAGGATGTTAATAAGCCCGGCGTGCGAACACCCCAGCACCACGAACAATCCGTCCCGCGTCTCGATCACCACCGTCTGATCGTCGCGAACCGGATCGACCACCAGATTCCCCGCACCGTCCTCGTGCCGCAGGTTCGGATCGCCGATTTCGTAGGCGGTCAGGCGTGGAACCTCGCCTGTCAGTGAAAGGCCTGGGCCGATTTCTTGCCAGCCGGTGGCCAGGTGAAAGGTCGCGCCAGCCACCTCGAGGCCGCGCCGGGTGTGCGGCAGCCCGATGAACTCAAAACTGCCATCTTCGTCGTACAGGCTGACCTTGAACAGATCCGGGTGGGCGTAGACGGGAACGGCTTCGCGACCGGAGCCTTGCCGGCAAATGGTTGTCAGTGCAGTGAGCAACCCACCAGTGTGATCACCGTGATGGTGACTCAGCAGGATCGCCCGCGCGTGTGCCAGGGGGATGCCGAAGCGACTGGCGTTCGGGACTAGCGAGCCCCCAGGTCCGGCGTCGAACAAGAAGGCCCCGGCTGGCGTCTCCAGCCAGACCGACCAGCCGTGTTCGGCCACGGCATCGCTGAACCCGTAGACGGAGTTCTCGCACAGGATCGTCGCGCGCACCGTCATGGGGAAGCTGTCCCTTCACGTGAGCTTGGCGTCGAAGCAACTCGACACCAGCGTCCGCGGCTCAGCATAGCAAGCGAGGCAACGATTACAGGATCTCTCGCGTGGGGAACGCGTGGGCTGTGCGTATGGTGCGGCAGTGTGTGCTGCGTCAGGCTGTGGAGCAGGCAAGAAGCGTTGCCAGGACCCAACAGGAGGCCACGATGCGGCACATTCACGACTCCCGCCTGCAACTTCGCGAGCTTCACTGCGCGGGCCTGCTGGACGAGGCGGCCCAGGCTCGCCTAGCGGCAGAGGCCAGCGGCGCAGAGCAAGCGCCAGCGCGCCTGGCCGCCTGGCGCGCTCGTCTCACCAATGCCTGGCAGGCCCTGTCCCACCGGCGGTCGCCTCGGTTCGCGAGTGCCGCGCGCCCGACGTCAGCGCGCTGACGCGGCCACGCGCAGCATGGCCGCCAGGCTGCGCTCGACATCGTCGTCGGTGGTCGCCCAGGAGGAGACGCTGATGCGCATGGCCGCCCGGCCCTGCCAGACAGTGCCGCCACACCAGCACGTGCCGTCCTGCTGGACGCCGGCCATCACCCGGCGGGTGGCCTCAT
>DAOUDE010000111.1:0-73143 GCA_034431475.1 Thermomicrobiales bacterium | reverse complement strand
AACTGAGCGTCCGGCGAGCAGCGGTCGGGGGGCTGCCTGCACGTCGATCTAGGGCTCGGGGTGAGAGTCGCGGAGGGAAAGGTCATGAGCAACGTCTCGTTCAAGCGGCTTAGCGTCGCTTTGGTGGGCCTCGCGGTGCCGTTCGGATTGGTTGGCGCTGCGTCTGCTGCCCCGACCGCCGGTGAGGTTGCCAGTGTTCAGCTGGCTTGCCAGGCGTACTACGACATCAGCACCTGCACGCACGCAGTGACCGATGGTGTCTACGATGTGGTCGAGGATGAGGTCAATGCTGGCCTGTCCGTCGATTACGTGGTTGAGATTGGCGAGGCTGGCCTCGGCGAGCCGGGCAGCCTTGCTTCCGACATCAACGCCATCGCAGTGAACCCGCTGCCGTCGCTGCCGCCGATGATCCCGGTGCCGGCGGTGCCGTACCAGTAGTCTCTGAACAGCCCCGGGCGGGAAACCGTCTGGGGCTCGTTACAGCGAAGCCCAGGCGATCACACGATCGCCTGGGCTTCGCTGTTTTATCTTCCCGGGATGCCCATGCCTAGCCCGTGTTCTTCAAGCCGCCCGCAATGCCGTTGACGGTGCGCAGGATGGTTCGCATCGTGTCGTCATCGGCGGAGCCATTGCGAGCCCGGCGCAGGAGTTCAACCTGGACGAAGGAAATGGGATCGACATACGGATTGCGCCGGTCGATAGTGCGGCGCAGCACAGGATCGCGCTCCAGCAGGCGGTCCTGATCGGTGAGCGCCAGGATTTCTTCGACCGCCAGGGCGTGCTCTCCGGCGATGCGCGCCCAGATGCGCTCGCGCAGGTCTGCGTCCTGCACCAGGGAGGCATAGCGCGCCGCTACGTCCAGATCTGACTTGGCCAGGGCCATTTCGGCGTTGCCGATGGTGGCGGCGAAGAACGGCCAATCGCGCGCCATGGCCTTCAGGATATCCAGGCCGAATCGTTCGCGCGCCACCGCCAGCCCTGTGCCAACGCCGTACCACCCGGGCAGGAGCACCCGCGTTTGTGTCCAGGAGAAGACCCACGGGATGGCACGCAGGTCCTCGATGCGGTGCGTTTGCTTGCGCCGGGCGGGCCGGGAGCCGATTTGCAGGCGCGAAATCTCCGCGATGGGTGTGGCTTCCTCGAAGAAGCGCACGAAGTCAGGATCGCCGTAGACGAGGTCCCGGTAGGCCGTAACGGAAGCCGACGTGATCTCGCTCATGACCTGTTCAAATCGCGCCAGTTTCGGGGCATCGGGACTCGCCAGCAGGTCCACGCTGCTCGCCAGCACCGCGCCGGTCACCAGCTCCAGTTCTCGCCGGGCAATCGGCGCCGTGGCGTAGCGGCTGGCAATCACCTCGCCCTGTTCGGTCAGCTTGATCTTGCCGTTGACGGATCCCGGTGGTTGCGCCAGGATGGCGACGTTGGTGGGGCCGCCACCCCGGCCAATCGCGCCGCCCCGCCCGTGGAAGAACTGCTGCCGTACCCCATACTCCGCGAAGAGTTGGGTCAGGTCGCGTTGGGCCGTATAGAGCGCCCAGGCGGAGCCGAAGAACCCGATCTCCTTGTTGGAGTCGGAGTACCCAACCATGACCTCCTGTACGTCGCCCCGGCTGGCGAGCGCTCGCCGGTAGACCGGCAGGTCCAGCAACTGGCGCATGGTGGCCGGGGCATTGCGCAGCCCCTCATCCTGCTCAAAGAGGGGTGCGATGGAGAGTCGTGCATCCCCGCCTCCGGGCCCGGCAAGCCCCGCGTCCTTCATCAGGAGGAGTACGGTGAGCACATCCGAGACCGTTTCCGCGCCCGAGATGACATAGGTCTCGATCGCGCCGCGGTGCCGCCCGGAGATAGCGCCTTCGATCATGCGAAAGGTGGCGACGACCTCCCGGGTTTCGGAAGAGAAGGCATCCAGGCTGCGTGGCGACAGCGGCCGGGGGTTCTCGATTTCCTGCACCAGGAGGGCGATCCTCTCGGTCTCGGACAGGGTCAGGAAGCTGGGAGTCACACCGGATGTGGCCAGCAACTCGGCGATGGCCCCGGCGTTGCGCTTTGCGTGATCGCGCACGTCCATGACCGCCAGGTGAAAGCCAAAAACCTGGGCGGTACGGATAAGGTCTCGCAGATCGCCGTCGGCGATGCGGTCCGCGCCCTGTTCCCGCAGTGAGCGGTCGATCAGCCGCAGGTCCTCGATCAGGTCGCCGGCGGCCGGGTAGCCATCCGGGCGATCCTCAAGTGCGGCCCGCACACGCTCCCGCATGAGCGTCAGCACTTGCCGGTACGGCTCTTCGGCATTGAGCCGGGCCACGGTGGCTGCGGTATCCGGAAACAACCTGCCAAGCTCTGCAATCAACGGGTCGAGGAGTGGCGCCGGGCCGGAGATGCTCTCCGCGACCGAGATTCGCCCGGAGAGCTCGATCAGCCTGCTCTCGAGCATCTCCAGAGCTGCGGTTCGCATGATGCCCAGTGCCTGCAGTGTGACCTCCGGGGTCACAAACGGATTGCCGTCGCGGTCCCCGCCGATCCAGGTACCCGGCATGAGCAACGGCGGCAGGTCAAGCCGCAGGCCGGGGTAGTACTCCGCGATGGCCGTTTCCAGATCGCGATAGATCTGCGGCAAGACCTCGACGAAGGTGGAGAGCAGGTACACGAGGCTGGTCCGCACTTCGTCCAGTACCGTCAGACCGATCGCGCGCACTTCATCCGAGTACCAGAGCTCCTCGATGGTGTGAGCCAGCCGTTGCTGCAGGCGAGATGCTTCATCCTCGGTCAGGCTGCGCTCGTCCAGATCGCGCAGGAAAGCGAAGATTCGCGCGAGCTTGGCAATGATGGTCCGCCGCCGGGCCTCGGTGGGGTGAGCAGTCAGCACCAGGCGAATCTGGGCGTGCTCCAGCAGTTCCGTCAGGCGCTCGCTGGAGATATCGCGCTCAGCCAGGAGCCCGATCGCTTCACGGACCGAGCCGCGCCGTGGCCCTGGATCTCGCATTTCGCGGGCGCGGATGCGGCGAATTCGCTCGCTGTCCTCGGCCAGGTTGATGAGCTGAAAGTAATTGGTGAAGGAGCGCACCAGGGATTCGGCCTCATCGCCACTCAGGTTCTGGACCAGTGCGTCGAGGGCCCGGCCGGCAGAGAGGTCTCCGTTACGCAGGGCCTTGGCGTTGGCGCGGGCCTCTTCCGTGAGGGCGAAGGCGCGGTCGCCACTCGAGGACTGCAGGACCTCGCCCAGCAGCCCTGCGAGCAGATAAACGTCGTCCGAGAGGGTTCGCGCCGGCACGGTGTCAGGCGCCACCTCGTTCTGAGCCATGGGCGTATCTCCCGCCTCGTCGTCACCGGGTTGCCGCGTCCAGTCTAGGCGGCTCCGGCGGCGGCGCGCTGTCTTGCGAGCACAAACGGGGTCGCGGATTGGCGTGCCGCATGGGCTCGGATATGATCCCCCGCACACGCGCGCACGGGCGGGCGCGGCTGCGCTGCCAGCCTCGTTCCCGTATCGTCTACTGGAGGTTCCCTTGACCGCAACCACAGCCCCGGCAGCCGAGGCCGCAACGGCCGCGCCAGCGACGCGCCCACTCACTGCAACCGAACTGGCAGACCGACAGACACCGGCCTCTCCGACTGTTTCGCCAGATGGACGCCGCGTGGCCTACGTGGTGATGCCCAACGGCCAGCAGGGCGAAAAGGCGGCCCACGCAATCTGGATCGCGGGCGAAGACGAATCTCCGCGCCAGGTCACGGCGGGCGTCCACGCCGATGGCTCCCCGCGCTGGTCCCCGGATGGCAAGCATCTGCTCTTCATCTCCGACCGGTTGGAGAAGGACGACGACGGAAGCCAGCTCTTCCTGCTCCCCATCGCGGGCGGCGAAGCCGCGCCGCTTGGCAGCCTGAAGGGAACTCTCTCGCAGCCGAAGTGGTCGCCGGATGGCCGCTTTGTAGCGGTTCTGCGCACAGATCCCGAGCCAGACGAGGTCAAGAAGCGCAAAAAGGACCGTGACGACGCGATTGTGGTGGAAGAGGAACCGTACTTCACACGCTTGTGGGCGATTGACGTCACCTCGGGCAAGGCTCGCCTGCTCACCACTGCCGACCGCGAAGTGCGCGACTTTACCTGGCTCCCCGAGAGTAATGGCCTCGTCGTCCTCACCACAGACGAGATCGGGTGGGACGCGGCCATGGGGCCGAGCCAG
This sequence comes from Thermomicrobiales bacterium, assembly GCA_034431475.1. GTDB lineage: Bacteria > Chloroflexota > Chloroflexia > Thermomicrobiales > UBA6265 > JACCXM01. The sequence continues at coordinate 68,968 of DAOUDE010000111.1, read as the reverse complement.
CTCTGGGAGACACCGCTCAGCGGCGGCCGTTCCCGCCTCATCGCCAACCTGAGGACCACCGGCTCCGCCCCGGTGGTCGTGGACACGTCAGCCGGGCGGCAGGTGGCATTGCGCATCGATGGACACCGCGCCCAGCCTTCGGAATCGGTCTGGACGGTGGCGTTCGAGGGGGGCGAGGCCACCAACCTCCTGCCGCAACTAAGCGGCATTGTGGAAGGGCTCGCGGAGTGGCCGGGGCATCCCGGCAAGGTCGTGGCCCGTATCGTGGAGCGGACCCGCGCCCGGCTCTACGCGGTGGATGTCGAGACCGGAGAGCTGACGCCGCTGACGCCGCCCTCGATGGCGGAGCGGGGGAGCATCATCGGCGGGCCGTCCTTCTCACGTGATGGCAGCAAGGTGGCGGTGATCTGGAGCGACAGCACCACGCCCGAGGAACTTTTCCTGGGCAAGACTGCCAGTGATCCGACCAGGGTTACCTCACTCGGGGCGGCTTTTGTGGACCGCCTGCAGCCCGTTGAGCACGTAACGTGGCTGAGCGACGGCGGGGTCGAGGTCGAAGGTATCCTGACCTACCCGGCGGGCTACAAGGCGGGAAAGCGCTACCCGCTGGTCGTGGAGATCCACGGTGGTCCCTCCTGGCAGTGGGAGGACCGGGTCATGCTGGACTGGCATGACTGGGCGCAGATGCTGGCCAGCCACGGCTACGCTGTGCTGATGCCGAATCCGCGCGGCAGCACTGCCTACGGGCACGAGTTCCAGAAGCTGCTCCAGGACGATATCGGGGGAGGCGAATCCCGCGACCTGGTGACCGGCGCGCTGGCGATGGTCGAGCGGGGTATCGCGGATCCGGAGCGGCTTGGCATTGGCGGCTGGAGCTGGGGCGGTTACCTGACCGCCTGGACGATCACGCAGACCGACATCTTCAAGGCCGCCATCATGGGCGCAGGTCTCGCCAACCTCATATCCGATCACGGCCAGGACGATATTCCGTCGGCGAACCTGCTCTATTTCCCCGGCCACCCCTACGACCACATGGAGATGTACTGGGCAGCCTCGCCGATTCGATACATCGCCAACGTGGTCACGCCGACGCTGATCCTGCACGGCGATTCCGACGCCCGGGTTCACCCGGCCCAGGGCATGGAGTACTTCCGCGCCCTCAAGGTACGCGGGGTGCCGGTGCGCTTCGTGCGCTACCCGCGGGAAAAGCACGGCATCAGCGAGCGGGCGCACCAGATCGACCTGATGAACCGCATCGTGGATTGGCTGGCGCGTTACTTGCCGGCGGGCGCTAGCCCAGCAGACGCGTGATCGTGTCCGCGTAAACCTTCGCCTGCGTCACGAGGTCGTCAACGAAGACGGCCTCGTTGGCGCCGTGCGCGTTTTCTCCGCCGGGGCCGTAGCCCACGGTGTCGATGCCTGCCTGACGGTAGAAACGGCCATCAGTCGCACCCGCCCACGCCACGAAGTACTCCGGCTCCTGGCCAGTGACCTCGCGAACGCTTGCCTGGACCGCCTGCACGAGGGGCGAGGTGTCCTCGGTGATGTTGGCGGGAATGAAATCGCCATCCGGGTTGACGTCCAGGGTGTAGCGGAAGCGGGGATCTTCGGCGGCGACCCGCGCGAAGGCTTCCTCCATCTCGGCGACGGCGCTTTCCAGCGTTTCACCCGGAATCAGGCGGCGGTCGATGGTGAATGTCGCTTCGCCCGGCACCACGTTGTGCGCCACGCCAGCCTGGATGGTGTTGATGCTGATAACTGGCTTGCCGATGGCTGGGTGAAACTTGTCGATGTCCTGTTCGAGCGCGAGGATCGCCTTGCTGGCCAGCATGATGGCATTGATGCCGGTGGCGCGGGCAGCCGCCGTGTGCGAGGCGCGGCCATGCACCGTGACCCGCACGGCCAGCAGGCCGCGCTCGGCGTTGCGGACCTTGAGGTCGCTCTTCTCGCCAATCAGGCAGTAGTCGGGGCGAGGGAGGCGGGCAGCCGCGATTTCGTCCAGGACAAAGATGGTGCCGAACTTGCCGCCCACTTCCTCATCGCTGACCACGTGAACCTGCACCCGACCCTTGAGTGGGGTGTCCTTCAGCAATTGCATGACGTAGAGCATGACCGCGACCGCGCTCTTCATGTCTGAAGCGCCGCGCCCCACCAGCCTGCTGCCGTCGGCACTGAGCGTGGGCACGAACGGCGGCGACTGCCAGGAGCCTGCATCGGAGACGGGCACGGTGTCCAGATGCCCGTTCATGACGACCGTCGGGCCAGCGTCGGCATCGCCCAGCGTGACGATGACATTGGGGCGCGCCGGATCGAGCGCGACCACCTCGCAGGAAATACCCTGCTCGGCGCACCACGCCACGACGTCAGCCATGACCGCGCGTTCTTCGCCGCTCGTGCTCGGCGTGGCAATGAGGCGGCTGGCAAGCGCAACGATCTCGTCGCGGTTGACTCGCTCAGCGGGCGAGCCGGTCATGCGGGTTCCTTTCCTGGCGCGCGGCGCCACTCGGCGCATCCAGCGCGCGCCAAAACTGCGTGTAACAGCAGGTGCTACAGGCGCTCGAAGCGCTCGACATCGATGACGAAGACCACCGCGCCGCCGACTTCCACCTCGAAATTCTCCGGCATGTACAGGAGACCAGGCTCCAGCGCGGGAGAGTACGGCACCGCAACTTGCGTCCGCCTACGGCAGGTCCGCCGCAAGATCGCCTGCACTGATGCGACCTGGTCGTCCGGGACGCCAATGAGCAGACTGGTGTTTCCGGTGCGCAGGAAGGAACCGGTGGTACTCACCTTCGTGAACCGGTGCCCCGCGGCAATCAGGGCCTCGGTCAGCGCCGACGTATCCTCATCCTGCACAATGGCGATTACGAGCTTCATTGATCTTCCTCCCTATCAGGGGCGGCGCGTGAAACCGCACACGTCGCTCCACGGAGGCATCGCCGCGCCACCCTGGGCGGGGCCATCATAGCCGATGCGCGACGGAAGAGGCTCTGGCGATTGCGCCTGAATCGAACTCTGGCTATTCGTCGGGATATTCACGCAGGATTGCAAGCAAGTCCTGATGCACGAGGCCGTTGGTGGCGACCACCACCCGGTCATGGGCGTTGAACGGTCCACCCTCGCGATCCGTCACTCGCCCCCCAGCTTCGCTGACGAGCAGCGCACCGGCGGAGACATCCCAGGGCTGGATGCCGCGCTCCCAGTAGCCCTCCAGTCGCCCCGCGGCAACGTAGCAGAGGTTCAGGGCGGCGGAGCCAGTCTGGCGCAACGCCCGGACGCGCTCCAGCAGGCCACACCAGGCGAGACCCTGGAGGCGGCGCTGCTCCAGCGTGTGCGCGAAGCCCGTCACCAGGATTGCGGATTGAAGCTGCTCGATGCGCGAGACGTGGATCGGTTCGCCGTTGAGCGTGGCGCCGCCACCCTTGATGGCCCGGAAAAGCTCGTTGCGCATCGGGTCATAGATCACGCCGGCCACCGGCTGCCCGGCGTCCTCCAGGGCGATGGAAACAGCGAAGGTGGGCAGGCCGTGGGCGAAGTTGGTGGTGCCATCCAGTGGGTCGATCACCCAGCGGTAGCGCGCGCCCGTGTTCTCGCTGCGACTCCCTTCCTCGCCCAGCAGATCATGATCCGGGAAAGCGGAGCGCAGGCGGGAGGCGATGAGCAATTCCGCCGCCCGGTCGGCTTCCGTCACCAGGTCGAGCGGGCCTTTCAGGCTGATGTCGTGCGGTTGCCCGTAGCGGCCGCGCAGGATGGCGCCCGCATCGAGGGCGACAGCCACCGCCACATCGGCGAAGACCTGGAGTTGCGGATCGGTCACGTGCGAGGCCCTTTCCATGGTCAAGAACCCGTGCCCGGCGGAGCACGGGTGGGGAATGGTTGCTCGCGGCATCTTGCCATGATTGCCGGGAAGCGTCTCTCGCTAGACCAGCGCCAGTCGGGGGTGCACGTCCATTTCCCAGCCGGACTGGTTGCCACGGCGAATGACCCAGGCGGCGGCTCCCGCCACCATGGCGGCGTTATCGGTGCAGAAGGTGAAGGCCGGGAAGTTGATGACCACCTCCGGGCCGGCACGTTCCGCCACCTCCCGCTGGAGACGCTCCCGCAACGCGCTGTTGGCCGCGACGCCTCCAGCCAGGACCACCGTCTGCGCGCCAGTCTCCACCGCCGCCCGCGCGGTCTTTACCGCCAGTGGCTCCACGATGGCATCCTGGAAGGCCGCCGCGAGGTCCGCAACGGGCGCGTCCTCGGCGAAACGTGGTGGCCGGTGCTCGCGGAAGGCCGTGCCCGGGGCGAGGGCAGGGGCTGCCTCGTCTTCCGGTAGGCGAAGCGGCTCACTCAGGCGCAGCAGCGCGGTCTTCAGGCCGGAAAAGCTGAAGTTGTGCGTACCGGGGAGCCAGGAACGCGGCAACTCGAAGGCGCCAGCGCGACCGGTAGCGGCGGCACGCTGCACCGCCGGGCCACCCGGAAACCCCAGGCCGAGCAGGCGCGCGCCCTTGTCAAAGGCCTCACCAGCGGCGTCGTCCAGCGTGCGGCCCAGGTGCTGAAAGACCCCGTGCCGCTGCATCAGGATCAATTCGGTGTGGCCACCAGAGACGAGGAGGCAGAGGACCGGGAATTGCGGCTCCGGCGGGTTTTCACCAGGCAGGGCGAGCCAGTTGGCGTAAATGTGCGCTTCCAGGTGATTCACGGCCACCAGCGGCCGGCGCATGGCGTAGGCCATCGCCTTGGCCGCGTTGACGCCGACCACGAGGGAACCGGCCAACCCTGGGCCTTGCGTGACGGCGATGGCGTCGATGTCGTCCCGCTCGATGCCGGCCCCGGCAATAGCCTCCTGCACGACCGGGATGATCGAGGTGACATGCCGCCGCGCCGCGAGTTCTGGCACCACTCCGCCGTGGGAACGGTGGAGGTCGAACTGCGACGAGACGATGGAGGAGAAGACGCGGCGGCCGTCCGCGACGATCGCCGCCGAGGTCTCATCGCACGATGTCTCGATGCCCAGCACGATCATGGAGTTGCCTCCGGGGGTGGGGCCGGGCAGGCAGCGGCCGGGAATGGCGTGACGCCGCCCGGGTCAACTTTCTCCTGGAGCCGGGCGTGCAACGCCGCGCGGTGGGCCTCCAGCTCCGCCAGGACATCGGGCTCACTCAGCGCCCGGGACCACATGATCAGCGCGTCCTCGTTGTTGTCGCTGTAGTACCGCTTGCGGACGCCATGCACGGTGAAGCCGTACTTGCGGTAGAGCGCCTGGGCAGGTTCGTTGGTGACGCGCACCTCCAGGGTCAGCCAGTTCGCGCCACGGGCGAGGGCCGCGTCGAACATGCTGAGCAGCAACAACTCGCCCAGGCTTTGGCCCCGATAGGCAGGATCGACCCCGATGGTGGTCACGTGCGCTTCGTCGAACGACTGCCACATCCCGGCAAAGCCGATGATCTGCGCTGGCATCGAGTCGTGCTCGTGGCGGCGGCCCAGGTGGAGCGGCAGCAGCGAGCGCCGGGGCAAGCTGCGGGAATGGGTGGCCTCGTCGTGCGGCTCGCCCCCGGCCGGGGCCAGTGCGCGCAGCACGAGGTAATGGTTCTGCCGCTGGTCCTGCAACTCGCGCCGGTAGGCGGAGGCGGGCCACGGATTCGGGAAACACCGGCGCTCGACCCGGCCCACGGCCGCCACATCATCGACGGTCATGGGGTCCAGCCGGTAAAGCGGCGCGAGCGTGTGTTCGGATTGGTGGGTGGACGGCGTTCGCTGAAGCGAGCTCATGGCGCGGACGGTAGCACCTGGCTGCGCTGTGACACAACGTCCTGACGGTACACAGTGCGGCAAGGTGGGCCAGGCTACCGCGAGAGGTAGACAGGCTCCAGCAGCACGGGATCGGCGAGATCCTGTGCCTGCCACTTGCGCCAGGCAAGCTCGGCCAGCGCGCCCGGCTGCCGGTAACGCAACGCGGCCGGGGGGAGAAACACATTCGGTTCAGCGGCCACCTGCACGGCGTGCGCGGCAGCCAGTTCACCGGCGATGATGAAGCGGGTGACCGGTGCGGCGCGCAACTCCGCCACAAGATCGTCGCCGGTTCCGTTACGGGGCGCTGTGTGGGGCATCACGGCCTCACCGGTGGGCGTGAACTGCTGCCAGACCAGGCGGCCCCGCCCGGCGGCGAGCGTCGCGACGATGCGCTGATCTCCCACCGCATACGGCAGTGCTGTCGCCTCCAACGTCGAGATGGCAATCAGCGGGGTATCCAGGGCGAGGTGAAACCCCTTGGCGACACCCATGCCAACCCGCAGCGCGGTGAACGACCCCGGTCCACTGGTCATCGCGACCGCCGCCAGCGCATCGCCGGAGATGCCTGCCCCAGCCAGCAGGTGATGGATCTCACCGAGCAGGGTGGTGGTGTGGTTTCGGTCAGCCGGCCAGGACCGCATGGAGAGCTGCTCGCCGTCGTAGAGCGCGACACTCCCCTGGGCGGTGGAGGTGTCGATGACGAGTATGGACGTAGGGTCTACCGGGTTTGCTGGCATATGGCCGATCTGGTCTCGGTGTGGGCACGCCATCGCGCCCAGGCCGCGCCAGTGTAGCGGAGGGCGTGGCGGGTCAGTCCCTCCAGCTTGACGTAAGCTCACGACGTAGGGCTGGCAGGCGCTCCAGCCAGGCGCTGTCTGGTACGCCGCTGACACGCAGTTCCCGGCGTCCGTCGGCGACGTACGCAATATCCACCAGCAGGTAGCGGTCGGGCAGTAGAGCGCCGGCCCGCTCCGGCCATTCGACGATGGCGATGGCGTCTTCGGCGGAGGTCAACTCGGGGAACCCGATGCTCTCCAGGCCAGCCGGGTCGTTGAGCCGGTAGAGATCGAGGTGGAAGAGGCGGAAGCCAGGCAGGGCGTACTCGTTGACGAGAGCGAACGACGGGCTGGAGACGGTGTCTGCCACACCCAACGCCCGTGCGATGCCCTTGGTCAACGTCGTCTTGCCCGCGCCAAGGTCACCATGCAGGAGCACGACATCGCCGGGCTGCAACCATACGCCAATGGCTTCGCCAAGGCGCTCGGTCTGGTCACTGCTCTCGGTCGCTACCTGGAGTTCGGCCAGTGGCGTGCCGGTCACTGCAGGCCACCGCCAGATGCGGCTGGCTGGGCGAGGGAGAGGTTGTCGGCGGGCGGAATTGGGGCAGCCGTGGCCCACTGCGGCGGGGAGACAAAGGGCGGATTAGAGTCGTACTTGATGTCGAGTTCCGTGGCCTTCGGATCGCTGCCAGCCAGATCGAGTAGCACACTCTTGCCCTGGATATCCCACGGCGCCGCGAGCAGGGCCGAGCCGTCGGGGCTCCAGGTAATGTCACCGGAAAGCGTCGACGCGGTCTCGAACTGGACAGCGCTGCCGTCAGCATCGACCACGATGATCACATTCTCATCCGCCGTGTAGGCGAAGCGTGAGCCATCTGGCGCCCAGACGGGCATCCCGGCGTGTTGGTCCAGATCGGCGATCACGGCCAAGTCCCCGGTTGCGATTTCCAGGCTGCGGATGGCCGTCGAGGGCGGTTCGTACCAGGTCTGGCCAAAGCGGCTGTAGAGGAGCAAGCTGTCGCCGAGAGGCGACCACGCGGCGTTCCAGACGTCATCGACCTCGCCGTGCGTCAGGTTTGTCATCTGCTTGTCCGCATAGGTGTAGAGATACACGTCACCCGGCGCATGTTGGGGGCGGTCGTCACTGCTCATGTCCTTCGCCACGAAGGCGAGTTGCTGGCCATCGGGCGCCCAGGCCGGGTTGAAAGCCAGCTCGAACGTGCTGCCGGTGAGGTCCTGTTCAACCCCGGAGGCGATATCGACTACGCGCACGCTGATGGAGCCGCTCTCCAGCATGGGGTCATAGCCGGCGAAGCTGGTGTAGGCGATGCGTGTGCCGTCCGGGCTCCAGGAGGGCGCGGCGTGGCCAGAGACGCCACTGCCGATGAGGCGGGGCGCGGAGCCATCCACGCCGGTCAGGTACAAGTCCAGATCGCCTGAATCATCCTTGGGATTCGGGGCCATGAAGGCGATCTGCGCGCGGTCCGGGCTCCAGGTTGGCCAGATGACCTGGATGTTCGGGGCGAGCTGGCGCTCCATGGAGCCTTCCGGCGACATCAGCCAGAGCTCGCGGTTGTAGCCCACCAGCAGTGGTCCGTGGTCGCGCTGCAACGTCGCCAGGTCGGCGCGGGCGCTCTGGTTCGCCGGGTCGAGGGTTGCCAGGTCACGCAACGTGTGTTCGGCGGTCGTCCAATCCCGCACGGAGAGCGCGGCGTCTACTTCGCGGCGCAGATCGAGACCGAGAAGCCGTCTGGCGTCGCCGAGGTCAATCGTCACATCACCTAGCGTAGGCGCCGTTTCCGCTACCGGCTCCAGCAGGGAAACTGCCGCTGCGTAATCGCCGCGTCGCATGGCCTCCCGCCCGGCGGCGTAGCTTGCCTCCTGCGGCGCCAGGAGGTTCGTCAGGCGGTCTGCGCGCTGGGTGGCGTCCCGATACCCGGGAATGGCGGCGAACGCTGCTCGCGCCTGAACCAGATCCCCGGCGCTTTCGGCAGCGGTGGCAGCTGCGTACGCTGAATCGAGCCAGGCTCGCTCAGAAAGTTCAACTTCGATGAGCGCGCCGGCAAGGGCGAAGAGCAGGAGCAGGGGCGCCAGGCGCAGGACGCGCCCGACCGTGCGCGTGCCGGAGGATGACCCCACCGTGGGCATCGCCACGGCTGGTGTGGCCACTGCGGCGTGGCACTGTGGACAGTGCGTACCATGGAGGGGGATTGGCGTGGCGCACGTCGTACAGAAGGTCATGCAGACACCAGTCTGGGAGGAGATGGCTGCGTGCCCACGACATGGGGGCGAATACGCGCATGCTCCCCTCCGCACGCGGCCTGGGCAGCGCGAAGCACAATTGTGCACCGGTGATGGGGATGCGATCAAACCCACGGGTTGAAGTACTGGTGCGGGCGCTCCTGGCGGTGGCGGTGCTGGCAGCACCCGCACTGGCGCTGCTCTACAGCGTACCTGCCGGGCTGGCGGTGCTGGGCATCGGCCTGTTCATCCTGGCGTACCTGCTTGCCAGTGTTCGCGCGTACCTGGAGCCGCAGGCGTTGCGCCCGATTACCGCCCTGATTGGGCTCAACGTGGCGTTGGGCGTGGCGTGCCTGGCTGCGGCTGGGTGGCTGCTGGCTGCCGGCTAGCCCTCGACCGCCGCCGGCGACTTGCGCCGGGTGCGGCTGGCCGGCTTCGGCCCGGCCTCGGGCTCCACAGCATCCGCCTTCTTGCGCGCCGTACGCTTGCGGGCTGGCTTCTCGATGGCTTCCGGTGCGGCCGGGGCCTCGGCGGCTGCCTGCGTCTTGCGGCTGCGCGGCTTGCGCGGGGGCGGTGATTCCGCGCGGGCGGCCTCAAGCTCGGCGCGGGCGATTTCCGGGAGCTCGATCGGCGCAAACCCGAGCACCAACGAGTGCTCGACAATGTCGCGCTTCAACAGGGACTCAGCCTGGCGCAGGCGGCCGCGCAGCGGGTGCTCAGGATTCACCTGCTGCAACATCTCTCCGACTTGCCTGAGCAGGTCAATGGTCTTGTTGAACGTCATGACCAGATCGCCCTCGGAGAGTTCGATCTTGTCGCTGATTTCCGCCATGCTGGAGCCACGGCACCAGGCGCGCGCCGCGCCGTAGAAGTTTGGATTATGGCCTTCGGAGATCGAAAGCCCTTCGCTGCGCTCTTCGCCCAGCACCGCGTGCTCCACATCCTCGATGCGGCGGCGAGCCAGGACCAGGCGGTCGGGCAACACGAAACGGTTGCCGTAGCGGAACTCACGGTCGAAGGAGAACCAGGAGAAGACCTCGGCCAGATCTTCTGGCGGCAGGTGATCCAGCACGCCCCGGTCCACCAGTTCGCACAGGATCAGGCCGTCGTTGTCGAAGACATCCGCCAGCATATCCGCCTTCTCGGTCGGGTAGCCGCGATGCAGGTACCCGAAGCGGTGCAGGACGTTGCGGATGCCGCGAATGACGTTGCGCAGCCGCTCTTCCTCCTGGTCGATCTCCCGCCCCAGGGCTTCTTCCAGTTCGCGCCGCTCCTTGTCCAGGCGGTCCACCTGGGCGAGGTAGTCGCGGTGCTCGTTGCGGCGTTCGCAGGTGTGGCAAGGGTGACCCTGCCGCTCCTGCCAGAGCGACTGGGTGAGGGCTTTGGCGTCGTTCAGGTCAGTCGCCAGGAGAGCGACCCGGGTGGCCGCACGCTCGGTTTCCAGCGTGCGGTGGGCCGCTGCCATTTCGTCCAGATCAGGCAATTCGAGCGCAGCAACGTCCTGCCACAGTGCGTCCAGGTCAGCGGCATCGGCCAGGTCCGTGGCGTCCGTGATGGCGTCGCTCGGCTCATGGAGTGCCTCTGGCACGACCACCCGCTTGTCCGTGAGGTGATCGATTTGCCGGTACTCGGTGAGCAGGAGAATGCGGCCGTCTTTCAGGAGGAACCGGCCGACGCCGCCCTGCTTGCCCTTGCCCAGCAGGATGGCCCAGCCCTCATCTCGCATGTGCGCCACGGCGCCGGGACGCGCCGCACGCAGGGCACGGCGCAGGGCCTGCCGGCCTGGTTCGCTCCAGGGTACGGAGATCTCGACATCGCGCAGTACGGTGGACTGCTCCGATTCGAGGCGGCGCTCCTTGTTCTGGGCTGCGGTCAAAGAGCGGTTCAGGCGCCGGTAGTCCTCCAGCAGTTCATCTCCGGCATCCAGCCCGATCAGGCACCCCTGGGGAACCTGCTCGATCTCCTCGCCGACGGCGATGATCATGTCCTCCAGGTCGCGGATGCGCTGGCTGCTCTGGAACTGCCCCAGGCTCTGCTGGAGCAGGGCGCGCACCCGTTCGCCGTGTGGCGGATCCCACAGGTTAAGGACGGTGTTGTAGCGAATGGCGAAGGCCGACCGCACCGGATGCAGCTCGCCCGTGGCGATATCGAGCGTTTCACGGAAGGTGAACCAGGGCGAGTAGGGCACCACGACGTGGCCGAACGGGTCCATACCGCGCCGGCCGGCCCGCCCCGCCATCTGCTGGAACTCGTTCGGGATCAACATGCGGCGGCGGCGGCCATCCCACTTGCTCATGCGCCCGATCACGACGGTGCGGGCGGGCATGTTGACGCCGAGCGCCAGGGTATCTGTCGCGAAAACCACTTCCATCAGCCCGCGCGCAAAGAGAATCTCCACGAGTTGCTTCAGGATCGGCAGCAGGCCGGCGTGGTGGAAGCCGATCCCCTTGCGGGCGAGGGCGGTGATCGTTTGCACCTGCTCCAGGTCACGGTCTTCGTCCCGCATTCCGGCCAGCACGGCGTTCATCGTTTGCTCGATCAGGTCCGCCTGGCGCGGCGTGACGAGGTTCGGGCGCATCACAGCCAGGCGCTCGGCGTAGGCCTGGCAGTCTGCCCGGCTGAACAGGAAGTAGATGGCGGGCAGCATGTCGCGCGACGCCAGGGCGTCCACGATCTCGCGTGGTTGCGGCTCGTCCATCTCCGGCGTGGCGCGCTCCGACTTGCGGCGGCCAAACCCGCCACGCTGGGACTGTTTGCGCAGTTCACCCCCGGTGTGGGGAAAATCCTGGACGCGCTCGCCCCGGTGGTTCACCACCAGGTTGAGCTTGCCGTCGTGGAAGTAGTGCAGCGCCAGTGGCACGGCGCGGTCGTAGTGTGTGATCAGGCGAATCGGCCGGTGGGTGCGGCTGATCCAGTCGGCGATCTCGTCCGCGTTGTTGATGGTCGCCGAGAGGCAGATCAGTTGCACGTGGTCCGGGCAGAGGATGATCGCCTCTTCCCAGGTGGTGCCGCGCTCCGGGTCGGCGAGGTAGTGGATCTCGTCGAAGATGACGGTGTCGACGTTATCCAGGTCCCACGGGGTCTGCAGCAGCATGTTGCGCAGGACTTCCGTGGTCATGACGACGGCTCGCGCATCGCGGTTCTCGGAGACATCGCCGGTGAGCAGGCCCACTTCGTCGCCGTAGATAGCGCGCAGATCGCGATACTTCTGGTTCGAGAGTGCCTTGATGGGCGTGGTGTAGATCACGCGGCCGGTGCGCTTGAACGCATCCCACACGCCAAATTCCGCGACGACCGTCTTGCCAGTCCCGGTTGGGGCGGCGACCATCACGGAATCGCCGTGCAAGAGGGTGCGTATCGCTTCGCGCTGGAACTCGTCCAGGGCAAAGGGATAAAACGCCTCGAACTGCGCAATCTCGGCATCTGCCCGGTCAGTGGGCGGCGGGAGGTTGGAAGCAGGGCGTGGGGCGACGCCCGCCGCCGGTGCGGCGGAACTCGCGGTTGTTGCGGTATCGGGCTGATGCATCATGTGAAGCGGCCAGAGCGTACGTCAATCATGGCCGGGAATCGTACCAGCCCTGATCGGCGCAATCGGTTGCTCAGGCAGCCCTGAACAGGCGGGCGTTGCGGGTTGCACAATGCCACAGGCAGATTGCTCGCCGGCCGGGTGCGGCGCCGCAGACAGTGAGGGTGTGCGTGGACGAACGCCGCGTCAGTGACATCGGGGAGTTCGGGCTGATCGCGCGGCTCGACGCAGCCCTGCCGGATACAGTGCGGCGGAGCAGCGCGCTGGAACTCGGCATCGGCGACGACGCGGCCATCTGGCAGCCGAGCCCGGGCGCGAGCGTCGTTATCACCACCGATAGCCTGGTCGAGGAGATTCACTTCCGGCTGGACTGGACTGACTGGGAGAGCCTTGGCCACAAGGCGCTGGCCGTGAACGTCTCCGACCTGGCGGCGATGGGTGCTGTCCCGAAAGTGGCGGTGGTCACGCTCGGCTTGCGCGGCAGTGAGCGCGTCACGGACCTCGTCGCGCTCTACACCGGCATGGGCGATGTTGCCCGGCGCTACGGCGTGGTCATTGCCGGCGGGGATATCGTGCGCTCTCCCTTTGGCCTGGCCCTGCACATCACCGCATTGGGTGAGTTGCTGGGCGTGCAGCGGCTCACGCGCGGCGGCGCGCGGCCCGGAGACATCATCGGCGTCACGGGCACGCTGGGGGCCTCGGCAGCGGGGATGCAGCTCCTGGCGGACCGGGGAGCGCCCCGGCAGGCAGCTACCGCGGACCTGCTGGTGCAGGCGCACCTGCGGCCCGAGCCGCGCGTCGCACTGGGCCAGGTGCTGCGCGAGCATGGCGCAAGCGCCGCCATGGACCTCAGCGATGGCCTCATGGGCGATCTGCCAAAGATTCTCGCCGCCAGCAACGTCTCGGCAGAGGTCGATCTCCGCGCCATTCCGGTCGCAGCCGCCGTGCGCGCGCTCTTCCCGGAGCAGTGGCTCGCGTTTGCCACACGCGGCGGCGAGGACTACGAGCTGCTCTTCACCGTACCCGAGCGGACGTGGGACTCCATGCAGCAGGCGCTGACCGCTGCCGGTGGCCAGATTCACGCGGTAGGGCGGATCCTGCCAGCCGAAGATGCGCCGTCGATTACCGTGATCGGACCGGATGGCGTGTCGCGGCCAGAAGCGCCTGGAGCGTTCGATCACTTCGCGCCGGGCGGCTGATAGCGTCACGCTTCTGCAAGTACTCGATCTTTGATCACATGCTTGTACCGCTTCACTCTGTGACAAGAAAGGTGAAGAGATGCGTGTACACGCCCTCGTTCTCGTCGTTGCCATGGCAGTTGCCGTGACCAGTGCGATGTCGCTTTCGTTCACGGACGCTGGGGCGAAGCGTGATCGGCTGAAGCCGACGCCTTGCACTCTCGCGCCGCGCACGCTCACCGAACTTACAGGTGACCCTGTCGAGACGCCGCGCCCCATCGGTGTCGTGGGCTTCGAGGCCGATGTATGGGTGAGTAAGCCGGAAGACCTACCGCAAGGTGAGGCGGCCAACGAGGAGATTGTGGCCGAGATTGCGGCGACCATGCAGGAGTACGCGGGCTGTTTCAACACGGGCGATGGCTTGCTTGCCACGGCCATGCTCACAGACAATGCGGTTGCGCATGTCGGCCCGCTGGACGACGTGGTAGCAGCACTCGACGAACAGGTCGCCAGCGATCCGCGCACCATTCCCTGGGTCACCGTGGGCCAGGTGCGGGTGCTCCCGGACGAGCGGGTCGGCGCAGTCGTGACACAGGGTGTTCGATACGGCGACGGCGCGAAGGGCGTGCCGCAGCAGGCCTTTTTCATTTTTGTGCGCGACGGTGATCGCTGGCTTGTCGACGGTCAGATCAGCGGCGACATCGATGCGTCGTACGCCACGATCAGCCCGGGCGACGGAGTTTCGCCGGAACAGGACGACGAACGTCTTCTGGCCACGGCGCGGGATGGCTTCATGGAAGTTGGTAGCTCCATGTACGCGGAGCCGACGCTGATGAGCGCCATGCTCAAGATCGAGGCCAAGGTCATGGTGGGCTTTAATGGCGAGGACAACGTAGGTGGGGTGACCTGCGATCTGTTCACATTCGAGCGCGCAGAGGCCAGCGTAACCGTCACGACATTTTGCCGCGCCGACGACTTGCTCGCTGGTCGCGCTGCTTATCTCGACGTGGATGCCAGCAACCTGCGAACCATGGGTTCGGGCATACCGTACCGCTGCGAGGATGTCGCACCGCTTGCGGCAAACGTCGCGTTCTCCTGCACGGTTGACCTGCCGCCATCGAATCCATGAAGCGCAAGCCAAAAACGACCCGGCTCCGGTCGCACTTCGCTTCGAAGGGCAAACCCACCCGTCAGTTCCGTCGCTTGTTCGCCGGGGTTTCCGCGACCGACAGCGCGTGCGCCATGGTGTGAAACACGTCGGTGTTCTCGATGACGCCGGCCAGGTTCTCGGTGCCGGGGCCGATGGCGGTGATCGGCACCGGGGCCGAGGTGTGGCCGGTGGTCGCCCAACCCAGGACAAAGCCGTAGTCGGTGCCTGCCACCGGGAAGGGGCCGTCCTCGCCCGCCAGGAGCGTATCCAGGAGACCGCCACCCGGCTCGTAGGGGTACGGCTGATCCAGGGAGCCAGCGACGGCCAGGCCGCCGCACTCGTGGTCGGCGGTGACGATGACCGCCGTGTCCGGGTGGCGGCTGGCGAAGGCGAGGCCCACCTGCACCGCCCGATCCAGTTCCAGTACGCCCTTCAGGGTCAGGGGCGCGTTGTTGCGGTGCGCCATGCGGTCGATGGCAGATTCCTCGACCATCAGGAAAAAGCCGTTCGGGTTGCGGGAGAGGACGCCGATCGCGGCGGCAGTCAGATCGGCCAGTGACACGGGCGGGTCATAGACCGCGCCAAGACCCTCTTCGGTCTGCACGAAGAATTCCTCACCGGCGAAGAGGCCGAGTAGCGGACGCTGCTCCCCGGTCGACTTCCGGAGTTCCAGATTCGCGGCCAAGTCCTGCTCGGTCAAGACCACGTTGTAGCCCAGTGCGGCGGCGCGGGCAACCAGGTCGCCCTCTTCACCGACGCCGCGCCAGCGGGCATCCCGCGTCAGCGCCGCCGGCAGGCGCTGCCCACGTGGGTACCAGTGCACCGCGCCCCCGCCCAGGATGACATCGACCTGGGCTTCCTCGATGTACTGGCGGGCAATCGTGCTCTGCGCAGCCCGCAGCGGGACATGCGCCGCGAAGGCGGCGGGCGTGGCGTCCGTGATCTGGCAAGTGCTGATCAGGCCCACCGAGCGGCCCGAGGCCTTTGCCATTTCCAGGATAGTGGGGCGGCTTTCACCGTTGGCGTCGATCGAGACGCAGCCATTCCTCGTCTTGTAGCCCGTCGCGATGGCTGTGGCCGCCGCCGCGGAATCGGTGACGAAGGTGGTGGGATCGACGCACATGGTGCCCATGTGCCCCAGGGTTGGCAGGCGGTCCATCGCCAGCCGGCCGTCGCGCCCGGCGGCGAGCAGTTGGCCGGCGAACCGGTGGGCCTGGCCCATGCCGTCGCCAATGAAGAGAATCAGGCTCCTGGCCAAAGGTGGAGTTGTCGAAAGCGTGGACAAGGTCAAGGTAACCTCTGGTCGGTCAGTCAATTATCGCCGACACTGCGGGCACGAATGCCGCGTCGGTGGGGCATGACCCGAACCGCAGTGGTTCACTTGCGAGTATCGGTGCCAACGCCTCCAGTGTCGAATGGCGCCGATGTGGCGCTGCTCTTGCGACACGCGGGGCGTGGGAGTAGGTACAGACGGGTGTTACCATGCTTGGCGGCTTCAGATCCTGGATTCGGCGGCGCTTGCAGCGCGACGCCGATGATGCGGAGGATGACCTGGACGACGAGGACGACGAGGAGCGCGACCACGGCGCACTCGTGCGCAAAGGCGAACTCGTTACCCTGCGCCAGCATGTCCCCCACAACCGGGAGGCATTCCAGCGGTGGTATGCCGATCCGGAGATCGCCTATCTGCTCCGTCACGACCTGGAACCGTTGACGGATTGGCAATCCCGGGGCTACTTCGATTCCTTCATCCTGCCCTCTTCGGCCCGCGGCACCTGCTTCGCCATCCATGCACGTAAGGGCAAGCGCCTGCTGGGCACCACCGCGATCACCGACCGCTCCCGTACCGGCAACACCACGTCCGCACTCTTCCGGATCGTCATCGGCGAGAAGGACGCCTGGGGCCACGGCAACGGCACCGAGGCGACGCGCCTGGTCATGGACGAGGCGTTCGAAAACCTCGCCCTCGATGAGGTGCGCCTGGAGGTCTTTTCCCATAACGCCCGCGCCATTGCTGCCTACCAGCGCGTCGGTTTCGAGATCACGGGTGAGCACGTGGAGTGGGTTGCCCGGCGCCAGACGGAATTGCGCGTGATCGAGATGCGGCTCACGCGCGACGCGTTTCTGGACGCCTCGGGAGACCGCAAGCCCGGAAAACGTGGCTCGGCGAGCCGGGAGAACCGGCCGAAGTCAGAGCGGCAGGCACATCGCGCGGAACGGAAGCAGGCCCATGAGCAGCGCCGGGCCGTGAAGCGGCAGAAGCAAGAGCGCAAACGTGGTCCAGGTCACAACCCGGGAAATCCCGGACTATCGGCACCGCCGAAAGATTGACAGACGGGAACGGCACTCGTACTATCGCGGCGGGAGGCAATGGTTGCGGCAATCTCCGCCGGACAGCGACCTGGGAATCGCTGACGTCTGTCGCAACGTTGATGGGAAGACAATTCAGGGGGTGGGACCGCGTGACTGAGAACGAGCGCCGCGCGACAGATTCTCTGCGGGCATCGGATCTTCTGGTGCGAGCTTTTGGGGCCGCAGGACTTATTGCCGTCGCCTTTGTGCTGCTTCTGGTTCTCAATCCAGCCTAGAATGTCGCGGTGCAGGCCGCCGAAGCTGGAATCGGTTTGATAGATCTGGCAAACCCGGCTCTGCCGGGTTTGTTGTTTTTCCGGAGGAGCCGATGCTGTTTCCGCGCCTGGTCCTCGTATTCCTGCGGGTGATGCTCACCGCCCTGGTCGTGTCGGGCGCACTCCTCACGGGGTTGGCTCCGGCGACGGCCCAGGATGACACCCAGACGCGGGTACGGGTTGTGCACGGCCTCGACGGGGTAGGCCCGGTCGATATCTACCTCGACGGCGCGCTCGCGCTGATCGCGCTCGGCCCCGGCGACACCAGCGGCGAACTGCGCATTGCCTCCGGCGATCATCAGTTCGCCGTGGTTCCAAGCGGCGCCGGGCCGGACGGTGCGCTGGTCGCCGGCGGGGTCACGCTCCGCGCCGGCCGTGAGGTGTACGCCACCCTGGTCGGGAGTGCGGATGCGGCCAGCGTGGGGCTCTTCCTGGTCGATGACCGCCCACTGGATGCGGGCCGCGCACGCTTCCGGGTTATCAACGGGTCGCTCGATACCAGCCTGGTCCCGGCGTTCTCCGGTGGGAGTGCGCTGACGGAGCCGCTGGGCTTTGGCGATGCCTCCGAGTACGCGCAGGTCGACGCGGGGGTCTACGACCTCGACTTCCTGGACGAAACCTCGCGTAACGCGCTGGTGTCGCTGGCTGGCGTCGAGTTCGCCGAGGGCACCGCGAACGACATCCTGGTGATCGGCCAGGCGGCAAGCGGCACGCTGGCGACCATCGTCGAGTCCCGGCCCGTGGAGGTGACCCGGCCAACCGGGCGTAGCGGCCAGATCGTGGCGGGGACCTGCGCCGAGCCTGGCGACCTGGTTGCGGACCTGGGCTTGATCCTGCCGGGGCCGGGGGCTGCCGTAGGCGTGGCCACGGCGGAACAGACCTCGCAGTCGTATGCCTCGGCGGCGGTGCCGTTTGATACGCTGACGACTGCGCCGCACTCGGTTCTCGTGCGCTCCGAGGCTAGCGACGTGGTGGCGTGCGGTGATGTTGGCGGTACGCTGACCGATACCGGCTCACTGGTAATCGCACTGGAGGGCGATTCCGCGGCGCACGGCGTCGCGGTGTTGGCCCCCGGTCTGGACGCGCCGGACACTACCGGGGTCTCGCTCTTCATGGTGGATTTCGCGGCGGAACGCAGGTTGCCCGCCGCCGGGACCCCGGTCGCTGCCGGCTAACTCATGCCCGGATCTGGCGTGCGGGCCAGGTAGTCGCGCGCCATCGCCTCGGCGGTGGCGCGATCCCCCGGTTGCAGCCGCCCATCGATGACAGCTTCGCGCAGAAGCTCCTTCAACGACTTGATCCACGGGCCAGGCGGGCGCGTGAAGAGCCGCATGAGGTCATTGCCATCAAGCGGGCTCTCCAGTTCGGCGAGGGTCGCCTCGGCCGCCAGCCGGTCGGCGTGTGCCCGCAGGCCGGCCACGCGCCGGGCAGCTTCCTGCCGCTTGCGTTCCCGACCCGAGGTGACATCGGCTGCCGCGAGGTCCAGAAGATCATCCCAGGCATCGCCAGCTTCCAGCGCCAGCCGGCGCACGGCACTGTCTGTCCATGACGCGTCGTAGGCAGCGGGGCGGCCGTGCAGTTCGACCAGGGCCGTCACGCGAGAGCGCAGGGCCTTGTCTGCTCCCAGGCGCTCCAAGATCGTCCGCGCCATCTCCGCGCCAACGCGCTCATGGCCAAAGAAGTGCACTTCGCCATCGAGCCCGACGCTCCGCGTACGCGGTTTGGCGGCATCGTGCAGGAACGCCGCCCAGCGCACGGCGGGGCGCGGTGGCGCCTGGGCCACAACCCGGATGGTGTGGTCCCAGAGATCCTTTTCGCGAGCCAGCCGCCCGCTCAAGTCTGTCTCGGCCTCGTCTGCCAGCCCGGTCAGTTCGGGCAGCGCCACCCGGAGCAGGCCGGTGCGTCGCAGGACATCCAGGCCATGATCTGCCCACTCGCCCGTGAGCAACCGCGTTAGTTCGGCCAGGATGCGCTCGTGGCTGATGCGTTGCAGGCTCCCGGCTTCGGCTGCCATGGCCTCTTCGGTCTGCCAGTCCAGGCGGAACCCGAGCTGTGCCACGAACCGGGCGGCGCGCAGGAGCCGCAACGGATCTTCGGCGAAGCGGGCGGCGGGCTCCCCCACAGCCCGCACCGTCGCCAGGGCGATATCCGCCTCACCACCCCACGGGTCGACAACCTCACCGGACTGTGCATCGAGGGCGATGGCGTTCATCGTGAAGTCGCGGCGGGCCAGGTCGTCGGTGAGCGTGGCGTCGAAGACCACGTCCGGGAAGCGTGTCTCGTCCGGGTAGACCTCGCGGCGGTAGGTGGTGACCTCGATCTGTGAGCGCGCGTCTACCTCCCCGAACACCGCTCCGATGGTGCCGAACCGCTCACCAATGGCGTAGGTGGACACTGCCCCGGCCTGCTCCAGGAGGGCCTGGGTGACGCCGGTGGGCGCAGAGGTTGCGTAGTCGAGATCGGCGGTGAAGGGGAGGTGCAACAGGGCGTCGCGCACGATGCCGCCGACGAGATACAACTCCTGCCCTGCCCGGGCGAAAATCTGGGCCAGGTGTGCCGAAAGTTCACGCTGCGGGGCCGGCAACTGCTCCAGAATTGACCCCGTCACGGTGTTCGCCCAACCCCTGCCAAACGCTTGCCACGAAATCTGCCAGGAGTCTACCGGACATCCCGGTCTGGCGACGCTTCCGGCGGGCATGTCCAGGCTGGAGTTACGCGAAAACTCATGTATTCTTGAGGCTGCGGCAGTGCGCATCAATTGGCAACACGCGTGCCAGCGCCGGTTCCGTTCGTTCCCCGGAGAGGAGTCTTCTATTCGTACGTTGCTCGCGCTCTTGGCCGTCCTCCTGCTGGTGCTGGCCAATGGCTTCTTTGTGGCCACCGAGTTCGCGCTGGTTTCCGTACGCCGCACACGGGTTCAGCAACTTGCCGCTGAAGGGCACCGCCAGGCAGAAAAGGTGCTCGCGGAACTGAATCACCTTGATACGTACATTGCCGCAACCCAACTGGGCATCACCATGGCGAGCCTGGCGCTCGGGTGGATTGGTGAGCCGGCGGTTGCCTCGCTTATAGAGCCACTGATTCACAATCTCGGGTTCATTCCTGAAGGATCGCGCGATGCGCTCACGCACACGATCTCATTTGCCATCGGGTTTTCGCTGATCACCACGCTGCACATCGTCATCGGTGAGCTTGCGCCGAAGAGCCTGGCCCTACAGCGCCCGGAGCAGACGGCGATGTTCGCCTCGGGCCCGATTCACTGGTTCTACCTGGCATTCCGCCCGGCCATCGTCGGTCTGAACACCATCGGCAACGCGGTGGTGCGGGCCATCGGCATCGACCCGGCCAGCGGTCATCAACTGGTGCAGTCCGCGGAGGAACTGCGCCTGGCTGTCGATGCCAGCCGGGAGGCGGGGTTGGTGGAGGAATCCGCGCACGATCTCGTCGACCGCGCGCTGCTCTTCCCGGACCTCGAGGCCCGGCACGCCATGGTGCCTCGCACCGAGATTACGGCTGTCCGGCGCGACGCGGATCTCGAGGAGGTCATGGCTGCAGCGACGGCCTCTGGACATTCGCGGCTGCCAGTCTACGACGGCGATATTGACCACGTGGTGGGCGTGATCGATGTCAAACGGCTGCTGCCGACGCTGCTCGCCAGTGCGAACATCACGAAGAATGGGGCTGCGCCTGATTTCAGCATGGATGAGACGATGACCACCGTGCTGGCGGTGCCGGAAACGGCCTCGGCCTCCGACCTGTTGCCCAGATTGCGAGCGGCCGAGGCGCCATTCGCCATCGTCATCGACGAGTATGGCGGGACGGCAGGGCTGATTACGCTGGTTGACCTGGTCGAGAGCCTGGTCGGCGAGATTTCCGATGAGTTCGAGCCGTCGTTTGAGAACGGGCGGCGGACCGCGGATGGCAGCTTCTCGCTGGACGGTCTGACCACCCTAATGGAGGCCAAGGAGTTCTACGACCTCGATCTCGAAGAGGATGATGTGGAAACGGTCGGTGGGTTCGTTTTCAGTGCCCTGGGCCGTCCGGCAGTGGTGGGTGACGAGGTGGTGACCGAGGATGGACAGATCTTGCGCGTAGAGGAGATCGACGGCCTGCGCGTGGCGCGGGTCTGGGTCGGCCCGTCACGCGGCGAAAGCGAGGAGATCGACGTTCCTGCCGAGCAGGCCGTGTGAGCCCGCACCTCGTTCTCGCCCCACCAGGGTTGCGCTGATCATGGCTGGACGGAAGGCCACAACTGCGGCTACTCCGCGCGGCATGACGCCAGAACACGCCCTGTTGGGTGTGCTGGCCGCTACCGAGAGCGGGTCCGGTCATGGTTACGACCTGGCCCGCTCGTTTGCGCCGGGCGCGCCGCTGGGTAGCGTGCTGCACCTGGAAGCCGGGATGATCTACCACCACGTCAAGAAGCTGGAAAGGCTCGGCTGGTTGCGGTTGATCAGCGACGGTGGGAGACGCCCGGGGCGGCGTACGGTTGCAATCACCGACGAGGGACGCGTGGAACTGCGCCGCTGGCTGGCTGAGCCGGTACACCACACGCGCGAGGTGCGCCTGGAGTTCCTGGTCAAGCTCTTTCTTGCGCTGCGGTTGGAAGAGGACACGGCCCGGCGGTTGGTGCGAGAGCAACGCGCGCTGCTGGCGGGTGTACAAGAGAGCTTCAATCACGAGCCAATGCCCACGCCGGGTACGGGCCAGGAGTTCGGTGCGCTGGTGCGCGATTTGCGAGCGATGCAGACGGAGGCGGCCGATTCCTGGTTGGAACATGTCCAGGAGCGCCTGGATGACTAGCTCATGATGATGGGCGGCCCGCGCGGCCGCTTGATGGCAACGCAGGCGCCAGGCGAGAAGCGGCCGATCCGGGCTGCCACGGTGCGCCGTGTCGCAGGGTTCTTCCGGCCTTACCGCTGGCAGGTGGCGCTGACGGTTGTCGCCATCGCCCTGGTGGCGGTGATCGGCCTCGTCAATCCGCTGCTGCTCAAGCTCATCATCGACGACGCCATCCCGAACCGGGACCTGCGGGAGCTGTACCTCTACGTTGGCTTGATGATCCTGCTCCCGATCGTCACGGGCCTGATCGGCATTGGCCAGACCTGGCTGAACACGCAGATCGGCCAGCATGTGATGCGGGATCTGCGCAACGCACTCTACGCGCACCTGCAGCAGATGCCGCTGCGCTTCTTTACCGCCACGCGCACCGGCGAGATTCAGGCGCGGCTCAGTTCCGACGTCAGCGGCGTGCAGCAAGTGGTCACCGACACGGCAACCTCCATCGTCAGCAACCTGGCGACAGCCATTTCGACGGTGGTGGCCATGGCGATCATTTCCTGGCAGATGACGCTGATCTCGCTGGGGATGCTGCCCTTTTTCCTGTATCTCACGTACCGGGTCGGCAACATCCGGCGCGAGGTGCAGGGGGAGACGCAGGAGACCGTGGCGGACCTGACCGCGCAGACCGAGGAGACGCTCTCGGTCAGCGGCATGTTGCTCTCCAAGGCGTTCGGCCGGCAGCAGCACGAGGTGGCGCGCTTTCAGGACGTGAACTCGCGCCTGACCGCATTGCAGATCCGGCAGCAGATGGTGGGCCGCTGGTTCTTCATGATCATCGGCACGTTCTTCTCGATCACGCCGGCCATCGTCTACCTCTACGCCGGTGTGCAGATCATCGGCGGCGCGCAGGACCTCTCGATCGGCGACATCGTGGCATTTACCACGCTGCAGAGCCGGCTCTTCTTCCCGCTGGGGCAAATGCTCAACGTGCAGGTGGAGATCCAGGGCGCCTTCGCGCTTTTCGACCGCATCTTCGAGTATCTCGACCTGCCGGTGGAGATTACGGATCGGCCGGGGGCGGTCGCATTGATTCCAGCCAATGTGGCGGGGCGCGTCCGCTTCGCGCATGTCTCCTTCGCCTACGAGCAAGCAATCAACGTGGCAGCAGAAGTGCAGGAGGGCGTGGAGCTGCCGCCCGACGCCACGCCGTTCCGCCTCGAAGACATCGACTTTCTGGTTGAGCCGGGTCAATTGGCCGCGCTGGTGGGTCCGAGTGGCTCCGGCAAGACGACCATCGCCATGCTCGTGCCACGCTTCTACGACGTCGATGCCGGGGCCATCTCCATCGATGGGCACGACGTGCGTGATGTCACCCTGGCGAGCCTCGGCGAAGTGATCGGGATCGTGACGCAGGAAACCTATCTCTTCCACGCCACGATCCGGGAAAACATTGCCTACGGGAAGCCGGATGCGACGGATGAGGAAATTCGCGCCGCGGCGCAGGCGGCGGCGATTGACGCGCGGATCATGGAGCTGCCAGAGGCCTACAACACGGTGGTGGGGGAGCGCGGCTACAAGCTCTCCGGCGGGGAGAAGCAGCGGATCGCCATCGCCCGCGTCATTCTCAAGGACCCGCGTATCCTGATCCTCGACGAGGCGACCAGCGCGCTGGATACGCACTCCGAGCGCCTGATCCAGGCCGCGCTCGATCCGTTGATGCGTGACCGCACGACGCTGGCCATTGCCCACCGCCTGAGCACGATCCTTGCGGCGGACGTCATCCTGGTGGTGGAGCGGGGACGCATCGTGGAGCGAGGCACCCACGAGCAACTCCTGGCCCGGGGCGGCCTCTACGCCCGCCTGTACCGCGACCAGTTTGCGGCAAATCGCAGCGCCGGGGCGGACGAGGCAATCGTGCCGCCGGCACTCCCACTCTAGGCTACCCCGGTGCTCGTGCACCGGGTGGATTCGCATTTCAGGGACCACATCCGGGCGTGACGCCGGGGGCGTGTGTTACCGTCCCTGAAGGAATGGTGGAGAGGGGAAAGGGCGGCGGCCATGCTGTGGCCAGTGACCACAACACGCCATGGTTGAGACCTTCGCTGTGCCATCTCCGTTGCTGCTGCTGGCCATTGCGCTGCTCAGTGCGCCGTTGACGCTCCTGCTGGGGTGGGGACGGCCACGCGTTGCCGCGGTGGTGGCCGTTAGCACGGCTGGAGCGTGCTATCTCCTGACGCTGCTCGCCTGGCTCGGTGGGGGCGGAGTCGCCGAGCTTGCCTGGGTTCCGACCTGGGGACTCACCGCCACCATCGAGTTCGATGGCGTTTCCGCCATCTACGGGTTGCTCGCCACCGGGGTGGGAACGGTCGTCCTGGTGTACTCGAGCGTATACCTGCCCCGGCACCTGCACCACCAGCACCGGGACGCGGATGAGGCGACCGTCTTCTACGCGCTGATCCTGTTGTTCATGAGCGCCATGCTTGGCATGGTCATGTCGGACGACCTGCTGCTGCTCTTCATCTTCTGGGACCTGACGGCCATCACGTCCTATTTCCTGATCGGCTTCGACCGCGATGAGCCGGCCTCGCGTCCGGCGGCGCTGATGGCGCTGCTGGTCACCGCTGGCACGGCCGTCCTGATGCTGGCCGGGGTGGTGTTGCTCTGGGCGCAAACAGGGACGACCTCCGTCAACGAACTCGTGGCCCGGGCCGATGCCGATGTCGCCTTCTCGACGGCGATCTGGCTGATTGCCATCGCGGCGCTCGCCAAGAGCGCGCAGATGCCGCTCCACTTCTGGTTGCCGCGCGCCATGGTTGCGCCGACGCCGGTGTCCTCCTATCTGCACTCGGCGGCGATGGTGGCGGCCGGGGTGTTCCTGCTGGAGCGGCTCCTGCCGCTGGTGCACCGGGCCGTGTGGCTGCCGCAAGCACTGCTGCTGATCGGGCTCTGCTCGATCATGATTGGCGGCATTCTGGCAATCGGCCGCGATGACATGAAGCGCGTGCTGGCGTATTCCACCATCGGGCAGTACGGCTACGTCGTGGTGCTCCTCGGCCTTGGTGGCGTCTACGGGGCCGTTGGCGCCGCGATGTACGTGCTGGCGCACGCCGCTGCCAAGTGCGCGCTCTTCCTGACGGCCGGGGCTGTCACCGAAGCGACGGGCAGGAAGAACCTGTCGGAGGTGGGCGGCCTTGGCCGCCCCATGCCACTCCTGGCGGTGACCAGCGGCATCGCTGCGGCGGCGATTGCCGCGCTGCCAGGGACCATGGGGTTCTTCAAGGATGAACTCTTCTTTGCGGCCATGCATGATGCGGGAACGGGGTTTACCGTCCTGGCGGTCGCGGCGGCGGCGCTGACGTTTGCCTACATCGCGCGCTTCTGGGGGAGCATCTTCCTCGGGGAGTTGCGGGCTGTGCCGGGGGATGTGCCGTGGTTGATGCCAGCCGCCATCACGGTGCTTGCTGGCGTCTGTGTCCTGTTCGGGATCTGGGTGGGACCGGCCAACGAGTTGGCCAATGCCGGCGGCAGTGATTCGCTCTTCGAGCGCGTTTCGGTCGGGCTGGCCTACCACCTGGACACGCGGCCCGAGAACGTGATGGCGGTCGCCGCCTGGGCCGCAGGGCTGACGATCCTGGCGACACGGCGCTCCTGGCAGGTGCTGTCACGGCGCGTGGGGCGCCTTGGCGAGCACTATGGCCCGGAGCGCATCTACCGGCGCGCGTTGGAGAGCGTCAACGCCCTCTCTGACCGTATGTACGGGTACGAGGTGCACGATCTGCGCAGCCGGGTCGCGACCGTGCTCCTGCCGGTCGGCGTGTTCGTTCTGCTGGGATTGTTCTTCACGCCCAATGAAGGGGCATTCCTCGCCGGCGCCGTGGAGACAGGCGACCTGGTGATGATCCTGCTGCTGTTCGTCGTGTGCGTGGCGGCGGTGACGACCACCCAGGTCACGGGGCACCTGACAGCGGTCCTGCTGGTCTCGGCGGTGGGTTTCCCACTGGCGGCGGTCTACGCCTTCCTCGGCGCACCTGATGTCGCGTTGGTCGCCGTGCTGATGGAGACGGTGCTCTCACTCGTCTTTATCGGGTTCCTGGCGGCCATGCGCGACCGGCCACATATTTCCGGCTTCGAGACTGGCCAGCGTGGCGCCCACGTGAATCGTGACCGCGTCATCGGGGTGCTGGCCGCCGCCGCCACCTTTGTGGTGGTCTGGGGCATCTTCAGCAAGCCTGCGTCCATCGAAAGCGTGGCCACGCAGCAAATCGAACTGACGCCTTCGGCGCACGCCCGGGATGTAGTGACCGCCATTCTCTCGGATTTCCGTGGGCTGGACACCATGGGCGAGATCACGGTCATCGGGATCACCATGATCGGGCTCATCACGCTGTTGCAGCGGCCCATGCAACGGCGAGGGCGCGAATGACACAGCGCATTTCCCGACTGCTGTTCGCGCCGACCCTAATGGTGGCCTTCGCGGTCCTGATCAAGGGCTACGTAGGCGCGGGCGACGGCTTCGCGGCGGGCATCATTGCCGGGATGGCGTTCGCGATGCAGTTCGTTGCGTTCGGTGAACGCAACGTCCGGCGGAGCCTGCACACCAGGTACGCGCCGGTGGTGGCGATGTGCGGCCTGGCGCTGGCCCTCGCCTGCACCTTTCTGCCGGTCCTGCGTGGGCTGCCGCTCCTCACCCACTGGCCCCCGCCCGACGCCAAGGTCCTGCATTTCGGCACGGTGGAAATCCTGACGGCTGTCGCCTTCGACGTCGGGGTCTTCCTGCTGGTGGTGGGCTTTACCGTGACCGCGCTGGCGCTGGTTTCCCGCGCGGAATCCCGGGAGCAGTTGCCGCCATGACCCTCCTTGTCTCAGCGGCTGTGGCGGTGTTGATCGGTTCCGGCAGCTACCTGCTCCTCAAGCACGATCTGATCCGGGTCGTGGTTGGCGTGCTGCTCATTTCGAATGGCGCCAACCTGTTCATCATGATGGCCGGGCTGCGGCGCGGCGCGGCGCCAGTGCTCCCCGTCCCGGCTGGCGTCGATATTGCCGACCCGCTGGTGCAGGCGCTGACCCTGACGGCCATCGTGATTACCTTTGGCGTCACCGCACTTCTGCTCAGCCTGATCTACCGCGTCTACCTGGCGCACGCGACCCTGGATACCGACACCCTGGCCGAGGCAGAAGAGGTGGAAGAGCAGATTGCCGAGTCCGATGCCGGCGCCGATGACCCACACGACGACGAGGCGGCACTGCAGGAAGAGGGGAAGGCGGCATGATGCTGATTGCCCCCCTGGCGACGTTCTGGATCGGCGGGCTCCTCCTGTCGCTGGCCGATGGGCGGCGGCGAGGCATTGCTCTCGCGGCCGCGCTGCTGCTGGGCGCCGGGCTGATGGCCAACCTGGTGCTGACACAGGCGGTGCTTGCCAATGGCTCACAGGAGATGGTGGCGGGCAACTGGCCGGAGGGTGTGGGAATCACGCTCCGCGCGGATGCGCTGGGCGTGGCCTTTGCGTTGACTGCCAGCGCGGTGATCTTTGTCGCTTTTTGCTACGAGATGACTGGCGGCATCGAATCCCGCTCCTTTCCGGCACTCTCGCTCTTTCTGGCGGCCGGGCTGACCGGGCTCTTCCTGACTGGTGATGCGTTCAACTTCTACGTCTTCTTCGAGATCGCGATGATCTCCTCCTACATCCTCGCGGCCTACGGGGAAGAGCGGCGGCAGCTCCGTGCGGCGGTGATCTTCGCGGTGGTGAACCTGCTGGGGTCCGTGATCTTCCTGATGGGGATCGTCTCCCTCTACCACGTAACTGGCACGCTCGATATGGCCCGCATCGCGGCGCGGATTCCGGTGGTCGAAGAGAACCCGGCGATCATTGCCGGTACGCTCCTGTTTGTGGCCCTGGCGGTGAAACTGGGCATCTTTCCATTCCACTTCTGGTTGCCAGCCGTGTACACCGGGGTGCATCCCTCCGTGGCGGCCATGTTCAGTGGCGCCCTCTCCATCATTGGCGCGTATGGCCTGCTGCGCATTGGTGCAGGCATGCTGCCCCGCGAACTGGCCCTGTCCGCGCCCGTGCTCGTGATCCTGGGCGTGGCAAGCATCATCTACGGAGGCCTGCAATCGATCTCCCGCCATGAACCCTCGGCGGTGATCGCCTACTCCTCGATTGGTCAGGTGGGCTATATCCTGATCGCCATTGCCATCGGCGGGCAGTTCGGCTTGACCGCGGCTGTGCTCTACACGCTGGTCAACTCGGCGAACAAGACGCTGCTCTTCCTCTCCGGGGCCCAGTCGGGGCGATACGCCGGGCTGGCGTTCGCCATCGGGGCGTTCAGCGTGGCGGGGGTGCCGCCCGCACTCGGGTTCTGGGGCAAAACTGCGCTTTTCCGGGCCACCATCCAGGATCACAGCGAATCTGGACGGCTGATGTTGACCGCGATTGTCATCCTGGGAGGGGTGCTCTCGCTCGTCTACATGTTTCAGTCCTATGGCCGCACGTACTGGCACGCTTCGACCACCATCGCAGATCGACCGGAAGCGGTGCGAACCGGTATCGTGCTGGTATTGGCGCTCCTCATGTTGATCACGGGGCTGTGGCCAGAGCCGCTCCTGGCCCTGAGTGAACTGGCAGCGGCGACGCTCATACCGGGGGGGCGCTGATGCGAACACTGATCGGGACGGTGTTGATGGCGGTCATCTACTGCCTGGCGCTGGCATCGGCAGATCCGTGGGATATCGGCCTGGGGCTCGTACTGGGCTTCGTGATCCTGCGCGGCTTCCGGACGTTCATTTTCCCGGAACCTTCCCCGGCCGAAAGCGCCGTGCTGAACAGCCTGCTGCACTTGCCGCGCCTGATCATTGCCGAGCTCATCGAAATCGTGCGCGGCACGGTGAACGTGGCCCGAGCGGTGCTCGCACCGAAGCTCCCGGAAGCTGACGGCTTCGTGTCGATACCGGTGGGTGCGCGCAGCGAGCAGGGAGTGGAGTTCTCCGGATTCCTGAACACGCTGTCCCCAGGTAGTGTCTACATTGGCCTCGACACCGACGCGAACTCCTGGGTAGTTCACGCCCTGGACGCCGGAGATTCTCAACGGGTGGCAGCGGACGCCCAGGCGTTTTACGAGCAGTATCAGCGGCCCGTGTTGCCGTAGCAGGAGCGAACCGCCATGGACCTGAACGTGGTTGCCGCCGGCATGATCTGGATGACCTGGCTGCTGGCAGCAATTGTCATCCTTGCCATCCGCGCGCCATCGAACGCGGTGCGCATCCTGGCGCTGGACGCGATGACCCTGATCCTGGTTGCCGTGCTGGTGCTCTTCGCCGCATCGCGGCAGGAACCGTATTTCATGGATGCGGCGCTGGCCCTGGCGCTCGTGTCGTTCGTGTCAACGGTGGCGGCGTCGCGCTGGTTGGCGGCAGGGCGCGTGCTGTGATCAGCATGCCCATCGAAGAACTCATCTCCGACGCGTTCACCCTGCTGGGGTTGACCGTCATGACGATCGGGGTGATCGGTATCTTCCGTATGCCAGATGTCTACACCAAGTTGCATGCCGCCTCGAAGTCCGTGTTTCTCGGCGTCTGCTCGCTCCTCGTGGCGGTTTCCTTCAGCGGGGATCCCGAAATCATCGCCCGCTCGGCGCTGATCGGGATACTGCTGATTTTCACGACGCCGGTGGCTGCACATGAGATTGCCCGAGCCGCCGCCAGGGAGCAGCTCGCCCGCATCGAAACCCATGGGCAGCCACCGGTGGGGTAGCGCCGTCAGGCCCGCGTTGCAATGGGTGCAAGCGGGACGTTGGCCTCTTCGGACGCGATGGGGAAGCGAACGACGGCGACCGAGCCCTGCTCAGTCGGGCCGATGTGAAACGCTCCGTTCAGATCAGCCGTTACCAGCCGCTGCACGATGCGCATGCCCAAACCGCGGCTCTCGGACGGATCGAAGTTGTTCGAGATGGCAACGCCGTCGTTCGCAATCTCCACGACGGCTTCACCGTTTTCCTCGACGGCGGTGATGGAAATGATGCCGCGATCTCGCCCCTGGAAGCCGTGCTTGACGGCATTAGCCACCAGCTCATTGATAAGGAGCGCCAGGATGGTGGCCTGCTTCGACGGAACCATTACATCGCTCTTCGGAATGTCGAAGCGAACCGAGAGGCCGGGAGGGGTCAACGTCCCAAACGCCTCGTCGGCGGCGTGCCGCGCGATAACATCGACCGTGGTGCCCCCGAGCCGAGATTCGTCACTCAGCAGATCATGGACGGCCGCGATGGCCTGGACGCGGCTGGTGGCTTCACGCAGATGCGAGGCCCACGGCGCCGACTCGTGGTGCCGGAGCTGGATGGAGAGCAATGCCGCCACGGTCTGCAGATTGTTGCGGACGCGGTGGTGCATCTCCTGCAGCAGCGCGGAGGCGACCTCCAGACCGCGCCGGGTCTCCTCGTAGAGGGTTGCATTCTCGATCGCCATGGTGGCGGCGTCCGAGAATGCCTGCAGCAGGCCAAGCTGATCTTCTGGCAACTCGGCTTCTGAGGGCATGCGCAGGCAGAGCGCGCCAAATGGCTCGCGCGCGGAGCGCAGCGGCAAGCAGAAGAGACGCCCGGAGCCATCGAGGTAATCCATATCCACGGAGCGGGCGGCGTTGGTTTCCATGACCTCGCGGATAACCTCGTCGCGGCCAGGTGCGTCTACGACATCGCGAGCCCGGTCCACGCGGTAGCCGATGGTGAGCGGCTCGGTGGTGCTGCCATCGCGCCCCGAAAAGCGGAAGATGGCGGCGGCCTCGACGTTGAAAAGGCTGACCGCCTGTTCAGCGATCAGGCGCAGCACGTCTTCCAGGTCGAGCGTGGAGGCGATAGTGTGGGAGACGCGCTGCATGGTGCCGAGCTCGGCGATCTTGCGTTGCAGGCGGGCATCGGTGCGGCTGTAGAGGCGTGCGTTCTCGATGCCGATGGCCAGTTCCCCGGCGACGGTCTGGAGGAAGGTCGTTTCGTCCTCGGAGAACTCGCGGCGGCCGACGGTGAACAGGTTGATGACGCCGACCAGCGTCTCTGGCTTGCCAGCGCGGCTGAGCACCATCGGCACGGCGATCTGCGAGGCATACACACCCTCGCCAGTGGCGGGCGCCAGCGGGTTGATGGCGTGTTCGCCGACGTCGCCGCCCGTGATGATGCGCCGTTCCGCTGCCGCCATGCCCGTGATACCGGCGCCGGGGTGCATTGTCAGCGCGCCGACGGCGATGGGATTGAGGCCGACGGCAGCACGCAGGGCGAGCGTATCCGTCGCCTCGTCGTAGAGCAGGATGCCGCAGGCATCGGCGCCGGTCGTGTCGGCAAGCACGCGCACGGCAGTTTCCAGGCGGTCGGTGAGGTTGAGGTCCGCCGTGGCCGAGCGGTTGATGCGGCGGAGCGCCGCCAGCCAGGGGAGCGGCGCTTCCGGTTCCCCCTGCTCCAGCCCTTCGCTCAGCCGTGCCTCGTCGTGGAACGCGGTGGCGAGCGCGGCCAGGGCGGTGCCCGCCGCGAGTGCCGTGGCGGCGTCGCCGCCATGCCCGCCAGTGCGGTCGAAGAGGTCCTGCAAGGCCGCCACGGCGGCGGACATCGCCTCTTCAAGGCGGAGGCCAGCGCGCCGGGCCTCCGCGCCAAAGGCGGCAAAGAGGTCGCGCACCGGCTGCGCCCCGGCAGAGCCGGCGGTGTGGGTCGGATACGAGGCCCGCAGGTCAACGATCAGTTGATCGCCAAGGTCATGGATGGGAGCAGTTTTCACGGTGATGCCTCGACACAAACGTGGCCGCCCGTTGGAGTGCCGGGCGGCCATTGCTGGAGCAACGATGCAGGAACCCGCTAATCGAGCGAGACCTTCTGGCTTTCGAGCCGGTTGAACACCATCAGGCGCGGCTCGGTCATGTCCTCTATCGCGTACTTGATGCCCTCGCGGCCCAGACCAGAGGCCTTCACGCCGCCGTACGGCATGTGGTCAATCCGGTAGGTCGGGATGTCGTTGATAACCACACCGCCCGCCTCGATGTTCTCGAAGGCGACCAGCGCCTTCTCCAGGTTGTTGGTGAAGACGCCCGCCTGGAGACCGAATTCGGAATCATTGACCTTGCGAACCGCCTCACCGAAGGATTTGACCGGGAAGATGGTCACCAGCGGGGCGAACGCTTCCTTCGAGCAGACGAAGCTCTCCGGGCTGGGATTTTCAATGACGGTCGGCTTGAAAAAGCCCTCCGTGTCTTCACCGCCGGTCAGGATCCTGGCGCCTTCCTTCGCTGCGTCATCCACCCAGTTCTTCGTGCGCAGCAGGGACTTGCGATCGATCATGGGACCGAGGTCGGTCGTGCGGTCCAGCGGGTCGCCCAGCTTAATGCTGTTGACGGCGGTGATCAGCTTGTCTCGGAACTCGTCATAGACATCTTCATGGACGAACACGCGCTGCACGGAGATGCAGACTTGCCCGGAGTAGGCAAATGCACCGACCTTGATGCGGTTCACGGCGAAATCGACGTCGGCATCGCTGTCCACGATGACGCCGGCGTTGCCGCCAAGCTCCAGCACGACCTTCTTCATGCCGGCGCGGTTCTTCATGGCCCAGCCGACATCCGGCGACCCGGTGAAGGAGAGCAGCTTGAAGCGTGGGTCTTCGACCAGCGCATCGCCCACTTCGCGGTCCATCGGCATGATGCTGACCGCGCCCCTGGGCACGCCAGCGGCGTCGATGATCTCGGCGAAGATGAGCATGGTCAAGGGATCGCGAGACGGCGGCTTGAGCACGATGGTGTTGCCGGAGGCAATGGCCGGGGCGATCTTGTGCAAGGCCAGGTTGAGCGGGAAGTTGAAGGGCGAGATGCCGGCGATGGGGCCAATGGGGAAGCGGCGCACGATGGCGTGGCGCCCCTTCGAGGAGGGCAGCAGGTCGAGGGCCATGACTTCGCCCTCCATGCGCTTCGCTTCCTCGGCGGCGGTCACCAGCGTAAAGACGCCGCGATCCACCTCGACCTCGGCGTCCCGGATCGGCTTGCCAGCCTCCAGGGCGATGATGCGGGCAACCTCGTCGCGGCGCGCCTGCAAGCCATCCGCCATCTTCTCGAGCAGCGTCACCCGCTCGTAGGTCGGCATGACGCGCATGACCTCGAATGCCTGCTCCGCGCCAACGATGGCCTGCTCCAGTTGCTCCTTGCTGGCCTGGTAGGTCGTGCCCACCAGTTCGCCGGAGTAGGGGCTGCGCACCTCCAGCACGTCATCCGATGTCTGCCACTCGCCCGCAACGTAGATCGGGTAGGTTTTCGCCGTGGATTCGGCCGTGGAGCTTGTCAGGGTTGTGGTTGCCACGGGGTTGTCCTTTCGTATCACACGTTGTGACGCGGTCAGCGGGAATGCGCCTATTTATGATTTGGAGACGCCCGAGCCGTAGACACCGGGGCCAAGCAGGTTCTTGCCGTCGCGGGTGCCGGCCCAGGCATCGGCAGTGCCGGTGAACTCGCCCGAACCGCTTTCCCACCAGTTGGGCCGCTGGCCGCCGATGGAGCCCAGCTCCGTCTTGGTGTAGATCAGGCCGTCGCGGTCCATCACGGAGAGTTCGTACTCGTGGCTCATGGTGATGGCATCGACCGGGCACACCTGGGAGCAGAGGCCGCAGAACATGCAACGGCCCGCGCGCAGGATGAACTCGCCCAGCTCGCGGTCGCCCTCTTCTGAGGGGACGACGTGCATTTCCAGGCAGGAGGTCGGGCAGATGCGTGCGCAAAGGCCACAGGCCACACACAGCGCTTCCCCGGTCTCCGGGTCGGTGCGCAGGGAGGGCAGGCCCCGGAAGCGCGGCGACATGTGCCGCTTCTCTTCCGGGTAGTTGATGGTCACGTTCGGGCGGAACAACCGCATGAACGTGACCTGGAAACCCTTGATTTCATCGAACATCGTGGCGTTCTCCGCTGATCTAGCGCGATCCGTTCGTGCTGACCAACTGTGGCTTCAGGATCGATCCCGGCTCAAGGATTGGCGTACCCGCGTCGGAGTACGACATGGTCGGCGCGTTCACGCCGTTGCGTTCCAGGCGCGCGTAGGTGATGCCGCCATAGCCGGGTGCAAGCCGCGCGATCTCATCCATGATGTGCGCCGAATTGCGGTAGGTCATGGCGTAGCCCATGCGGCGGGAAAGCCGGGAGAGGACATCGGTGATCGTCTTCGCTTCTCCCATCGGCGGCACGGCCGTGCGCAGGCGCTGGACGGTGCGGTCATAGGATGTGAAGGTGCCGTCCTTCTCCAGGGACATGGCCAGCGGCAGGATGGCGTGCGCCAGCTTACCAAGCGGCGTGTCCGCGTAGGCATCGAAGACGGCCAGGAACTCCAGGCGCGGCAGGGCTTCCATCAGGTCCGGGTTGACCGCGTCGAAGCGGCCGGCAATCGAGTTGCCGATGACCATCGCCTTGACCTTGCCCGCCTCAATCGCCGCCGGCAATTCAGCCAGCGTCAGCCCGGCGTTGCCCGGCAGCGCGCGCACCGGGCGGAAACCGTTGCTGGTGGTGGCCTCCGCGCCCCAGCGCGGCATCCAGACGGCCTCGAACTTCTGGCGGTTGGAAATGTCTGCCACATCGAATCCACCCGGGAGTTGCGCCGGGTGCGCGCCCATTTCCAGCGCGCCCTGGGTATTGGCGCCGCCGCGGGGACTCGCCACACCCCCGCCGGGGCGGCCCAGGTTGCCGGTGATGATGGCCAGGTTGACGCAGGCAGCCGTGACGTCGGCCGGGTCGCCGTACTCGCTGGCGCTCTTCTGATGCGCCACCGTCTGGTAGATCAGGGCCGGTGGGTAGGTGTTGTCCGCGTTTGCGCCAGCGCCGCCGGTCGCGTAGATCGTGGCGGCGCGCTTGATCTGGGCTGCCGAGATGCCGGTGGCCTCCGCCACGCTCTCCAGATCATAGGAGGCAAGTGATTGGCGGAAGCCAATCTGCGCCTGGCCTTCCAGGTTGGGGCTACCCAGGCCGGATTCCAGGATTTCGCGAGCAATGCCGTTCAAGAGCGTTGCGGTTGAACCGGGCTTCGGCTTCAGGTAGAGCGCGCTGCGCTCACCCAGCGGGTAGTCATCCAGGCTGATAACGACGTACTTCGCCTCGCGGTAAAGGATCGAGTGATAGAACCAGTACGAGGTAACCGGCGCGGTCGCCCCGAGGTTCGGGCCGATGACCATGCCCGCCTTCACATCCGTGAGCAGTTCCTGGACGTTATTCGTGTTGCCGGTGTCCACGCCGAGGCTGCGGCGGGTGGCATCGCCCACGGCGGCCTGCTGCGCATCGAGCAGGCGGTCGATGTTTGGGCTGGCCATGACCGCGCGCGTGAACTGCTGGGAGACGTAGGTCTCCTCGTTCGTGGCGTCTGGCGTGGCCAGGAAGGCGAACTGGTCACCCTGGTAGTGCTGCAGGTTGTCTGCCAGGAACTCGATCGCTTCATCCCAGGTCGCTTCGTGGGCAAAGACCGTGCCGTCGCGCTGCGGCTGGCGCAGGATGGGGTAGAAGAGGCGGGAGGCGCTCTGCACCTGCTCGTGGCCCCACTTGCCTTTCTCGCAGAGGTAGCCGTGGTTGACGCCGCGCTCCCACAGGTTCGTGGCCCGGCGGACGATGCCACGGTTGGATTCCGCGTTGATCGTGCAGCCACCGTCGCAGAACCCGCAGATCGTCTCGGTGGTATCCAGCTCCCAGGGGTGCATGCCGAAGTGGCGGTCGGTGAGTGCGCCGACCGGGCAAACCGCGATACACATGCCGCAGGAGGTGCAGTTGGTGTCCGTGAGATCCTCGCCGTAGGCCGGCGTGATGGTTGCTTCCAGCGCGCGGTTGGCGCTCTCGATCGCGATCACACCGATCATCTCGTCGCAAACGCGCGTGCAGCGGTTGCACATGATGCAGCGGTCCCACTTGTAGTCGATCAGCTCGCTGAAGTGGGTGTAGGGCTGGGCGAACTTGGGCCGCCGGTACGGGTTGGCGTGAATGTTGTGCAGGTAGGTGTTGTCCTGCAGGTAGCACTCGCCCGACTTGTCGCACGTCGGGCAATCCAGCGCGTGGTCGATGAGGTACATCTGCAGGATGAACTGGCGCGCCTCCATCACGGAGGGAGAGTGCGTCAGCACCTCCATGCCCTCGCCGAGCGGCGTAGCGCACGACTCGATCAGGCCACCCCGCTTGCCGAGAATCTCGACCGTGCAGATACGGCACGAGCCCCAGGCGCGCATCATGGGCTGGAAGCAGAGGTTCGGGACCTCGATGCCTGCCATACGGGCCGCCTCGAGGATGACAGTTCCGGCGGGAACGGTCACCTCCTGCCCGTTGATGGTGCCGGTGACCATTTTGACGTCAGAACGTGTCGCGGTAACCATTGGTTGTGTTTCAGCTCCAGCCGGAATTCGCGCCCCGCGTGCGGGCGCACCGGGAACCGCAAGTGAGCCAGTCAAGCAGCCGCAAGTTTACCACGCAACCTGGGCGATTCCGCCGCAGCACGCCGGGAAGCGCCCGCGGGTGGTGGTAGACTTCCCGGCCGTTCGCAAGGCTCCGGCCCGAGCAGACGGGGAGACACTTGGCCACCAGCGCACCAGTCCTTGAGCAGACCGCAACCGGCTACGAGATCGTCATTGGTCTCGAGGTACACGCTCAGCTTCTGACACAATCCAAGATGTACTGCGGGTGCTCGGCACGCTATGCGGACGCCGAGCCGAATACGCATGTCTGCTTCGTGTGTGGCGGCTTCCCCGGCGCGCTGCCGGTGATGAACCGTGCGGCCGTGGAAGCAGCGATGCTGACCGGAATCGCGCTGAACTGCGAGATTCCGCCGCACTGCAAGATGGACCGCAAGAACTACGTCTATCCCGACCTGCCGAAGGGGTACCAGATCTCGCAGTACGACCTGCCGCTCTGCATCAACGGCACGCTGGAGTTCATCTCCGGTGGCGAAACCCGGCGCGCGGGCATCACGCGCGTCCACATCGAAGAAGACACCGGGCGGCTGGTGCACCAGGTCGATGCCATGGGCGCTCAGATCAGCCTGGTCGATCTCAACCGCTCGGGTGTGCCCCTGATGGAGATCGTTGGGGAGCCGGATCTGCGCTCTGCCGAAGAGGCGCGCGACTACCTGATCGCTCTGCGCCAGATCCTGCGCTACATCGGCGTTTCGACTGGGAACATGGAAGAGGGCGCGTTCCGCTGCGACGCCAACATCAGCGTGCGCAAGGTGGGCGATCCTCTCGGCTCCAAGGTCGAAGTCAAGAACATGAACTCCTTCCGCGCCGTGGAGCGCGCGCTTCGCTTCGAGCAGGAGCGGCAGTTGCAGCGCATCCAGGGGGGCCTGCCAATCGAGCAGGAAACGCGCGGCTGGATCGAGGACCGGGGTATCACGGTCTCGCAGCGCACCAAGGAACAGGCTCACGACTATCGGTACTTCCCGGAACCAGATTTGCCGCCGCTGGCGATTTCGCCCGAAATGGTGGCGAGCGTGCGCGAGCGGCTGCCGGCTCTCCCGGTCGAGCGGCGCGAGCGCCTGCTCAAGACCTACGGCCTGGGCACGGCGGATGCGGACCTGCTAACGACCGAGCGCGACACGGCGGACTTCTTCGACGCGGTTGTTGATGGCGGGAGTCCTGACCGCGCCAAGGCGGCGGCCAACTGGATCCTGAACGATCTGATGGCCTTGCAGCGGATGCAGGGCTTGCCGGTGAGCGAATTGCCGCTGACCGTTGACCAACTGCGCGACCTGCTGGATGCGCTGGACGAGGGCGCCCTGACCGGTCGCGCCGCGAAGGAACTGCTGCCGCAGATCGCCGAGGGCGAAATGCCACGGGCGGCTGCCGCGCGGCTCAATCTGCTCGCGCTGAACGACGAGGGGTCAGTGATCGAGGCTGCCCGCGCCACGCTGGAGGCGTTTCCGGCCGCGGTGGCAGACTACCAGAGCGGCAAAAAGGCCGCGATTGGCCGCCTGATCGGCGAAACGATCAAGCGCACGGGTGGCCGCGCCAATCCTGATCAGGTGCGGCGCATCCTGGAAGCTGAGCTCAATGGGAACTGAACCCGCAATGCCTGCGCAACGTTGCTCGGGTACGCATGAGACCCGCCAGGCGGCGCAGGGGCGCGCCTTCCGGGAGGGAGGAAACTTCGTGGACACACTTACTTCAGGCTCCGCAGCGACGGCGACGTTCGAACCGGTCCACCAGCAGGATCTCTTCGACGTCGCGGTCGAGCAGTTCGATATCGCGGCCGACGTGCTCGGCCTCGATGATGACATGCGGAAAATTCTGCGCCACTGCCAGCGCGAGATGACCGTGCACTTCCCTGTGGAAATGGACGATGGCTCGGTGGAAGTCTTCACCGGCTACCGCGTTCAGCACAACACGGTGCCTGGTCCCACCAAGGGCGGTATCCGCTACCACCAGAGCGTGACGCTGGCTGAGGTGAAAGCCCTGGCCATGTGGATGACCTGGAAGTGCGCCGTCGTGGGCCTGCCGTTTGGGGGCGCCAAAGGCGGCGTGGCGGTGAACCCAAAGCTGCTCTCCCAGACAGAGTTGCAGAACCTGACCCGCCGCTACACCACGGAACTGCAGCCGATCATCGGGCCGAACAAGGACATTCCGGCCCCGGATGTGAACACGAATCCGCAGATCATGGCCTGGCTCATGGATACCTACTCCATGAATGTCGGGTACTCCGTGCCCGGCGTGGTCACCGGCAAGCCCATCGTGCTGGGCGGCTCCGAGGGGCGCGGCGAGGCCACCGGGCGCGGCTGTGTCTACGCGATCGAAGACGCGGCGCGCGTGCTTTCGCTGGACATTGGCAAGTCAAAGACGGTCGTGCAGGGGTTCGGCAACGCCGGTTCCGTCTCGGCGCGGCTCATGGATGAACTGGGCTCGACGGTGGTCGGGGTCAGCGATTCGCGCGGCGGCATTTACAACCCGAACGGTCTTGACCTGTCCGCGGTGGCTGCGCACAAGCAGCGCACCGGCACAGTGGTCGGGTTCCGCGAGGCGGAAGCGGTCACCAACGACGAATTGCTGGTGCTCCCCTGCGACATCCTGATCCCGGCGGCCATGGAACACCAGATCACCGGCCAGAACGCCGGCCAGATCCAGGCTCGCCTGATCGCGGAGGCGGCAAACGGCCCAACCCTGCCCGAAGCCGATGAAATCCTGCACGACCGGGGCGTCTTCATCATTCCGGATATCCTGGCCAATGCTGGCGGCGTGACCGTGTCCTACTTCGAGTGGGTCCAGGCGCTGCAGGCATTTCCGTGGACGGAGCACGAGGTCAACGAGCGGCTGCGCCGCATCATGGGCCGCTCCTTCAGGGCGGTGCACGAGACTGCCGTACAGCACGACGTCCACATGCGAACGGCAGCCCTTGTGCGCGCTATCGACCGCGTGGCCGAGTTCACCCGCGTGCGGGGCATTTACCCATAGCTGTGTGCGGAAGCCTCTGCCGCGCCCACGTGCGCCCGGCGGCCCGTAGCGGCTGCCAGGGGGTCACGTGGGCGCGCTAGTGCCTGAAGAATCGGACACATCGCCGCAGCGCTCCTGGGTCTGGCCGGCGTTACTCGTTGGTTCCGTCCTGGCGCTCATCGCCGTAGTCAGTTTCGCCGGCGGCATCATCGCCGAGCGCGAGTTCCTGTCCACCGGGGCATTGCGCGGCGCGGATCGTGACGACGCCGCCTCGACTGATGCCGCGTTCCCGCGCCAGGCGGAAGTCCGCTCCCTGCTGGAAAACGAGTACTTCTTTATCCCGGCCTCGCCTGAGGCGCAGGCCACCTTCTGGGCCGACGCGGATCAGGCCGCCATGCAGGGCATGGCAATTGCCGCCGCAACTCCGGCGGCCACGCTGGCCGAGTATCAGCAGGAGCTGGACTACGGCGCGGCCCAGGGCATGATGGCGGCCATGCCCGATGACTACACGGTCTTCCTGGAGCCGCTCGAAGGCGCGCCGCTGCGGGAGGAACTGGCTGGCGAGTACGAGGGCATCGGCGTGTGGGTGGAGCATCCGGAAGGCCGCTTTACCATCGTCTCCCCAATTGCCGGATCGCCCGCCGACCGCGCCGGGTTGCGGCCCGCTGATGTCATCGTCGCCGCCGACGGCACGAAGCTGGAGGGCCTGGAAAACGACGCAGCGATGTCGCTCATTCGCGGCCCGGCCGGGACCTCCGTGACGCTCACCATCGAGCGCGAAGGAGCCGCGCCGTTCGAGGTGGAAGTCAACCGCGAGGCGATCACCATCCCCGCTGTGGTCTATGAAACGGTCGCGGATGGCACACTGGCGCATGTCACCGTCGCCATTTTCGGGGATAACACGACGAAGGAACTGGACGCAGCCCTCAAGCGGGCGCGGGAGGATGGCGTTTCCGGCATCATCCTGGACTTGCGTGGCAATGGGGGCGGCTGGGTGACCAGCGCCCAGGAAATGATTGGGCGCTTCGTACCGGCGGATGCAGGGCCGGCACTCTACCAGGACGCGCACCTGAACCAGGAAGATGACCTGGAGGCGGAGCCGATCGAGGGCGGCGGCGAAGAGACTCTTGACACCCCGCTTGTGGTGCTCACCGACGGCGGCACGGCCAGTGCGGCTGAAATCGTCTCCGGAGCGATCCGCGACTATGACCGTGGGACGCTCGTGGGCGAGCCAACCTTTGGCAAGGGGCTGGTGCAGCGCGTCCACGACTTCGACGACGGCTCGTCCGCCCGTATCACGTTTGCACGGTGGCTGACGCCAAACAAGACGCCGATTCCGGAAGACGGCATCCAGCCGGACATCGTCGTCCCGTTCGTACCAGACATCGAGCGTGACCTGCAACTGGACACGGCCATTGCGTTGCTCCAGGGTGAGCCCTTGCCGGCCATTCCGGTGGCAACGCCGGTCGCGACCCCGTTGGCCACGCCTGGAGCCACACCGAGCGCAACACCCCTGCCGTAACTTGCGCCGCAAACGCTTTCCGAGATTTTACAAAGCGATTTCCGTCCGTTAACACGCGCCGGTTTACCGTTGCTGCGTGATGAATGATGCCTGGTCTTCTCGTGTTGTGGCGCCGGTAGCGCCCCTGCCTGATGCAGCGGAAGCAGCGCATGTCCTGATCGTTGAGGACGATCCGGTCCTGCGCTCGACGCTGGCGTATGCCCTCTCCCGGGAGGGGTTTCGAGTTCACGTCGCTGCGACCGGCGAATCTGGTCTGGAGCTCGCACGCCAGGAACTGTCACGCCTGGGCGTGATCGTCCTGGACGTGATGCTGCCGGGCATTTCCGGGATGCAGGTCTTGCGCGCCCTGCGCAAAGAAACGCGCACCCCCATCCTGATGCTCTCTGCGCGTGGCGAGGAGCAGGACCGCATCGACGGCCTGGAACTCGGCGCGGATGACTACATCGTCAAGCCGTTTGTGCTGCGGGAACTGGTGGCGCGGGTGCGAGCGGGTGCTCGCCGCAGCGCTATGCCCGCCGCGCAGCCGCCCCTGGTGCTACGCCGTGGCTCGCTCCGGATCGAAATCGACCGGCGGCGGGTGCTTGTGCGGGATGAGGAGTTGGTGCTGCGCCCGAAGGAATTCGGGTTGCTGGTCACGCTCGCCATGGAACCGGGCCGGGTCTTCGATCGCCAGTCGCTGCTGGATGCGAACTGGGGCGAGGACGTGATCGTGGACGAACGCACGGTGGATGTCCATGTGTCGTGGTTGCGCGGCAAGCTGGCGGATGCCGGCGTGCGTGGCGTGGCGATCCGCACGGTGTACGGCGCGGGATACCAGCTCGTGCTTGAGCGCGACGATGCCGTCGCTTACGACCCGGGAGCGGTCGCTTGAAGATGGGCGATTCCGGGGAAACACCCGGTGTTGCGGAAGGTCGTGGGCGAGGGCTTGACGGCTGGAATTCTCTCCAGAAAGGGAGTGCGAAGGTGAGGAATCTGCGATTTGGAGCACGAGGCCGCGGCGCCGCAGCAGCGATGCTGCTCGCCGGCAGCCTGATGCTGGGTGGGTCTCCCGCGCTGGCGCAGGATACGGACCTGGGTGCGTTGACTGGCAGCGTCACGTCTGACGGTTCCTCGACGGTTGGCCCGCTGACGCAGGCGGTGGCCGAGGACTTCATCGGGTCTGCGCCGAACGTGCAGATCAGCGTCGATATCTCCGGCACCGGTGGCGGTTTCAAGCGCTTCTGCGACGGCGAGATCGACGTGCAGAACGCGTCTCGCGCCATCAAGGATGAGGAGGCTGCCGCCTGCGCTGAGAACGGCGTGGATTGGTACGAGTTCGAGGTGGCCTACGACGGCATCACCATCGTCACCAACAAGGAGAACACCTGGGCGACCTGCCTGACGGTGGATCAGCTCAAGCAGCTCTGGCAGAAGGAAAGCCCGGCGACCACCTGGGCTGACCTGAACCCGGAGTGGCCGGCGGACCCCGTCAACCTGTACGGCCCGGGCACGGACTCCGGCACATTCGACTTTTTCGTCGAGACGATCCTGGGCGAGGACGACATCCGCGAGGACTTCAACCCGAGCGAGGATGACAACGTCCTGGTCTCGGGCGTTGCTGGCGACGTGAATGCGCTCGGGTACTTCGGCCTGGCCTACTACGAGGCCAACCAGGATTCACTGAACGCCGTCGCGGTGGATAACAGCACCGGCGAGTGCGTGACGCCGTCGCAGGACACCGTGCGTGACGGCAGCTACGCGCCGCTCTCCCGCCCGCTGTTCGTCTATGTCGGCGCGACTGCCCTGGAGCGCCCAGAGGTCCAGGAGTTCATGCGCTACTACCTGCAGAATGCCGCCGAGCTGGCGCCTGAAGTCGGCTACGTGGCCTCGCCGGACGAGGTTTACGCCGAGGACATGACGGCCTTCGAGGCTGACGTTGCGGGCACCGGCACGCCGGATAGCCAGCAGGTCATGGCCACCCCGGCTTCCTAGGTTTCTGAGCGCCTGCGGCCGGGATTTCCCGGCCGCAGGCTCCATGTGTATGCACACGAGAAGGCGGA
The DNA here is from genome assembly GCA_034431475.1 of Thermomicrobiales bacterium. Taxonomy (GTDB): domain Bacteria; phylum Chloroflexota; class Chloroflexia; order Thermomicrobiales; family UBA6265; genus JACCXM01. The sequence continues at coordinate 25,954 of DAOUDE010000111.1, read as the reverse complement.
TGCGTCGCTTCAGGTGGAATGACGTATGGCAGTAAACACAATTGGTGAACTGGGCGGTTCTTCCGTCACGGCAATGGATCTTTCTGGGAAACGCTCGCGTTCGGTATCCGAGCAGGTGATCGGGCTCCTCCTGGGGGCCTGTGGCGCAATCTCGATCCTGACCACTATTGGCATCATCCTGGTGCTGTTGCAGGAAGCAGTCCGGTTCTTCAACTCGGTCAGGGTTACTGATTTTCTGTTCGGTACAACCTGGACTGCGCTCTTCAAGACTCCTCAATATGGCGTATTGCCCCTGGTGGGCGGCACCATGGTGATCTCCGTGATCGCCATGCTGGTGGCCATTCCGCTGGGCCTGATGAGCGCCATCTACCTCAGTGAGTACGCGCCGCGCAAAGTACGGGATGTCCTCAAGCCGGCGCTGGAAATGCTGGCCGGCATTCCAACGATTGTCTTCGGCTTCTTCGCGGTGAACTTCATCCGGCCGGAGATCCTGAAGCCGATCTTCTCCGGCATTGGTCCATTCAGCGCGCTGGCAGCGGGTATTGCTGTGGGCATCATGACCATTCCGCTGGTGGCCTCGCTGAGCGAGGATGCCATGCGGGCTGTGCCGCGCTCCCTGCGCGAGGGTGGCTACGCCCTTGGCGCCACCAAGCTGGAAGTCGCCACTCGCATCGTCTTCCCGGCCGCCATCTCAGGCGTCATCGCCTCCTGCATCCTGGCCATGTCCCGCGCCGTTGGCGAAACCATGATCGTGGCCCTGGCTGCTGGCTCCAAGGCACAGCTTTCCGGGAACCCGCTCGAGCCAATGCAGACCATGACCGGATTCATCGTGCAGGCGTTCTCGGGCGACGTGGTGGTGGGCTCGCCCGCCTATCTCTCGCTCTTTGCGGTTGGTCTGCTGCTCTTCTGCATGACGTTCGCGCTCAATCTGCTCAGCCAATGGGTGGTCAACAAGTTCCGGGAGGTGTACGAGTGAGCTCGCGCAGCGTTGCTCAACCAACAGCGGCGGTACAGCAGGCGGGAACGGCCAAATCCAACCTGCCGGGTCGCAAGTTGGTCGCCAACGGCATGGAGAAGGTGCTCTTCGCCGCGACCGCGTTTGCCATCCTGGTGCTGTTGGCCCTTGCCTGGGACATTGTTTCGTCCGGCGCCAACTGGCTCTCCATGCACCTGCTGACGAGTGTCCCGTCCCGCAAGGCCGAAATGGCCGGGATGCGGCCAGCGATCCTGGGCACCCTCTGGGTGATCGCCCTGACAGCCGTCTTCGCGTTCCCGATTGGCGTCGGCGCAGCGATTTACCTGGAGGAGTATGCGCCAAACAACCGCTGGACCCGCCTGCTGAAGCTGAACATCGCCAACCTGGCGGGCGTGCCCTCGGTGGTCTACGGCCTGCTCGGCCTGGGCGTGTTCGTGTCGCTCCTCAACCTGGGCCGCACGATCCTTTCGGGGTCGCTGACGCTGGCGTTGCTCATCCTGCCGGTCGTCATCATTGCCAGCCAGGAAGCGATCCGCGCGGTGCCGTCATCGCTGCGGCAAGCGGCGTTCGCGCTGGGGGCAACGCGCTGGCAGGTTGCCCGCGATCACGTGTTGCCCGCCGCCCTGCCCGGCATCCTGACCGGCATCATCCTTTCGGTTTCACGCGCCATTGGCGAAACAGCGCCGCTGCTCGTGGTCGGCGCAGCCGCTTACGTGACCTTCAACCCCGACGGCATCATGTCCAAGTACACGGTTATTCCCATGCAAATCTATGAGTGGGCGCGCCGCCCGCAGGCGGAGTTCACAAACCTGGCGGCGGCCGCCATCATCGTGCTGCTCGTGGTGCTGCTGTTGCTGAACGGGATTGCCATTTTCCTGCGCCAGCGCGCGAGTTCCCGGGTGCGCTGGTAGATCATGTCCCGGCGCAGGCCATTGAACGAAAAATGAACGCAGAAGAAAGCGAGCAAGCCGCTGTGGCAACGACGACTCTCGAACATGATCTGGCCGCCACGCCGCAATCGGCGTTGCAACCGATCGTCTCCATCAAGGACCTGAATGTCTACTACGGCAATTTTCATGCCGTCGGCAACGTGACATTCGATGTGCCGAAACATCAGATTACGGCGCTCATTGGTCCCTCAGGGTGCGGCAAGAGCACGGTGCTCCGCTGCATCAACCGTATGAACGATCTCGTGCCCTCGGCCCGTATCGAGGGCAAGATCGACTACCACGGGGTGGACATCAATGCGCCGAGTGTTGACCCGGTCGAGGTGCGCCGCCGCATCGGCATGGTCTTCCAGAAGCCCAACCCGTTCCCCAAGTCGATTGCCGACAACATCACCTGGGGCGCGAAGATCAACGGCTTCAAGGGGAACGCCGGTGAACTGGTGGAGAAGAGCCTGCGCCAGGCAGCCCTGTGGGATGAGGTCAAGGACAAGCTACATGAGAGTGGCCTTGCCCTGTCGGGTGGGCAGCAGCAGCGGCTCTGCATCGCCCGCGCGCTGGCCATTAATCCGGACGTCATCCTCATGGACGAGCCGTGCAGCGCGCTCGACCCCATCTCGACGTTGCGCATCGAGGACCTGATGCGAGACCTGGCGCGCCACTACACGATCGTCATCGTGACGCACAACATGCAGCAGGCCGCGCGCGCCTCGGACCAGACCTGCTTCTTCTCGCTCGGCGAGAACCGCATGGGTGTCCTGGTGGAGGCAGCCCCGACCAGGCAGTTGTTCACCAATCCGTCTGATTCCCGGACCGAGGACTACATTACCGGCCGCTTCGGCTAGCCGGCGCTTCAGGGCAGGGAGTAACCATGGTTCGCGTTGAGTACAACCTGGAACTGGAGAACCTGCGCGGCAGTGTGGTGGCGATGTCCAGCATGGCGGACAAGGCTATCGCCCGGGCAATGGATGCCCTGCAACGGCAGGACGTGGCGCTAGCCGAGCAGGTCATCATATCTGACAGGGCCATCAACCGGCAGCGATGGGCGATCGAGGACGATGCACTGCGCCTGATCGCAACGCAAGGCCCCATGGCTGGCGACCTGCGCAACATCGCCTCCGCCATCCACATCGTGACCGATCTGGAGCGAATCGCGGATCACGCGGCCGGCATTGCCAAGATTGCCATCGACACCTCGGATGAGCCACCGCTGAAGCCGCTTGTCGATCTCCCGCGTATGGCGGTGATCGGACGCGAAATGCTCAGCGAAGCCATCACCTCCTACATCGAAGGCGACGCAGACCTGGCGCGGCGTGTGGCCGGTCGAGACGACGAGGTCGATGACCTCACGGATCAGGTATTCCGTGAGTTGCTGACCTACATGCTCGCCGACCCCACGACCATCAACCGTGCGACGCGGCTGCTCTGGGTGAGCCACAACCTGGAGCGGATCGCCGATCGCTCCACGAACATCTGCGAGCGTGTGGTGTTTGCCGTGACGGGCGAACTCGAGGAGATCAACGTCTCCACGTACTAGCCACTAGCTCAAGCGGGCGCGGCTGGCAGCGCGACGCCGACCCAGTGTTGCCAGCCCCGCCATCCCGGCGAACAGGGAAGCTCCCACCAACCAGATCTCGGCCGTGGACGCTGCACTGCCTGACCCGGTGCGTGGCACCTGCGAGATGCGTGGATCCCGCGAGGGCAGCGATGAGCAGGCAAAGCCGTCAGCGTTCGGATCGAGATTGAACGGGTCCGCAGGATCGCGGTTGTAGATTTCCTGGGCATCCTCCTGGAACTCGAAGTCGATGCAATCCAGGTCTTCCTTGCCCACGCTGACTGGCGTATCAACGACGGTTTCATCCTCATTCCGCGGGTCCCGGTTGCGGCGATTTTGTCGGGCCTGGCGGTTGTTGTTGTCGCTGTTCGCATCGGCCTGGGCGTCCGCCTGCGCCTGATCATCGGCAGCAGGCAAATCTGGACAGGCGATTCCGCTGCCATCCGGATCAAGCGCCGCCTGCCCCTCGGGATCATCATCGTATGCGGCCTGGGCTTCCTCCTGCGTGAAGAAATCATCGCAGGTCAGCGGGGCCGCGTTGCCAGCGTCCTGGCCAGTTGCGGCCGTGTCCTGGTCGCGCTGAGCGCGTCTCGCGGCGCGGCGCGCTTCGCGATCATCCGTGTTGTCCGCAGCGGGATCGGCCGTGTCCTGCGCGAACGCCACGCTTGCATCGTCAGCCGACGGGAGCAGGGCGCAAGCAATGCCATCCTGGTTGGGGTCCAGGTTATTGGGGTCGCCAGAATCTTCATCCAGGACCGCCTGGGCTTCCTCCTGGGTCGCGAAGTCTTCGCAGTCGAGGTCGTCGGTCACCCGGGCGTCGTTGGCGTCAGTGGTGGCGGAGTCGTCCACCGGGAGGTCGTCACGAGCTTCCAGGCCGAAGTAAACCTCGCAGGCCTCGCCGTCGCCATCGTCGTCAATCGAATCTGCGGCTTCGGGATGATCTGCGTAGTACGCGTTTGCCTCGTCGAAGGTCTCGAACGACCGGCAATCCAGTTCGTCCTGCCGCGCCGAGCCGGGGCCTGGAAATGCCGAAACCATCATGAGTGCCAGGAGCACAGCGGTGAGCAAACGAGTCATTGTCGAGATGCTCCTGCCTTGCAACATGCCAGACTGGTCTCCCGCACGAGCCAGTCACCGATTTGGACGAATGGCGCGCAGGACGCGTTCCGCCATCGAGGTTGCAGAGAGCACGTTGCCACGCCGTTGGGGCTTTGACAAGGGGTCAGTCTGCGTCGCCAAGAGCCGCGGCATCGGCCCAGGCACGGTCGGGATGTGACCTACGCCACGTGGTGACGGTATCCAGCAGGGTGGACGCGATCTCGGGCAATTCCACCGGCGCCAGCAACGTGGCGGCAGGATCTCCCTGCTGCTGAATACCCGGGGGGATTTCGCGGCTATCGGCGGCGATGAGCACCAGCGGGATGTCGGAGCGCATTTCACCCGAGGCCCGGTCGGAGCGCCCACGCAGGCGCTGGACGAACTCCAGCGCGCCGATGCCGCCCAACGCGGCATCGAGCAGGATGATATCGAACGAGCGCAGGCGGAAGACTTCCAGCGCCTGGAAAGCATCGGCGATTACGCTTGTCCAGAATCCAGCATAGATCAGGCCCTCGCCGAGAAAGGCCGTGAGGTCCGGGTCAGCGCTCACGATCAGCACGTGGGGGCGTTCCAGGGCGCTGGTCATGCGCCCTCCGCATCGTGCGACGGGCGGTCGGCTACGGTACGACCGTGATGATGCAGCGCACGCGGGGTGCGCCAGCGGCGAAGGGCCGCAGGAGGAGCCGTTCTTGGTCTGGGATGTTCGCGATACCGAAACTGATGCACACCTGCAACGATACCTGAGCCTCCTCGATCTCGGCGGGCATCCCCTGTGGGTGACGACAGAGCGGCGCACGTTCGAGCAGTGGCTGGGCCGCAAGGTGCGAGCATCCATCGGCGGTGCGTATACTTTCGATCCCCGCATGGATCGGCACCTGATCCTCATCAACCTGGCTCGGATTGACCGCAGCAAACCTCGTTCCGTCGAAGTCGTGGTGGCGGAAGAGTTGGTCCACATGCGGGATCGCCTGGATGGCGACCTGCGCCGCCACGCGAAGCATGGCTACGACCGCGTGGCGCACCGGGTAGCGGAGCTGACGGGCGCCAACCTGGATGAGATCCGCTGCGCCACCATTGAGCCGAAAAGGCGGCCTGGCAAGTACATCTACGCCTGTCCCGGCTGCGGGAATCGCGTGCCTCGCCGGGCGCGGGGGACCTGGAGTTGCGCCCGCTGCGCACCCCGGTTCGATCCACGATTCGTGCTGCAGCTCGTTTCCAGTACCGGCGAGTGAGCAGTGGAACGCAAAATGCGATACGCTATGTACGGACACGGTTGGGAAGCCGGTCCAGCGGCGTGCTGCCCGCTGCGTGAGGGAGCGGAAACGTGACCGGTTTCGGCAAGCCAGGAAAATGGCAGCGGGCGATGATGGTCGCCACGGGTGTCGGCGTGTTGGGCGCGTCCCTGATCGCCCCCCTGGCTGAAGCCGCGGTGATGCCGCCCACAGCGCAGCACGCGGCATTCCGACTGCAGGATGAAACGCAAGCTCAACCAAGCCAGGTCGGTGAAGGCACTGCTGACACCGAGACGCTGGACCAGGGCTCACCACCCGCCGCGACCGGAGATGATGTTGAGACGCTGGATCAGGGTTCGCCCCCGAGCGGCGTCCCTGTCCCAGTTGCCGATGGCACCGTCCTGACCGCGCCGGTGGCCGCACCGGCGGCGACGGATATGACCTATGCCGAGCCCGCCGGGCCTCGGCTGCCGCCCGGCTTCGGCGAGGGGCGGGTGATGGTTTCGAACAATCCGCGCGGGTATCCGGTCGGGCTGGAGCCGTGCGCGGTCGGGGTCGTTTCGGGCCGGGCGTACGTCGGCGTGAAGTGTGGTGAAAAGAGCAGCCCGGTCGTTGGCCACTCCACCTACGACAACTTCCCCTGGGTGATCGATCCTGGCTTCCCGTTCGAGCCGGGCGCCGATGTGGTCACCGACCCCAGCTTCCCGTTTGATGAAAACAGCCCCTTCTTCGAGAGTACGCTGGACCGCACGACGGGTTCCGACGTCGTGGTTCTGGTTGCACCCCGGGGCTTCCCTTTCAATGATGACGAAAGCAGCGCGAGCGGGAACTCGACCGACGCTCCGCCGGTTTCCACCGGCGGCGTCGTGTCCCTGACCCAGCCTGCCCGGAGGGCGAAAGAGCGCAATCGCGAACGTACGAGCGTGACTGGCAGCGCCTCGTCTGGTGATGTTGCCAGTGATCCTGGCAAGAGCCGCACCCGTCGGTCTACCTCGAAGAAGCAACAGGCTCACGTGAACAGTGAGAGCAAGCGGGGCGGAAATCACGGGCACAAGGCGAAGGCCACCAGGAACAAGAAGGACCGCAAGCACGCGAACAAGGATTCGAGGAAGCAGCGCGTGAAGAGTGATAAGCGCGAGAAGCGCAGCAAGAACAACAACGCCTAGCGGACGCTGGTGCGCAGACCCGGATACGAAGAAGCCCCCCGGCCCAGGCAGGCCGGGGGGCTTCTTCGTGGGATAACGCGCTGCTAACTCACCATATCGACATTGTTGTCGCCGCCACTGGAGTCACCGTTATCCCCGTTGTTTCCATTGTTCCCGTTGTCCGGGGTGACCGGGGTTGAACCTTCCGGGGTGCGGATGATGCGCGGGCCATCCGGGCCGGAGATGACCGTGATATCGCCGGAGCGGGCGAGGGCGAACCCGCCGTTGGTGCTGACGGCGGCGATGACATCCGGATTGGCCTGGACGGTGAGATCAGCGTCTGAAAGATCCGGGACGTCGTCCAGATTGACGTTGGGGTTCGTGTCCTGGAGCAGGTCCGCACTGGAGGCTGGCTGTGCGTTGTACGGCGTGATGCCGTCAGCGTCGCCGTCTCCGCTGTCGCCGTTGCCGCTGGTGTCATCACCCGACGTATCGTCGGTCGCTACAGAATCCTGGCGGCGGGTGGCATGGTGAGTCTTGCTGTGATCTTCGTCGTTGTTTGCGTTGTCTGAATGTGCGTTCCGGCGATCCCGGTTCCGCCCGTTGTCGTCGTTATTGTTGTTGGTGTCAGCCCGGCGCTCGGCGCGCGTCTGGCGATCGCGATTGTCGTTGTCGTCGTTCTGGTTGTTCTTGCCATCATTCTGGTTCCGGCGGTCACCCTGATCGCGGCTGCGGCCACGTCCCGCGTCCTCCTGCACGACCCGGGAATCTTGCGCGCGGCCATCCTCACCGGCGGCGATGGCGCTTTCGTCGTTCCCGTTGGCCTGATTCCCGGAATTCCCGGAGTCGTCGGCAGACCCGCCCGTGTCTTGCGCGCTCTCGTTGTCTCCCGAGTTGTCGGTTGCGGCGCCGCCATCCTGCGAGGAGTCGTCCGTAGTGGACTCGTCCTGCTGGTCTTTGCCGCCGCCCCCGTTGGATTGTTGATCTTTACCGGAATCCGCGTCGTTCTTCTTCCCGGAGCCGCCATCGTCGGCGTTGCCACCACCGTTGTCCGCCGGCGCGTCCGACGCGTCACCCTTGTCTGCTGCCGGTTCTTTGTCGGTGGCTCCGGCATCGCTCGCCGACGCCTGGCCGTCTTCGCCAGCGGACGCGCCGCCCCTGGTGCCCTTGTCGGGAGACTCGTCGGCTGGCGCGGTGTCGTCCGCCGGAGCGGACTCGGCTGGCTGCTCCTCGGCGTCGGCGGAGGCCGACGGCTCCGAGGCGTCCTGGGTATCGTTCTTCTTCGCGCTGGCCAGTCCGGACAGCAGCGGCAGCCCCGCGACGAGCGGGATGAACCGGCGCACCGACGCCTGGAGCCGACCGGCTGCTGTTCCTGTCGCCGTGCTGAATTGACGCAGGCCGATCATGCCGCCTTCCCTCTCTGCGCAGGTGACAGCCTCGTCCCGCAACGAAGTCTCTCACTGTGCGTGATGTGCGTGGCGCAGCGTTCGGTGGTGTTCAGTTGCACGCTACTCACAACGAATTGCCGATGTGGGCCGTTTCCCCTGGGGCACACATTCTCGCCACGCAATCAGCCGCAGTCTAGCATGCTGCCCGCGGGCTCACCGCGCGAAACGCTCGTACGTACGCGGCCGAAAGGATCATTCAGGGACGTGCCACGAAGGCGTTATGCGGTGTGGATCTCTGACTATGAGGCAAAAGCCGCACTTCGCCTTGTGGCACGTCGATTGCACGCGAATGTGGGGGAGCGTAGGCTTGCCTCGGCCGGGCTGCTTGCCGTAAGGCGGGCCGCATTCCCCTGAGCAATCGGCCATGACACGTAGGCCCACCGATATGTGCGGGCGCGGGAGCACCAGTGACCTCTGCGATTGATCGACGCACGCTCATCACCGACGGCAGCGAGAAGACCTCGAAGTGGCCGCGCACCACACGCCGCCAGGAGCGGGTGCGCAGCGTGCTGGAGCGGCGGCAACCCGACCTCACGCTGATCCTGGAGAATGTGCATGATCCCCACAACGTCAGCGCCATCCTGCGCTCCTGCGATGCCGTGGGGGTGCTCCAGGTGCATGCCGTCTATTCCATCGAATTGCCGCCACCGGGGATGTTTGCGCGGCAAACCTCGGCCAGCGCGGCCAAATGGGTGGATGTGGTGCGGCACGACTCAATCGCGGCGTGCACCGCCGAGCTTCGAGGGGCAGGGTTGCAGATCCTGGCAACGGCGCTCGGGCAGGATTCACGGCCCCTCCATGACTGGGACCTGACGCGCGGCGTAGCGCTGATCGTCGGCAACGAAATGCGGGGCGTGTCTGACGAGGCATTGGCCCTGGCCGATGGCCTGGTTGAAATCCCGATGGCCGGCATGGTGCAGAGCCTCAATGTTTCGGTTGCGAGCGCGGTGTGCCTGTATGAGGCATTCCGGCAGCGGCTGGCTGTTGGCGCGTATGATGCGCCGCGCCTGCCGGCAGATGTGCTGGCGACGATGGAGCAAGATTGGTTGAAGCGCTAGTCCTGTTCGTCGGAATGTGGCGAGTTAGGGGGGCGGGCATCGCCGACGCGGTGTCCGACCTCCCGCAGGACGAACAGACTAGCCACGGTGATTACCGTGGCGCCAAGCCCCAGCGTGGTGAAACCAGCGCCGATCAGGAGACCGATGGCGGCCGTAACCCAGACTCCTGCCGCTGTGGTCAGGCCGACAATCTGTGAGCCCCGCGTCAGGATGACGCCGGCGGCGATGAAGCCGATCCCCTGGATGACTGTAGACGCGATGCGCCCAGGATCCGAGATGCGGTTCGCGGCGGCAAGTTGGTCACTGAGCAAGAGCCCGCAGAGCATGAAGAGGGCTGCGCCCTCGCAGACAAGCATGAACGTGCGCACGCCGGCAGGCTTGTCGGCGTGTTCGCGTTCCAGCCCGAGGATCAGGCCCGCTGCCATGGCCAGACCGAGACGCTTGAACGTTTCGATGTCGGTCAGTGGCTCCACGGCGAACCCAGGTCAGGCGGCCGGCGCCAGGCCGCCTGAGCATGCTGACAAATGACTGTTCGGCGTCAGAACTGCAGGATGACGGACTGGTCTCCGCCATCGCGCAGGTAACGGGCTGTCGCCTGATCGCCCGCCTTGAGGGTGTCAACCATCTGGTCGAGCTGGGCCATGGTCCGGACGCGCTTGCCAGCAAAGCTGGTCAGGATATCGCCCGGCTGCAGGCCGGCGCGCTCGGCGACCGTCTGCGGGCGAATCTTGCCGATGTAGACGCCCTTGGTGCCAGTTGGAACCTTCTCCGCGAGCTCCGGGTGCTTGCTGAGGTAGTCCTCGGCGTCTGCCGCGAGGATACCGAGTGGTGGCCGCTTCGGGCCGGCGTACTTCGCGGCAATTTTCGCCAGGCGCGCCTGATCGAACCCGAGGATCACTTCGCCGTCAGCCACCGTCACAGGAACACCCTGCTGACCGCTGAGGCGCACCATTTCCATGGCGGCGTTGTAATCCCTGGAGACATCAACATCCTTGAAGGGTACGCCCTGCTGGGCAAGGTACGCCTTGGCGCGATCGCACCACGGGCAGGTAGGGGTGGAATAGACGGTAACGTTGGGTGCTTCGGCCATGTTTTGGATCCTCAATCCAGGGAACGCAGCGGGGAACGGCCCGAGTCGAACCCGCGCAATGACTTCTACACGTTATGGTACCAGCCTTGACAAGGTGTGACCCGGTCTACTCCCACTCAATGGTGCCGGGCGGTTTCGACGAGATGTCGTAGACGACGCGGGTAATACCGTGCACCTCGTTGACGATGCGGTTGCTGATGCGGGCCAGGAGTTCGTGCGGCAGGCGAGCCCAGTCGGCCGTCATTGCGTCCTCCGAGGACACCGCCCGCACGGCGCAGACGCGACCGTAGGTACGGTAGTCGCCCATCACCCCGACGGTGCGCACGGGCAGCAGTACGGCGAAGTACTGCCAGACATCTGGCGCCTGGGGCGAGGCGTCGATCTCCTCGCGCACGATGGCGTCGGCGGGCCGCAGCAGTTCGAGATCCTCGGCCGTCACGGGCCCGATGATGCGCACCGCCAGGCCAGGACCAGGGAACGGCTGCCGCTGCACGATCTCATCTGGCAAGCCGAGCGCGCGGCCGACAGCGCGCACCTCATCCTTGAAGAGGTATCGCAGCGGCTCGATCAGCGGGAAGCGCATGTTCTCCGGCAGGCCGCCGACGTTGTGGTGGGTCTTGATCTTGGCTGCTGCCTTGGTGTCGGCCGAGGTGCTCTCGATGACATCCGGGTAGAGCGTGCCCTGGGCCAGGAAATCGAATGGTCCATGCTCGTCGGAAGCTTTTTCGAATACACGAATGAACTCTTCGCCGATAATCTTGCGCTTTTGCTCAGGATCTTCCACACCCTCCAGCCGGTGAAGGAAGCGCTCGCTGGCATCGACGAAGACCAGGTGCATGCCGAACGAGCGCTCGAAGACATCACGCACCAACTGCGCTTCGCCCTGACGGAGCAACCCGTTGTCCACGAAAACCGGGGTCAGGCGGTCACCGATGGCGCGATGCAGGAGTGCGGCCGCTACGCTGGAATCGACGCCGCCGCTGAGCGCGAGGAGCACGCGGCCATCGCCGACCGTTTCCTGAATCTGGGCCACTGCGCTGTCGATGAAGTGGTCCGGTGTCCAGTCGGTTCGCGCCTGGCATACCTGCACCAGGAAGTTGCGGAGCACATCGCGCCCGAGCGGGGTGTGTGCCACCTCCGGGTGGAACTGGATGCCGTACACCTTGCCGTTGCTCATGGCCGCAATGGGCGCATTCGGGGAACTGGCGATGGTGGTGAAGCCCGGCGGCACCTGCGACACATGATCCCCGTGGCTCATCCAGACATCGAGGTCGGCGGGCAGGGCGTCGAAGAGCTGCGAGGGGTCGCTGACGGTGATGGCGGCGGGGCCGTACTCGCGACGCGCGGCGGGCGTGACCTCGCCGCCGAGCTTGTTGGCCAGGAGCTGCATGCCGTAGCAGATGCCGAGGACCGGCGTGTCCCGGCTGACCACCCAGTCCGGCAGGGAGGGCGCGCCCGGCTCGTAGACGCTGGCCGGTCCCCCGGAGAGCACGATGCCGCGCGGGTGCAGCGCGGCGATCTGCTCCTGCGGCGCATCCCAGGGCATGAGCACGCTGTACACGCCCAGCTCGCGCAACCGGCGCACGATGAGCTGGCTGTACTGGCTGCCAAAGTCGAGCACGACGACGGTGTCGAAGTCCGTGTCCGGGGTCGGGCCAGTTTGCGCAGCGTCGCGCCTGGGAGCGATTTCGGGCGTATGGGCAGTGGTCATGCGTGTGCTGGGCTCCTTGCGTTACTGCGGCGGGTCTGCGTCACCAAGATAATGATAGGTGCGGTCGAATTCCCACTCCGGAATCGTCTCGATGTCGATTTCAACGCGTGGGCGGAGCGGATCGATACGCTTGGTGAGGTGTAAGTCGACAACTGAGCGGTCATCGAAGCCCAGGGACGCAGCAAGCACATCGAGCGTGATTTTCAGCCCGCCATCGAGGTCCCGCTTCATGGGCGTCTCGAAATAGAAGGTGAGGTACACCCCGAGTAGCGCGTCACCGAGCGCGCGCTCGTGGGCCGGGTCAATGGCGCCGCTTGCGCGCAGCGCCTCGATCGCTTTCCTGGCGTTGCTGTGGAACTGCCGGGCGGTGGCGCTGAGGGCGCGTTTGCGACCGACTGTCACATACTGGTTGTTCACGCCGGGCGGCAGTGGCAAGGTCAGCGAGAGCGTTACAGGTGCAGCGCCGGGCATCAGGACGTCCTCAGGTGAACGGGGCTTCGTGAACAGATGATAGACATTACGCTTCTGGGGACGGGTGGCATGATGCCGTTGCCGCGCCGCTGGCTCTCCAGCCTCCTCGTGCGCGTGGGTGGGGACGTCATCCTGTTCGACTGCGGCGAAGGCACGCAGATCGCCTGGCGGGCCACCGGGTGGAGTTTCCGGCGACTCTCGACGATCTGCATCTCGCACACCCATTCCGACCATATTGCCGGGCTGCCGGGCCTCCTGCACACGGTAGCCAACACGGGGCGCACCGAACCGATCGCGATTCTGGGGCCGGTGGGATTGGCAGCGGTGGTGCAGGGCCTGCGCGTGATCGCGCCGGAGTTGCCCTATCAGGTGCATGTGCGCGAACTGGCGAGCGGCGACACGTTTCCGCTGCCGGATGGCGTAGAGGGGTCCTGCGTGGCCGGGGAGCACGCGCTGCCAGTGCTGGCGTACCGGCTCGATCTGCACCGGCGGCGTCGCTTCCTGGCGGACCGGGCGCGCACGCTCGCTGTTCCTACCAACCTGTGGCGGAAGCTGCAGGATGGGCAGCCGGTGACACTGGATGGCCGCGTCATCGGGCCGGACGACGTGATGGGTCCGCCTCGCCCGGGAATCTCCGTGGCCTACGTCACCGACACTCGCCCCACCGCCGCCATTACCAGACTCATCTCAGGGGTCACCCTGCTGGTTTGCGAGGGCACCTACGGCGACAATGCACACGCCGAAAACGCGGTTCGCAACCAGCACATGACATTCCGGGAGGCAGCGACCATGGCGCGGGATGCGGATGTGCAGCAGCTCTGGATCACGCACTTCAGCCCCGGCGTCGACGATCCACAAGCCTTCACCGGCAACGCGCGCGAGGTCTTCCCGGCGGCCGTGATCGGGTACGACGGAATGACCGCGAGTCTGGCGTTCCCGAACCAGAACTCACTCCCGTGAGCTTGCTGCCCGTTCCTTCTCGGCCAGGGTCTGTGTGCGCTGGTAGGCGGCGTAGACGGCGCGGGAAAGGACGGTGCGCAGGCCGCCCTTCTCCATCTGGTAGATCGCCTCGGCGGAGGTGCCCCCGGGCGAGGTGACCATGTTGCGCAGCTCGGCCATGTGCTTGCCAGAGTCGCGCGCGAACGCAACCGACCCGGAAACGGTCTGCAAGACGATCTCTTCGGCGATGCGGCGAGGAAAGCCCATGTGAACTCCGGCGTCGATGAGCGCCTCCATCATCAGGAAGACGTAGGTGGGGCCGGTGCCCGAGAGCGCCGTCGCCATGTCGACATACTTCTCTTCCTCCACCCACAACTCGCGGCCGAGCGCGCCGAGCGCCGCCTGCACCCGGGCCTGCTGTTCCGAGGAGACACCTGGCGTCGTACACCACACGCTCATGCCCTCGCCCACTTGCGCGGGCGTGTTCGGCATGACCCGCGCCACGGCCTGGTGCTGCAGCCCCCGGGTGAGGACATCGACCGGCGCTCCGGCAAGGACGGAGATGACCACCTGCTCTGGCTGCAGATGGCCCGCCAGTTGCGGCATCACCGTTTGCAGCACCTGGGGCTTGATGGTCAGGAAGACGAGATCCGCGCCTGTTGCAGCGATCCGGTTGTCGCTGGCAGTGTCGATCCCGAATCGCTTCTCCAACCGTCCCAACCGCTCCGGACGGGGGTGGCTGGCCACAATCTGCTGCGGCGCGGCCTGGCCCTGCTTGAGGATTCCCGCGATCATGGATTCCGCCATGACGCCCGCGCCGATGAACGCCAGCCGGGTTCCAGCCAGCGGGTTCGCGTGCTCCGTTGTCATCAAGGCTCCTGAATGGCGTGGACTGGCCCACGTTTGGCGTACGTCCCTGTGTCACCATTGTAGTAGTGGCGTCGTTCCGAGGCAGATGCTGCCGGCGTCGCCACACACAGCGGAAAGCGAGAGATTGTGACAAATCGGCTGGCGTCGGAAACGAGCCCCTACCTTCTGCAGCACGCCGAGAACCCGGTGGACTGGTATCCCTGGGGTGAGGAGGCCCTGGCCCGCGCCCGCGAAGAGGACAAGCCGATCCTGGTCAGCATCGGCTACTCCGCGTGCCACTGGTGCCACGTCATGGAGCATGAGTCGTTCGAGAACCCCGACATCGCGGCGAAGATGAACGACCTCTTCGTCAACATCAAGGTCGACCGCGAGGAGCGGCCCGACCTGGATGCGATCTACATGACCGCCGTGCAGGCCCTGACGGGGCACGGCGGCTGGCCGATGAACGTCTTCCTGACGCCGGACGGCACGCCCTTTTACGGTGGCACGTATTTCCCCCCGGAAGACAAGCAGGGGATGCCTGGCTTCCCGAAGGTGCTGGAGGCAGTCGCCGAGGCGTACCGCGAGCGGCGAGAGGAAGTGGACGAGAACGCGGAGCAGATCCGCGAAATGCTGCGCCGCTCCGCGCAGGAGTTGCCGCAGCCGGGGGATCTCCAGGGTGCAATTGCCGACGAGGCCTCCGAAGCACTCGCGCGCTCGTTCGATGCGCGCAACGGTGGGTTCGGGGCTGCGCCGAAGTTTCCACAGCCTGCGATCATCGAGTACCTGCTGCAGCAGGCGCATCGCGCCAGCGACACCCGCGCCGAGGTGATGGCCCGCCGCACGCTCGACCGCATGGCCACTGGCGGCATCTACGACCACCTGGGCGGCGGCTTTGCCCGCTACGCGGTGGATGCCATCTGGCTGGTGCCGCACTTCGAGAAGATGCTCTACGACAACGCCCAGCTCGCCAGCGCCTACCTGGCCGGGTTCCAGGCGTACCACGATCCCCGCTACCGCCAGGTCGCCGAGGAGACCCTGGATTTCGTGGCGCGCGAATTGACTGGCGAGCACGGCGGATTCTATTCGACGCTCGATGCCGACACCGAGGGACACGAAGGTCGTTTCTACGTCTGGACGCCCGAGGAGATCGACGCTGTCCTCCCGCCGGAGGACGCAACTCTGATCAAGGCATGGTTCGCCGTCAAGCCAGGGGGCAACTTCGAGGGCGCCACCGTCCTCTCAACTCCGCGCCCGCTGGAGATGGTCGCCACGGAGGCCGGGGTGACGGCTGACGACCTCGCCGCCGCTATCGCGCGCAGCGTGCCCTTGTTGCTCGCGGCGCGCGGGACGCGCACGCGGCCTGGGCGGGACGAGAAGGTGATCACCGCCTGGAATGGGATGATGCTGCGCGCATTCGCCAATGGCGGACGCGTGCTGGGTCGCCCGGACTTCCTCGACATCGCGCGCAAGAATGCCTCGTTCGTCCTGGAACACCTGCAGCGTGATGGCGTGCTGCTGCGGAGCTGGAAGGATGGCGACGCTCGGGTTACGGGCTTCCTGGAGGACTACGCACTCTTCATCGACGGTCTGCTCGCGCTCTACCGGGCCACGCTGGAAGCGCAATGGCTGAAGGAGGCGCTGCGCCTGACGGAGGGGATGATCGCGCGCTTCGCCAGTGAGGAGAACGCCGGCTTCTTTGACGCCGCCGAGGACCACGCCACGCCCATCACCCGTTCCCGCGATCTGCACGATGGCGCGACGCCTTCGGGCAATGCCGTTGCGGCGGATGTCCTGCTGCACCTGGGCGACATGACCGGCAACGAAGCCTGGACGGCCCGAGCCGCCGCCCTGTTGCAATCACTGGCCAGCACCATGCGCGAGCACCCGCTGGCAGCCGGGCGCTACCTGAGCGCCCTGAGTTTCTACCTCGGCCCCGTGCAGGAGCTGGCCCTCGCGGGCGATCGGGAGGGCGACGATCTCCAGGCGTTGCTGGATGCCAGCTACGGGGTCTACTCCCCGAACCTGGTCGTCGGGTACGTGGATGAGGGTGCGCCCGATCTCGTGGCCCGCCTGCCGTTCCTGCAGGAACGGCCTGCGCGGGGCGGCCAGGCCACGGCGTATCTCTGCGAGCACATGGCCTGCCTGGCGCCCGTCCACGATTCCGAGGCGCTGGCATCGCTGCTGGCAACCGGGACCGGTGTGGCCTGGCGAGAGTTCTAGGACGAAGGGGGAGCCGCTTCGCTCAGGGGGAGACGGGCTAAAGCCCTCAGGGGGTGGAGGAGAACGAGGGGAAAAGTCACTCATCGTTCTCCTCCACCCCCTGAGCGAAGCGGCACCCCCTGAGCGAAGCGTCTCCCCCTAAGGCCCGCAGGCCGTCTCCCCCTGAGCGAAGCGGCTCCCCCTCAGTTCTACGCCGCCTCGACCGGGTTGCTGAGGGTGCCGATGCCGGTGACTTCGACCTCGATAGTGTCGCCCGGCTTGAGGGGACCGACGCCTTCGGGCGTCCCGGTGAGGATGAGGTCGCCCGGCTTCAATGTCATCACGCCGCTGATGTAAGAGATGAGGAAGGCCGGATTCCAGAGCATGCTGGAGGTCTTCTGATCCTGGCGCGGCTCGCCGTTGACGCGCGAGCGCACCGGCAGGTCGGAGATGTCGATGTCGGTCTCCACCCACGGCCCGACCGGGCAGTAAGTGTCGAACCCCTTGGCGCGAATGAACTGGCCGTCCTTCTTTTGCAGATCGCGGTCAGAGACATCGTTCGCGACGGTGTAGCCCGCGACGTACGAGAGGGCATCCGCCTCGCTGACGTGGCGAGCCGTCTTGCCGATGATTATCGCCAGTTCCGCCTCGTGATCGGTGCGGTGATCGAGGTTGGCGATCTTGATCGCCTGCCCGTGGCCCAGCAGTGCCGTCTGCGGCTTCATGAAGAGCACGGGCTCTTCCGGGACCTTGCGGTTCGGGTCGCGTTCGGTGACGTGGGCCAGGTAGTTCATGCCGACGCAGACAATCTTCTCCGGGTCGACGGGCGCCAGCAATTCGACCTGGGAGAGCGTCGCGAGTGGCTTGCCGGCCGTGACCTCCTCACCCTGGAAGGGTGTACCCGAGAGCGCGAGGATCGTTTCACCTTCCAGTGCTCCCCACGTGGGGGTGCTGTCAGCTGCTGTCCTGAACCGTACGATGCGCATGTTGCAGGGTATTCCTTCCCGGACGTGCGGCGATCACAACTGCCACGATTGTACGTCTCGTGCCGGGCAGGAGAGTGCCTGGCTCAGGTGCTTCGCATGACCCGCAGGGAGAAGCGCGGAGTAAACTGAACTGTCCGACGAGGCGAATCACGAGCGGACCCGCGAATGCCCGATCTCTTTCTCGAACTCAAAGGTGGCGACGGCGAGTCGCAACGGCAAGCCCCACTCACCGAAGCCGAAGCCCTGCATGTGCTCACCACCGCTGACTTCAGCGGTGCGCAGCTTATTCCCTGGGGATCGAACTACACCTTTGCGGTGGTGCTGGAGCCCGACGACGATCACAGCGTGCTGGCGATCTACAAGCCGCGCGCGGGGGAAGCGCCGCTCTGGGATTTCCCGGACGGCACCCTTTACCAGCGGGAAGTCGCGGCGTATCGCTTCAGCAAGTGGGCTGGCTGGGACCTGGTGCCGGTCACGGTGGTGCGCGAAGGACCGCATGGCGAAGGGAGCCTGCAACTCTATATCGAGCCCGAGCCGGAAACCGAAAACCGCGAGCAGTTCTGGGGTGGGGAACACCCGGACATCGAGCGCCTGGTGCTGTTCGATCAACTCACGAACAACGCTGATCGCAAGATCGGCCACTGCATGCGCGATCAGCAGGGCAAGGTGTGGGGCATCGACCACGGGCTGACGTTCAACTGCGAGCCCAAGCTGCGGACGGTGCTCTGGCAGTTTGTGGGGCGGCCGATTTCCCCCACGCTGCAAGGTGAACTGGGCGACATGCACGCCCGCCGTGATGAGTTGCCGGCGCTGCTGGGCGACGTCCTGGATGGCAACGAGATCGCCGCCCTCGCCCGGCGCATCGAGATCTTGCATGAGCGCGGCATGCATTCGCGGTTGAACCCACGGCGTAACGTGCCCTACGGCTGGTGGTAGCGCGTCAGCGCAACACCCCGGTTGTGCTCACTGGTCGGCCACCAGCAACAGGAGCAGCCACGTCACAACCAATGTGATCAAGGCATTGGGGAGGGACCACATGCCAATGCCCGTCAGGAGCCCGGCGGCAATCGAGACGAGCAGGGCGCCCACTGCGAGCATTGGGAGCCACTTCGGCCTGGCGCTGAGCGCGGCCAGGGTGGCGCAGGTCAGGGCCACGACGGAGCTTATGGCGGAGATATGCAGAAACGTGCTCATCGCCTGGCATTCCGGCCGGGTGCAAAAGGGGGGCGCGAGGTGTGCCACGATCAGGACGTAATCGAAGAAGAGCAGAATGGCGCCCAGCCCCAGGACGATCACGACGGGGATCAGACAGCCCTGGTTCCTTGATCCGCTCTTGTCCATGACTCGCCAGACCTCCCGCGTTATCGCCAGGGGCCGGTCATCCGGTCCTGGCAGCCGCTGCGGTGGCCACCGGCCACCTATCCACTCTGGAGGCAGCCTATCTGCGGGCAGCATCATGCACGCCCGTACCGGGTACGGGAACCAGCGGTACGCCGAACGGAGCGTGCCTCTTGGCGCGCTCCGTCAGGAGGCAACGGGTTAACCCGTGGTCAGGTTGTTGAAAAGCGCATTACTCCCGGTTGGCTGATACAGCAGACCGGGATGATCATGCCCGCCGCCTAGTGCGCCGGCATTGCCGCTGCGGCTTCGGAGATTTCGGGCAACTCGCGACGCCCGGTTTCGTAGTCACTCAATCGCTTATGCACCATCCAGCCCATGATGATGGCGGCCGGCACGGCGACGATCGCAAAGCTGATCCAGACCCAGTCCATGCCGCCATTGTTGAAGCGCACGCCGAGCCACGCCATGCCGACCGCAGCCCAAATGGACGTCGACCCGACAATGAGGGGCGTCCGCGTATCGCCAGTGCCGCGCAGTGCGCCGCTACTGACAATCCACACCGCCCAGAGCGGCAGGGCGAAGGCCAGCGAGTGCAGCGCCAGCACGCCAGACTCGATGACGGCCGGCTCCTGCGTGTAAATTCGCATCAACTGTTCGGCGAACAGGTAAACCAGCACAGAGCCAATGCCCATCCAGACAAGCGCCCAGCGAATTGAAATCTGCCAGGCCTTGCGGGCGTCGGCGGGCAAGTGAGCCCCAATACTCTGCCCAACCAGCGCCGTGCCCGCGATGGAGAAGGCCAGCCCCGGCAGGAACGCGACCGAGAACGAGGTAAACGCGATCTGCTGCGCGGCGAGCGCCGGCGTGCCGATGAGCGCCACGACGCCGATCAGCGTCATGAACGCCCCGGACGACAGCATTTGTTCGGTCGCAGCCGGGATTCCGAGCGTGAAGAGCTCTTTGCCAATTGGGAACTCTGGCTTCCAGCCCCAGGTACCGCGCAACGAGATCTTGCGGTTGCCCCAGATCATGGCGGCAATCATCACGACAGCGCCAACGCCGCGTCCCAGGGCCGCGCCCCAGGCGCTCCCCGCGATACCCAGTTCCGGAAAGCCGTAATTGCCGAAGATCAGCAGATACGCCACGCCAATGTTGACGATGTTCGCCACGATGGCCGCATAGAGCGGCGTACGGCTGTCGCCAGCGCCGCGGAGCACGGCCCCGCACACAAACGACAGGAAGAGCGCCACCGCCGTCGCGGAGATGATCTCCATGTAGATTGTGGCGGCTTCAGCTACATCCGGCTCGGTACCGAAGAAGCCCACGATGGTTGGTGAGGCGAAGAAGATGATCACCGAGATCGGGATGGCCAGCAGCAAGCCCCAGACAATCGCCTGCCGCGCCAGGTGGTTGGCACGTTGGCGTTCGCCAGCTCCGATGGCCTGCGACACGAGCACCGTTGCGCCAATATCGATGGCCGAGAGAATCGAGATGATGAAGAACACGATCTCGAAGCCGGTGCCCACACCAGCCACGGCCGCCGCCCCGAGGCGCGCCACCATGAAGGTGTCGACGGCGCCGACGGCCGTTTGCAACAGATTCTCCCCGATGATGGGGGTTGCCAGTCCCAGGACGCGGCGTTGGGTCATGGGTTCGGCCGGGACGTGCTCAGGCTGGGGCATGAACTCTGCGATCACGTCCGGAGCCGGGGCCGCCTCGGCGACTTCTAACGCGACGTCTCTTTCGTCGAGAACGGTAGACACAGTTCCTCCGTTTCCCTTGCGGACCCGCGGGAACCGCGCCGCACACTGTAGCGTCAACAGGGTGACGGCGTTTCAATGCCGCCCGAATACAACGCGGGGATCTGGTCCGCGTGAGATGATCGAAAAGTGAAGGCCAACGGCCCGCCTGTGCGGTACGCTAGCGGCCGGGTGCGGCGCAGATCATTGTCCGATTTCCCTGTCGCCGCGGAGGTAAAAGACCATGAACACGCAATACCCCTCCGGGCAGCGCCAGGGCAATGGCCGCATGCAATGGGGAAGTTATGGCTTCATCGCAGGCATCGTCCTTGGCGTCATGATTGGCTGGATGTTCAGCGGATTTGTGGGCCTGGTAATCCGCTTCGGGCTGGCGCTGCTGGTGCTGATCCCCATCGTGTTGCTCTACATCGCCTACCGCAAGTTCGTCTCACCGGTGCGGCGCATGATGACGGTCGAGTATGCGAATTCGCAGCCGGCCCCGTACTCCGGCGGGTACGGTACTCCAGGTGGGTACGGTTCGATCGAGACGCGCCACGTGGTGCACGGAACGCCGGCCGAGTCGCACATGCGGTGAGTATTTCCCCGGAACACCTGCTATTCCTGTCCACTGTCGCCGAACTGGCGGCAGTGACGTTTCTGATCGGCCTTATCATCGGGTTCATTGGAGCCGGCGGGGCCGGGGTGGCCGTGGCGATCATGACGACGGTCTTCGGCCTGCCCGCGCACACCGCGGTGGGCACCGCGATCGCCGCCATGCTCTTCGTGACCGCCTCCGGCACGCTCTCGCACTTTCGCGAGGGAAATGTGGCGTGGAAACTGGGCCTCATTGTCGGGTTGGCCGGAGCCATCGGCGCGGTGATTGGCGCGGATAGCAGCCAGGCGATTCCGGACGACACACTTGCGATGGCCGCCGGGATCGCGCTCTGGATCCTGGCGGCACTGGTCTGGGTGCGTACCCGGGTCGCGCCCACCACGATTGCGGACCTGGAGTGGCATGGAGAACCGCAGCGCCAGCCAGCGGAGTGGGGGGCGGCGGTCGGGCTTGGCGCTGTTGGGGGCGCAGGCGCCGCATTCTTCGGCGTCGGGATGGCACCCTTTCTGCAACTTGGCCTGCTCACCATCCACCGCCTCCCGCTGCGGCAAACGGTTGGCACCACCATGCTGGCTTTGATCTTCATCAGTGCTGCCGGTGGCACGGCGATGGCCCGCCACGGCGATGTGTCGTTGCCGCACCTGATCGGGCTTACGATTGGGCTTGGGAGTGGGGCGTTTGTGGGCGCACGCTTCACGCGCCGCGCCCCCCGGGCCATCCTGAGAGTCGCCGTTATCCTGGTGCCGTTCGTAGCCGGGGCGATGCTGTTGTTCCTGTAGGTCCACAGTCCCCGGTGCTCTGGTCCAAGAGCACCCGCTCTTCCTGTGGACAGGAAGAGCGGGGGCAAGACGTCGCGCCGTTCTCAGCTAGCCGCTCACACCAGCAACCTGAACCTTCAGGCCCTGGCCGCTGCGAACCGCCTGCATCGCCTCATCGAACTGATCGATGGGGAAGGTGTGCGTCACCATGCGGTCAGCGTCGATGGCGCCAGCGGCCAGGATGTCGATGGCTGGGCCATAGGAGTTCTGGACCGACATGGTGCCGAGGATGGTGATCTCTTCGTTGTAGATCTTGTAGGCATCGTAGGAGGCCTTCTCCCCCGGCGGGCAAACGCCAAAGAGGAGCAGCTTTCCGCGCCGTTTGACGGCGTCGATGGCCGCTTCGGCCACCTTCGTGACGCCGGTGGCCTCGATCACGTTGTCGAAGCCGCGTGGCGCAAGGTCGCGCAAGTCCTCCAGGCGCGTTGCGACATGCGCAAACCCGAACTCGTCGCGAGCGCGATCCAGCCGGGACTGGTTGATGTCAATGATGGCCACCAGGCTCGCGCCGTTGAAGCGCGCCACCTGGGCGTTGAGCAACCCCATGGGACCCGCGCCGTAAACAAGGTACGTCTCGCCAACCTGCGGCGAGAGGCGATGAAAACCACGCACGACGCAGGAAACAGGCTCGATGAGGGCGGCAGCCTTCATCGACATGCTATCCGGGATGGGATAAACCTGCGTCTCCGGGACGGAGACGAACTCGGAAAACCCACCGGAGGTGTGGCTCGTGCCGACACCGCCGAAGTAATCGCAGAGGTTCCCCATACCGCGCTGGCAGTAGTAGCACGCGCCACACGGCATGCAGGGGTCGATGCCGACGCGATCACCGGCTTTCACGCCGCGCACGGCATCACCCACGGCCACGACATCGCCTCCGAGTTCATGCCCGATGCGCACCGGGAAGACCGCTGGCGGAAACTCACCTTCAATGATGTGGACATCAGTGCCACAGATGCCGCACGCGCCCACTTTCACCAGGACATCGTGGGGGCCAGGCTGCGGAACCTCTTCATCGATAACCTGCACATCGTGCGGCTCGATGACGAGAACCGACTTCATAACCGAACTCCTTTGGATCGCGATTCCTGTCTTCGAATACCCCGGAAGAGTGTCGCACAGCGAGGCAGATGCGGGTGATGCGGGCCGGAATTGGCCCCAATCGGTACACTGTTTCTTGTCTCACACGGGCCGGGGTCGTAGGCTACGTGTGTCCCGCCGCATACAACCACTTTCGTGACCCGACCGTGTCTCGGCGCTTCGGCCAACGAGACGGTTGATCCGGAACGGGGGCGCCCGAGTTCATGGATAGCCGAAAGAACCGGCATGAAGATGTCGCCCGGGGCGCGACCATCCTTTTTTTCGCGCTTCTGGTGTCGCTTCTGATCATCGGGGGGCGCCTGGGCAGCCAGCGCTTCATGACGCCGCCACCCACGCCAACGCCGATCCCGACGGCTACGCCCATCCCGACGCCCCTGCCCACTGCGACGCCGACGCCACCACCTCCGCCGCCCACGCCAACGCCGCTTCCAGCGGCGCCCACGCCCACACCGGTCCCGGTGCCGGTGCCAGAAGTCGACGAGGCGTATGCGCGCGACGGCCGGAACATCGTGTGCATCGATCCCGGCCACGGCGGCATCGATCTGGGAAACGTGCGCATCGTCGATGGCAAGATCGTCCTCCAGGAGAAAGACCTGACGCTGGCACATTCGCTGGCGCTGGCTGAGCGACTCCGCGCCGACGGCTTCGAAGTGGTCCTGACGCGGGAGACCGACACCGAGGTCAACCCGTCGAACGAGGATGTGAATGGGGATGGCATAACGGCGGACCCGGACGGCCCGGCGAAGACGGATCAACTGGACGACCTGCAAGCCCGGGTGAATATCTGCAACCTCGCCAACGCCGATCTTCTGGTTGATGTGCACTACAACGGCGCCGAAAACACGGCGCTGCAAGGCTACGAGGTCTGGTACAACGATCAGCGGCCCTTCAGCGGGCGCAGCCGGGCGTTTGCCGAGATGATGCACACTGCCCTGGCCGAGGCGTACGCGGCTGCAGGCTACGACGCGAATGACCGGGGCATCGGGATCGAAGATCACGCCGTGACCGGGCCGGAACGTCCGGGCAAGCTGGTGCCCAGCAACATGCCCGGCGCCGTGATCGAGGGTATCTTCCTTTCGAACGACGACGACGCGGCGTTTATCACCTCTGATCAGGGAGAAGAGACGCTGGTTGGCGCGTATGAGCGGGCAATCAAGGAGTATTTCGACGCGTATCCCGGATAGAACTTCTGCATGGCGGAATGCGGCGGCTGGGGTGGCATTTTCGTGAGCAGCGATGGGCGCCTGGGATAAGGCCGAACTGAACTCACCCGGATCCTCGGGAGACGCTCCGACCTGGTCGTGGCGCGGGAGCCGTGTGCGCCCGGAATCTGTGCCAACCGCGCCGCCCGATTCCCAGCCCGAGGCGGCCGACAGCGCCAATTGGACCTGGCAGAATCCTGCACGCCCGGGTGCCAGAGCGTCGAAACCCGCTCCGAGAATGCCAAAGACGCGGCAGGATGGGCGGCTGCGGTCGCCGGCCCTGACCCTGGCAGGTGCACTGCTCATCGTGGGGTTGACGGTGCTGGCCTTTGCGGGCGGCCGCCTGTTCGGGCGCGTCCAGGAGCCGACCCCGGTCCCGGAGACGCCGGTGGTGGCCAGCATCATCGACCCCACGCCGGAGCCGGCAGTTGAGGCGCCGGTGGAGGCTGCGCCGCCTGTCGTGCCAGCGGAGCAGACGCCGATTCCGCTCCCGGCGAACTTCACCAGGCCGCCCGTGGTCTGCCTCGATCCGGGGCATGGCGGAAGCGACCGTGGGTTTACCGAGTTCTTTGACGATGGCCGCCCGGATCTGGAGGAGGCCGTGCTCGTCATGCAGCAGGCCTGGGATCTGGAAGCACGCCTGAAGAACCGTGGGTACGACGTCGTGCTGACCCGCGACACGGATATCGACGTCAATGCGGATGGCAAGGATGTCAACAAGGACGGACGAACCGCTGCACACGACCCGCCTCGCTCCGACCGAAACAAGACGCTGGATGAGATCCAGGCTCGGATCAACACCTGCAACGCCGCACATGCGGACCTGCTGGTTTCCATCCACATCAACGGCTACTCCACGGAGACGCCACGCGGCTACGAGACCTGGTTCACACGGGAGCGCCCGTTTGGGGACCGCAATGCGGAGTTCGCGACGCTTGCCTACGCCCACCTGCGCGAGCAGTTCGCCAAGATCGGCTACGTGCTGCCGATCGACGAAGAGCGCGGTGTGCTGCCAGACTCCACGGCCGATGTCCAGCGGGAGCATCCGGTCTTCAAACACTTCATCATCACGGGTCCGGCCATTCCAGGGGTGATTACGCCCAGCGCCATGCCGGGCGCCATCGTGGAATCGCTGTTCGTGTCCAACCCTGGCGATGCTGCTGTGTTGACCTCGCCGGAAGGGGAGAACGCGATTGTCACCGCCTACGAGAACGCCATCGTCGAATATTTCGATGACTACCCGCCGGGTACGTAAGTCGACGCCGGGTCTGGAGCCACTATGCCGAAGGAAGCCGCCGCAGGCGAATCACCGATGACCCTCACGTCCACCGGGCGGATTTCCCGGCGCACGATCCTGGCCACGCCAGCGGTTGGCCTGGGCGCAGCGGCGCTGGACGCGGTGCAGCGGCGGGCCGCCGCCGCGCCGGACGCCGGGA